>NZ_AULJ01000053.1 GCF_000425225.1 Pontibacillus marinus BH030004 = DSM 16465 | reverse complement strand
CATAATCGCGTGGAGGGAAGGAAACGGCAAACTGTCGTGGTAACAAAGGGAAGACGAGACCCCGCAGGCACGAGGAGGCTCGGCTTTTCTTCCACAACAGGCTTGCCGTTTCACTGACCGGAACAAATTACACAAAAGCAACGGACTCCTCTCAATTTCAAGTCTTCAACATAACTGCCATTTAATTGAATAAATCAGAAACAAGTCTATTCCTCAGGCATATCGCCCATACTATATCTAAAAAAGCCACCAGCTCCCAATGGGAACGATGGCTTTAAATTTTAAAGAATTTCATGATTACTTTGCATTCTGAACGCCTTCTTGAAGCGTTTCTAACATATCTTGCTTTTCGGACTCATCGGCATTTTTCCAAATAAGTTCAAAAAGCACACCAAGACCTGGGAGCATTTTTTCTTCACCGCTATCAATAGCGTCAAGAATTGTTGCTTCAAGCTGATCTTGGTCATTACCGGATACATTCGACAGAATCGCATTACGTAAATTTAGGTTCATTGTTCCACCTCTTTTCTCTAACATCCGTTAAGAATAGTTTGACCACCGCAAATCGAAATATGTATGATAGTAAAGGAAAAACAACGGACGGAACGAATGAAAAAGGAATGATTACTAATGATTACCTCCGTACAAAATAAAACCGTTAAAAGTTGGAGAAAACTCCAAAAAAAACGGGACCGAGAAAAAGAGCAAAGCTTTATGGTAGAAGGTTTTCACCTTGTGGAAGAAGCCGTTAACAGTTCATGGGACGTAAAAGAAATCATTGTACGAGAAGATGTAGATTTACCGAATGAATGGCAGTCGTACAAATGGTTTAGCGTAACTGATGAGGTGTTTAACGCTATAACCGAAACGGAACATCCACAAGGTGTAGCAGCCGTTATAAATATGAGAGAGCCTGAATGGGGAAATTTTTCAAGGGTTTTAGTACTTGATGCCATTCAAGATCCAGGTAATCTGGGTACTTTGATTCGAACGGCTGATGCGGCTGGTTTTGATGCGATCATTGCTGGCAAAGGAACGGTTGATCCTTACAATGACAAAGCGCTTCGTTCTACTCAAGGTTCCATCTTTCATATCCCTGTTTTTCAAGGTGATCTAAAAGAATGGTTACCTTATATCAAAGATAAAGGTTTATCAATCTGGGCAACGTCCTTAAAAAATGCCAATGAGTATCATACAGTAGAACCTACCTCCCCAGTAGCTCTACTTGTAGGAAACGAAGGAGCTGGTGTTCAGGAAGAGTACCTTCAGTTCGCTGATCAAAGTGTTACGATACCGATTTTTGGACAAGCTGAGTCCCTTAATGTAGCGATTGCTTCCGGAATTTTAATGTATTATTTACGGAACTAGGCTTGCATGATGGCTTTTGCTTTTCTATAATAAAACAATAACGACATAACAATAAGCGTTGAAAGAGCAAGTAAATGATTACCACCCAAACGAATGCAGGGAGGGAATGCCATGGACTGAAAGCATTTCTATCGTTGGAATCATTGAATTTCACTCTGGAGCTGACACGGGGACCTCATCAGGCATGAGTAATCGTGTTTCCGGATTTGAATTCCGTTATCAATGATGAAGTGGGCACTGCATACGTGTAGTGTCAACAAGGGTGGTACCGCGAAACGTACTTACAAGTCTCGTCCCTTTTTTAGGGATGGGACTTTTTTATATGTCAAAAAACTGAACTTATAAAAGGAGGATATACCAATGCAAGAACGGTTACAAGAACTGAAAGCCGATGCCTTAAAACAAGTTGAAGAAGCAAATGAAGTAAAAGCATTACAAGATGTTAAAGTACAATATCTGGGCAAAAAAGGTCCAATTACAGAAGTGCTTAAAGGGATGGGCAAACTTCCTAAAGAAGAACGCCCTGTCATTGGTCAACTTGCGAATGACGTTCGTGAAGAAATTGCAACCGCAATTGAGACAAAAAAGCAAAAGCTTGAAAATGAGGCTCTAGAAAAGCAACTTGAGGAAGAGACGATTGATGTTACGCTTCCAGGGCGTCCCGCACCAACTGGTGGACCACACCTGTTAACAAACCTTATTGAAGAAATTGAAGACCTGTTCATTGGAATGGGCTTTGAGGTAGCTGAAGGACCTGAAGTAGAAGCAGATTACTACAACTTTGAAGCACTAAATCTTCCAAAAGGTCACCCAGCACGCGATATGCAGGATTCCTTTTACATTACTGAGGAGATTCTAATGCGTACACACACTTCACCGGTGCAAGCTCGTACGATGGAAAAGCATGAAGGAAAAGGGCCCGTTAAAATCATTTGCCCTGGTAAAGTATATCGTCGTGATACAGATGACGCGACACACTCTCACCAGTTCACGCAAATTGAAGGACTTCTTGTTGATAAACATGTCCGCATGAGTGACTTAAAAGGCGTATTAAATGCGTTCGCTAAGCAAATGTTTGGGGAAGAACGTGAAATCCGCTTGCGTCCTAGCTTCTTCCCATTTACAGAGCCGTCTGTGGAAATGGATATCTCCTGTAAGATGTGTGGAGGAGAAGGTTGTTCTGTATGTAAGGGAACTGGCTGGATCGAGATTTTAGGTGCAGGTATGGTACACCCGAACGTACTCGAAATGGCAGGTTATGATCCGAAAGAATATACTGGATTTGCTTTTGGAATGGGACCTGAACGTATTGCGATGTTGAAATACGGTATCGATGATATTCGTCATTTCTACACAAATGATGTCCGATTCTTAAACCAATTCCATAAGGCGTAAGGAGGAGAAACCACAATGTTTGTATCATTAAATTGGCTAAAACAATACGTGGATCTTCAAGGATTAACTCCTGAAGATTTAGCAGAAAAAATTACAAAAACGGGTATTGAAGTTGAAGGTGTCGAGCCTTTTGGTGAACCGATTGAACACCTCGTTGTCGGTTATGTGAAAGAGTGCGCTCAGCACCCAAATGCAGATAAATTAAACCTATGTCAGGTTGATGTGGGGGACGAAACGCTACAGATCGTGTGTGGTGCTCCAAACGTTGCACAGGGTCAAAAAGTAGCAGTTGCGAAACCTGGAGCTGTTTTACCTGGCAATTTCAAAATTAAAAAGGCGAAGCTGCGCGGGGAAGAATCAAGCGGTATGATTTGTTCTCTTCAAGAGCTTGGCATTGATTCGAAATATGTTCCAAAAGAATATGAAGATGGAATTTTCGTATTTCCTGAAGATACAGATGCTGAAGTAGGAGCAGATGCAACATCTCTATTAAATCTTGATGATGTGATTTTAGAGCTGGGTCTAACACCTAACCGTTCCGACGCTTTAAGCATGTTAGGTGTAGCTTATGAAGTTGCAGCTATGCTAGACACAGACGTTAAACTTCCAAATGAAGATGTTCAAATCACGGATCAGAAAGCTAGCGAGGAAGTATCTGTTAAGGTAGATGCGACTGACTTAAATCCTTATTATGGTGCAATGGTTATTCGTAACATTGAGGTTGGCCCATCGCCATTATGGATGCGTAACCGCCTTGTAGCGTCAGGCATTCGTCCGATCAATAACGTCGTCGACATCACAAACTACGTATTACTTGAATATGGTCAGCCATTACACGCATTCGACTATGATCGTTTTGGCAGTAAAGAGGTTGTTGTTCGTCGAGCACAAGAAGGTGAGACGATCAAAACGTTAGACGATGAAGAACGTACACTTTCTTCAGATCATCTTGTCATTACCAATGGTAAAGACCCCGTAGCGATTGCTGGGGTTATGGGTGGAGCTGACTCTGAGGTACATGAAGGTACTACATCTGTTCTGTTAGAAGCAGCTTACTTCGATCCACAAACCGTAAGAAAAGCTTCGAAAGATCACGGTTTACGTAGTGAGTCATCTGTCCGTTTTGAAAAAGCTGTAGACCCAGATCGCGTGAAACGTGCTGGTTTACGTGCTGCACAACTGCTTTCTCAATATGCAAATGGTGAGGTTCTTGAAGGTGTAGTGGATCATGACGAACTTTCTTATGAGGAAGCAGTCGTTACAATTACAACATCCCGTATGAACCATGTACTTGGAACAAATATGACGGATGAACATATTCAAGATATTCTTCGTAAGCTAGGTTTTTCTTATAACCAAAATGGAGAAGAGTTTGAAGTGAGCATTCCAACTCGTCGTGGCGATATTACGATCTTTGAAGATATGGTAGAAGAAATCGGGCGTATGTATGGTTATGATGATATTCCATTCACTATGCCTGGTGGAGAAGGTAATGCAGGAGGGTTAACGAAGCACCAGTCCCTTCGTAGAAAAGTTCGTCATTACCTTGAAGGTGCAGGATTATCTGAAGCCATTACGTACTCATTAACGACTGAAGAACGTGCTCAAATGCTCATCAGTCCTGATGTGAAAACGGAGGATTTACGTCCAGTTCATTTGGCGATGCCTATGAGTGAAGAGCACAGTCACTTACGCTTAAGCATGGTACCAGAGCTTTTAGCTTCTGCTTCTTATAACATTGCTCGTAAGCAACAAGACGTTGCCTTTTATGAAATTGGATCGATTTATGTATCAGAGGAATCCATCTTAACGAAGCAACCAAACGAAGAAGAGCGTCTTTCTGGTGTACTTACAGGGAGCTGGGTATCTCATCCATGGCAACAAGAAAAGAAAAACGTTGACTTCTACGTGCTAAAAGGAATTTTAGAAGGCTTATTCGACCTATTAGATCTTGAGTCTGAGATCACTTATAAGCAAGCAAAAGTAGAAGGTATGCATCCAGGCCGTACAGCTATAATTGAACTGAATGGAAAAGCAATCGGTCATCTAGGTCAACTTCATCCAGCATTACAAAAAGAATATGACCTAAAAGAAACGTATGTGTATGATGTTGATTTAGAAGCACTATTCGCAGCTGTATCAGACGAAGAATCGTACACACCAATTCCTCGTCATCCATCCGTAAGTCGTGACATCGCGCTTGTTGTAGATAACGATGTGAAAGCGGGAGACCTACGCAAGTCTATTCTTGAAGCAGGTCAACCACTTGTACAGCACGCTTTAGTATTCGACCTCTACCAAGGCGAACATCTACCAGAAGGTAAGAAGTCGTTAGCATTCAGCCTTCGTTATCTTGATCCGACACGTACTCTAACGGATGAAGAGGTAGAAGAAGCACACAATGCAATTCTAGAAAAAGTTAAAGCAGACTATAATGCTGAATTAAGAGGTTAACTAGTTGAAATCCCGTCCACGATTGAGTTTGTGGGCGGGATTTTTATAAATCGCCTGCATTTGCAGTCAATCGCTCGAATTCGACAGTTTATCGCTCGTACATTGGCTACTACCCCCTGAACACTCCGGCTCATCTCCTGAAAATAGCCTACGAGTGCCCGTATCCTCTTGAAAACCGCCTGAATATCATTTCATTATAAAAACGCTAGCCCCAAATGGACTAGCGTTTCATATAATTTAAAGCTTTTTCAGTTGTAGCAAAATGGACCTTCGCGTACTGTCCTATTGCATCAGTACCCTCTTTTTCCATAAGTCTTGCAGCTGTTTGGTCTACCTTCTTAGAAGCACCTTTAGGAAGTTCCATACCGGCTTTTTCAGAAAGTTTATCCATCTGCATCACAAATTGAGTACGTGCAATGATAGAAGCTGCAGCTACAGCAATAGAGTAGGATTCAGCTTTTTTCAAGAAGTACACGTTCTCTTGAAGTGTTTGATTCTCTGTTCGAAGATGTTTTTTATACACATTCGGTTCGGCAAATTGGTCAATGATCCATCCCTCAGGCTTTGTTGGGGAGATTTTTTTGAGTAGTTTATTATAAGCTGTGTGGTGAAGCATCGCTTTCATTTTTCCTTGGGACCAACCTTTTTGTTGCCACTCATTATATTTCTCGTTATTTAACGTAACTAAAGAATACGGAATCCCCATCTTAACGATACGCTGAGCAATTTGTTGAATTTGAGGATCATTTAAATCCTTTGAGTCACGCACACCGATCCGTTTTAATTCATCAATTTGGTCTTCTTTCACATATGCGCAGGCGACTGTAATGGGACCAAAATAATCTCCTGTACCTGCTTCATCAGATCCTACGTGTGAGGATTTGTATAAAGACTTAGGTGGAGCATAAGGAGAAGAGGTAGGAGCTGGTTTCTTTTTAGTTGAACCACCTGAAGCGGATGAATTGCTCCCCCATTTTCCTGATTCTTCGAAGTGACGAGGCCCTTGGAATAACACTTTACCAGATTTATAGGCAGTGATGGAACAGCCTTCAACTTTTGCTGAGAAGATAGCTCCTTGTGGAACTTTTGCCTTTAACTGTGGTTTATAGTAATCTTTCATATTGTAGATGTTGTTTTGTGGAAGTTGTAATACGGTTTGTGACATAGACTGAACTCCTTTTAAACGATGTTCTCTTGCAGCTTCCAGTGAAAGAATGGAGCTTAAACACGATCGTTTTACATGTAATCTACAGTATATCAGAAATACGTTTGAAGCTGAACATGAAGAGGAATACATAACAATGCTTTCTTTATATAACTTCTTCATGTTAATATTAAGTTTAGGATTCTATTGTGAATGAGGGGGCTTCTCCGTGTCGCAATCTGACAAAAATCGCACGACAGTAGAGATACATAATCGACTTTATACAATTAAGGGAGACGAGCCAGCCCACCATATAAGAATGGTTGCTAGTCTCGTTGACCAACAAATGCGTGAAATGAAAGAGACGAACCCAGGTTTAGATACAGCAAAACTAGCTGTTCTAACTGCAGTAAACACCATGAATGACTATGTGAAATTGAAAGAAGAGTACATGGAAGTAATTGATTCTAAAAGGAAAGATGAGGATCGTTTGAATAATGATTGATTTACTGTTAATTGCTATCTTAATTTTAGGGTTTTTTATTGGAATGAGAAGAGGGTTTGTCCTACAACTCTTCCATATGACTGGGTTTATTATAGCTTTTATTTTCGCAGTCATTTACTATGATGATTTGGCTCCGAAGCTGGAGTTATGGCTCCCATACCCAGACTTACCGGAGGATCAAGCATGGGCTGTATTTCTGAACTCTCTACCATTAGAGGGAGCATTCTACCATGCCGTAGCGTTTGCTGCACTATTTTTTGGTGTAAAGATCATTCTACAAATCGTAGCATCAATGCTAGATTTCCTAGCAGACTTACCATTAATAAAGTCTTTTAATGGCCTTTTAGGAGCAGGTCTTGGTTTGATCGAGATGTACTTTATTGTATTTATCTTTTTATATTTAGCTGCACTTGTGCCGATTGAGTTTGTTCAAGACCTTATTGATAACTCATTTGTTGCACAGACTATGATCGAGCATACACCTTTATTTTCTGAACAAATCAAAACGATGTGGTTTGAACATGTCTCAGAGCATTTTAATCAATAACTTCTCTTTTTTGGAGAAGTTTTTTCTTTATTAATGTAAAGCAGGTGAACAAGATGAAGGTTGATAAAAAACAACTTATAAAAAAATTAGAACAAATTGCTGTGTACTTGGAGTTAAAAGGGGAGAATCCTTTTAAGATTTCTGCTTATCGAAAAGCAGCCCAAGCCTTAGAATCAGATGATCGTTCTTTATCTGAAATAGACGATTTCACGAAAATGAATGGCATTGGAAAAGGTACCGCAGCTGTGATTCAAGAAATTATTGAAACAGGTGAATCTGAAACGCTTACCCAATTAGAGCAGGAAGTACCAGCAGGGTTGATTCCATTGCTACAGCTTCAAGGTCTTGGTGGGAAGAAATTAGCTAAGTTGTATCAAGAACTAGGTGTAACGGATGCTACCTCGTTAAAAGAAGCTTGTGAAAAAGGAAAAGTACAACAGCTTAGTGGTTTTGGTAAAAAGACAGAAGAAAAAATTCTGCAAACCTTAGAGGAAGCCAATCAACGACCTGAACGTTTACCTATTGCGGTTATGCTCCCGCTTGCAGAAAAGATCGAGGGGTACCTGGAAGATATAAAGGGCATTGAACAATACTCCCGAGCGGGTAGCTTGAGGCGTATGAGAGAGACTATAAAAGATATCGACTTTATTTTATCTACAAATGATCCTGAAAAGGTACGTGATCAACTGTTAGGAATTGATAATATTAAAGAGGTCGTGGCTCAAGGAGAAACGAAAGTATCTCTAGTTCTTTCTGAGGGGTATGACATCGGCGTAGATTTCAGGCTTGTGAAACCTGAAGAATTTCCAACAACACTCCACCACTTTACAGGCTCTAAAGATCATAATGTGGCTATGCGTCAGCTTGCCAAGGATCAAGGTGAAAAGATTAGCGAGTATGGAGTAGAAAATAGTGAAACAGGAGAAGTGAAGACATTCTCATCTGAGGAGGATTTTTTCGCTCATTTTGGCCTGAATTTTATACCTCCCGAGGTTCGGGAAAACAATGGGGAAGTAGAAGCATTTCGTCAAGAAGTATCCTTATTGCAGCATAAAGATATTCGTGGAGATCTTCATATGCACACAGCATGGAGTGACGGTGCTCAATCATTAGTAGAAATGGCTGAGCGTGCACGTGAAAAAGGGTATGAATATATCGCGATTACCGATCACTCGAAGTATTTACGTGTTGCCAATGGACTAGATGAAACCCGTCTTCGTAAACAAAGAGAAGAAATTGATAAGTTAAATGAATCTTATGATGATTTTTATATTTTTGCTGGTATTGAAATGGATATAAAGCCTGATGGCACACTTGATTTCTCTGATGAGTTTTTAGAAGAGATGGACTTTGTGATTGCATCGATTCACTCTAACTTTAATCAGTCTCAGGAAGAGATTATGAAACGTCTCGATCGTGCTTTTGAATGTCCACATGTGAACCTTATCGCCCATCCAACAGGTCGTCTTATTGGGCGTCGGGATGGTTACAGTGTAGATATTGACCAGCTTATTCAGAGAGCGAAAGAGACTAATACAGCATTGGAATTGAATGCAAATCCAAATCGTTTAGACCTTTCTTGGCAATACTTAGAGAAGGCACAAGATGAAGGTGTGTATATTTCAATTAATACAGATGCCCACAACTACCCAATGCTAGAACATATGGAGATTGGTGTGGGAGTTGGTCGGAAAGCAATGCTTCGTAAAGAAAATGTATTAAATACTTGGACAAAGCAGCAGCTTGAAGACTTTTTTAACAGTTCAAATGAATAGTGTTACTTAGTGACAGCTAGCTCCCTGCATGATTTGAAAGAAGGCAGGTAAAGAAGTAACAAAGGGGTAAAAGTCATGAATGATCGTATCTATCATGTATTAGAATATAAAAAAATTATTGAGCAATTAGCAGAACAAGCCTCTTCTTCCTTAGGGAAAGAACAGGCAAAAAAATTAAAACCATCTACTGATGTCGATGAGGTTCGCAAGTGGCAAAAGGATACAGATGAAGCGGCTCATATTTTCCGCTTAAAAGGTCATGTTCCTCTGGGAGGCGTATCTGATATTCGTCCAAACATTAAGCGCGCATCGGTTGGTGGCATGCTACAGCCTGAAGAATGTATGGATGTTGCAAGCACCATTTATGGTGGCAAGCAGATGAAAAAATTCATAGAAGAGATAGAGGATGTCGAGATCCCTATTATGCTTGAGCTTGTAGAACAAATTGTTCCGTTGAGTGACTTGGAGCGAACGATTAAAAACCGTATTGATGAGAATGGAAAAGTAATGGATGGAGCTTCTGAAAAGCTCCGTACTTTGCGTTCCAGAATCAGAACATTTGAAGGTCGTGTACGAGATAAATTAGAAGGGTGGACAAAGTCGAAAAGCAAAATGCTTTCTGATGCGATTATTACGATTCGAAATGATCGTTACGTTTTACCTGTAAAACAGGAGTATCGTGGTAATTTTGGCGGAATTGTTCATGACCAATCAGCTTCTGGTGCGACGTTATTTATGGAACCTCAAGCAATCGTAGAGTTAAATAACTCTTTACAGGAAGCTAAGGTTCAAGAGAAACATGAAGTAGAACGTATTTTAATCGAGCTTTCAGAACGTATTGCAGCAGATGAAGGATTTCTTTATCAAAATGTTGAAGTGTTAGCTCAACTGGACTTCATGTTCGCAAAAGCTCGTTTAGGAAAAGACATGCGTGGTGCCATGCCTGGTATTAATGATCAAGGTATTATCAAAATGAGACAGGCAAGACACCCCCTTATCGAAGAAGATGAAGTCGTTCCGAATGACGTAGATTTAGGAGAAGACTTTTCCTCCATTGTAATTACAGGCCCTAATACGGGTGGTAAAACCGTAACGCTAAAAATGGTTGGACTATGTTCATTAATGGCTCAATCAGGATTACAGATTCCAGCTCAAGATGGCTGTGAGATGACGGTATTTGATAACATATTTGCTGACATTGGAGATGAACAGTCGATTGAACAGTCCTTGAGTACGTTCTCTTCTCATATGACCAACATTGTGGATATTTTGAGCAAGGTTGATCATAAATCTCTTGTTCTCTTTGATGAGCTTGGAGCAGGAACAGACCCTCAAGAAGGTGCGGCGTTAGCGATGTCTATTTTAGACGATGTAGTAAGCCGTGGCGCTCGTGTTATCGCCACGACACATTATCCTGAACTGAAGGCATATGGCTATAATCGCGAAGGTGTCATTAATGCTTCTGTTGAGTTTGATATTCAAACGTTAAAACCAACATATCGTTTATTAATTGGCGTCCCTGGTCGAAGTAACGCATTTGAGATTTCACGCCGATTAGGGTTACGAGAAAATGTAATTGAAAAAGCTCAAGAGCATATGGGTACAGACTCTAAAAGCGTTGAGAATATGATCGCTTCACTTGAAGAATCCAAGCGCGGAGCCGAAAAAGATTATGAGGAAGCTGAAAACCTTCTTCAAGAAGCTCAAGACATGCACCGAGAGCTTGAACAAAAGTGGGCAGATTTTGAAGCTAAACGTGAAGAGCTCTATAAAAAGGCTGAAGAAAAGGCTCAGAAAGCCATTGAAAAAGCTCGACATGAAGCCGAAGAAATTGTTTCTGAAATGCGTCAGATGAAAAATCAAGCGGACATGAAAGAACATGAATGGATTGAAGCTAGAAAGATGCTTGATGAGGCTCAACCAGAGCTGGCAAAGAAACAAGTTAAACAAGACAAACAACCAAAAGCCAAACAAACCCAACCTGAATTACAAGTTGGGGATGAAGTGAAAGTACTTTCCTTAGACCGAACTGGACACATTGCTGAAAAAGTAAGTGATAAAGAATTCCAAGTTCAGCTAGGAATTATGAAAATGAAAGTGAAAGCGAAAGACCTTGAGTTTATCAAGCGCGAGGAACCTTTAAAGGAAAAACCAATGGCGACGGTTAAAGGTTCAAGCCACCATGTAAAACCTGAGCTTGATTTACGTGGAGAGCGTTATGATGAAGCACTGCGTCGATTAGAAAAGTATTTAGACGATGCATTACTTGCAGGATATCCGAAAGTTTCAATTATCCATGGTAAAGGAACTGGGGCTTTACGAAATGCAGTTGAACAATATGCGAAAAAGCACCGTTCAATTAAGTCCTCTCGATCTGGTGGAATGAACGAGGGTGGCGGAGGCGTAACCGTTTTAGAGTTAGGTTAAGAATAGAAATACGATATTCACCTATTAAGGTGGATATCGGTGTTTCTTGTTATGTACATAGGATGACGTTAAATAAAGGGGAGGGCACGCATGGATTTTTGGGAGCATCCACTCATTGAAACGGCAGCTAGCTATAGTGTGGCGGTACTGTGTGGTGTTGTGTTTTTAGCGATATTTGAAATCGTAACGAAATACAGCAACTGGGAACAGATTCAACAGGGAAATTTTTCTGTAGCTATGGCGACTGGTGGTAAAATTTTTGGTATATCGAATATTTTCCGTTACTCCATTCAACACAATGATACTTTGCTACAAAGTATGGGGTGGGGACTATTCGGATTCGTCTTACTCTTATTTGGTTATTTTATTTTTGAATTTTTAACGCCAAGCTTTCGAATTGATGAAGAAATCGAAAAAGACAATAGAGCTGTAGGTTTTATTGCTATGATTATTTCTGTTGGTCTATCATTTGTGATTGGATCAAATATTGGATAAGGGAGAGAGCACAACGTGGAAACCTTAGCAAAAGTGTTAGGGGTCGTTTCGGCTTTGTTTGTTATTATTGGAGTTATATATTTGATGTTGTAGAGCTGAACGAGCATTGAATTGTAAATCAATTCAGTGCTCTTTTTATTCTCTTAAAGCCCCCTTATCTTGAAGACTTGAAATCGAGATATATTGTGGTGGAGGTCCGTTGCTTTTGCGAGAGTAAGGGGATCGGTGAAACGGCAATACTCCTGCGGAAGACCGGCCGAGCTTCCTCGTTCGCAAGCTCTCTGCGGGATCTCGTCCGCCCTTTCTACCGCGGGAGTTTGCCGTTTCCCTCACCCCTTTGCTGGTATGTAGATTAACGGACCCATAGCTGAGATCGTTTGATTTCAATCTTAAGGAAACTGTATTTCAGATCCTAAAACCCTCTACATATAAAGCTTTAGGTCACTTGAATGCAAAATGATATAACCACAAATTCAAAGTCAGAAAACCGTACGATAGCTGCGGTTTCGTTATTCACCATTCGGCTAAGGTGGGCTGTGGAACGGGTTGACTCCAGCGGTCAAACGGGCTAGCGAGACCCCGCAGGGAACAGAGTGACTGAGGAGGCTCGATAGTTCGTCCGCAGGAACGCCACCCGTTCCACAGCCCGCCGCTCTGCATAAACGCAACGGAACCACTCCACACCTTATTCAACATTCCTGCCATAACACTATCATTCTTATTTGAAAAATTTCATCAATATTTATTAAAATCTAACCATTTTTCCCCATTGAATAATTAATATTTCAAATATTCAGTCATAATGGTTATAATAGAAGTAGGTCTATAATCATAAAGGGGGTAACTGTATGAGTGAGTTAAATGCGCGTCCTTGGGTAAAGCATTATCCTGAAGAGATCTCGCCAACGATTGAGTATGACGAAAAACCGTTGCACGTATTTTTTCAAGAAACTGCTGAAGAATTCCCGAAAAAGAAAGCGCTTCATTTTCTGGGGAAAGAGCTAACATATGAAGAGCTATATGATCAGACGAAAGCATTTGCTAGCTATTTGCAGGATTTAGGGTTAGAAAAAGGAGATCGGGTATCGATTATGCTTCCGAACTCTCCACAATCCGTCATTGGTTATTACGGAGTATTAATGGCAGGTGGTATCGTTGTTCAAACCAATCCGCTCTACATGGAGCGTGAGTTAGAGTACCAACTGAAAGACTCTGGCGCAAAGATGATTCTTTGTCTAGACTTGTTATATCCGAAAGTTTCGAATGTAAAAGGAAATACTGACCTACAGCATGTTATTGTAACAGGCATCAAAGATTACCTACCTTTTCCTAAAAACCTCATCTATCCTTTCATTCAGAAGAAACAAAACGGTATAGTGGTACATCCTGAACATGCAGATGGCACACATATTTGGAAACGTGTACTCGAGGAAGGAACCGGTAACGTAAAAGAAGTGGATGTATCACCTAAGGAAGATTTAGCCTTATTTCAGTACACAGGTGGAACAACTGGTTTTCCAAAGGGTGTTATGCTTACACATTATAATTTAGTAGCAAACACTCAAATGAGTCAAAATTGGCTGTACAAAACAGAAAAAGGGCGAGAGATTGTGCTAGGAGTGCTCCCTTTCTTCCATGTATATGGAATGACAGCTGTTATGAATTTATCCATTATGATGGCATCTAAGATGGTATTACTTCCGAAGTTTGAAGTAGAGGATGTTCTTAAAACCATACAGAAACAGAAACCAACTCTGTTTCCTGGAGCACCTACAATCTACATTGCATTATTAAACCATCCAACATTAAAAAAATATGATCTATCTTCGGTTGAAGCTTGTATCAGTGGCTCTGCACCTTTACCAGCTGAAGTTCAAGAACAGTTTGAAAAAGTTACAGATGGTAAACTAGTAGAGGGATACGGACTAACTGAAACATCACCTGTCACCCATTCAAACTTTGTATATGCTGATCGATTAAGTGGAAGCATTGGTGTTCCTTGGCCGGATACAGATTCTAAAATTGTGACACCAGATACTTTTGAGGAAGTTGATGTTGGTGAAGTTGGGGAAATTGCTGTTAAAGGCCCTCAAGTTATGAAAGGCTATTGGAACCGTCCTGAAGAAACGGACCAAGTGATGAAAGATGGTTGGTTCCTTACAGGTGATTTAGGTTATATGGATGAAGAAGGCTACTTCTACGTTGTGGATCGGAAAAAAGATATGATTATCGCAGGTGGATTTAATATCTATCCTAGAGAAGTAGAAGAAGTCATGTATGAAAATGAAGCAGTTCAAGAAGTTGTAGTAGCTGGCATCCCCGACCCATACAGAGGAGAGACAGTTAAAGCATATGTTGTTCTTAAAGAAGGCTACCAGTTAACTGAAGAAGAGTTGAATGCATTCTGCCGTAAGCATTTAGCAGCCTATAAAGTTCCTCATATTTATGAGTTTAGAGATGAGTTACCTAAAACAGCAGTTGGTAAAATTCTTCGCAGAGCTTTAGTAGATGAAGAAAAAGAAAAACAAGCTCAAGCAAATGAAAAAACCATTTGAGCCTCGTGCTCTTTTTCTTTGCACGTTAAGAAACTATAAAATTTTAGCAAAGAAGCAATTCGACGTAGTGAAAATTTTGAAAGAATGAAGTATAAGTGCAACTAAGCCTCTGTCTGCGCCTTAAAAGGCTTGCCAATCGGCAAGTTTTCTTTTCAACAGTTTAGGACAAGTCCCCTGGTGAATTGACAACGGAAATGGGTTTTTGTAAAATGAGAGTGAATGACCATTCATTCATTTTTTGCTATTGTTTATGACTTTAAATGCAGTAAGGGGATCAAGATGAAGAAGAATCGACCGAAGTATAACCAAATTATAGATGCAGCCGTAGAGGTGATTGCTGAAAATGGATACCATTCTTCACAGGTATCCAAGATTGCCAAAAAAGCAGGCGTTGCTGATGGCACCATATATTTATATTTTAAAAACAAAGAAGACATTCTCGTCTCTCTTTTCCAAGAAAAGATGGGAGAGTTTATTAGTAGCATTGAAGATGAGATTAAAACCAAATCCAATGCAAAACAGAAACTACTAACGTTAATTGAAATGCATTATAGTCAATTAACAAAAAATCACCATTTAGCCATTGTGACTCAGTTGGAATTACGCCAATCCAACAAGGAACTACGCCTTATGATCAATGATGTATTAAAACCATATTTAGAACTTATTGACCAAATCGTGCAAGAGGGCATGGATGAAAATTTATTCGATTCTTCCCTTGATCTACGCATAATCCGACAGATGATTTTCGGTACTTTAGATGAAACAGTCACAAATTGGGTGATGAATGATCAAAAGTATGATTTAATGAAGAAAGCGAAGGAAATCCATGAACTCTTTATAAATGGATTAGCTCAAAAATAAGGGATAAGGGAGGATTACATTTTGGACTACTTGCACTTTGAAGCACAAGGAAATGTTGCTGTACTTACTGTTCAGAGTCCACCAGCCAATGCGTTAGCTTCGTATATTTTAAAGGATTTATCCACTGCGCTTGATCGCATACAAGATGATCCAACATACAAAGCTGTGGTTTTAAAAGGAGAAGGGAAATTTTTCTCAGCAGGGGCTGATATCAAGGAATTCACTTCCCTACAGGAAGAAAGTGAATATAGTAAACTATCAAGACAAGGACAAGAACTTTTTAATCGAATTGAAAACTTCCATATTCCTGTAATCGCTTCAATTCATGGAGCTTCACTAGGAGGCGGCCTCGAGTTAGCCATGTCTTGTCACATGCGTATCGTAACCGAAGATGCCAAACTAGGATTACCTGAGCTTTCTTTAGGTATTGTTCCTGGTTTTGCTGGGACGCAACGACTTCCTCGCTATGTTGGTCAGCCTAAAGCCTATGAAATGATTTTAACAGGCGAGCCGATAAGTGGAGTGGAGGCAGCTTCATTGGGTTTAGCAAATAAAGCAGTACCTCAAGAACAATTAGAAGAAGAAACTATGAAACTTGCAGGGAAAATTGCCGCTAAAAGTGGACCTTCTGTTCAAGCTATTATGCGACTGATCCCATACACGAATACATCGCTTTATGAAAAGGGTCAGCTAGAAGAAGCAGAAGAGTTCGGGAAAGTATTCGGCAATGATGATGCTAAAGAAGGCGTTCAAGCCTTTATTGAGAAACGTAAGCCAAATTTTAAAGATCAATAGTACTAGGGGGTATCATGATGAACATTTTTGTATTGCTGAAAAGAACATTTGATACGGAAGAAAAAATTATGATTGATGGCGGCCGCATTGAAGATGAGGGCGCAGAATTTATCATTAACCCATACGATGAATACGCAATAGAAGAAGCGATCCAATTGCGTGATGAACATGGCGGAGAAGTAAGCGTTATCACAATTGGTGAAGAGGAAGCTGAAAAGCAATTACGTACTGCGCTAGCAATGGGAGCAGATCAAGCTTACCTTATCAATACCGAAGATGACTTAGAAGAAGGCGACCAGTTTACAACGGTTAAAATTCTTGAGGCTTTCTTCGAAGATAAAGAAGCGGATATTATTCTTGCTGGTAACGTAGCGATTGATGAAGCAAGTGGTCAAGTAGGTCCTCGTCTTGCTGAACGTTTAGATATTGCTTACGTAACGACCATTACAAGTATTAAGGTCGATGGTGAAACCGTTAACATTGAGCGCGACGTAGAAGGTGACGTTGAGAAAGTAGAAACAAAACTACCTCTACTTGTTACATGTCAACAAGGGTTAAACGAACCACGTTATCCTTCTCTTCCTGGTATTATGAAGGCGAAGAAAAAGCCTCTTGAAGAGATTGAATTAGATGATCTTGATTTAGATGAAGATGATGTAGAACCGAAGACGAAAACAATTGAACTATTCCTTCCTCCAGAAAAAGAAGCTGGTAAAGTTCTTGAGGGCGAAGTCGATGATCAAGTAAAAGAACTTGTAACCTTACTACGTGACGAAGCAAAAGTACTATAATTGTTAACTTGAAAGGAGAATCTTTATGAGTCGAAAAGTACTTGTTATTGGAGAAGTTCGTGAAGGAGAACTACGTAATGTAACATTTGAAGCAATAACAGCAGCAAAAACAGTTAGTGAAGGTGGAGAAATTGTAGGCCTTCTTCTTGGATCAGATAATCTTGAAGATATGGGGAAAGAAATGATCTATTACGGTGCTGACCGTGTTGTTACCGTACAAGATGATCAATTAAAGAACTATACTTCAGATGCATTTGGTCAGGCAGCCATGGCAGTCATTGAAGATGAGGACCCAGAAGGTATTGTAATGGGACACACTGCAATTGGTAAGGACCTATCACCTAAACTTGCGAGCAAACTTGAAACCGGTCTCATTTCGGATGCCATTAACCTAGAGGAGTCTGGCGACAACTTAGTGTTTACTCGCCCAATATACTCTGGTAAAGCATTTGAGAAGAAGATCATTACAGATGGTGTCATTTTTGCTACAATCCGTCCAAATAACATTAAACCATTAGAGCGTGACGAAAGCCGAAGTGGAGATGTAACAAGTAAGGATGTCGATATCAAAGACTTACGTACAGTTATTCAAGATATCATCCGCAAAACTTCAGATGGTGTAGATTTATCCGAAGCTAACGTTATTGTTGCTGGAGGTCGTGGTGTAAAAAGTTCAGAAGGCTTTAAGCCACTTGAGGAACTTGCGGAAGTGCTAGGTGGGGCTGTTGGTGCATCACGTGGTGCTGCAGACGCTGAATACTGTGATTATTCCCTGCAGATTGGTCAGACGGGTAAAGTTGTAACACCAGACTTATACATTGCATGCGGAATTTCTGGTGCTATTCAACACCTTGCCGGAATGTCTAACTCTAAAGTAATCGTAGCAATCAATAAGGATCCAGAAGCAAACATCTTTAATGTTGCTGACTATGGTATCGTTGGGGACTTGTTTGAAGTTGTCCCTAAGTTGACTGAAGAGATTAAGAAAATAAAAGTGAATGCATAAGGAACACATTAGGTGTTGTAACATATAATTGTTACAGCACCTTCGTTTTACGCTAATGTAGTTTGTGTTTTCATAAATCCTAGGCATGAATCCTTTTTAATGAGGGTATAGTAAACATAAACAGATTGTTAGCGTATGTATGTATGGAATGATATACTTTAAAAGGATTTTGATTTACACGTAATTGAGGAGGAATTCACATATGTCAATCGTACAGGCAACAGATCAAAACTTCACACAAGAGACAGGTAACGGCCTTGTCCTAGCAGATTTCTGGGCACCTTGGTGCGGACCTTGTAAAATGATCGCTCCAGTACTAGAAGAACTAGACGCTGAAATGAGCGACAAAGTGAAGATTGTTAAGTTAGATGTTGATGAAAACCAAGAAACCGCTGGTAAATTCGGCGTAATGAGTATCCCAACACTACTTCTATTCAAAGATGGAAAAGTTGTGGATCAAGTAGTTGGCTTCCAACCAAAAGAAGCACTTGTTGAATTAATCAACAAACATTCCTAATGAGTAAAACAGCCTGGCCTCCAGGCTGTTTTTTAATGGGCATATTTACGACTATGTCCTTATAGTCGCGATCTTACGCTATTTGCTTTACACTATAGAGATAGACACACTTTATGGAGCGATGTTCTTTAACGGGGGAGTGATATCAGTGCAGGACAACATAAGAGAGAAGCTCGCTGTACTTCCGGCTCAGCCAGGCTGTTATATTATGAAAGATAAGCATGGAACAGTAATATATGTAGGAAAGTCAAAGGTTCTTAAGAATCGTGTGAGATCTTATTTCACGGGTGCTAATGATGCGAAAACCCAACGATTAGTACAGGAAATTGTGGATTTTGAATACATTGTCACTTCTTCAGAGATGGAAGCTCTCATTTTAGAGATGAATTTAATAAAGAAATACGACCCTAAATATAATGTTCTTTTAAAGGATGACAAAAGTTATCCGTATTTAAAGATTACCGGCGAAAAGCATCCAAGGCTTATCGTCACCAGAAAAGTGAAGAAAGATAAAGGGAAATATTTTGGACCCTATCCAAACGTAATTGCAGCTCGTGAGACAAAACGGTTACTTGATCGACTGTATCCACTGCGCAAGTGTAACACAATGCCTGACCGCGTATGCTTGTATTATCACATGCACCAATGTCTTGGACCATGTGAATACAAAGTGACAGATGAACAAAACCGAGATATTGTTAATGAAATTACAAGATTCTTAAATGGTGGGCATAAAGAAATCAAACAAGATTTAAAGGATAAAATGCAAAAGGCATCAGAAGAACTTGAATTTGAACGTGCCAAAGAACTACGAGACCAAATTCAACACATTGAGTCTGTTATGGAGCAACAAAAGATGACCTTAAACGATCAAGTTAATCGAGATATTTTTGGTTATGCCTATGATAAAGGCTGGATGTGTGTTCAAGTCTTTTTTATTCGTCAGGGAAAACTTATCGAGCGTGACGTATCAATCTTTCCGTTTTTTGATGATGCTGAAGAAACCTTCTTAAGCTTTATAGGACGTTTCTATCTTCATCAAAATCATCCAAAACCCAAGCAAGTTCTTGTTCCTGTGGGAGCTGATAAAGACATGCTTAAAGAGTTGTTAGAGTTAGATGTTCATATTCCTATGCGAGGCCGAAAGAAAGAACTCGTAGAACTCGCTATGAAAAATGCTCAGATTGCATTGGAAGAAAAATTCTCGCTAATTGAACGAGACGAAGAGAGAACGATTAAAGCAGTAGAAGAATTAGGGGAAAAGCTTCATATTGAAACACCACACCGTATAGAAGCTTTTGATAACTCAAATATTCAAGGAACTGATCCAGTTTCAGCAATGGTTGTGTTCATAGATGGTCGACCCGAAAAGAAAGAGTACAGAAAGTATAAAATTCGGGATGTAGAAGGACCGGATGATTATGACACGATGCGTGAAGTCATACGTAGGCGATACAAACGTGTGGGAAAAGACGGTTTACCTCTTCCGGATCTTATTTTTGTGGATGGGGGTAAAGGTCAAATGAGTGCTGCCATGGAAGTACTCGAAAATGAGCTTGGATTAGACATTCCATTATGTGGCTTAGCCAAAGATGAAAAGCACCGAACAAGCGAATTGTTATATGGTGACCCACCCCAAATTGTAGAAATGGATCGTCAGTCTCAAGAATTCTATCTCATTCAACGCGTTCAAGATGAAGTTCACCGATTTGCAATATCCTTCCATAGGCAACTTAGGGGGAAAGGGGTTATTCAATCTGAACTTGATCAAATTCCTGGAGTAGGTGAAAAACGAAGAAGGTTGTTGCTTCGTCATTTCCATTCTGTGCAAAAGATAAGAGAATCGTCAGTTGAAGATATCACCAAGTTAGGCATACCCGCTAATGTAGCGACCACAATGTTAAATCACTTAAGAGAAAAGGAAGCTGAACAAGAGCTAGAACAGGAACAAGAAGAAGAGTAGCTGTTAATCTTAAAAGGATAACAGCTACTCTTTCTGTTTATACTAGAAGAAGCAGGAGACCTATGTCTTTAGGGTATTGAATTTTATTGCTTTACAACTTGAAAATCTACTGTCTTTTTTCGAGGTTGGCAGGTGTATGCACACTCTGCAAGTTCATTCGTGATTAACGAAATTTGTTCAGCTAAAAATCCAGCCTCTAATCGAAAACAGTAATTCGTTTCATATGTAAGACGTTTTGCTGTTAAATCGCCAGATAAAGTAAATTGGTACTCATTTTTCTTTTCTTTATTAAGAGAAAGGTGATCCCATCCCATAGCACCAAAGAATGTGCCGATTTCATCTAATGATGAGCAAGGGTAGGATTTAGCCAAGTTTCGACCTATAAAATACAGAATAGAATCCGCTTCTTTACCTAATAGGTCAGGCAAAACTTTAGTTCTTAATATTTCATGTCCTATCGTCGATGAAGGGATATCCCTAAAGTCATCGAATAACTTCGCAATCTGGTCATTCATGTCGTTTCATCCTCTCTTTCACTATTATTACAGTGTTAAAGGAAGTTCCGCAATAATAAGAGGAAAGATTTCCTTTTTTATTATTATTTTTCGTTCGAATGTAGGGGATTATTAAAACAGTCGTCATTGCTTTTCTTAATACCTTGACGCCTACATTGGATAGAAGTACAATATACATGTCACAAATTGTACATTTTAACAGATGAATGAAAGGGAAAGAATTCTTTTCCTTTATTTTTTGCGTGTTGGTAAAGCGCTTTATTGTCTGAAAATGTCGAAAATGTACACGTATTTATTACTCGAGGGGGGTAAAAGTCACACCATGGCAGCAAATCGTGAATTTTTTTACCGAAGATTACATTCACTACTAGGAGTTATACCAGTTGGAATCTTCTTAATCCAGCACTTGGTGGTTAACCATTTTGCAACGCGTGGGGCAGAGGCATTTAATGATGCTGCGCACTTTATGGAGAGCCTACCATTCCGTGTGGTGTTAGAACTGTTCGTTATCTTTATACCACTCTATTTCCATGCTATTTATGGAGTTTACATTGCCTTTACGTCTAAGAACAACGTTTCAACTTACGGGTACTTCCGTAACTGGATGTTCTACCTACAGCGTATTTCAGGGATTATTACATTAATCTTTGTAACTTGGCACGTATGGCAAACACGTATTCAGTACGCATTAGGAAATGTAGAAGTGAATTATTCATTAATGGAAGGCATTTTAAATGATCCATTTATGTTGTGGTTCTACATAATCGGTGTGGTATCAACTACATTCCACTTTGCTAATGGATTATGGTCTTTCTGCGTAAGTTGGGGTATTACATTGAATCCACGTTCACAGCGTATTGCTACGTATGTAACGATGGCGATTTTTGTGGCATTAAGCTACGTTGGTATTGCAGCAATTTTTGCATTCGTTTCCTAATATCTTATTAGGTTTAATAGATCGTTTAGACAAGTTAGTCGAGAAACTAAGGGAGTGAGCATTAAGAATGAGTAATCAGAACATCGTAGTCATTGGCGGTGGACTAGCCGGACTAATGGCAACCATTAAAGCCGCAGAAGCAGGCGTACACGTTGATTTACTTTCACTTGTACCCGTTAAGCGTTCTCACTCTGTTTGTGCACAAGGTGGTATTAATGGTGCGGTCGATACAAAAGGGGAAGGTGACTCTCCTTGGGAGCACTTTGACGATACAGTATATGGTGGAGACTTCCTAGCGAACCAACCACCAGTAAAAGCTATGTGTGATGCAGCACCAAGTATTATACATATGCTTGATCGTATGGGTGTTATGTTTAACCGTACACCTGAAGGATTGTTAGACTTCCGTCGTTTTGGTGGAACACAACACCACCGTACTGCTTATGCAGGTGCAACAACAGGACAGCAATTATTATATGCACTAGATGAACAAGTTCGTCGCCATGAAGTGGCAGGCCTTGTTACGAAATATGAGGGTTGGGAATTTCTATCTTCCATTATTGATGAAGAAGGAATTAGCCGTGGCGTTATTGCTCAGAATATGAATTCTCATGAGATTAAAGCCTTTAAATCAGATGCGACAATTATCGCAACAGGTGGACCTGGAATTATTTTCGGTAAATCCACAAACTCAGTTATTAATACAGGTTCTGCAGCGTCTGCGCTTTATCAACAAGGTGCTATTTACGCAAATGGTGAATTCATTCAAATTCACCCTACAGCGATCCCTGGTGATGATAAACTTCGCCTTATGAGTGAATCAGCTCGTGGTGAAGGTGGACGTGTATGGACATATAAAGATGGAGAACCATGGTATTTCCTTGAGGAAAAATATCCAGCATACGGAAACCTAGTTCCACGTGATATTGCAACTCGTGAAATTTTTGATGTTTGTGTACGTCAAAAGTTAGGAATTAACGGAGAGAACATGGTTTATTTAGACCTTTCTCACAAGGATCCTAAAGAGCTTGATGTTAAGCTTGGTGGAATCATGGAAATTTACGAGAAGTTCGTTGGTGACGATCCTCGTAAAGTACCGATGAAGATCTTCCCTGCTGTTCACTACTCTATGGGTGGTCTATATGTTGATTACGATCAAATGACGAACATTCCAGGGGTATTCGCAGCTGGTGAGTGTGATTTCACTCAACACGGAGCGAACCGCTTAGGAGCAAACTCTCTTCTATCTTCCATTTTCGGTGGTATGGAAGCAGGACCAAATGCAGTTAAATACCTGCAAGGTCTTGAAAAATCCGCAGAAGATATTTCTTCAACTCTATTTGATGAGAAATTAAAAGAAGAGCAAGAGAAGTTTGAAGAACTAATAAATATGAATGGTAACGAAAATGCTTACCAAATTCATAAAGAGTTAGGCGAATGGATGACTGACAACGTGACAGTTGTTCGTGAAAACGACAAACTTCTTGAAACAGATAAGAAAATCCAAGAGCTTCAAGAGCGTTTCAAAGATATTAACATTAATGACACGACTCGTTGGAGTAACCAAGGTGTTATGTTTACACGTCAATTACAGAACATGCTTCAGTTAGCACGTGTCGTTACACTTGGTGCTTATAACCGTAATGAGAGCCGTGGAGCCCATTACAAACCTGAATTCCCTGATCGTAATGATGAAGAATGGTTGAAAACAACAAAAGCTAGTTACGATCCAGAAAAGAACGCCCCGGTATTCAGCTATGAAGATGTAGATGTGTCTCATATCGAGCCACGTAAGCGTGACTACTCTAAAAGCAAAGGGGGTAAAAAATAATGAGTGAAGAAAAACGTATACAACTCGTTATTACACGACAGGACGATCCAGAGTCTGCTCCATATGAAGAGAAGTTCGATATACCCTATCGTCAAAATATGAACGTCATTTCTGCTCTTATGGAAATTCGTCGTAACCCAGTAAATGCAAATGGTGAAGCAACGACTCCTGTTTATTGGGATATGGGCTGTCTTGAAGAAGTATGTGGTGCTTGTTCCATGAAAATTAATGGAAAGCCTCGCCAATCTTGTACAGCGCTAGTAGACCAATTAGAGCAACCTATTCGCTTAGAACCAATGTCAACATTCCCTGTAACACGTGACTTAGCTGTAGATCGTAGCCGTATGTTCGATTCCTTGAAAAAGGTTAAAGCATGGGTTCCGATTGATGGCACATACGATCTTGGACCAGGTCCGCGTATGGCTGAAAATAAACGCCAATGGGCTTATGAGCTTTCCAAGTGTATGACATGTGGTGTATGCTTAGAAGCTTGCCCAAATGTGAATAGTAAATCTGACTTCATTGGTCCGGCTGCTATTTCACAAGTTCGTTTATTCAACGCTCACCCAACAGGTGCTATGAATAAAAATGAACGTCTTGAAGGTTTAATGGGAGAAGGTGGACTAGCTGAATGTGGTAACTCTCAGAACTGTGTTCAGTCTTGCCCTAAAGGAATTCCTTTAACAACATCCATTGCTTCTATGAACCGTGAGACTGCTTTACATTCATTCAAGAGCTTCTTTGGAAGTGACCATAAAGTATAAAGTAGATAAAAGCCTTTCCTATATGGGAAGGCTTTTCTTTTACTATAATTTTCTGCATTGTGTTAATATTTAACTATTATAAAAGTGTTTGAATATTTAAGGGGGAAGGAAAATGAAAAAGTTATCTTACGTAGATCACGCTGAAGAATGGTTGAGTCAGTTTTCTTTTTACATACCGATTAAAGTAAGGTTTTCTGAAACTGATATGTTTGGGCACATGAACAATACAGCACCATTTGTTTATTTTGAAGAGGCTAGAATCGAGTTTTTAAAGTCCGTAGGCATGTTTGAAGACCTAAGCTCTAAAGCGGAAAGTGTACCTGTTGTAGGTGATCTGCAATGTGATTTCCATCAACAAATATACTTTGATGATCAGTTAAGGTTGTATGTGAAAGTAGAAAGTATGGGGCGTACCTCGTATGATGTCCATTATTTAGCCAAAAATCAGCATGACCATGTTTGTTTAACAGGACGTGGACGTATTGTACACATCAATCCTCAAACAGGGAAACCTGTGGAGATTACCCAGGAAATAAAAGAGCAATTGACAACAGTGTAAGTTATTCTGCAAAATTCGAGCCTAACTTTTCACAAAGGTTATAGATGTTTTAACTAGCTCAGGCATATAGATCGAGCAGTTTTTTAAATGAAACTCTTTTATTTGCCTGTGCTTTTCTTTGTGTTCGTTAAACAAACCCCCTTTTGGTAGGTTTGTAAGGAAGTAAGTGAACGTGTATGATTAGGACTATAATAGTTACATAAAGAAGCTGTGAAGAGGATGTCCTTATGGCAAAGTCAGATTTCTTACAATTTAAACGTTATTATATATTTCCTGTTCTTGTACTCCTTTTATCGATCTACTTAATAAGTGTTATTTTAAGAACACCCTATGTTGGTATAGATGTTAATCAAACCAGAGGAGGACTTTGGCAGGTTTCAGATATTGCCCCTCATAGTTGGGCTGATAAGCAAGGAATCGAAGAAGGTACAACGATCCTCTCAGTGAACGGCATTCCTGTTGGGGATTTCCAAACTGTCAGTATGTTCCGGACAGTTGAAAAAGCAAGTTCAATTACGTTTTTAATTGATGGTTCAGTCACCCATTTTACTCGTATAGAAGATGAGGTAAGTTTGGATCAATGGTTGTTTTATATCATTTTCCCATCTTTATATAGTGGGATTATGTTGGTTCTTTCGTTTTTTATATTAATTCATAATAGAAATGATGAATCTGGTAAAAGATTGATCATGTTTTTGTTAACCACTGGGTTAGCCTATTTAGCTGCAAGTGGATCTTCTAGAGGAGATTATATTTCTTCAGTTATCTGTACATTTACCTTCTTAATAGCGCCAGCTTATTTACTGCATTTTATCGATGCATATTTTAGACAGATTGATGCACGGTGGTTTTCCCCATGGTTCTATCGCAGTATGAAGGTTGTCACAATTTTAGTGGTATTAATTGAATCTCTATTTATTATTATAGGCTATTATCCTTTGTGGGTACCAAGTTTGATTGGCTTTTTATTCCTTCTATTTATAATCGTAGCGTTAGTGATTGTTTTTTATGGAAATCAACGTTATCGGAAGTCACAGTTTGCACCTATTCTTCAATATCTAATTGCGGGTATATTTGTGGCGTTCTCACCATTTATGTTTTTATACCTATTACCTAATATATGGTTTGGCGTACCGATCATCTCAGGGGAAGCCTCTATCCTTTTCATCATGGTCCTGCCGATGGTGTTTATCTATTTAATTTCTGCAAAACGGTTATTTGATATAGACTTTGTGATGGGAAGATTACGATATTACGCCTATGTTTCCATTATCCCAACATCCCTTGTTGTATTAACTGTTATGCTCGTTGTAGATCATAACTGGGGTGTTCAGCATGTATTTTTGCTCTTTTTAAGTGTTATTTTAATTTTTGTTGTGTTCTTGTACATTAAAGAGATTTTTGATTATAAAATCCAACGAAACCTTTTCTCAGAGAAAAACAATTATCATAACAGTCTTCAACGTTTTGTTCATGATATGAAGCAAGAAACAAATCCAGTGGGACTTTTCCGACGTTTGAAACGAGAGCTAATTGATGTAATAGGCATGAAAGAGGTTGAAGTGTTTTCAAGAAATACCATTTCCAATTTCTTTTGTATGTATCAAGAAATACCTTTACAGTTAATGCATGAATGTGTGGATCGAGTTCAAAAGTTAAACGCTGATGTTGGCACTCTTGTTGAACTCGAAAAAAATAGAGGGTATGTTTTGGTTATTGGACATACCATGAGTAAAATTACGTATTTGTATTGTTCAGATAAACCAAACCAAACGGCGTTAAATTTAGATGAAAAAGCTTATTTACAGACGATATCTCACAATACGAACATTGCTTTAGAAAATCTTCTTCTAATTGAAGATTTGTTTCAAGAACTACAGCACGTAAGAAAAGATCGAAACCAACGCTACCCAGCATGGCTTTCTCGCTTATTATTCTCCTTGTCGGACCATCAAAGAAAAGAAATTGCTGTCGATTTACATGATTCAGTTCTACAAGAGCAGCTGTATTTATACCGACAGATGGATGATTATATTAGCAGGAAGCAGAATATTCCAAATGAAGTTCAAGAAAAGCTTATTCACTTTCGAGAACAAATGTTAGATAACATTCATTTAATCAGAGAAACGTGTAACGAATTAAGACCACCTTTTTTAGAGGAGTTAGGCTTAATTCCCTCTTTAGAAAATTTAGTGAATCAATACCAACTTCGGTCAAACTTCACAGTGCAATTTGAATCAAACCAGTTTCATATGGAGTTAAATAGTGAGTATGTACTTGGGATTTACCGCATTGTTCAAGAGCTGCTATCTAATGCCATGAAACATTCCTATGCAGATATGGTTTATCTTCAAATTACTAGTGAAAATGGAGATGTGAAAGTCCATTATCGTGACAATGGGGTGGGGATGGAAGAAAGAAATCAGATTGAATCCTATTCACACATGGGGCTTTCAGGAATTGAGCAACGTGTCAATGGACTTAATGGAACGTTTGAAATTAAAACAGCAAAGAATCAAGGGTTTGAGATGAACATTGTATTTCATGATGTTACAGATCAATTTGGAGGGGAGACACAATGGTTCGAATTTTAATTGTGGATGATCATCCTGCAGTTGGAACGGGTACCAAAACCATGTTAGAGCAAGAGCCGGATATGCAGGTTGATGTGATCTCAGATAGTCTGAAAGCTGAATCATATATTATGGAAAATGAATATGATGTCATGCTTTTAGATTTGTATATGCCTGGTTTAAATGGAATTGAGTTATCAAAAAAAATAAAAACAAATGATCCAGATATGAAAGTGCTTATTTATACAGGCTTTGATATTAACACGCACTTTAATTTATTGGTTGAATCAAATATTTCTGGCTTTGTTAGTAAAACAGCTACGAAGGATCAGCTTGTTACGGCAATTCGATGTGCTTTGCGAGAAGAGGTCGTCATTCCTTTACACTTGTTTAAACAATTGAGAAGAGCTGAAGCCCATGCAAGCCATGAACGTTGTCAGGGGAATGAAGAGGCTCTATCTATTTCTTTAAACGAAAAAGAACAACAAATTCTAAATGAAGTTTCAAAAGGACTTACGAACCGCCATATCGCTCAAAATCTTCATATGTCCCAGCGAAGTGTTGAATACACCTTAACAGGGGTGTTTAACAAATTAGAGGTTCGATCAAGAACGGAAGCCCTGATTAAAGCAAAAGAGTTAGGATTAATTTCAGAAAGCTAAAAAATGTATCATAGCTGATGGCACGGCTGAGCTTTCCCCTTCATAAGATATAAAGACTAAACCATTACCCTTCGATTTGCAGTTCTTAGTCAGCAAGGAGGGGTTAACGCTTGGAGGATAAAGACTACAAGCCAAAGCAGTTACTCACGAAACGGGAGAAGGAAGTTTTTGAACTACTGGTGCAAGACAAAACAACGAGAGAAATTGCTCAGGAACTTTTCATATCAGAAAAGACTGTTCGCAATCATATTTCAAACGCTATGCAAAAGCTTGGCGTTAAGGGGCGTTCACAAGCTGTGGTTGAGCTCCTTCGCATGGGGGAACTCAAGCTATAGAAGGTGCCGGCTTTCTACATGGAAGTCGGCTTTTATATGTATTGGACTACCATGCTTAGCAAAATAAGATTCTTGCATTTTCTAATTAAAACCGTAACAATGATGATAGGAATCTAGATGAGGGGGAGTAGCTCCGTGGACAATATAACAGTTCCAGAGACGACAATTGCTGATATAGAAAAAAAACTGCGCTATATTTCAGGGATTATCAAGCAAAAAGGTAGGGAAATATTAAATCAATACCCGATTACGCCACCGCAATTTATTGCCTTACAGTGGCTGTTAGAAACCGGGGACATGACGATAGGTGAATTATCTAACAAAATGTACCTTGCTTGCAGTACCACTACCGACCTAATTGATCGGATGGAAAAAAACGAATTGGTGGAACGAGTTCGTGATCCAAAAGATCGTCGTGTAGTAAGGATCCATCTTCTTGAAAAAGGTGAATCTATTATTCATGAAGTGATTTATAAAAGACAGGCCTATCTTGAACATGTACTTCGCAGTTTCTCGGGTGAACATATCAATATGCTCCGTGTGCTATTAAATGATATGCATGAAGAGATGATGGATGTACAGCAAGAAGACGAACATAACTAGCAAGATGCATAAAAAAAGAGGGATGTAGTGTGGACCGACCGATCGGCGTTATTGATTCAGGAGTTGGCGGATTAACCGTTGCCAAAGAACTAATGCGTCAATTGCCTAAAGAAGAACTCATTTACATTGGTGATACGTTACGATGTCCTTATGGTCCAAGACCGAAAGAAGAGGTAATGGAATATACTTGGGATATGGTAAACTATCTCATCAAAGAACGAATTAAAATGTTGGTAGTTGCTTGCAACACAGCAACTGCATATACTCTTGATCATTTAAGAGAACACTTAGCAATTCCTGTGGTAGGGGTTATTCAACCTGGTGCCCGTGCTGCGATTAAGACAACGAAAAATTCTAAGATTGGTGTTATCGGAACAGAAGGGACCATAAAAAGTAAAGCATATCCGAACGCTCTTCACCACATTAACCCGGATATGGTCGTACATGGTTTAGCTTGTCCGCCCTTTGTGCCAATGGTCGAGCAAGGACTCTTATATGGTCCAAGTGCGAAGAAAGTTGTTGAACAGGCATTAGCTCCTTTGAAACAAGGACACGAAATGGATACTCTTATTCTAGGTTGTACTCATTATCCGCTTATTCGAGAAACGATTCAAGATGTCATGGGTGATGAAATCTCTATTATTAGCTCTGGAGATGAAACAGCTCGTGAGGTTAGTGTGTTGCTAGAATACTATCAAACGTTATATCAAGGTCAACGTGAACCAGATCACAAGTTTTATGCTACTGGAGATCAACACTTATTTGAACAAGTGACCAATGCGTGGTTCGGTGACCACGTCGCAAGCATCAATGCAGTTACTTTGTAAGCCCTTCGTTTCGAAGGGCTTTTTAATTTGGTTAATTTGTTATATTGGTATGAAGTTTGTTCAGTATTATGGCAGTAATGTTGAATAAAGTGTGGAGTGGTTCCGTTGCGTTTATGCAGAGCGGCGGGCTGTGGAACGGGTTGGTTTCCTGCGGACGAACTATCGAGCCTCCTCATTCGCAAGCTCCCTGCGGGGTCTCGTCACTCCGTTCTTCCGCTGGAGTCAACCCGTTCCACAGCCCACCTAGGCCGAATGGTGTTTAACGGAACCGCCGTAGTTCTAGGATGAGGTGTTCTAATTCCAAGGTAGTATAATCCTATCATGACAAGGGTCTA
>NZ_KE384338.1:18786-33413 GCF_000425225.1 Pontibacillus marinus BH030004 = DSM 16465 | reverse complement strand
TTACGTTGGAACCATGCGGTTCCAACGATTATTCGGTATTAGCCCCGGTTTCCCGGGGTTATCCCGATCTCTCAGGTAGGTTACCCACGTGTTACTCACCCGTCCGCCGCTCGATCCACAACAATCACCCCGAAGGGATCATGTTGTTTCACGCGCTCGACTTGCATGTATTAGGCACGCCGCCAGCGTTCGTCCTGAGCCAAGATCAAACTCTCCATAAGAGTTCGCCTTTGCATCAAAATGATGTCTGGCTTTAAAAAATAAAAAGTAATTCATTGACGTAACATGTCGTTTCGTTCAGTTTTCAAGGATCAAATGTCATCAATCGACGGTAAATAAATTCTATCATGTCTATTAACAAAATGTCAATAAAATCTTTAGAATCTGTTAATACATTTGTCGAAATCTGTCGTATCGGCGACAGCAATAACTATATTACACCCTATATCTTTTATGGTCAATGGGGGTTTCAAAATTTTTATTTAAAATTTTACTTCCTTATTTATATTCAACTTATTTCATTAATAGGAAGAATAATTATAAAAGAAAAAGCTACCCTATTACATAATAAGGTAGCTTAGAAATTAACATGCTCTTGTATAATAAATGGATTTGAACTTTTTCTTACGCATCATTTTTGCAGCAATTCGAGCTCCACGTACATCATCGCTGACTAATACAATTTCTTTTGAACAGTCAAAGCGTTCCTTAAGCGCTCGTGGTAAGTAAGATAATGGAATGTTTTCTGCAGAAGGGAAAGGACTTCGATGAGCAGAAACATAGTCACGAACATCTATAACGCAATAGCGATCATCATTGATTGATTGCTGATCGATTTTCTTTAAATAGTTGTATGGTAAGACGTATTGATTTAAAACAAATGCTAAAAGTCCAATAGAAGCTAATATTACTAATAATTCCACGCCTATACCTCCTTTTTATTTAAAAGACAACTTCTCCATCCCAATCTAGCATTCCACCGGCCATATTGATTGTATTATACCCGTGTTGGTTCATAAATGATGCTGCGTTCATGCTTCTACCTCCTGAACGACAAACCATAATATATTCTTGATCTTGATCAAGATCATTAATTGCCTCAGGGATTTGTTGAAGTGGGATGTGTTTTGCAGTTGGAATCATTCCATTCGCAACTTCTTCGTCTTCTCTAACATCTATAATATTCAGCGATTCATTATTCTCTAATTTTTCTTGTAAATCTTTTGTTGTTATTTCTTTTACTTCGTCCATTAATAAGCCTCCTCATTTCGTGCACTGTCTCATTTTTAAATATTTTTCTCTTGAAGTCAAGAGGTACGCTTAAGGGTATGTTTCCCTATCAGATTACTATGCTTTAATGTTCATTTAAAAACTCCTGCCTTCACTCTTTAAAGTGGAGGCAGGAGTACTATACTTTTTAGTTAGCTACAATATTTACGAGCTTACCTGGAACAGCAATCACTTTTCGAACCGTTTTTCCTTCAATCCATTCTTGGATCGTTTCATTTTCTAGTGCTTGTTTTTCAAGGTCTTCCTTCGTTGCATCTTTAGCAACTTTCATTTTGGCTCTTACTTTACCCATTACCTGAAGTACGATTTCCACTTCATCATCTTCTAGTTTGGATTCATCGTAAGCTGGCCAAGCTTCATAGCTGATAGATCCTTCATAACCGAGCTTCGTACCCAGTTCCTCTGCAATATGAGGAGCTACTGGAGATAGCATTTTCACGAAACCTTCAGCAAATGCCTTTGGAATTTCATCAGCTTTATAAGCATCGTTAATGAATACCATCATTTGAGATATTCCTGTATTGAAGCGTAGCTCTTCAAAGTTCTCGGTTACTTTCTTAACTGTTTCATGGTAAGAACGTTCAAGCGTTGTGTCCTGACTGTCTGCAACCACTTTATCCGTAAGTTCTCCATTTTCATTGACGAATAGGCGCCACACACGATCTAGGAAACGCCTCGCTCCATCCAGGCCATTCGTAGACCAAGCAATGGATGCTTCTAGAGGGCCCATGAACATTTCATATAGACGAAGTGTATCTGCACCATGGGTTTCAACGATATCATCCGGGTTTACAACATTTCCTTTAGACTTACTCATTTTTTCTGAGTTTTCCCCAAGAATCATTCCTTGGTTAAATAGCTTTTGGAATGGTTCATTGGTTGGGACAACACCTGCATCGTATAGGACTTTGTGCCAGAAGCGCGCGTATAGAAGGTGAAGTACAGCATGTTCTGCGCCACCGATATACATATCAACTGGCAACCATTTCTTAAGCTTTTCTTCATCCGCAAGCTTTTCAGTATTATGCGGATCAATGTAGCGAAGGTAATACCAGCAACTACCTGCCCACTGTGGCATTGTGTTTGTCTCACGACGACCTTTCATCCCAGTTTCTGGATCTACGACATTCACCCACTCATCAATGTTGGCAAGAGGGGATTCTCCTGTACCAGATGGCTTGATTTCAGAAGTCTCCGGAAGCATAACTGGAAGATCTTCTTCTTTTACTGGAGTCATGCTACCATCTTCCCAATGAATCATTGGAATTGGTTCACCCCAATAACGTTGACGACTAAATAGCCAATCACGAAGGCGGTAAGTGGTTTTCTTTTCACCTTTTCCGTTTTCTTCAAGCCACTGAATTGCTTTTTCTATAGCTTCTTCCTTCTGAAGACCATTTAGAAAATCAGAATTGATATGGGGTCCGTCTTCTGTATAAGCTTCTTTTTCCACGTTCCCACCTTCAACAACCGGAATAATAGGAAGGTCGAATTTTTGAGCGAATTCATAGTCACGCTCATCATGAGCAGGTACAGCCATTATCGCACCAGAACCATAGCTCATTAGAACATAATCCGCAATCCAGATAGGAATTTGCTTCCCGTTAACTGGATTAATCGCATAAGCGCCTGAGAATACTCCTGTTTTATCTTTTGCTAGGTCTGTACGTTCTAGATCACTCTTAAGCTTCACTTGATTTAAGTACTCATCAACCGCTTCTTTTTGATCGGCAGTTACAATTTTTTCAACAAGTGGGTGCTCTGGAGCTAACACAGCATATGAGGCTCCAAAAAGAGTATCAGGGCGAGTTGTGAATACCGTGAATGTATCATCCAATCCATCGATATCAAAATGTACATCAGCCCCTTCAGAACGACCAATCCAATTACGCTGCATTTCTTTAATGCTATCTGGCCAGTCAATTTCATCAAGGTCATCAAGAAGACGATCTGCGTAAGCTGTTATGTTCAGCATCCATTGTTTCATCGGCTTACGTTCAACTGGATGCCCGCCACGTTCACTAACACCATCTACAACCTCTTCATTTGCAAGAACAGTACCTAATGCTGGGCACCAGTTTACAGGTACTTCATCAATGTAAGCTAGACCACGTTCATAAAGTTTCAGGAAGATCCATTGTGTCCATTTATAGTATTCAGGGTCTGTTGTGTTTACTTCACGGTCCCAATCGTAAGAAAACCCAAGCGACTGAATTTGACGACGGAAATTGTCCACGTTTTGTTTCGTAAATTCTTTAGGTGGGTTCCCTGTATCAAGGGCATATTGTTCGGCAGGTAAACCAAAAGCATCCCAGCCCATTGGGTGAAGAACTTCGTATCCCTGCATTCGCTTCATACGTGCAATAATATCTGTTGCTGTGTATCCTTCAGGGTGTCCAACGTGAAGACCTGCACCTGATGGGTAAGGAAACATGTCTAATACGTAATACTTTTCCTTATCTGATTGTGTATCTGTCTTAAACGTATGGTTTTCATACCAGTAATCTTGCCATTTCTTTTCGAACTGTTTGTGATCAAAAGACATAACCTTTTCCTCCTCTTATTTCATTCGCCTCATAAAACACGAGAGAATATAAAAAACCTCTCATCCCAAAAGAATTGGGACGAGAGGTTCTATTCTACCCGCGGTACCACCCAAGTTAGTGTGTACGTACACTCACTCTGTTCCTTAACGCGGAATGACGTCTCATCTTACTATCAGTTCAGACAAGCAACATCAAAGGCGAGTTCACAAAACTCCTTGGATAGCTTTCACCAACCGCTACCTCTCTTATGCAAGGCGTTTTATTACTACTCCTTTTCTTCGTCTTTTATTCGGCTCATAGTTTGTAATTCCTAATTTTAATGAAGCTCAACTGCTATGTCAAGCACCATATGCCTATTTTTAAACTGCAATATCACGCTTCGTAAACGTAATGTAGCTTAGTACATGAAATCCAATAAAGTAAATCGCTAGGATCGAAAGTGAAAAAGTGGGTGAGAGTCCCTTCATCATAATATTAGCTGTGATATATTGAGTGAAGTCTGTATGTGCAAACAAAAGATATTTTGCCCATTCATAACGACTCAATAAAAATACAACTTGGGAACCTGTAAACATTAGAAACATGGTAATGCCGATAGCTAGAGCATTTGAACGAAATACTGTAGAGATCATAAATGCAAGTGTTGTAAACAAGACAATTCCTACAAAGCTATACAAATACCATTGTAAATATCCCCAAAGAGGTGTACTTTCTATAATCCCATTGTCGGTTACATTTAATGCTACGGCACTTTCAACCGGAAATAAAACTGCTCCGATTACTACAGCAAATAAAAATAGTAACCCTAACATAAAAAAGCCGTACACAATCGTCGTTATATACTTACTATATAAGATCTTCCACCTAGATACAGGACGGATAGCAAGCAATTTAATCGTACCCGTTGAAAACTCTGTAGCCACAATTCCAGCTGCTGCAATTATAGAAAACAAGGTGATGAAGCTGATTAAATTTTGGGATTGTTCAACAAACCACCAAAAAGATCCTTTTTGAACTGGAGGCAAATCATTTTCAAGACGGTACTGACTAGTTTGTAATTGCTCCTCCAACCTTTCATATTGATAAGAGGATGGATCGACAGCTTGCTTTGTCTTACTATACTGAGCTACTTCCCGTTGCACGGTTTGTTCCCACGACTGTTGGGATGGATTTTTCATAGAATCCCATTTAAGAATGCCTCCCATAACGGCTACAGCAAAGAATAAAAGTCCAATCATGACAAGTGTGCTCTTCTTTCGAATGAGTTTCATCCATTCATTTTGAAATAACTTAAACCATTTAACCAACCTGCTCACCCCCAGTAACCTTTAAGAATTCATCCTCTAGCGTCGTCTTCCTAGATGCAATACCATATACCAGCAACCCTGACTCGACTAACTTTTTATTAACTTCCGGTATAAGGTCTTTTTCAGCATTGAATTGGACAGAACTTTCTTCAGCATTTACTTCTACGTCTGACACAATGTCTACAAGTATTTGTTTGGCTTTTTTAGGGCTATCTACATCAATGGACCATTGCATGTCAGTAACAGAATCAGAGATGTTACGTACATCAATCAACTCCCCTTGTTGGATAATACCAACGCGATCACACATAAGCTCAATTTCTGATAACAAGTGACTTGAAACAAAAATGCTCACCCCTTCTTCTCGGGCGATCTTTCTTAAATAATGACGGAACTCTCGTATGCCTGCTGGATCAAGGCCGTTCGTAGGTTCATCTAAAATTAAAAACTTCGGTCTGTGTAATAAAGCCTGAGCAAGACCTAGGCGCTGTCTCATCCCTAGTGAATACGTCTTTACTTTTTCATGAATCCGATTCTCAAGACCCACTTGTTTAATCACTTCATGGATACGTTCCTTCGTTACCGATTTGTGCATGCGAGAGAAATGAATCAAATTTTTATACCCTGATAAATAATTGTAGAGCTCAGGATTTTCAACAATGGCTCCTACTTCTCCAATCGCCTTTTCAAAATTGGCATGTAAATCAGTTCCATCTATTAAAACTTGTCCCTGGGACGGTTTCATAAGTCCTACCATCATACGAATAGTTGTGGTTTTCCCTGCACCATTTGGACCCAGAAAACCGAAAACTTCTCCAGGTAACAAGTCTAAATGAATATCACGAACAAGATGCTTCTTTTTAATGGTTTTGGTAAGACCTTTTAACTGTACAACAGGTTTATGCTCCATAACCTTCCCCACTTCCATAAATATCCTCTAACCATTCCACAACATCTCTTCCTTCTTCACGGATTCCGTCTACTGTATTGTGAGAGAGGATTTTCCCTTTTCGAATCGCAATGACCTCATCTAGAATAGGCTCTATCTCTCTAATTTCGTGCGTTGTAATGATTAGTGCTTGCTTTTCTAAATCTACAAATTTGATTAATCCTTTTACAATTGAGTTTCGTACCATTGGGTCTAATCCAGAAAAGGGTTCATCTAACAAAATATAAGGGGCATTTCTGGCCATAGTTAATGCCATCTTTAATCTACCACGATTTCCTTTTGATAGGTGCTTTACTTTTTGAGTTTTTTCAAGCTTCATAAATGCTAGAATTTCTTCAGCTTGCTCTCGATCAAAATCAGGAAATTGGGTCGAGGCAAAATTGAGAGATTCCCCTACTGTAAAAAAGGGAGGGACTTGATCCAATTCAGACATGTATGCCACAATTCGGCTAATTTGGCGATTCGTAGGCTCTTCATCAATAAGTACGGACCCTTTAGAAGGACGAACCAAACCTGCCATAAGCTTTAGACTTGTGGACTTTCCGCTTCCATTCTCACCAACAATTCCAGTTACCTTCCCTTTAGTAAAATCAATACTTACGTCATCCAAAGCTTTATGCCCCAAATATGATTTACTGACATGTTGTAAACGTATCATGAGTCTCCCTCCTTATTTTCTTTTAGCTCCTCTATCATTTCATCAATAGAAAAACCAAGGTCTTTCATCTGGCTAACAAAAGACTCTGTATGCTTCGTCTTCATTTCATTACGTAGTTGTTCCAAACGTTCTTCATCTTCCGTAACGAAAGTCCCTTGACCTCTGCGCGTTTCTGCTATCCCCATGACCTCGAGCTCCTTATACGTTCTTGACATTGTGTTCGGATTCACACCCGTTTCAATTGCATAATCACGCACTGAGGGTAATTTATCTCCTGGCTTTCGATCTCCTCTAACAATTTCACTGGAGAGGCGATCTAAAAGCTGTTGATAGATCGGTTTATCTCGTTGAAAGTCTATTGTCATGACGTTACACCTCTACTTTTCGATCTAGGATGTAACTAGCAAGAAAGTACATAAGTAGTGTTAAAAGGATATGGAACAAATAAGTCCCTGCATGAACGCCCATAGCCATGCTAGCTTCAGCCATTTGAATAGATTCTAATTTATTTTCAATGGTTGGCATTTCTACCCCCATATACCCCCACTTAGTTAAGAGTACGTAGAGGTTTGAACTTTGAAACCACCCTAATAATATTGGAAACAAAACAAACGAAACGAGTGTGATAAGCCAACTCCATCCACCCATAATTTTGTTCAGGAAGTGACGAAGTGACCATAAAAGGTATAAAAAGACTCCAAAATAAATAGCTGTTAACACACTGTGAAAATTCATCCACAATAACATTTTTCCTATATCGCTCATATAACCCTGTAGCTGTTGGATCTCACTTATAATCCAATAAATAAATCCACTTACAATCATCAATGAAAGTATCGAGAACAAAAGACCATTTAAAAACTTCACTAGCGTTAGTTGATGAATTGACTGAGGTGAATGAAGCCAAGCGTGCAACATTCTCCCTTCTCTCGCAAAACTGTATAACAAATATCCAGGCAAATAAAACATGTGTAGAATCATCAGGAAACCAGTTGGTATTAGAACAAATTCCAGCCCATCATCTGCAAGTCCCCAATAGCTTAATGCTATAACCAAAATACTTAGTGAAATGAGTATGAAGTGATAAACCTGAGTCATCTTCCACTCTTTATTCCATAGTCCATGGAACGCATTCATAAATGACACTCCTTATTGTTTTAGTGTACTAGGTACATAATACACTAGTTGGTAAAAGGCTGTCAATTGTTTTTAGGGAGGGTACGTTTTTAAAACGAAAACGTATACTAAAAAAGATTGAGCATTAGCCCAATCTTTTTTACTCATACTGATTTAAATCTTCGTGATCCAAAATCATGTCATTTAAGCATTGTGATACTTGCAAATGAAGTCGGTGTAATTCTTCTTTTTGCTGATGGTTGGCACTGTGCATCATTTTATCGATTTCTTTTTCCATATCTTCTAAGCTTAATTGTGCCTGTGTATAATCATCACCAGCTTTATACCCTATCTTCTTGGCTTCGTCTAATTCTTTCTTTGCGGATTCTAACTTTACATTGGCTTCGGAAACTAAATGCTCCATGGAATCTCTTGTAGCCATTTCATCACCTCTTTTGTAATTTGTGCTCTACAGCCTTTCCTATGCATGGAAAAGTTTCGAATCCGGTACTTTCATGCTACAATGCGTAATGAGTTATATTATAGAAAAGAAAATCTGATCACAGAAACGAGTGAGAAACATGCTACAACGAGTATTAGATTACTCTCATGAACTGTTAGAAGGCTCCGTCCTTTCAGGTGAAACCGTTGTTGACGGAACAGCTGGAAATGGTCACGATACTTTATTTTTAAGTAAGCTTGTTGGTCAAAACGGACGCGTTCTTTCTTTTGATATTCAAGAACAAGCCATTGAAAACACCAATGATTTATTGGTTCAAAATCACGTCGAAAATGTAACGCTTATACAAGATAGTCACGCTGATCTCCCTTGGTATATTCCAGAAGGTGTCGAAGAGATTGGTGGAGCAATTTTTAACCTTGGGTATTTACCGGGTAGTGATAAATCGATTGTTACAGAACCACAATCTACTGTCGATGCAGTGAAGCACTTACTGACAAGAATGAAGAAAAATGGCCTTATTGTGTTAGTGGTTTATCATGGACATGAAGGTGGAGCCGAAGAGCGAGATGAAGTTTTAAAATACGTTTCCAAATTAGATCAAAAACAATACCGAGTTCTTCGTTATGGATTCATTAATCAAGCCAATAACCCACCGTTTATTTTAGCTATTGAAAATAAATAAAACCCGGGAGCGTTACTACGCTATCCCGGGTTTTATTTTATGATAAAGCTTTGTATTCACATAAAAGAATGTGGCTTTTTTCCCGCTAACCTTAAGCAAATCACGAACCATCATCCGAGCGCCTTTAATGGTTTCGACTTTTTGGTCTGCCAAATACATCCCCACCAATCCTTTTCGAATCATTTGGTGAAAGGAAGCATGAGGCAGCTGATCTACATGTTTTGTTGTTTGATCTATAAAATAAACAAAACGCTCTTTCATGTGATCCTCATGATCATAGTACGTACAGAAGTTTAAGTCTCCTTCTTCTTTATCCTCTTCTTGGTCGATATAATAATCGAGCAAAATGTGTAAGCCTTGCATATAAGGGAAGTAACTATTGTAGACTTTGCGAGCAAGTTCCTTATTTAACTCCCCTCCAAATCCATAGGACACGAGACAAAAAATCCCTAAAGTAGAACCAGAACAGGCAGAAAATTCATACCAGGATAAATCTCCCCACTTTTCTTGGTGATCTCCAAACCACGTTTGAAGTCGAGGGATTCGCTCATCAAACGTAACATGCTTATGAACTTGTAAATCCCCATATATTGAAGAAAGTTCGAGTGTAAAAGGTGCAATCATTTCATATTGCGGCATCTTCTTGAGTGAATCTTGGCATGTTTGCACGAGAGAGGACAAATAACCCCCATCATCTTTTTCATCACGATAAGCATAGTAATCTTTAAGCTCATTTTCCGGAGTAAGAGCATCCAACATGGATTCGTGGAGTTGTCTAAAGTCCTCAGGGTCAAGAGACGTGCTCCGATCACACAGATTATCCAAGTAATCGGATATGGTCTGATAAGCTACGATAAACCGAATCGCTTCTCGCCAATTTTCATTTGCTAAAATGGCGTAGACCGATCCCCCTTCACAATGAAACGTTTTATCCTCAATGGAATCCAACGCTTGTTTACGAAGCTCCTCATTAGGAATTTTTTCAGCTCGATTTCTCCATTGGCCTAACTCTTTATGTACCTGAGGAAAAATCTTTCGATAAATCATCATCATTAATGGAAGTGCCTTTTTTGGTACAGAAGACAAACTTGTCCCCTCCTTATGTTAAGTGCTTCTCAACAAACCGAAGTGCGTATTGAAATACATCCTCTTTTTCGGGGTCATTAAAAATCTCATGATATAAGTTTTCCCATTCTTTATAGTTTTTTTCATGTATAGGGAGTTGATCATACCACTTTTTTGTACACGTTCTATCTACAATTTTATCATGACCCGATTGCATCACAAGGGTCGGTAAATTTGGATAAGCTTCTATCTGATCAAAAGCCTTGTCCATTCCTCTATCAAGTTCTCGAAACCATCTGACAGATACCTTCCTCAGAATTAACCGATCCTGTTGGTCTCGCTCTCGCATTGCTCCATCTCTTGTAACATGTTCAGGGTTTAAATTCCCGTTAAACTTCATTTTAGGCGTCACACGATCCAATACCTTGGAAACTTCCTGCATGATCCTAGGTGGCGGATTTTCCAAACCCAAACATGGCGAAGAAAGTACAACTCCTTTGATTGGAAGTTGTTTTTCTTCAAGCGTTCGAATCGTAATAAGACCACCCATACTATGTCCAACCAAAAAAATCGGCTTTCCAAAATGTTGAGCTTGATTGACCCATGTAGTGACTTCTTCTATATATTCATCAAACGAGTCGATATGTCCTTGAGGTCCGTCATGTTCCCCATGAGCTGGCAAATCTGCGTAGAGACAATTGTACCCTTCTTTTTGCCAGCGTTTCGCTAACCATTCATGTCGTGCTGAATGTTCAAATGCACCATGCACCAATACAATGGTTGCTTTCGCATCTTCGGCTAAACATTGTTTCATACAGTGTTCTCCTTCCCAAGCATCTAGTTCCATTTGTTATACTATTTATAACACCATACATGAATGGAGGATTCAAATGTTTTACCAATACAAAGGGAAAACCCCTAACATACATAAATCAGCTTATGTATCTGAGGATGTAGTTATTACGGGCGATGTCACGATTGAGGAAAATGTGAGCATTTGGTTTAAAACGGTTATAAGAGGCGATGTAGAAGCAACACATATTGGAAAAAATACAAATATCCAAGACCAAAGCATGCTACACCAAAGTCCAGGTCGCCCGCTTCATATCGGCGAAGGTGTAACAGTCGGACACCAAGTAATGCTTCATTCCTCGATCATACACGACAATGCCTTAATTGGTATGGGATCCATTGTCTTAGATGGAGCTGAAATAGGAGAAGGAGCGTTCATTGGTGCAGGGTCACTCGTACCACCAAATAAAAAAATTCCTGCAAATACGCTTGCATTAGGTCGACCTGCTAAAGTTGTGCGTGAATTAACCGATGAAGATATTAGCGAGATGAATCGCATTCGACGTGAGTACGTTGAAAAAGGTCAGTATTACAAATCCATTCAATCAAAGTAATTTTGTTTTCTGGAAAGTGAGTATTCAATCCACTAGCTTATGAAATGCAGGGGTGGAGAACCTAAGTTCAAGGAGGTGTCACACGCAGCATGCTTGCAACGCTAACCATTGGAGTCGTAACGTTAAGTATTCTTTTATTGATTGGGGCAAACGCCAAAAAAATACAAACTCAATACAGGCGGTTACTAAGGTGGTATATGGTCTTTTCCGTAGGATGCGCATTAGCACTAGCTATTATAACGGTACATCAACAACGTGACGTGTGGACATCAACCTTTTCTGAATGGTTTTCGAATACTCAGGAAAGGAAACATGTAGCCGCTTCAAGTATAGGCGCCATGGAGCTTGAACCGATTGTTCCATTAATCGAACAATATCACTTAAAAGAAAAAGTAACCTTAGATGCACCGGTTGTCAGACAATATCCTGAATTACCAAGAGGGTGCGAAGTAACATCTCTAACCATGCTTTTGCGTTATCACGATATAAAAAGCGACAAAATGACGCTAGCTGAACAAGTTCAAAAGGACCCCACACCTTTTAAAGCCAAAGGGGACAAGTTGTTTTTCGGCAATCCCCATAAAGGTTTTGTTGGCAATATGTATGATTTAAACCAACCAGGATACGGTGTCTATAATGAACCGATTGAAAAGCTGGCCAGAACCTATGCCAAAGACCGTGTAGTAAATTTTTCAGGAGAATCTTTCTATAAAATTTTGGAGCATTTAAATGAAAACCGCCCTGTTTGGGTGATTACAAATACAACTTATAAAAAGTTACCAGAGGAATTGTTTCAGACTTGGCAAACTCCAGATGGACCTAAAACCATCACTATGAAGGAACATTCCGTTTTAGTCACAGGGTATGACCGAGAATTCATTTACTTCAATGATCCTCTCGGAAAAAATAAAAAAGCACCCATATCGGACTTCAGAGAATCCTGGGTGCAGATGGGCAAGCAAGCCATTACAATTAAGTAATGGTAAGCTTGCTTATTGATTTGTCTTCTTCCACTAAATCTTCAAAAGGATACTTACGCTCGATGAAAATTTGGTGCCATTGCATAAACATAAGTACGGTCCAAATTTTTCGAGAATAATCTCCTTTTCCATTCACATGATCCTCTAATAATTGAGCCACCACTTGCTTCTCAATTAAATGATCTGTTTCACTTTCTCTTATGAGGGTTTTTGCCCAATCATAAAGTTCATTTTTCAACCAATGACGAATCGGTACTGGGAATCCTAGTTTCTTACGATCGAGCACATGATCTGGCACAATGCCACGTGCAGCTTTTCGTAAGATGGATTTCGTTGTGCCGTCAGCAATTTTCATATCCACAGGAATTTCACGTGCCACATTAAAGACTTCTTTATCTAAGAAAGGAACACGTAATTCAAGAGAATTCGCCATCGTCATTTTGTCAGCTTTTAATAAAATGTCGCCGCGTAACCACGTGTGAATGTCGATGTATTGCATCTGATTCACAGGGTGATTCGACTGAACTTGTTTATATAGTGGACTTGTTAAAGATTGATATGTCTTCTGATCATAATAATCTTTTAATAGCTTTTTCTTCTCATCTTCCTCATACATTTTCGCATTTCCAATATAACGCTCATGAAGAGGAGTTGTGCCACGTTCTAGGAAGCTCTTTCCTTTAACACCTTCTGGTAGCACTTCCGCAACGCGAGAAAGAAGTCCTTTAGCTGGTTTCGGTATAGAATCGAACACCTTCAAGGATTCTGGCTCTCGATAGATGTTGTATCCTCCAAATAATTCGTCAGCACCTTCACCTGATAACACTACCGTAACATGCTTACGTGCTTCACGTGCTACAAAGTATAGAGGTACACATGCAGGGTCCGCTAATGGGTCGTCCATATGCCACATGATTTTAGGTAGCTTCTGAACATATTCTTCAGGCGTGATCGTGTAAGATATATTTTCTACACCAAGTTTCTCAGCTGTTTCTTTTGCTACATCCACCTCAGAGAACCCTTCACGTTCAAAGCCTACTGAGAAGGTTTTGATATTTGGATTAAATTCGCGGGCCATTGCCACGATAATAGACGAATCAATTCCTCCAGATAGGAAAGAACCTACCGGCACATCACTACGCATATGAACGTTAACGGAATCATACATCACATCTTGAATTCGTTTGATCCACTGACTCTCTTCACCCTGAACCTGAGTGAATGTCGAATGCCAATAACGTGTAAATCGAATCTTTTCCTGAGGCTTTTTCACAAAATAGTGACCTGGCTCTACTTTGCTAATTCCATCTGTTAGCGTAAGTGGCTCAGGAACGTATTGGAAACTCAAGTAATGCTGAAGCGCTTCTGTATTCACAAGTTCATTTTCTTGAAGAAGCGTGATACTTTTCTTTTCTGAAGCAAAATACGTTTGATCGTTTTGTTCAGAGTAGAAAAGTGGCTTGATACCAAATGGGTCACGCGCACCGTAGAATGTTTGCTCTTGTTTATCCCAGATTAAGATGGCGAACATCCCTCTAAGGCGCGCAAAAGCTTGCTCTTTTTTGTGGCGGAACATCGCAATGATAACCTCAGTATCTGATTCAGTATCGAATTCATAGCCTTCTTTTATAAGCTCATCACGAAGTTCAACATAGTTATAAATCTCACCATTAAAGACCATCCAATAACGCTCATCCTCATAATTGAACGGCTGGTGGCCACTTTCTATATCAATAATACTTAAACGACGAAAACCAAACGATATGTATTCATCATGATAATACCCTTCATCATCTGGACCACGATGGGTAATAATATCATTTCTTCGCTTAAACTGTTGCTGTTCTTGTTCATCTAATTGAAATGGGTTATGTCGAATAACTCCAATAAAACCGCACATACACTGGTCCTCGCTTTCCTGTCACATTTAACTGTTTTAGTTTATCACAAAACCATACCCCAAATCGATAGGAAGAAAAACACAAAAGAGAGGGAGAGGGTGGAAAAGTTATGGTGGGGGCTTGTTTTGTGGAATGAAGTCTCCTTTTTTGGCGCGGGGTTCTCCTGCCTGGGCGTGGGATTCTCCTCCTCGAGCGTGGGATTCTCCTCTTCGAGCGTGGGATTCTCCTCTTCGCGCGTGGGATTCTCCTCCCCGGGCGTGGGAT
>NZ_KE384338.1:0-18616 GCF_000425225.1 Pontibacillus marinus BH030004 = DSM 16465 | reverse complement strand
TCCTCGGGCGTGAGATTCTCCTCCTCGAGCGTGGGATTCTCCTCTTCGAGCGTGGGATTCTCCTCTTCGCGCGTGGGGTTCTCCTCTTCGCGCGTGGGGTTCTCCTCTTCGAGCGTGGGATTCTCCTCCTCGAGCGTGGGATTCTCCTCCTCGGGCGTGGGATTCTCCTCCTCGGACGTGGGATTCTCCTCCCCGGGCGTGGGATTCTCCTGCCTGCGCGTGGGATTCTCCCTCTGAGTCTTTTTAATTTTTAAGAATGTTCTTAATTACTATTGTTATTCTTTATTTATTAATTGATTTAAAATATCCTTTGGTCTTTTATAAATTGTACCCGTACTCGCTCCCTCCTTTTCAAGCCCTAACCTCTTCAAAATTCCTATAGCTTGGTACCTATTTTCAAGATGTAAAAACTCATTGCATTCTTTAGTAGTAATACTAGAACTTAAAAGTAAAAAGTAATCTGCTATAGCTTTGGCATCTGCATTTAACGACCTATGTCCACAATTAATACACTCCCACCTTTTACGTTTCCTCACCATCCTATATCTTAGGCAATTATTACACCTTACCCCTGTGATTAATTCAGTAGGAGAGACACCAAATTTCTTCAAAGTATGATAATACCCCGGCCTATGATCTTCCATTAACCTCTTCTCCAACCAACCGAAATCTACAGTTTGGTTTCGGTTGGCATAGTTCTGTTCGATCTGTTTAATTTTTGTAGGAATGTTCTCGGAATGGGCTATTTTCCATTGGTGAGGGTTTCCTTGTGGAAAATTCAGTATCGTGGAGGGGTTACTGATGGCAACAAGTGGGATAATGGGATAAGAAAAAACCTTTTGAAAGTGGAGCCATTTTTCAAATTGGAGTTGATGACGTTCTACTTGCAGAAGTGGGTTTGCGATAGATTTTTTTCCTTTTTTGGCTGTTGTTTGTGTGAATTGACCGGAGTTTTCATCATAACTAAGTTCGCCTTGGAGATTTTTCACTTCAATAACAAAAGCGGCGCGAGGTGTTAACACGAGTGTGTCGATTTGGCATGGTTCGCCAAAAATAATTAAACGTACGCCTCGTATGATGTAGTATTCTTTGTGTGGCAAAAAACGAAGGTAGTAATCGAGGGTTATTTCTCCTCTATGACCGGCTTGTCTACTAGAAATACTCTCTTTCAAAACATTCCTTTTGGGATACGCCTCTTCCAACCTTTCCAGAAGGGCTTCTTCTTGCATAAGGACAATGGGTACAGCTCTGTCTTCACGTCTAATAAAAATCACTCCTTTTCCTAAAATATACAGTTGCGAACCTAAGAATGCAAAAAAAGAGCCCACCCCTAAGAGTGCGCTCTGCCTAATATTATTCTTTCACCAATGCAATCAATTCATCCACTTTATCGGTTTGCTCCCATGGGAATTGAACGTCTGTGCGACCAAAGTGTCCATATGCTGCTGTGTCGCGGTAGATCGGGCGGCGTAGGTCTAGCATTTTGATAATTCCAGCTGGGCGAAGGTCAAAGATTTTGCGTACCGCTTCAACTAGTTTCTCTTCTGATACTTTTCCTGTGCCGAACGTATCTACGGAAATCGAAACAGGTTGGGCAACGCCAATCGCGTATGCTAGCTGAACCTCACATGATTCCGATAATCCTGCTGCTACAATGTTTTTCGCAACATAGCGAGCTGCATAAGCTGCGGAGCGATCAACTTTTGTTGCATCCTTACCACTGAAGGCTCCTCCACCGTGGCGAGCATAACCTCCGTAAGTATCTACGATCAGTTTACGTCCTGTTAGACCTGCATCACCTTGTGGTCCACCGATTACGAAGCGCCCAGTTGGGTTAATGAAGTATTTTGTATCCTCATCTAGTAAATCTTTTGGTACAACTGGTCCAATGACATGTTCCTTAAGGTCTTCTTGGATTTGTTCTAATGTAACATCAGGATGGTGCTGAGTTGAGATGACAATCGTATCAATACGAACTGGCTTGTCGTTTTCATCATACTCAACTGTTACCTGTGTCTTACCGTCAGGACGCAAGTATTCTAACGTCTCATCTTTTCGAACATCAGATAAGCGTTTAGAAAGTTTGTGAGCTAAAGAAATTGGTAACGGCATAAGTTCAGGGGTTTGGTTGGAAGCATATCCAAACATTAGACCCTGGTCTCCTGCCCCAATATTTTCGATTTCTTCATCTGTCATCTGGCCTTCACGAGCCTCAAGTGCAGTATTCACACCTGCTGCGATGTCTGCAGATTGCTCATCAATTGCAGTAAGGACAGCGCATGTTTCTGCATCAAAACCAAACTTCGCACGTGTGTATCCGATATCTTTAATTGTTTGACGAACAATGGTTTGAATATCTACATATGTGTTTGTAGAAATCTCACCGGAAACTAAAATTAAACCGGTTGTTACTGTTGTTTCACAAGCTACACGAGCGTTGGGGTCATTTTTTAAAATTTCATCTAAGATTGCGTCAGAGATCTGGTCACAGATTTTGTCTGGATGTCCTTCCGTTACAGATTCTGATGTAAATAAGCGGCGATTTGCAGCCATTCCCTCGAACTCCTCCTTCAAGAAAACCTTACCTTCATCTAAAAAGATTTTCCTTCATTAATTTTTAGACGGAACTCATCACCCAGTTTCGTATTCTATGAGATAAAGAGATGGACTTTCACTTTTGTATAAAAGTGAAAGGGTCTATTCATTCCTGGTGTGTGTGTAGAAGATATAAACGAATGAAGTATAAGAAAAGTAGTTATAAAATAAAAAATCCTTTCCCACTATTTCGAGCAAAGGGAAAGGGATCCATTCGCTCTTATCGTTCAAGGCTATCTCACCTTGCATCAGGTTAGCACCTTTTCACCGTTAATGGTGACGGTTGCTGGGCTTCACAGGGGCTGTCCCTCCACCTACTCTGGATAAGAGAGTTTCCGTTCGCGATATATCATATCGTTTTCACATTCTCATGTCAACTTGTGCAGGGTTTCTCGTGCTCAATGAATACCACATGAACCATTTTTACATTTGGACTTAAATAGTCGATAACGATTTTTGGCAATGAATCGATAAACAGGTTTACCAACTATACCCGATTTGGGTATATACATAAGAATACCAAGCACGAAAGTTAATGGACATCGAATAAAAGCTACTTTCATAGCGTCATAACCAACGTGTTCCTTTTGATCTGGTGTGATTGCATGAAGTTCGGCTTTCATAGCCTTCATTTTATCTTCAGAAATAGTATGCTTTTGAGAGTACTCTTGTAGAGAAACCCATCTTAACCGATTCAACCAATCCATTTTTTCTAACCACTTCTTAGACTGTTGGCATAAAAAGCAATAACGGTCATACAGTACCATTGTTTTACGCATTTTATTCACAACCTTTATGATGGTACCAATAGTATATCAATAACATCCTCCATTCCGCATTTAATAAATACGAAAATATTAGTATGGACGATTAAGTTAATTGTGTTATACTATTTATACGTAAAATAACATATGCGTCTCATGACGATTATCATGAAACTTATGGAAAAGGCAGGTTCTCTAAGATGAATACGGTTAATCAAAAATCAAAATTAACGGATTTGTTGGCTCAATCAAATATTTGGAAAAATTTATCTGTTGCTGAATTAGTAGAGAAAGTCCTTCAACGAGGAGAAGGAAGCTTAACAGCTACAGGTGCTGTTCGTGCTGAAACCGGTCGTTATACAGGACGCTCTCCACAAGATAAATTTATTGTTGAAGATGAAGTTTCAAAAGATCTTGTAGATTGGGGATCCGTTAATCAACCGATCTCTGAAGAAATCTTTGAAGGATTATACGCTAAAGTTCTTAAATATCTGAAAGAAAAAAATGAACTCTTTGAATTTAAGGGTTTTGCTGGTTCTGATGAAAAATTCCGCTTACCACTACAGGTAATTAACGAATACGCTTGGCATAACTTATTTGCCCGCCAATTATTTATCCGTCCAACAGAGGATGAGTTGGACAATCATGAAACCGCATTCACCGTGGTATCTGCTCCTTCTTTTAAAGCAGACCCTATGGTGGATGGTACAAAATCTGAAGCCTTCATTCTAGTGTCTTTCAAACACCGTATTGTTTTAATCGGAGGTACAGAGTACGCAGGAGAAATTAAAAAATCCATCTTCTCTGTGATGAATTATTTGCTTCCGCAGCAAGATGTGCTTCCTATGCACTGCTCTGCTAACGTCGGTCAAGAAGGTGACGTAGCTCTTTTCTTTGGCCTTTCTGGAACAGGGAAAACAACATTGTCTGCTGATCCAAATCGTCGACTAATCGGTGATGATGAGCATGCATGGTCCAACAACGGTGTATTTAACATCGAAGGAGGTTGCTACGCAAAATGCATTAACCTCACTCGTGAAAAAGAGCCTCAAATCTATGATGCTATTCGATTCGGATCAGTTTTAGAAAATGTTAAGGTGGATCCAGATACAAGACACCCTAACTATGACGATACATCCTTAACTGAAAATACACGTGCAGCTTATCCAATCCAAAATATCGATAACATTGTTCAGCCTAGTTTAGCAGGTCATCCAAACACTATTATTTTCTTAACGGCTGATGCATTTGGTGTCCTTCCACCTATCTCAAAATTAACAAAAGAGCAAGCGATGTATCATTTCTTAAGCGGTTATACAAGCAAATTAGCTGGAACAGAACGAGGCGTTACATCTCCGGAAGCAACGTTCTCAACTTGCTTCGGCTCACCATTCCTACCACTTCATGCATCCACTTACGCTGAGATGCTTGGTGAAAAAATTGATCAGTTTAACGCAAATGTATTCTTAGTGAATACAGGATGGACTGGTGGCCCTTATGGTGAAGGTCACAGAATGAAGCTTTCTCATACTAGAGCCATGATTCAAGCAGCTCTTGAAGGAGAATTAAATAACAGTGAAATAGCAAAAGACCCAATCTTTGGATTAACAGTTCCTACTCACTGCCCAGGCGTACCTGATAGCGTTCTTATTCCGAAGTCAACTTGGGAGGATAAAGAACAATATGAAGAAAAAGCCCAAGAGCTTGCGATGAAATTTCATGATAACTTTAATAAATTCGATGGACTTAGTGAAGCAATTCGTAATGCTGGTCCAACTTATAAAAAATAAGACTAAAAACCCGGCTCTCTTTGTGTGAGCCGGGTTTTTTCATTCTTTAAGCCACTTTGATAATTGTTCAACTGTCCGTCTGTTTACTGAAGGTGGAAAGTAATGATCTAGATCATGATAGATCCAACTGGTGAATGGGATGTCTAATTCACGCAATCGTTCTTCTAGCATATGAGCGTGTTCGACTGAAACATTTTCATCATGAGCCCCATGAATAATTAATACCGGAGATTGTAATTCATCTAATCGAGATAAAGGGTTTCTAGCTTCATAACGCTCAGGAAACTTATTCGGAGTACCGCCTACTACACGCTTCAGCATTCTTCGTAAATCTTTCCGTTCCTTGTATGTAAGCGTCACGTCACTCACGCCTCCCCAACAAACAACTTTATGTATACCAGGTACCTCGATTGCAGTCCATAAACCCATTACACCCCCACGAGAAAATCCAAACACATTGACTATACCATTCACTTGAGGATGGGCCTGTAACAGTCTTGCACCATTATTTGCATCAGCTCGGTCCTGTAAGGCAAAATCTTCTCGACCCTCTCCTCCTAAATTTCCACGATAACACGGTGCAAACACAACAAATCCTTGAGCAGCAAATTGAATAATCCGTCCAATCCGTACCTTTCCGACATTTTTGATGCCACCTCTTAAATATAAAAAGCCAGGATAACTCCCTTTTTGTACTGGCTCTACCAAGAACCCTTTAACTCGTAAACCATCACTCCAATAGGTCACAAGAAAAACTTTTAAATTTGGATTCGGAGATGGATAACGTTGTTTTTTTATAATTGTTCCATCGATCATACCATGTCCCCTTTATATATAGGCATTCACACAATTTTATTATCGGCATACGATAGCTGTAGCTTATATTATTGATCTTACAGGAGGATGACCTGCAATGAAAAAATTACGATTGTTGTTATATGCTTCACTGGTATTTGTACTTATTTTACCCTTAGCTGCGTGTTCTAATGAGCCAACTGAAATAAGAGTGGCTGAAGTAACACGTTCTATCTTCTATGCACCACAATATGTAGCGTTAGAAAAAGGATTTTTTGAGGATGAAGGAATTTCAGTAGATTTGAAAACTACATGGGGTGGAGACAAAACTATGACCACCCTGCTATCTGATGGTGCAGATGTTGCTTTAGTAGGATCTGAAACATCTATTTATGTAAAAGCTCGTGGAGCCAATGACCCTGTTATCAACTTCGCACAACTGACTCAAACCGATGGAACCTTCTTAGTAGCACGCGAAGAACAACCAGACTTTAAATGGGAGGATCTAAAAGGTAGCACGTTCTTGGGTCAACGAAAAGGCGGCATGCCTCAGATGGTAGGAGAATATGTGCTAAAGCAAAAAGGAATCGATCCTCATGAAGACTTAAACCTTATTCAAAATGTAGAATTCGCCAATATTCCTAACGCCTTCGCATCAGGAACGGGGGATTATGTTCAGCTTTTCGAACCAACAGCTAGTGTTTTTGAGCGAGAAGGTAAAGGGCATATCGTCGCTTCGTTTGGAACTGAATCAGGTCACGTTCCCTACACCGTATTTATGGCCAAACAAAGTTACATGAATGAAAACAAAGAATCCATTGAGAAATTCACACGTGCCCTTCATAAAGCCCAAACGTGGGTTCAAGAACACAGTGCTAAAGAAATCGCAGAAGTGATCCAGCCCTACTTTGAAGATTCAGACTTAGAGCTTATTGAGATTGTCGTAGATCGTTATAAAAGCCAAGGTTCTTTCGCTACAGATCCAATCTTAGATAAAGAAGAGTGGAACAATCTAAAAGCGATTATGGATGAAGCAGGTGAGCTACCTGAAGATGTACAGCATAGCACACTCGTTAATACTGACATCGCTAAGGATGTTATTAAGAAGTAAGGAGGGAGTGCTATGGCATTCCTCGATTTAAACAATCTATCGCACCAATACTTTACCAAAAGTGGTTTTACAAAAGCGATTGAGGATATTTCACTATCCGTTGAGGAAGGTTCATTCGTCTCCTTCCTCGGCCCTAGTGGTTGCGGGAAAACTACACTACTTTCGATCGTTGCTGGATTACTTCAGCCCACTGAAGGCCAGGTTTTAATTGACCAAAAACCCTTAAAAGAACAAAAAGCTAGTATTGGTTATATGCTTCAACAAGATTACCTTTTTCCGTGGAAAACAATTGAACAAAATGTTGTGCTGGGTCCGTACATTCAAGGAGATCGATCAGAAGCAGTTAAACAAAAAGCCGCATCGATATTGAGTGAAATAGGATTGGGAAATGTTTTACAATCCTACCCTTCTCAACTTTCAGGAGGGATGCGGCAGCGAGTCGCATTAGCCAGAACATTAATGACAGATCCAAAAATTCTTTTACTCGACGAACCCTTCTCCGCTTTAGATTACCAGACAAAACTTAAATTAGAGGACTTAGTTTCTAATACCTTAAAAAGCTATAACAAGACGTCTCTACTTGTAACACATGATATCGGAGAAGCGATTGCAATGAGCGATTCCATTTATCTATTAAGTGCGAATCCTGGTCGCCTTTCAAAAAAATTTGGTGTCCCTTCTCATCTCAAAACATTATCTCCTTTTGATGCAAGACAACACAATGATTTCAATGCATTATTTCAAGACATATGGAAGGAGTTGAATAAGCTTGAGTAAAACTCCTTTATCCGATCAAAAGCGCTTCGAACAATATGAACGAAGGTTAAAAAAAGAGAAACAATCCATAAGAGTATGGCAAGTATTCATTTGTGTCTTTTTCTTTGCAGTATGGGAAATGAGTAGCCGTTTTCAGTGGGTGGATCCATTACTCTTTAGTTCTCCATCAAAAATCACTAATCTTTTAGTGAAGAAGTTTACAGATGGAAGCTTGCTCTTGCATATGCAAGTCACCTTATTTGAAACCGTGGCTGGATTTCTATTAGGTACATTTCTTGGAATTCTGTTAGCTGCGATCCTATGGTGGTTTCCTAAAGTATCCAAAATTTCTGATCCTTATCTAGTCATATTAAACGCGATGCCTAAGGTTGCCCTTGGCCCCATCATTATCGTGGCCCTAGGACCTGGATATTTCTCGATTATTGCAATGGGCGCCATTATTTCGGTTATTATCACAACGATTGTAGTCTACTCTGCATTCGAAGGTGTCGATGAGAATTATTTGAAAGTGATGAATAGCTTTGGTGCAAACCGCTATCAATGCTTTAAAGAAGCTGTGTTACCAGCATCATTTCCAACGATCATTTCAACGTTTAAAGTAAATGTCGGACTGTCATGGGTCGGCGTTATAGTAGGAGAATTTCTTGTATCGCAGAAAGGGTTAGGATATCTCATCATCTACGGATTCCAGGTCTTCGATTTCACACTCGTGTTATCAAGCCTGATGATGATCGCGATCTTCGCTGCTATTATGTATCAGCTGGTGGAACGGTTGGAGAAACGATTAATCAAGCAATAAGTAGAGGGGCTTCCATTGGAGGAAGCCTCCTTTTGAGTTTATTTGGTTTGTAGTATTAATGGAATAAAATGTTTGTAAAAAAGCAATAAAAAAACACAGCAACTAAAGAAGCTGTGTTTTTTCAATATACTCTAGGCTGCGAGGCAAAACCTTGTCCTTCATCATAAAGCTATAAGAAGGATTTTTTTCTATCGATTGAGGTAATCGATCTACCAGCACAGGGCCCTTCGTTTCAAAATAGTTTGTTTGTTTAGCCAGATCTGAAATATTCGCAAAATAAATGTTTTTAATAATGCGACCAGCTTTACCATCAACAAAATATTGACCAATATACGTTAAGTCTTCAACGATTCCTCCTGTTTCTTCACGAACCTCTCGAACGGCTGCCTCATCTGGGGTTTCCCCTTTTTCCACTTTACCTCCTGGAAACTCTAAGCCGCGATCCTTATGCTTTGTGAGTAGCCATTGACCTTGATAGCGTGCAATGACCCAAACATGCTTGGGATTCGCTGAAAAAGGATGGTGGGTAAATGAAAGTTTCACCTCATTGTTGTAATAATCATAAAAAGTGTACAAGAACGATCAACTGCCTTTAAATGCTTCATATCCAATGTTATGAGTGCTTAATTTCAATGATCTTCCATTTTCCATCCATTTGTTCAAATGTAAATTCGACCGTGTACGCACCATATAGTTCTGTTTTATTGCTTTGCTTCACATGAACTTGTCCATTCTCAGTAACTGTCTTTTCGTAATCTTCATCTTGAATGAACCAAGGTGGCGTTTCGGTTGGAACAATAAATAGATCATCATTATATTCTTTATAATAATAATCAATATATTTCTTTGCAAGCGAAGTTGTTGTTATGGATTGAAATGATTTTATTAATTCGTTTTTACTTTTGAACTTAAGTACTTTGTTTTGATCGTCTGTCTTTTGAACTAATTTCTTCATAAATTGATCCGTTAATTGGACAATATCCTCATGCTTCAAAGTCTGCCCTTTGGTAGAATGTGTATTGGTTGTAGCAAGTAGTGTTTTATCTTCTGAATGTTTACGGAAACTAACATCGGCACGATTTGAATGTGATTGTGCCTCTTTTCCTTGTGTACCTTCTGCATTAATAGAGTATGTGGATTGTTGCATGGTGAACAGGGCTGTCATAACGAAAATCAGTGTCAATATTCCTAATTTTTTTCGTATTGTTGTAGCATTCATGGATGTCTGTCCCCCCTTTTTAATCTCTTAAGATGCTCTACTTTAATTATTCCTTGTATGAGGGGGAGATAAACATCAATTTCAAAAAATTCATTTGGATGAAACTATATCTTTTCTCAACCGTACTAATATATGAGAAATACTTAAGGAGGAGACAAAATGAAGAGAGTTATAACAATGGCCGTTACTGCTATTGCCCTTATACTTGCCCTTGCAGGTTGTTCTGGTGAAGAAAAAAGCCTTCAGGATATCTACAATAACGCAATTGAGGCTAGCAATGATCTGAATAGCTATCAAATGGATATGAACATGGATATGGATATGTCCATGCCTGGTATTCCTGCACAAAAAACAACGATTACTACAAAAGGTAAAGTTGTAATAGATCCAATGGCGCTACATCAAACTATGGAGATCATGGGGCAATCCGTTGAGATGTATTACACAGAGAATGGCATGTATATGCAACAACCTGGTACAGATCAATGGTTAAAGGCTCCAAAAAATATGATGGATCAATTAACACAAATGAGTCAGGCACAACAAAAGCCTGGTGAACAATTAAAACAACTGAAAAAATACGTAGAAGACTTTAATCTAGAGGAGAAAGAAAACAGCTATGTGTTATCTGTTTCTTCTTCTGAAGATAAAATGAAAGGTTTTGTAAAAGAGATGCTCCAGCAAAACCTCCCAAATAACGCATTAAATGAAGATGTATTAAAAAGCATTTCGATTAAGAAACTAGACTATAAGTTTACGGTTAATAAAGATAATTATTACCCTAAGGCTCTTGATTTGAGTATGGATCTTGAAATTGAACAAAATGGTGAAAAATCTATTATTAAAGAAAAAATTCATGCAACATATAGCAAGTATAATGAATTCGAAGAAATTACTGTTCCAGAAGAAGTGAAAAAGAACGCACAAGAAATGCCTATGGGGCCGTCATAAGGCGAAACCTACTTTAAAGGTATCAAACATCATAAAGCACGTAAAAAGGCTATGACAGAATGTCATAGCCTTTTTGATTGATTACTATTTTTTTAGATTCGCTGACTTAGCATCCTCTTTCAATGCTATCAGAAGCGACCAAACCATAAAGAGCAGTATGATCGCGAACGGGAAGGCTGACACAATCGCCGCAGTTTGTAACGCACCTAAACCTCCTGATGCCAATAGAACTGCTGCAATTGAGGCTTGAATAACTCCCCAGCTTAACTTAACTACGTTAGGTGGGTTTAAACTACCGTTTGTCGTCTGCATACCTAAAACAAATGTTGCAGAGTCTGCGGAAGTGATAAAGAATGTGCTAATTAACACAATCGCAATAATCGTTAAAATCAAGCCCATAGGAAGTGCTTCAAATGTACCGAATAGTGCTTGTTCAGCAGGTAAGCTTGTTAAACCGATATCTGGAGTATCTAGTTCTTGTTTTAAGCTAGTACCACCGAATACAGCAAACCAAAATGCACTAAAGATACTTGGTACGATCAGAACCCCCATAACAAATTCACGAATACTGCGTCCTTTTGATACGCGGGCAATAAATGTCCCAACGAATGGAGACCAAGAAATAAACCATGCCCAATAGAATACAGTCCAACCTTGAATCCATCCATTGTGCTCTGCACTTAACGGAGCCATTTGGAATGTCATCATCGGTAGGTTTTGGAAATAAGCTCCTAATGTTGTAGTGAAAGAATCCATAATAAATACAGTTGGACCTAACACAAGTGTTGCTGCGACCAAGCCAATCGCAAGAACAATATTAATATTACTTAAATACTTAATCCCTTTACTTAAGCCACTCCATGCTGAAATCATAAACAACACAGTAACGATGGCAATGATAACAAATTGAGTCGTTAGATTGTTTGGAATTGCTGTAATATAAGATAATCCACCAGAGATTTGCTTTGCTCCAAGTCCAAGTGATGTTGCGACACCAAAGATTGTTGCAAATACAGCAATTACGTCAATTGCTTTACCGATTGGTCCATTTGCACGTTCTCCCAGTAACGGTTGGAATGTAGCAGAAATAACACCAGGTACATTACGACGAAACTTGAAATACCCGATTGCTAAAGCAATTACAGTGTATATCGCCCAAACATGAAAGCCCCAGTGGAAGAATGCATAACGTAAGGCTTTTTTGGCTGCTTCGGTTGACTCTGGATCACCAGTTGGTGGGCTTGCAAAGTGGGCAAGTGGTTCTGCTGATCCCCAGAATACAAGTCCAATTCCCATACCAGCACTGAACAGCATGGCAAACCAAGTTATTTTATTATACTCAGGCTTCTCATTGGGTTGACCCAAGCGTAACTTTCCATACGGACTGAAAATTAAATATACTGAAAAGATGAGAAATATAGCTACTGTAAGTAAATAAAACCAACCAAACTTAGCTGATAAGAATGCTTGAATTTTTCCTGTTTGGTCTCCTAAGTTTTCTGGAGCGATAATTCCCCATAGGACAAATACCGCTGCAATTGCAATTGAAATCCAAAATACAGGTGTGACTTTTTTCATGAAATCCCCTTTCATAGGTCAGATGTAACAATATGTAAAGTTTAAACTGTACATTTGATACAAACGATTTGTTCCGGATGTAAGTTTAACATTTTTCATGCTAAAGTCAACGATTAAGACACAAACTACATAAAATTTTGATAGACCATATCTATGTTATTCTCACTATTAAAGGCTTTATCAAAGCTGATTTCTCAGTCATTTCAAAGGATTCAGATCATGTAAGGATTATTTTCTGATAAGTCGGTTAACGTCATTGCTAAACCAAATATTTATGATGAGAAAAACCCTTTAGATTACTCCAAAGGGTTTTTCTCATCATAAATTTCATCTGGTTCTTCATCCTGCTTCATACCAATTTCTTCGATAAATGCTTTTGTTTTTTCATCGCCCAGATCATAGATCATTTGATAAGCATGTCTCATCTCATAATCATATTCATCATTATCTTCATCCTTTGAATAATGACGATAAGGGACATGAGACCTCCAAAATGAACGTTCATCTGCATTGAATACTTCATTCAAAACCTGACGTAAACGGAACATCTCTTCCTCTGTGGCTTGAATCGTAAAAGCATCATTGTTCCCTTCTTTAATTTGAGATATCTCTTGTGAACCTAAGTTTATATAAAATGTCTTCTTCTCTTCTTCCATCTAATCACCCTCCTACTGTTTACTTTTTGCTTTATTTTTAATAATTATGAACAACATTTCTAAAAACTTGCATAAGGTAATGTACAAAGTGAGGGTTTTACTAAGAGAAAGGAAGATAAGGATGAAATTTGCTGATGACCTTTTAGCGTTATATAAAAAACACTTTTCAAAGGAAGATCATTTACCGATTTTTGTTTATTCCATATTAGAACAGTTAGACCACGATGATTTGATTCACATACTGAAAGACTGCAAAAAAGAGGAGCTTCAAGACCTTGTTGCTTCATCGGTCCTAGAGTATATTGATTGCAATAAAAAGAAAACGCTTACACCGACACGTTTTCAACCTATTGAGCAGAAAAGGAAGAAAATTCATTAACACCCTTTATACACCTATTTATAAAAATTTTAGTAGAAATATTGCACAAATCTCTCAATAGAGGTATATTTTTGAGCAAAATACGATATAATAGAGGTAAGATAAGACTTATGGTTGTCAGTTATCTTAAAATCTCCTGTAAACAGAGCGCATGGACGTCACCTGCGCTCTTTTTTTGTGTTCTTTTTTTAGTTCTAGATAAAAAACCCCAAACCATTAAGGACGGTTGGGGCAAGTTCGGCAATATTTACTGTCATCATTCATTCTATAAGTAAGACAACATAACTTCCTCATATGAGCTCCATCAGGCTGACAAGGCTGGTATTGTAATTGAGCAAGTGGGTTACGCTTACTTTGAAAGATATCTCCACTCAGGTCATCCTTAATCACTTTAAAATCCTCTTGAGCCTGCGTCTGAATCTCATCATTCGCTATCTTAGAATAATACTGTTCATAAAACCAGTAGATATAAATAGCTAAGTTCTCCCACATGGTTGTCATAGGTAATTTCGTAATATGATGGACATTTTGAAAAAGCGGAAGAATCATTTCTTGAATTAATAACGTTACCTGCTCTTTAACCCACTCTTCACGATCTTGATCCCCTTGAACACTATTTAAGGCATTATCATTCTTCCACTTCGGAAACCAAAGGGAATTTTCATCCAAACGAATCATTTTAATACCTTCACTATCTAGACCAGGCATCTTGGAAAATAAGGTCATCGGTACCAAATAAGTTGTAACCATATAAATCCCAATTCGCTTTGTAAACATTGAAGCAGTCGCAAGCTTATCCTCAGATGTCCAATACACATGAAGTTTATCTAAAAGCGTTTGAAGCCCTTCTTTTGTAAATAACTCTTCTCCATACACAATATCAAGTGGCGTTTCATGGTCATCTGCTTTAGGATTATAATATTTAAAATGTTCACTAAGCAATTGAACCTCTTCTTGTCTTAAAGTAGTCATATCCTCACCCACTTTGTCTTTGCTGCTGTATGAGACAACGACCTCTTCCATGTGGAATGCACATTGGCGTACCGAATAAAGGATCAGTCATAACATTACATGTCATCTCAAAAACATCTTGAACGAATTGACATGTTACAACATCTTCAGGTTTACCTTGAGCATAAATACCACGTTCTTTAAGGGCAACGATATGATTAGCATACCGAGATGCTAAGTTCAGATCATGTAAAACCATCACAATGGTCTTACCTTCTCGCTCATTGAGTTCAAATAATAAGTCCAGAATCTCAATTTGATACGTCATATCCAAGTATGTTGTCGGCTCATCAAGAAGGATAATATCCGTATCCTGAGCTAACGTCATAGCAATCCATGCACGTTGACGCTGTCCACCTGATAGCGAATCAACACTACGTTCTTTGAATTCAGTCATATTGGTTACACGAAGGGCTTCTTCTACAGCTTCTTCATCTTCATTTGACCATTGTTTAAACCATGATTGGTACGGATATCTACCTTGTTTCACTAGTTGAAGAACGGTCAAGCCTTCTGGGGTTACTGGGCTCTGTGGTAAAATAGCTAATTGTTTTGCCACTTCTTTTGTAGATAGCTTTGCAATAGCTTCACCATCAAGAACAACCTCTCCATCCTTCGGTTTTAATAATCGAGCCATGGAACGAAGTAACGTTGACTTCCCGCAACCATTTCCCCCTACAAAAACTGTAATTTCACCTTCAGGAATATCAATATCAAGAGAGTCAATTATCGTTTCCTCTCCATAACCTAATATTAAATCTTTCGTTGTTAAAGAGTTCATGTCCATCTCTCCTTTTATGACCTCTTACTTCTGAAAAGTAAGTAAATGAAGTAAGGGGCACCTATCGAAGCTGTGAATACACCAGCCGGTACTTCAAGCGGTAGGAAAACAGTACGCCCAATTAAGTCAGCTCCCATAACAAGGATGCCTCCAATTAAAGCAGATATTGGAATTAGTGCACCATAGGAAGAACCTACAAGTCTTCTTGCAATGTGAGGTGCCATTAATCCAACAAAACCAACTCCGCCTGCAAACGAAACAGCAACCCCTGCAAGTGCTGTACTAATGATTAAAAACAATAAGCGATCACGTTGTAAATGCGATCCAACTCCAGCTGCAAGGTCGTCTCCAAGCTCTTGGACATTAATTCTCCTTGCAATCAATAAGGCTATAATGACTAAAACAAGTGTTACTGGTGCAATTATATTTACATGGTCCCAATTCGCTCCATAAACACTTCCAGTTAACCAAATGTTAGCTTGAGAAGCGCGGTATATTGGACCAAGAATCATTCCTAATGTTGTGAGTGCTTGTGTTAAAGATGATAGCCCAATTCCAATTAAGATAATTCGAATCGGCGAAACACCGCCTTGATAAGCTAATATATAAACAAGTAATCCAATAATCATAGCGCCTAAAAACGCTGCAACAGGTTGCCAATGAATACTTACAGATAACGAATCACTTTTATCACTAAATAGGGTTAGGAACATAACTACGGCAAAAGACCCGCCGCCTGTAATTCCTATGATATCAGGTGATGCAAGTGGGTTTCGAATCATTCCTTGCAAAATAGCCCCACTAGTAGCCAGGCCAATACCTACAAATAAAGCAACTAATAACCTAGGAAGTCTAAGTGTTGTAATGATAAAGGAATGCATTTTTTCCCCGTTACCCATAATAACCTGAAACACATCACTTGGATACACAATGTATTCACCAAGTGATACAGATAGATAGGCAATAATTAAAGCTACTAAGAAAAATAAACTAAAATATCCTAATCCTTTTTTATCTAAGAAGAAAGAGAAACGACTTGTTCGAAATGAAATATATTTTCTCATGTGGATTTCAATCCTTTACGAGCGATGTAAATAAAGAATGGTGTGCCAATGATCGCTGTCATAACTCCTACAGGAACCTCTTGTGGCATGATGATAAATCGTGCGCTTACATCTGCTAGTAGAAGTAAAATACCACCGAGAATTGCACTGTATGGTAATAACCATCTGTAATCATAGCCAACAATACTGCGGGCAAAGTGAGGCACTACAATCCCTATAAATCCTATAGGTCCTGCTACAGCAACAGCTCCACCAGCTAAAAGTACAATTAAAATGCCTGCACCTACTTTGATCCAACCTGTCTTTTGACCAAGCCCTTTAGCTACATCTTCACCCATCGTTAAGATGTTGATGTGCCTACTAATAAGAAGTGTTCCAATCCAAGCTAGCACAAAGTAAGGAAAAATGGATTTTAGGTACTCAATATCCCTACCTTGAATAGAACCAGCAAGCCATAATAACACTTCATCTAAAGCCTTTTCATTTAGTACGAGGATTCCTTGTGTAAAAGAACTAAATAAACCAGCTATCGCTGCCCCTGCTAAAGTGAGACGAACCGGCGTTAGGCCTTCTCGACCGTAGGAACCGATTGCATATACGATAATTGCTGCAAAAGCTGCACCAGCAAAGGAAATCCAAGCCATTTGGCTTAATGGAAGTGTTCTAGAAAAAGCAACGGCGAGGACGACAAAGAAAGAAGCTCCTGCGTTAACTCCAAAAATCCCAGGTGAAGCAAGTGGGTTCCTTGTAAGTGCTTGCATAAGTGCTCCAGCTATAGCGAGTGATGCGCCTACACAAGTCGCCATAAGGACTCTTGATAATCGCTCGTTTCGAATGACAATGTGCGTATTAGATCCATCAAAAGCTGTAAATGCATGGTAAACATCCATATATGAAACGTCTGTATATCCTAAGACTAAGCTCAGCCACATACATATCAATAAAATGAATGTACCAATAATAAATCCAATGCCTTTTAATCTTGTTGACTCGAATAACATGGTCGTTTCTCCTTAACATACATACGTTCTACCACTTTTAAGTCTAGGAGTCTATAAGCTCTGTGTCAACGATTTTGAGAATCATTTTCAATAATTGTTGAAATTTATTCTCATTTAGTATTGACGGAGGGACCTCTATAGGCTAATATACTAATTGGTATTGAGAATCATATTCAATTAGGAGGACATAACACAATGAAAATATCATTTAAAGGCTTTATACTTACATTTATATTGGTATTAGGCGCAAGCATGCTAGCTGCATGTGGATCAGCTAACGAAGAATCTTCAGATAACCAATCTCAGTCTGATTCCAATAAAGAAAAGGAAAGCAGTTTTGAGCCATATACAGTTGAACACGCTATGGGTGAAACAACTGTTAAGGAAAAGCCAGAAAACGTGGTTATTCTTACAAACGAAGGTACAGAAGCATTACTAGCACTTGGTGTTACACCAGTAGGCGCTGTTAAATCATGGACAGGCGATCCTTGGTATGACCATATTTCTGACAAAATGGAAGGCGTTGAAGTTGTTGGTACTGAGTCAAACGTAAACATTGAGAAAATCGCTTCATTAAACCCTGATCTTATTATCGGTAACAAACTTCGCCAAGAGAAAATTTATGATCAACTTAATGAGATTGCACCTACAATCTTCTCTGAAACCCTTAAAGGTGAATGGCAAGACAACTTCAAAGTATATGCTAAAGCTCTAAACAAGCAAGAAAAAGGTCAAGAACTTCTCAAGCAATTTGATGAAAGCTTAAATAGCTTTGCTGAAAAAGCTGGGGACAAACTAAACCAGAAAGTTTCTGTGGTTCGCTTCTTACCTGACCACGCACGTATTTACATGAAAGATTCTTTCTCAGGTGTAATTCTAGAGAAAATTGGTTTTGAACGTCCAGCTCCACAAGATAAGAACAAATTCATGGAAAAAGCAACGAAAGAGCGCATCCCAGACATGGATGGTGACATCATGTTCTACTTCACTTATGAAACTGGTGACGGTGCAGCAACTCAACTTGAAGAAGAGTGGACAAACGATCCATTATTCAAGAACTTAGAAGTTTCTAAAGAAGGCAATGTTCACAAAGTTAGTGACGCTATTTGGAACACAGCTGGCGGAATCCTTGCAGCTCGTGAAATGGTAAGTGACTTAGAAGAAATCATGCTTAAAAACGAAGAATAACCCCATTAAAAAGCTTGCCTCGTTTATTGGAGGCAAGCTTTTTTCATTTGACAATTCCTCATTATAGCCCCCTTATGTGGAAGACTTGGATTCGAGATAAGTTGAGTATGGTTCCGTTACTTTAGTGGAGAGCGGCGGGCTGTGGAACGGGTTGCTT
>NZ_AULJ01000050.1 GCF_000425225.1 Pontibacillus marinus BH030004 = DSM 16465 | reverse complement strand
CCGGGGAAAGCAACCCGTTCCACAGCCCGCCGCTCTTCACATAGCAACGGAACCATACGCACTATATCTCGATTCCAAGTCTTCCACATAAGGGGGCTTTAATTGAATATTGAACCATTTATTCATAACAAAAGGCTTAACCACTTAGTGATTAAGCCTTTCATAACTATATTAAAACTGATAAATCTTCTGGTATTTCTCACGAAGATGGTCAACTAAATAAGTAGGGTTTAACTTTTCATTTGTTACACCTTCTAAGATTTCAAGCGGCTTCTTCATTTTTCCGTATTGGTGAATATTTTCTGTAAGCCATTTACGGATTTGTTCAAAGTCACCCTTACCAATAACCTCTTCCACATCTAAATCTTTTTTCATCGTGTTATGGAATTGTGCTGCATACATATACCCTAATGCATAAGAAGGGAAATATCCAAACGCACCACCAGACCAGTGCACATCCTGTAGTACTCCCTCTTGATCATTCTTAGGGCGAATACCAAGATACTCTTCCATTTTGTCATTCCACAACTCTGGTAGATCTTTTACTTCAATTTCATCATTAATTAAAGCTTTTTCAAGTTCATAGCGTACCATGATATGAAGACAATAGGTTAGTTCATCCGCTTCAATTCGAATAAATGAAGGTTTCACTTCATTGACAGCACGATAAAAATCTTCAAACTTCACGTGTTGAAACGACTCTGGTGCATGGGATAAGAATAGTTCATAATGGTTCTTCCAAAACGCCTCGGTTCTAGAAACGAAATTCTCCCAGAATAAGGATTGCGATTCATGAATTCCCATAGATGTTCCACCTGCTAATGGGGTATATGCAAGTTTAGGACTAATATTTTGCTCATATAAGGCGTGACCACCTTCATGAATTGTACCGAACACTGCTGTGCGGAAATCCTTTTCATCATATTTCGTTGTAACACGAACGTCCCCCTGGTTCAAGTCAATTGCAAATGGATGAACCGTCTCATCAAGTCGTCCGCCTTCAAAGTTATATCCCATACGATTCAAAATTTCCAAGCTAAACGCTTCTTGTTGCTCTTTAGGAAAATGACCTGTTAATAGTGATGGATCTGGGTGTACGTCTGATTTTTGAATTTGTTGAAGTAAGTCCGTTAATGATTTTCTTACAGCCGGAAATACTTCATCTAAAACATCAACAGTTACACCTGGCTCAAAGTTATCTAGCAGAGCATTATAGATATGTTTCTCATACCCCCAATACTCAGCAAAACGCTTGTTGTATTCAACCATTTTTTCTAAGTAAGGACGATACATATCAAAATCATTTTTTTCTTTTGCTTCTTCCCATATTGCCTCAGATTTAGCTTGAAGAGAAACATACTCTTTATATTCATCTGAAGGAATTTTGGAATGTTTGTTGTATTCCTTTTCACATTCCTCAATACTCTTCTGAATAATCTCGTCTTTCGTATGACCTTTTAATGCTTCAATATAACCCTTCATCTCATCAGAAGTAGCCATTTGGTGTACTTTCTGAGATAACGTAGCAATAACATCTGAACGCCCTTCTACGCCGTTTTTAGGCGCATATGTGCGAAGATCCCACGCCATTAAAGAAATGGCTTCTCCGTATTGACTCATTTCCTTCACATAATTCATAAACTGTTCTTCTGTTCGATTCCACTGTTCCCCCATGGTTCTCCTCCTCTTTTATTTATGCTCACCGAAATATTGATAGTAATCCGTTTTGATGAAGCCATTAAATAGTTTACGCTTTTTCGTTGCTTCTTTACCATATAGTTTTTCAAAGTTAGGGTGAGAAGTGATGATGTACACACTCCAAGAAGGACAGTCTTTCATAATTCCCCCAAAATCTTTGTACATTTGTTCAACTTGCTCCTTGTCCCCCATTCTTTCTCCATACGGTGGATTTCCTACAATATAACCATTCGCACTTTGAGGACGAAAATCCTTCACTTGCATCTGTTTCCATGTAATTAATTCACCAAGACCTGCTTCCATGGCATTTTCCTTAGCGATGTCTATTAAGCGTCCATCAATGTCAAACCCTGTAATATCAAGAGGTTGATCATAATTAGCAGCTTCTTCAGCTTCATTAAAGGCATCTTCCCATAGATTATAAGGAATCATATCCCATTCTTCAGAAACGAATTCACGGTTGAAGCCTGGAGCGATATTTTGTCCAATAAGAGCCGCTTCAATTGGAATGGTACCTGAGCCACAGAAAGGATCTACAAAAGGAAAATCTGGTTTCCAGTTCGTAAGTTGAACGAGAGCTGCAGCTAACGTTTCTTTTAAAGGCGCTTCGCCTTGACCAGTTCGATAGCCTCTTTTATGTAGACCACTTCCGCTTGTATCAATGGTTAACAACGCTATATCTTTATGTAAAGCAATTTCAACACGATACATCGGACCTGTTTCTTGGATTCGGGAAGAAGCAAGTCCATACATTTTCTTCATTCGTTCCACAATCGCTTTTTTCACTATGGACTGACAATCCGGAACTGAATGTAACGTTGATTTAACAGATTTTCCGATAACAGGTACTGAACCATCCTCGGGAATAAAATTTTCCCATGGTAAGGCTTTGGTTTGCTCGAATAATTCATCAAAGGTTGTAGCTTGAAATTCACCTACTACAAGTCTTACACGATCAGCCGTACGAAGCCATAAGTTACTTCTTGGAATGCCACTAACATCTGTTTGGTAACGCACTCTTCCATTTTCAACTGTAACATCTTCGTATCCTAATTCTTTTACCTCTTTCGCTACAACAGATTCTAATCCCATTGCAGATGTCGCGATAAGGTTAACTTTTTTTGGCATGTTCTTGCACTCCTTTATTGCTATTACGTAGCTATGTATTAATATGCTCGCTTTATGTCTTAGTAAAACATCAAAGACGGTTGTTGATTCTTTAAAATTATTAAAAAACCCTTTCTAAGCTTCTAGCTTTAGAAAGGGTGTCGTAAGTAAAATAAAGACCTGATGAATGCTTTGTAAGCCATGTTCTGTACCCTCGTACTCCTATCGGTGGTCAACCTCGTACATAAGGTGGTAATCATCTATCTACAAGCCTATAGCTTGTCTCTTCATTTTGGTTGAGTTCCCTCAGAAGAGTGCCCCTACCTATTTTTGGGTTGCTCGCTCGCGGGGTTTACCTCGTTCCACTTCGCTTGTTTCCAAGCGAACTTCGTCACTGTGGCACTTTCAAGATACTCTGACCTTATCTTCAAAAGACGTAGGTCATTTTTCTGCCGTTAGCTGTTACACTACCTTGACTTATGGTTTCGTCAAGCACGAACACTACAAGCATCTCAGCCTGTGCGAGCATGGACTTTCCTCTAGATGAATTGATCATCCAGCGATTACCCAAGCATTCATCAACCGCTCATATATTTTAATCTTTTCAAGTCGTTAGGTCAATGACTTTCTAATGAAAACTTAAGCGTAAGAACAGCCATCAAAACGGAATGTTTGTTAACGCTCATCTAACCTTGCATAATTCATTATACCACGAGAATGTGACCCTTTCATTATAAAAATGTTGGAAATCAGTCCATTAAGAGTCAGAATATTTCTTTCCGAAAACAGCTTTTTCTAAATTTGATAACCTCTGTAGGACATCATAGTTAACTTGTCCTTGCTGAGGTTGCTGTGTAGCACTTCTTGTTCTTTGTGGGGTAGGTGATGATGGCTGTTGTACCCCAGGCTTTTGTTTCTTTAATTGCTCATTTTCTTGCTTTAATCGTTCGATCTCTTTCTGAAAAGCATCATAATCTTGAATAACGTCATCTAAAAATTGATCGACTTCTTCTTGGTTATAACCTCGAATGGCTGTTTTAAAATCTTTTTCCAGAATATCTTTACTCGAATACTGTACTCGTTCTAAACCCATTTCTTTCACCTCAAACTTATAGCTCTCATCATAATCTTTGCAGATGAAGCAATTAATGTCAATTTAATGTTGAATCACTCTGACCAGTAATTTGGATCTTCCATCATCATCTCACGAACTGTGTCATCAATATCAAATGGTGTAATATAATAAATCTGGTAATCATGGTTCTCTTGATATTGCTTTGCTTTCTCTAAAAAATATCCAGGGCTTCCTCCTGTTTCTTCATCATATAAGAGTAAACAAGCATCACTTTTTTCTAATAACCACTGGTCTCTAGCTTGAAACTGATATGGCCCTTCATATTCTTTATTATACAATGGTTTAAAGAAATCTGCACCCTCTGTGAGCATACGATATTGCTCTTGTTGTTTTTCAGGCCACCTGTTTTCTTGATTTAAAAATGGCGGAAAAATTCCAAGCTTTACATCATATTCATTTTTCAAATCAATTATGATTTCGCCTGTCCATATTTCAACTCCCATATTACCTGAAATCAATACCCACTCTACCCCTTCTTCAATTAAAGGGAGTAATCTACGTTTAATCGTTTCTTTTACATAATCAATCTTAGGATCATCTATTTGGAATAATCCCATTTCCATTGGTTTATACCCTGAAACGGTTATGACCTTCATACAAGTCTCCTTTATGTAACTAGTGAGCTGGATAAACCAGCTCACAATTTTCTCTTTAGGCTAACAGCCACAATTTTTCGGTTTCATACCCATAGGCCCCATTTGGCCTGGTCCCATCATTCCTGGGCCGCCCATAGGTCCAGTAGATGCTCCAGCTACCTGACTGCCTGGTCCCATTTGACCTGGACCTCCTGGCCCCATCATTCCTGGACCACCCATAGGGCCTGTTGATGCTCCAGCTACCTGGCTACCTGGTCCCATATTAACATTTTGCTGTGAAAATTCAGTAACATCAGACTGTGATTGAGGGAAGAAATGTTTGTTCATTACATTTACATGGTTAACATTCGTAGTATGAGTAGGATGAATGTGATCTACCTCTTGCTGATAAAAGTTATGCTTTACACATTGCTTTGTTGGATATACTTTTTGTTGAGCTGGACTTACCATCTGCGGTCTTGGCCCACAACCACACATTCTTCTTGGACGCATAATCGTCTCTCCCTTCTTAATTCTAGGTTCACTAATAACCTATGTTGGAAGGGGGAGACATGTACTAAGACACATACCTATTTTTAGGGGGAGAATCCTAATTCATTTTATAGGACGGTTAAATAATAAAAATACTGCTCATACCAAATATGGCATAAGCAGTTGAAAAACCAACATTATTCATGATCATTTAAATCATTAGGTGAAAAAGAATACGGTAGTAATTGGTCTACAGTTAACGTTTTTACGTCACCTTGAAGGTTCGTAGTGTGAACTTTAGATTGCGCATCAAAAAATTCACTAATAACCTGGCGACAAGAACCACATGGTGGTACAGGACGATCCGTATCAGCTACAACAGCTAATGTATCGAATGAAGTTTCACCTTCAGAAATGGCTTTAAAAATAGCTACACGCTCTGCACAACATGTTACAGGATAAGCAGCATTCTCTATATTGCAACCATCATATACCTTCCCTGATGTGGTTAGTAACGCAGCACCAACTGGGAATTTAGAATAAGGTACATAGGCTTTTTCACGTATAGTTTTTGCACGTTTTATTAAATCTTCTGTATTCATAGATGAACGCCCTTTCATAAGTAAATGGATAATAATTATAAGCAAAAATTGATAACCTGTAAAGCGTTATCATACATTTGTACCAGTTCTTTTTCTATTATTGTTCCAAATCTTTTTATTAGCCATGATTATTATATGTGGGGTATAATTTTTGTAAAGGTTTTGTTTAAGGAGGAATAGATATGAACTGGATATTGAAGTACAGAAAAATAGTCCTTGTATTTGTCTTTTTGCTTGTATCAACTGGCATTTTTACATATTTTCAATTACCTAAACGGGATCTCCCAGAAATCGACGTAAATATCGCATCCGTTACTACGGCATATCCCGGTGCAACTCCTTTAGATGTAGAGCGGACGATTACCAATCCTTTAGAGGATAAGGTAAAGGAAATTGATGGTGTAGATACGGTAGAATCCATTTCAACAACAGGCTTTTCAACCGTTACTGTCACCCTTGAAGGAAATGTTAATAACCAAGTAACCTATTCTAAAATTAGACAGTCCGTATCTGACATAGCACGTTCCTTCCCTGATGAAGTTCAAGACTCATCTGTAAATACTGAGTTAAGTATGGCAGCTGTTTCCTCCTATCATTTACAAGCTCAAAACTATAATACGTTATATAACGCTCATGATTTAGTTGCAAAATGGAACAACCAATTATCTAACCTATCAGGTGTTGAATCTGTTCAAGTTAAAGGATTACCAGAAGAACAGCTCCTAATTGAATTGGATGCAGATAAACTTAATAACCAGTCTCTTTCTTCTTTCCAAGTCATTGACTCATTACAGCAAGAATTATCTCCAGGAGCTATTGGTAACATTAAAGAAGATGAAACACTCTATCAATTACGATTAAATAAAACATCGGACTGGAAAGGGTTAGAGGACATTGCAGTAGGGCTTAATCCTCAAGGTGAAACCTTAACACTGAATGATGTTGGGTCTATTACATTAACTCATAAAGAGGTTAAAGACTTAATAACATATAAAGGTCAACCTTCTTTATCATTAACCATCAAGGCTAAAGAAGGTATGAATATATCTGCTTTACAAGAGCGTATTGATGAGGAAGTAAAACATTTATCTGAGGAACTACCTGACAACATTACTGTAGAAGGCTTTTATAGCCAAAGTACATTAATTGAAGAAGTATTTACGAACCTCCTTACCTCCTTTGGGATTTCACTTGCTGCCGTATTGCTGATTATGATGATAGGATTGCCCTTCTCATCAGCTTTACTTGTCGCACTTGCCATTCCCATATCAGTATTAATCGGCCTTATCCCCCTACCTTATGTAGGTGTAGATTTAAATCAAATTTCGATTATTGGCATTATTATTGCCATTGGTATCCTTGTTGATGATGCCATTGTTGTAAATGACAACATTCAACGGCGTTTTCAATTAGGTGATAGTGCTTGGAAGGGTACCATTCGTGGTGTTAAAGATGTAAGAATTTCTATTATTACATCAACACTAATGATTGTATTTAGCTTTTTCCCATTAACTTTTTTATCTGGAAGTAATGGAGATTTTATACGTGCATTACCTACTACTCTAATCTCAACTATAGTAGCTTCAACCGTATTGTCGTTGACCCTTATTCCAACAGTGCAATATATAAGAAGAAAACGGAAAGTCTCGAAAACCCAACAAACAAATTCTGGTTTACTGGGAAGTCTCTTCTCTAAACTTGAAACGTTTTATGCAGATAAGCTTTTACCAAAGGTAACAAAACGTCCTTTTATAATAGGAATTTCAGGCCTCATTGTCTGTGCTCTATTCGCCAGTCTAGCAATTAAAATTCCTTTTGAATTTTTCCCATCTGCTGATCGTAAAGAAGTAACCATTTCCGTCACTGCCCCACAAGGGACTACATTAAGTCAAACCCATAATCAATTAGAAGAAATGGAATCTTTTATTAGGCAAAACAGTGAGGTTGTAGAAGAAACAGCTATTTTCACGGGAAGTGGAATGCCACCATTATTTAGTTCTTCCCTTCAACAAAGTGGGGAAAATACTGGTCAAATCCTAATTCGAGTAAATAAAACTCAACAAAGTGCCTCAAACTTTATAAACAATTGGGAGGAAAAGCTACGCAACAAATTTACAAATAGTGAGGTTTTCCTTGAAACCATAACGGCTGGCCCTCCTCCTAGCGCGCCCATTGCAGTAAATATTCAAGGCCCAAAACTTGATCAATTACTACAAACAGCTAATGACTTAAAAAAGGAATTGAACAAACTTGGTTCAACTGAACTCATTACATTAAACATGAGTGATGAACAACCCTATATTGAGTATTCATTAAATCGAGAAAAGATAGCTGAGAATAACATCTCCATTAATCAAATATCATCCCAACTCCAAGTTGCAAATACAGGTATTCCGTTACGTGTATTTGATAATGGTGTGGATCGCTACGATATGAAGTTATTACTAAATGATGGTAATGAATCAGGTGTTAATTTAGAAATATTAAGAGTGACTGGGTCACCTTCAACCCAATCGCTACCGAGTATCTTCACATTAGATGAATTGATTGAGCAAGAAAAGTCTAATCAAATAGGCACAATACCACATATGGATGGTGAAAGGACTGTGACCGTCAAAGGGTATGGAGAAGAAAGTTCGAATTCATTTCAAAAGGATGCTAAAGAAATAATTAACGAGTTTGAGAAAACATTACCTTCGGGTTACTCGTTTACAAATAGCGGTGAATTAAATGCTCAACAAGAATTCTTTATCGAAGTTTCAAAACTGTTTGTAATCGTCTTATTCTTGATTTATTTAGTGATGGCTATTCAATTTAACTCATTAACCATCCCTTTATTAATTACAAGTACAGTTTTCCTTGCTATAACAGGTGCCATTATTGGTTTGTTTGTTACGAAAGAGCCTCTTAGCTTTTTAGCTGTTTTAGGAATTGTGTCCCTATCTGGAATTGTTGTCCGAAACTCGGTGATTCTGGTTGATTTCATCGAACAAAATCACCGAGAATCACAGTCTATACACACTGCTGTAATTGAGGCAGGGCGTTCACGCTTACGCCCAATTATCCTAACATCACTTACATCAATCGCAGCTCTGTTACCAATTGCTTTTTCAGGAGATGTATTATTCAGACCACTAGCTATTTCTATTGTTGGAGGTTTGCTCTTTTCAACAGTTCTTACACTTATACTATTACCTTCCTTTTATTTAATTCTGTATCGAATTCGAAGGGGTAAATTTAAGACTCCATAAATTAAAAAGGGAGATAGCCATTTTAAGGTTATCTCCCTTTTATCACTTATTGTTCAGGGGCTTTACTAAGTGTTACAGCCGTACCATATGCAATGATTTCCGAAGCTGCATTTGTTACGCTAGATGTTTCTAACCGAACATTTATGACAGCATCGGCCCCCTTTTCTTCAGCATGCTTTTTCATACGACCTATAGCTTGTTGTCTTGCCTCATCCATCATTTTAGTATAGTCTACGAGTTCTCCACCCACAATATTTTTAAGGCTTGCCAGAATATCTCTACCTACATTTTTAGATTGTACTGTACTTCCTCTTACAAAACCTTTCAATTCCTTTATTTCTTGGTTTGGAACAAAATCAGTATTCACGATAATCATTTTCTTCTTCCTCCTTCTTTTCTCTCAATCGATCTTTAATAAGTAAAAACATAATAATACCTAAAGTCACATAAGAGGCTACAATTAAAATCAACCCCAATACCCAACTCTGTAAAACCAGCAGTGCGATACCTAAGAATTGTAATATAGAAATAAGAGCAACTAAAAAAACTCGCACAAGCTCCACCTTCTTTCTTCTTACTATGTTATACGAATGGAAAACAGAAAAGTTTTATTTTCGAGGAGAAAAAATTTGTTGAGATAACATATATTCACGAATAGACAACAAATGATTATCGTTTATTGTAAGAATCTCACAACCATACCTATTTTCCTTTTCAGAATCGGCAATATTTTTTATTTTGATCGACGCTTGTACCTCAAGCTTTTCATCTTTAATGTGAATATCGTATATACTTTCATTTTCTAGTTTCTCGGAGGATAAAAAACCAAAACCTTTAACGTTTATGTCAATAACGGTAGCTGTGCCAGCAAAACTGTACACGCCACCTCTTACCTGATATAAAAATGCTGAAAAAGAACAGGATAATCGAGGCAGTTTTCGGCGATTATCAGGGAATTTATCCAAAAATAAAGGTAAATATAAATAGATGTGAAAACCGTCTTTCTTTAGTACTTTTGATTTAAATTCTATATGCTCATAAGTGCAGGTCCATAAACTTCCTACATGTAGTTTTGTCCGGTCATGTACGATGATCTCCATCATTTCACCTTGTATATCTAATACTTGTCCAATAACAAGTTGTTGACCTTTTCTCATTTTGAGGTATTCCAATTATTTCACTCCCTCTCTACATTATAGTCCCCATTAATCTTTATTGCATCGTTGTTTTTTCTCATTTCCTTAAGAATGAAGTTGCGCATTTGAAAAATACTATAAAGTGAAAGGAGGGGAATCAGAATGGGACGAGGAAAAGGATATAAAGTTCAAAGACAAAACCATGAGCATGAAAAACCACTCACTGCGAAGCGCTTTGCTGAGGAAGGTGAACAGAAACCAAAAGGTATGCATGCTTCCAAAGGCGGAGCTATTAAAGAATAAATGATGCATGTTAAAAGCAGACTCCATTTAGGAGCCTGCTTTTTTATTCATTTCAATGGAATCTAATAATTGATCAAGAACATAATGAATGGAGTTATATAATTCCATATATCGTTTTTTTGGAACATCAATATAGTAACTGTGTAATATCACAAGTTCGAAATTTTCTTTTGTGTTTTTTATTTGTAAAGGGTAAACAATCGAGTTTTCAACTTTATAGGTATATTGTTCAGCTAAATCGGCCCATTGTTCATTTAGTTCAAACAATGGTTTCGATTCTCTCTTTACCTTTTCAAAAAGCTCACGATCTTTACGATCTGGAGGCTTTTCAGATTGTAAGAAAAGATCTTTTAATTGATCTAAATTTTTCTTCACTTCCATTATCGTTTCTTCCAGCGACTTCATCAAAATACTTCACTCCTTCCCTTCTACTGTAACATGAAGGAAAGGGATTCATCACCTACGAAATAAGCGTTGCCAAAGATTCTTTTTAGATTCGTTTTGTTCAACGACTTGTTCATTCATTTGTTGTTTTTGTCGTTTTTGGAGTTCTCTCAATTCTTGGTTCAGCCGAATGCATTCAGATTGTAAGTGCTCTATTTCTTGTCTATGGGAAAGGACCATTGTTAAAACAACTTCATCTGCTTTTTTAGAAACTTTTTCATCGATTACATGAACACGATCCATCATTTCCATCCAAGCTTTTTCAAACTCCCTTTTAGACATACCTTCTCGATACATTTCCATCTTTTTAGCTGCTAAACCCATGATATTGACTCCTCCTCTAGTTTTCTTTACACAACTATTTCTTCTTGATGTTTGTAACTCCTTCACTCTTGACAAAAGTAGAAGAAAAGAGACAAAGAAAGTGAAATTCAGCATTTTTTCTATTTTTGCATGTTTTTTTGACGGAGACGCACACTAATTGTCGAGGAGGGATTATGATGGGTAGAAAAGGCAGAAATACACAACAGAAAAAACCTTTAAATAATGAGGAACCAAAGCAAAGAAATCAAGATTTCAAAGGCGATGGAAATCCTAAGCTAGATGGCGAAAATCGTCCAGCGACATAAGTGGAAAATTATTTCGTTTCAGGTCTTAGAGTAGCAAGCCTAATAGTTAGGCTTGCTACTTTTAATTGATACTTGTTTTCTCTAATCGATCCCAAGCTTGTAGTAGATATCGCTTAGCATAAAACCGGTTACTAACATCTATTGAAAGATCGGCTTCCTCATCTTTCCACCATTTTTTCTTAACAGACCGCCCTGAATGAAACCAATCTTTTCGAATATTATCTTGATGAGTGATAACAGGATAAACCATTCTAAGCATAGGAGCTTTTGGCATTCTAGTTGTAAAGTATCGCTCATACTCTATACGTGAACCTAAGGGCTCTGTGTATTTCGCAAAAGCTATAAATTCATGATGCAAATCTTTGTGAAATAACAATGCATTCAGTTTCTTCCCTAAGGTAATCCGATTTGATAAGTGAAAGAAGTCATGAACGTAAGCACCATAGATTTTACCTTTTAATGTTGGGAACAATACAGCACTCAAATGAAATAAATCCTGAGATCGAAAAGGTAATCTTTGAAACACTTCATGCTTATAAAAGGACTGTTCAATAACTGGTTTTTGAATAACATTTTGTTCATTGATGATAAGGGCTGTTACTAATCGAGAATAATCTCTATTCTCCCAAAAATAGATCCACTCTTTTTCCATAAATTTTGAGATGCTGAACTTAGGTAATAAATGAAAAAGTCGCTCTCCCTTATCACTTGATATAGCATATAACAGTAATTGAGGATACGCATCAGAAAAAATAAGCCAATTTGCACGTTCATAAGTTGAAAATAAATTACGCTTTTCTTGATTTGATAACATGGATTGAAAAGGGTCCATTTGTAAGTCAGTCATATTCCACCCTGCATTACGTGAAACCATGCTTGCTAAAAATGCCCAACGTATTTCAGGATAAGAAAAATAAAAGTTTTGATACGCTTTTGTACGGGAAATATTATCGACGTTAAGGATGGATGTCTGTTCTCTAATGTGTTGAACCAGTCTTTGCTCTTCTCTAGCGTCCATATTTTTCACCTCCCTCTTAGCATGTTCGAAAACCATTAATTTAGAAGTGGTTATTCAATGAACTTTAAGGGAATGAATTTTTCCTTCTCATTTTTCTTCTATTTTTGATATGATACATACATGCATGGGGAGGGTTAATGTATGAACTATCCAAACGGGAAGAAAACTAACAACAAACCAGTGACGAATCGAAAGCCTAAACAAACGCCTAACTTTTCAAATCGTGGAATGACACTTGAAGAAGATATAAATCAATCGAATCAAGCTTATTTATCGTCAGGACGAGCTGTCATTCACAAAAAACCAACACCTGTGCAAATTGTTAATGTGGATTATCCTAAAAGAAGTGCTGCTGTTATTAAGGAAGCTTATTTCAAGCAAGCATCAACCACTGACTATAATGGTATTTATAGAGGTAAATATATTGATTTTGAAGCGAAAGAGACAAGAAACAAAACCTCTTTTCCTCTAGCCAATATTCATGAGCATCAGGTTGAACACATGAAAAAAGTATGTGAACAAGATGGAGTCTGTTTTGCTATATTAAGGTTTTCCAAGTTGGAAGAGACATATTTTTTCCCTGCAAAGAAACTTTTTCAACACTGGGATCGTCAAAATAATGGCGGAAGGAAATCCATTCCGTATCAAACTATTCAACAAGAAGGACATTTCATCCCACTTCAATACCATATAAGAATCGATTATTTAAGCATAATCGATGAAATGTACTTTTAAGATCGGAGGAAGATGAGAGATGGCACAAAATAGTCAATCTCGTACAGCACGAAAAAAAGAACTCAAACAAAGTAAAAAACAAAACAAAAAACCAATCATGAAGCGTATTATCATGACAATTTTAGTATTAGGAGTTATAGGGGCAATCGGAATTGGCTCTTTATTCATCTATTATGTCCAAGGTGCACCTGAACTCGATCCTGATAAACTTTCAAGCCCTATTTCAGCAAAGTTCTATGATAAAGATGATAATTTATTTGCTGAACTAGGAGCACAAAAACGAACCAAAATAACACAAGAGGAAATACCAGAAGTGGTTGAAAAAGCGGTTATTGCAACTGAAGATTCCCGTTTCTACGATCACATGGGTATCGACTTTCGAAGAATTTTAGCTGCTATTTATGCAAATATTACAGAAGGCTATGGCGCTGAAGGTGCAAGTACCATAACTCAACAAGTTGTAAAGAATGCCTTCTTAAGTCAAAAGAAAACGTTAGAACGTAAAGTACAAGAACAATGGCTTGCCTTAAAACTTGAACAAAAGTACTCAAAAGACGAAATCCTAACGATGTATCTTAATAAGATTTACTATGCCAACGATGCTTATGGTATAGCGAAAGCTGCTGACCTCTACTTCAATAAAAAGCTTAATGAACTTACACTACCAGAGGCAGCTCTATTAGCAGGGATTCCACAGCGCCCTGCAGCATATGATCCATTTGACCGTCCAGATCTAGCTCAGGAGCGTAAAAATACTGTGTTAGACCTTATGGTAATGCACGATAAAATCACTGAAAAAGAAGCTGAAAAGGCAAAGAAAGTAAAAGTAGAATCATTGGTGTCAAAGGAAAAAGATTCCAACATTCCTTACGATAGCTTCTTAGAGCAAGCAATAAAGGAAGTTAAACAAAAATTAAAAGATGTAAACATCTATGAAGATGGTGTGAAAGTATATACAACATTAGATCCAAAAGCACAAAAACGTGCTGAAGAGCTGTTAGGTGAAAACAGCCCTCTACCATTCCCAGACAAAAAATTTGAAACAGGGCTAGCTGTATTGGATACAAAATCTGGCGCAATTCGAGCTATTGGTGGAGGAAGAAATAAGGACAAAGTTGGGGCTACCCTCAACTATGCAACACAGTTGCAAGGACGACAGCCAGGTTCAACATTTAAACCTATCGTGGACTACGGTCCAGCAATTGAACACCTTCAATGGTCTACGTATCATTTGATAAAAGACGAACCTTATAAATATCAAACTCCTCCTCATGACGATGTAAACAACTGGGACGGAGACTATTTAGGAACCATGACCATGCGTAGAGCACTTGCCCTATCACGTAACGTTCCTGCAGCAAAAACATTAGCTGAAGTAGGTCTTGAACGTGCCCAAAAGTTTGCTGAAGGCCTAGGGATTAACTTTAAGAGTGAAACAATGCACGAATCGAACGCCATTGGTGGTGCAAGTACAGGAGTTACACCATTACAATTAGCTGCTTCTTATAGTGCGTTTGGTAACGAAGGAGTTTATAATGAACCTTATGCCGTGCGCCGTGTAGAATTCCAGGGAAGCAGAAGCCCTGTAGAGTTTAAGAATGAATCACATGTAGCTATGAAAGATTATACAGCTTATATGATTTCAGACATGCTAAAAGATGTTGTTCAATGGGGTACTGGAACAAGAGCTAATGTATCAGGAGTCCCTGTTGCAGGTAAAACGGGTACCACGAATAATGAACATGGTACACCAGATTCTTGGTTTACAGGTTACACAACAAACTATACGATTTCTGTATGGTCAGGGTATCCTTCACCAAAAAATAGTATTCCAGCAAGCGCTAAATACATTCCACAACAAGCATTTAGTAACTTGATGGGTCATATTTCTCAAGGAATTGATACACCTGATTTCAAGATGCCTTCTTCTGTTGTTAAAAGCCCAGTAGAAATGGGGACTATGCCTCCAAAACTACCTAGTGAGTTCACACCAGAAGAACAAATCAAATATGAACTTTTCGTAGAAGGAACCGAACCACAAGAAAAATCAGATCAATTCGAAAAGCTTGATCCTGTAAAAGATCTAAGCGCTGAATTTGATGAGGAAAAAGGAACTGTAAAACTAACTTGGGATTACGAAGCTGAAGAAGATAAACAAGTTTCCTTTAACATTGCAGGCTCTCCTGAAGGTCGACCTATGCAGTCCATTGCGGAAGGATATACGAATACTCAATTAGAAGTATCAAACCTTCAAAAGGGAGAAACTTATACGTTTGAAATCGTAGCAGTAAGCGATAAGAACCCTGAAAATAAAAGTGATCCAAATACCGTTACAATTGATATTCCTAAGAAGAGCGAGCTTGACGATCTTCTTGATGGCTTAAACGGTGATGATGACGAAGAGGATAAGAAAGATAAAGACAAGAAAAAAGATAATGATGAGGATAGCGACTCCAATAATAACGACTCTGATTCTGGTGATTCGAATAACGATGATGGCTCCAGTGATGGCAACGATTCAGACTCATCTGGGTCCGATAGTACAAATGATGGATCTTCAAACGATGATTCAGGCTCAACAGATGATTCTGGTTCGACAGACTCTGGTTCTACGGATGACTCAAACACGAGTGATAGTTCCAACTCAAGTGACAGCCAATCAACTGATGATGCAGCTTAAAATGTAAAGCAAATAAATTGAGCATCAAATCTCATTGAGATTTGATGCTCTTTTTTTGATGAAAAATTTAAATCTCTTTCCTCCATGTTAGCCCCCTAATGTTGAAGACTTGGATTCTAGATAAGGGGCTGAGGAGGTCCGTTGCTTTCGTGAGAGTTTAGGGGGGCAGTGAAACGTCGATACTCCTGTGGAAAGGGCGAGCGAGATCCCACAGGAACGAAGTGACGAGGAAGCTCGATCGGTCTTCCGGGGAAAGCAACCCGTACTACAGCCCGCCGCACTCCACATTAGCAACGGAACCACCCCGCACCAGCTTATTCAAGATAACTGCCATAATTTAATAATACTACAACTATCCAAACAAAAAAGCAGCTCAATTAAGAGTATCATTCATACTCCATAATCGAACTACTTAAAATAAATGTTCATACTCTTCCTTATACATTCGATGCTTTTTCTCTTTTACGCATCCTCTTCTGCCCTTCTCTACATAAATGAAGTAATGGACAAATATCACACTGTGGAGATTGGGCCTTACAATGATACCTTCCAAAGAAAATCATACGATGATGTGTTTCGCTCCACTCTTCTTTCGGGACCTTCTTCATTAGCGTCTTCTCGACTTCCAAAACGGAATCTTTCCAACGACAAATCCCTAAGCGTTTAGAAACACGCTCTACATGGGTATCAACAGCTATTGTAGGTTCATTAAAAGCTACTGCAGCAACTACATTAGCTGTTTTCCTACCTACTCCAGCAAGTTTCTCTAATTCCACCTTAGAATGAGGAACAACCCCATCATATTCATCGATAAGCATCTGACTTAACTTACGAATATTTTTAGATTTATTTCGATACAAACCAATTGAGCGAATGTCTTCTTGAAGCTCTTCTAGAGGTACATTTACATAATCCTCAGGTGTTTTATACTTTTGAAATAATTCTTTCGTAACCTTATTGACTAACGCATCAGTGCACTGTGCAGATAGAACAACAGCAACCAATAATTCAAATGGATTCTCATGGTTAAGCTCACAGTCTGCTTCAGGAAACATTTCCTTAAATGTATCAAGCACTTCACGCATTTGAGATTGGTTTAACATACACCTTCCCCTTCCTTACTCATCTTCTTCTAGCCAGTTGTAATAAATAGAGGAATCACGATTTCGTTTTTGATATGTTTCTTGGTTGCCGGAGCTCCCCTGTTGATTTCGAAAAGATTTACTCGCTTCTCTAGCTTGTTGTACGGTTCTTATTCCTTTCTTCTTCCACTCTCTTAAAATCCGATCAATATATTTAAAGTTTAATTTCCCCATTAAAACTGCCTCGCGCAGTGCAGCCTTTATTAATGCCGGTTCTTGTTGATCTTCATCAATCCATATATTTACGGTTTCAATTTCGAATGGTGATAATGGTCGTCCAAATTCTTGTTCAAATAAAACAAATAAATTCGGCTGATCATCACTTTGATTGTTTGTTTCGTACGATTCTTCTGGATCTTCGGTAAGTTTTTCCCAAAGGCCAAATAATGAATAGCTCTCATTAATAACTTGATCACTACCAGTGGACTGTTCAATAGTCAGGTAGCTCTTCTGGATCAATTTTCTAAGTACCTGAGAACAATCTTGTTCGGAGAAAGATAGAAACTGAGATAATTCACTTGGTGTAGGAAAATCGTTTCCTTCTTGTTGATAACGATGTATTTGCATAATGACCATAACATCTCTTTCATTTAACCCTAAATCCATGTACATCGTTAACAATCGCTTTGGGAAACTCATCTGATCTTTTAATAACGTGTTAATCCAATTCATACTGAGCGTTTCACCTCTACCCTTTATGTTCAAAAACATTGCCATACGTTTGTTACATTACAATACATGATTATAACACGTTTATTGATGATTTAGAGATAAGCAATGATTGAAAAAGCTCCCAAGGGTTGGGAGCTTTTCATCTAATTTCTGTTCTATTGTATCATTAAATATTAAGGATATAGACGATTTAATAAACGTGGGAAAGGAATTGTTTCACGCACATGTTCTGTACCTGTAATCCATGCTACTGTACGTTCCAAACCTAGTCCAAATCCTGAATGTGGCACACTACCATATTGGCGAAGCTCTAGATACCATTTGTAAGCATCTTCACCTAAATCATGTTCTTCATAGCGTTGTTTCATTAGATCTAAATCATCAATACGTTCAGATCCTCCGATAATTTCACCATACCCTTCTGGCGCAATTAAATCAGCACATAAAGCAACATCTGGGTTTTCAGGGTCTGGCTTCATATAAAATGCTTTAATATCTAGAGGGAAATGCGTAATGAATACAGGCTTATCATAACTTTCAGCAATTGCTGTTTCATGAGGGGCACCGAAATCCTCTCCCCACTCGATATCATCAAAACCTTTTTCTTTAAGTAGCTTAATCGCATCCCTATAAGTGATACGTGGGAAAGGTGCTTGAATTTTTTCAAGCTGTGTTGTGTCACGGTCAAGAGCTTGTAGCTCAAGCTTACAGTTTTCCAGAACAGATTGAACAACGTGAGAAACATATTGTTCCTGAACTTCAAGACTGTCTTCATGATCCATAAATGCCATCTCTGGTTCAATCATCCAAAATTCAATTAAGTGACGACGAGTCTTAGATTTTTCAGCACGAAAAGTTGGTCCAAAGGAGAACACTTTTCCGAAAGCCATAGCTGCAGCTTCCATATAAAGTTGTCCACTTTGAGAAAGGTATGCATCTTCTTCAAAATATTTAGTATGGAACAGTTCTGTTGTTCCTTCAGCTGAAGATCCTGTTAAAATTGGCGGATCAATTTTTGTGTAACCATGAGTGTTGAAAAACTCATAAGTAGAACGAATAATTTCATTACGGATTTTCATAATAGCATGCTGTCTTTTAGAACGTAACCATAAATGACGGTGATCTAGCAAAAATTCTGGACCGTGTTCTTTTGGTGTAATTGGATAATCAACAGCTTCATGAATCAACTCAAGTGATTTAACCTGTAATTCATAGCCAAAAGGTGAACGAGAATCTTCAGATACTGTACCTGTTACATACAATGAAGATTCCTGAGTCATGCTTTTAGCAAGTGCAAATGTTTCTTCATCCACTTCTGCTTTTACGACAACTCCTTGAATAAAACCTGTTCCATCACGAAGTTGTAAAAAGGCAATTTTACCGCTAGAACGCTTGTTTGCTAACCATGCGCCGATGGTTACTTCTTCTCCTACATGTTTATGAACTTGGGATATCGTTGTTTTCATATGTTACCCTCCAAAACGTTAAGATTGATGCTTTTCTATAAAACGACGGATTCGAATAGCCGCTTCTTCTAATTGGTCTAAAGACGTTGCATAGGAGAGACGAATATTTTCTTCTGCTCCGAAACCTGAGCCAGGTACTAATGCAACTTTCTCTTCTTCAAGTAAAGCTTTAACCCAGTCGTCAACATTATCAAATCCATTTGACTTTGCAGCTTCCTGAACATTAGGGAATAAATAAAAGGCTCCCTTAGGCTTTACGCATTTTACTCCTGGAATTTCTGAGATCCACTCATATAGCTTTTCTAAACGATGACTGAATGCCTTTTTCATTTCCTCTACAGCATCTTGAGATGAAGTATAGGCTGACAATGCAGCATATTGTGCAATCGTTGTAGGATTGGAAGTAGAATGAGAAGCTAAGTTGGTCATAGCTTTAATTAACTTTTCGTCACCAATTGCATATCCAATTCTCCAACCTGTCATTGCATGAGATTTTGATACACCATTAATGATAATGGTTTGGTTTTTTAATTCATCAGAGATTTGAGCCATTGAAGTATGGGATTCATCCCCATAGATCAACTTCTCATAGATCTCATCAGAAATGATCATGATATTTCTTCTTAGACATACTTCTCCAATAGCTTGCAATTCTTCCTTAGAATACAACATACCAGTTGGATTAGATGGTGAATTAATGATAATCGCTCGTGTACGATCTGTAATCGTTTCTTCAATTTGTTTAGGAGTTAATTTGAAGTCATTATCTTCACTAGCTTTTACAATCACAGGTGTACCTTCTGCTAATTTAATTTGCTCAGGATAACTTACCCAGTAAGGTGCCGGCACAATAACCTCATCACCTGGATTTAAAAGTGCTTGAAACAACGTATATAAAGCATGTTTAGCTCCAGTTGTTACAATTACTTGTTTCGGATCATATGTAAGTTGGTTATCCTGTTGATACTTCTGAACAATCGCTTCTTTCAAAGCAGGAATACCGCCAGAGGGAGTGTAGTTGGTTTGACCTTCTCTCATTGCCTTTTCAGCTGCATCTAAAATATGTTCAGGCGTATTAAAATCTGGCTCTCCAGCACCAAGTGCAATAACGTCATGACCCTCAGCTTTTAATGTGTTCGCCATTGCTGTAATCGCTAATGTACTTGAAGGTGTTAAGGATTGAACACGTTTAGCTAATTCCATATGAGGTCCTCCTTCTTGATCTATTGTTTAAATCGATATTGTTCATATTTTTCGGCGTTTTTCATGTAATAATAATCAAATACATAACGGCTTTGAGCATCATAATACGTTATTTCCCATAAAGGTTTCTGATTATCCATTGCAGGTGTGATTTTTTCAAAGTCACATCCCTGACAATTATTACGCCACTTTGATAAGACTTGATCTTTCGAGATGGTATTTTGTTTAGAAACATAACTGATATTTAGTTGCTCTTGTTCATCAGTTATTTTTGTTTTCTGAACAAATGCAAATCCTTCATCTCCATTAGGTTCCACGCCTGCTACTATATCATAACGAGACGCTCCATGGTAGCGATAAACGGTTGAAACTTTTTCAATAGGAGTTTCTTTGATTGCAATTTCCTCTGATTCAGAAAAAGTTTCCGTTTTCCCCTGCATAATACTGACATATAAATAAAGTGAATATCCTATGGCCAACAATAATAGGATACCTATGCCAAATATGGCATACCGGATACGACTATGTTCTATAGATCGTGAAAATCGCTTTGTTTCCATCATTCTCATCCAATGCTAATCCAAACATTAAGTCGTCCCGCTTCAGCGTACGATTTAATGAATCGACAATTTTGTATAAATCCTTTGAGTATTCAACTTTTGTGGTTGATACTACTTCAATTTTTTCTCCCATTGTTGACCCCCTGTAGACATGTAATAATCCACGTCTATACGTTTTAAATATTGCCTATCATATTCCCTTTATAAACGCACAAAATAGTACTGTACCCCATTACAAATACTTCTTTATTATAACAAGAATCCATTTACAATTTGATGGTGTAACCTAAATTTTTTAAACTTCCTAACCTATACTTACCTGTGCGGTCTTACGTACAGGTCTTTTTATATGGTATCTTCTGTTGACGGTAAATAGAAGCCCACCCATAAAGGTGTGAGCTTCTTATTTAGGATGCATATCATAGTCCTCTAAAGTGCAATGAATCGTTGTAGTGCCCACTTTTCGAAGCTGATATACATCAATCCAAGACTCATTTAATCGTTCAAGGAGACCTTCGTTTGGACTGATTCCTTTTAAAGGATAAATCATAGCCACATGAGGATCCACTTTCTCTAATAATTGAATGGAAGGAGATTGTGTTCGAGCGTAATCCCCTACTTTCAGGATTTCTGCTTGTATTGTGCCATTTTCAATTAAATCCTTTTCCACCTCAACTCTTCCACTAGCTAAATACAATATGGATGTCTTGCCATACATTATATATAAAGACATTTCATCCTCTGTATCAGCTGGCAAAACTCGAAATGTTAAGCCAGGTGAAATTTCGTGTTTCTCACCATTTTTCCAAAGGGCATGCTGTACAGTTGACTCTTCTGAAGTACACATAGGAGATAAATCTTCTGAGTAAATGAGCTGTTGAACATGATAACGTTTAATTAGCCGTGGAGCATTTCCACATGTAGTTTTATTTTGGTTTGTAAAAATAATCGAATCAAGTTGTTTAACTCCTAAATTGTTCATTTGCTCTAACAGTATTTCTTCACTTATTTTGGAGCCTGTATTAACAAGGTAATTTTCCCCGTGCCCTGTTTGAATTAACATCGCTTCCCCATCAGGCAAAGAAAAAAATACAAATAACACTTCTTCTCCATTAATATTAATTTCGCCTGCGTCCACAATCTTTTGTGAGGAATTCAATACGATGATAAGGACTAATAAAATCATGAACTTTTTCACGTTACTCACACCTTAATAAAACTGACTCCTTCGAGGCTTTATAAGAGTCGCTTTATATAGGATGTGTATTTTCGAGGGAAGTTATCATAACCATCTTTTTGCCTCTTCCATTAATTGATGTGTTGATTCAAAATGTACGGGAATTGATGGGATTGAATCGATAAAATACTTCCCGTATTTTGCTTTCATGATACGGTCATCACAAACCATTACAACTCCACGATCCTGACTGGAACGAATCAACCTTCCAAATCCTTGCTTAAAACGTATAACAGCATTTGGTAATGAAAGCTCCATAAAAGCATTCTTACCTTGTGATTTCAGAGCCTCCGATTTTGCTTTATAAACAGGATGATCAGGTGGTTGAAAAGGTAAACGTACAATGACAACAGAAGTTAGATCCTGTCCTGGAATATCAACACCTTCCCAAAATGAACTGGTTCCAAATAATATAGCTTGATCAAATGCTTGGAAGTTTTTCTTTAAACGAGAGCGACTTCCACTAGATACTCCCTGAGCAATGAGAATAAATTCTTCCTGATCAATAAACTCTTTCATTGCAGAATAGGTCTTCTTCAACATGTCATACGATGTAAAGAGGACCAACATTCTACCTCTCGTAATGGTGGCTAATGAATATATGGCTTCACATGTTGCGTGAATAAAATCTTCTTGGTTCCCATATTTAATATTTGGAAAATCATTAGGAATCATTAACTGAACTTGATGTTCATAATGGAAAGGAGATTGAATCTTTTGCTGAATTGTCGATGATTCCTCGAGACCTAAGCGCTTCATCATAAAGGTAAATGAATCCTTCATTGTTAATGTTGCACTTGTTAAAATGACACTTTCTTTCCGTTCAAATAATTGATCCTGCATAATGGAAGCAATCTCAATGGGCTCACTGTGTAAGAATACGGCATTTTTTGCTCCATACGCTTCAATTTCGATCCATTTCACAATGGATTCCTCTTCTGAAAGGAGGAGATGATCAAGTGAATGAATCACCTCTTCCATCCTTTCCATGTACATCCGGATGTCTTCAATCCACCTTGATGCTTCTTCAGAGGTTTCAGCTAAACTAATCCAGTTTTTACATTTATGCAAGAACTGAATGAGATCTCGAAGGTAAAAGGACACTCTTCTGGTCATTTCTTGAACTGTACTCCAGGTTTGAGGATTCTCTTGGTCATTTTGGAATCGATACTGATACCTTCCTATATCATTAAGTGAAATATGGGCATTATGTTGTTTGACGACATAAGAGAATAGAAAACGAAATAATTCATCAGATTCTTCTTTGGCATTCTGTACAAGCTCATCCCATTTAGTAATATCATGCTTTAAAGCCATTTCAGGATAAGAAGATAATAAGCCATAAATCCAGTCCCCTGCTGAATTAGCTCCCATTTCATTTAGTAAATATTGAATAGAGACATAGTCAATTTTTCTTCCAAAATGTTTCGCAGCAGTTGCTTCTAAATGATGTGCCTCATCAATAATGAGCTTATTATACGATGCCAAGAGACTATAATTTTCACTAATATCCGTACATAAAAGAGAATGATTTGTAATTAATAGATCCGCCTGTTGCGCTTGTTTTCTTGCTCTTTGATAAAAGGAACGAGAAAACCAAGGTGACTTAGGATCAATATAACCTTCAGCTTCAGCGGAAATCCTTCTCCAAAAAATATTACCACTAGAAGGAAGCTGAATTTCATCAATATCTCCTGTAGCCGTTTCTGTTAGCCAAACCAAAAGCATAGCTTTCGTTAAGGTAATGTCATAATTATCAGAAGTACCATGGTATAGTTCAAATTCAAATTTCTTTAAACTAATGTAGTGCTGTTTTCCTTTAAATAAGGCCGAAGTAAATGAAAAAGGAAGAATCTTATGAAGTAATGGTACTTCTTTATCTAAGAGCTGAGATTGAAGATGTGTTGTATGTGTACTGATCACGACTCGATTTTGTTTTGTAACTGCTTCATAAACAGCTGGTAACAAATACGCTAATGACTTCCCGGTTCCAGTTTCTGCTTCAATTAATGCATGCGATCCTGATTGAAAAGCATCATAAATGGTGGTGGCCATGATTCGCTGACTACCACGTTCTTCATATCGATCCATATTCTTCGATAAACTTCCATCATTACCCAAAAGATGGTCTAAATAGGGTTGAAATCCTTCGACTTCTGGTACGTTTCTTTGTACTTCTTCATAATTCCGTTTTAAGGCAATTCCACGAAATATTTCTAAGTCCGCTCTCTCTTCAATCGTAAAAGCTTTGGACTCCATCCAGTTACTTAATAACTCATGAAGGTCACTTTTTAACTTTCGCTCAAGACTTGAAAGTTGTTGTAAGGTTTCATAAGGAAGTTGTTTTGCTTTATGTATGAATTGTAGCAATATCTTTGCTGTTACATAGGCATCAGCTAAAGCCCGATGTGGGTTATCATGTGCTACATCTAAATATTCTGCTAGTTGAGCTAATTTATAACCAGGGGCTTGGGGGATCATTATTCTACCAAGCTCTACAGTATCAAGAACAGGGATATCTAGAGACTTTCCTGTTGTTTCTTGTATCGCGTGATTTAAAAAGCCAAGATCAAACTGTACATGGTGAGCGACAAAATACGCATCCTGACATAGGTGAACGATCTCATCGACGATCTCATCAAACAAGGGGGCATCTTGGACATCCTGATCTTCAATGCCAGTTAATTGAGAAATAAAAGAAGGTATAGGCTGTTCTGGATTCACCATGGAATGAAATTGGTGCACGATCTCACCATTTTCAATAGTAACCATTCCAACCTCGATGATTTTATCCCCTTTTTTTGGAGTATGTCCTGTTGTCTCTAAATCCACTACGACGAATTTCGGCATGTTTTCACCTTCTTTATTTTCGGTGTAATGAATAGCAGGTATGCTTCCTTCATTACTTTATTGTACCTTTTATAAGAAAAAAACTCCCAAATCAATGGGAGCTACTTAACGTTAATGGAGGTTCTTGTTCAATCATTTCTGTAATTTCATTATGCTCATTCATTAAAGCAACTTTTGGCTTAAATGATTGCAGCTCATCCTCATTTAACATAGCGTAAGAAACGATAATGACAATATCATCTGGTTGAACCAAACGTGCTGCTGCTCCATTTAAACAAATAACACCACTATGGCGTTCACCTGGAATCACATACGTTTCAAGACGCGCTCCATTATTATTATTCACGATTTGAACCTGTTCATGAGGTAAAATACCAACTTCATCTAAAATATGTTGATCTATAGTTATACTGCCAACGTAATTGAGATTTGCTTCCGTCACGCGGGCACGATGAATTTTGGATTTCATCATGGTGCGAAACATAATCTTTCCTCCTATACAATTGCTGTTGAAGGCTGACCATTTGAACTAAACACGATATTGTCAATAAGGCGAGCATGTTCAAATTGGACTGCGACAGCTAATATCATTTGTCTATTTATCGTTTCCACTTTTTCCAACTCTGGATACGAAAGACAATCAACATAATCTATTTTACCATGGGTGTGCTCCCGAATGAAACGGGAAACTTCCTCTATAACAACTTCTGGATCCATTTCACCTTGTTCTACAAGTTTTTTACCAGTCTCTAGAGCCTGATAAATATTTGGAGCTTCCTTACGCTCTTGGCTGGATAAGTTAACATTACGACTGCTTTTCGCTAATCCATCTGCTTCACGTACTGTATCAACAGGACGAAGTGTAATGGAAAAGTTGTAATCCTCCAATAAAGCATCGACAACAGCTACTTGCTGTGCGTCTTTCATTCCAAAATAAATTCGATCTGGATGAACAATATTAAACAATTTCGTTAAAACCGTTACAACACCATCGAAATGGCCTTCTCTACTTTTTCCACAGAGAACATTCACACGCCTTTGAACTATCATTTGTATCGTTTGTTCCTTTGGATACATTTCATTGACATGAGGGTAAAATAAAATATCAACCTTTTCTTCTTTAATAGCCTTTTGGTCATGGTCTTCATCCCTTGGATATCGATCATAGTCCTCATTTGGACCAAATTGAAGAGGGTTCACAAAAATACTTGCTACTACAACATCATTTTCTTGTCGTGCCTCTGCCATTAGCTTTCTATGCCCTTCATGTAAATATCCCATGGTTGGAACAAACCCTATTGTATTTCCATCTTTTTTAAGTTTTGCAACCGTCTCTTTCATCTCTTGTATAGTTGTAATAATGTTCATGTATCCTTTCCTCCATAAATCGGAGGAAGAGCATCTTCACTCATCGTAAAAGAATGCTGATCTTCTGGGAAGTTCTTCGTTTTCACATCGTGTACATAAGCTTTTAAGGCTTCAAACATCCAATCATTTGCTTCTGCATAAGGTTTCACAAACTTCGGTAAACGATCAACACCGTATTTCAATACATCGTGATATACCAGTACCTGACCATCACATCCTACGCCAGCTCCAATACCAATCACAGGAATGGAAAGGATGTCTGATACTCGCTCAGCTAATTGCTTCGGAACACACTCGAGCACAAGTGCTACAGCACCCTTTTCTTCTGCTTTTTTGCTATCTTCAATTAACTGTTCTGCCTGTTTCTGATCCTTACCCTGTACACGATATCCTTCAAGTACGTTAACAGACTGAGGAGTTAAACCTAAATGTGCCACCACAGGGATGCCACCTTTTTGTAAAATCTCAATCTTATCTAACACTTCATCTGCACCCTCAAGCTTTAAAGCGTGAGCTCCAGTTTCCTGAAAGATTTTCGTAGCATTTCTCAGTGTATCTTCATTGGATATATGGTAAGACATAAACGGCATATCAACTACAACATAAGTGTTTTGAGCACCACGTGTTACGGCTTTTCCATGATGAATCATATCATCAACCGTCACAGGAATTGTTGAATCATAACCTAGTACAACCATACCAAGTGAATCTCCAACAAGAATCATATCCATTCCGGCTTGTTCCGCTAGTTTAGCTGATGGATAATCATAAGCCGTAATCATAGAAATTTTCTCTTCATTTTGCTTCATTTTCTTAATTTGTGCACTTGTTATCAACTTCCGTCACCTCTTCCCCACTGTATTTCAGCCGAATAAAGAATATCCACTTGACCATCTTCATCACACACTTTTAAAGCTCCATCATGTTCAATTCCTAGTATCCGAGCAGACCAGCTTCGTTGGTGTGTTTTAATATCAACAATTTCTCCTAAACGATAACCAAAAGCTTCCCATCGCAACTTAACCTTAGAAAATCCTTCTTCAATAAACTCTTCATAACGCTTCTCGAACGTTTGCAGAATATCTTGAATCAGTGCACCAATTGCCCACGATTCCCCAGTTTCTTGTTTTATTGAGGTAGCTTGATTTTGAATGTCTTCAGGAAATACGTCTCGATCATGGTTTACGTTAATCCCCATACCTAAAACAATATAAGTAATTTGATCTTGTTCAGCTTGCAATTCAGTCAATATACCTGCTAGCTTCTTTCCGTCTGTTAAAAGATCATTGGGCCACTTAATTTGTGGCTTAATCCCACAATGTCTTTTAAATACTTCTGCCAAAACGGTCGCTGCTAACAATGTAATTTGTGGTGAACGATGAGGTTCAAAAGTTGGCCGTAGTATAATGCTCATCCAAATTCCATCACCTTTTTGGGAGTGCCATGTACGATTAAGTCGACCACGACCTTTTGTTTGTTCGTCTGCGACTATCACGGTACCATGAGGTGCGTCTTCTTGAGCTTGTTGGTGCGCCAAAATTTGGGTGGATGATACAGATGGTTTATGTATAACATTTTGACCTAACCAATCAGTATCCAAGCCCCATTGCAATGTATTGGTACTTAACTTATCAGGATAGGATACGATTCTATAACCTTTTCGTGGCACCGCTTCAACTTCATAACCGTCTTTCTCTAGTTCCTTCATGTGTTTCCACACGGCTGGCCGGCTAATATTTAGTTTCTCAGATAACAGCTGGCCGGAAATATATTGGTCCGGATTTGAAGATAACACATCGATTAATTTAGCTCGTGTGGATTCCATGATGTCACCCTTTCTTTTATTTCAAGAGAATCATTCACTAGTTCTCCATTGATAATAAGCTCTTCTACTGACTCCATGAATCGCTTAATCCAAGGTCCAGGTTTCTCATTTGGGAACCATCCTTTTATATCATTACCATCTACTTTTAGGTCTTTGCGAGAATGAATAGGTAGTGAATGGTGAGCCTTAAATAATTCCTTTATATCTTGATCAAAATGAGTGTTTAACGTTGATAAAACCCTGTAAAAGGCTGCTATGTGGTCCTCTCCAAGAAGATAAAGGCACTGTTTCTCTTTACTGTTTTGCCATAAATCCCAAGCATTAACTAGTGTAAGACTTTTTCGCTTGATACGATTAGAGAGCTTCCAATGCTTCACCCACATATCGATAGAAATCTCAGGTTTTAATATATGAAAAACGGTTATGACTTCAGCTAAATCATTCAAAGGGATCCACTTAATCGTTTTGGTAGAATTCATTAATTGTGGTGATTCATTTAATATAGGTAAATGAGCATATAAATTTGAATCTACAAGTAGTGTCCAAGCCTTATTAAGTTCATGTCCATTAAATAATTTCTCAAACTCAACTGCAATTCTTTCAATAGCAATATGAGAGAGCAGGTGCTTCCATTGATCGAAGGCTGAATAAGTTCCATCTGTAAGTTCAAACCCATGTTGACTTACAAAACGGATGGCTCTCATCATTCGAAGCGGATCTTCTTGAAACCTCTCATCTGGAGAACCTACAGTTTTTATTTTTTGAGCACGTATATCTTCTTGCCCCCCATAAGGATCAATGATTTGTCCATCCTTACCCATTGCTATAGCATTCATAGTAAAATCTCTACGTGAAAGGTCCTCTTCAATGGATGAGACATATTCTACTTCTTCAGGATGGCGAAAGTCATTGTACTCTCCATCTATACGAAAAGTAGTTACTTCGTAAGATTCTCCCCCATAACGCACCAAAACCGTTCCATGATCAATCCCTACTGGTATAACTTTATCAAATAGTTCGGTGACTTCATCAGGTTTGGCTGCAGTAGCAATATCTATATCCCAAATTTCCTTACCTAATAGTTGATCCCTAACCGCTCCACCTACAAAATACGTATCATATCCACTTGATTGGAGGTGCAATACAACGGGCATTGCATCTAAAAATTTCTTATCCATATTGCTCATTCCTTATTCCACTGTTTGAAGAAGCTCTTCATAAACATCTTCATACTGTTTTACAACTGTCTCTGAATGGAAATCTTGATTTACTCTGTGAAGACCATTTTTGGAAAACTCTGTCCATTTTTCAAAGTTCGTTAAAAGTTCAATGGATTTATTTGAGATATCCTCTATATCCCCAAGCTCACAAATGTAGCCAGATTCACCGTTTTGAATCACTTCTGGTATCCCCCCAATATTCGTACCTATACAAGGAACACCGCAGGCCATTGCTTCTAATAGAACTAACCCAAAGCTTTCTTTAGAGGACAGTAAAAGTTTTAAATCCGATATGGATAACAGTTCTGATACATTTTCTTGCTTACCAAGAAAAATAACACGATCACGTAATCCCAATTCACTTACAAGCTGGCATACCGTAGAATATTCAGGTCCATCCCCTACAAGTAACAACTTTGCGTTTACTTCTTGAGTAATACGTTCGAATGAGTAAATCACATCTTGAACGCGCTTCACTTGTCGAAAATTAGATATATGTATAATAACTTTTTCATCAGATTGGATGCCGTATTCTTCTCGTAAATGATTTGCTTCTTCCCTTTGTCTATATTCGCGTTCATCTACGAAATTATAAATTACATCCATGTTTCTTTCGACATTAAGCATCTCTCTTGTTTGATTCACTAGACTTTCTGAAACAGCCGTAACCCTGTCTGAACGATCAATCCCAAAACGAATCATATTTTTCAGGCTAGGATCTACTCCTAAAACGGTTATATCTGTACCATGAAGGGTCGTTACAATCTTCACATCATGCTCCACCATTTCTTTCGCTAATATCGCGCAAATTGCATGAGGCATTGCATAATGAACATGTAGAATATCAATTTGTTCACGATTTATAACCTCAGCCATTTTGTTTGCAAGTGCAAGATCATAAGGCGGATATTGAAATACAGGATAGTGGTTCATTTCGACTTCATGATAATAAATATTTGGATAAATGCGCTTTAACCGAAAAGGGATATTCGATGTAATAAAGTGAATCTCATACCCTTTTTCGGCCAAAAGTTTTGCTAATTCAGTGGCAATCACACCTGATCCACCCACAGTAGGATAGCAGGTGATACCAATCTTCGTACGACTCATCTTCTCACCCTTGTTGTTTATTATGGTGGATGATCTCTCTCCAGTGAAGGTCTCCCCGTTCAATAGCATGTATCATAATCTCAGCCGCAGCTAAATTCGTAGCTAACGGAATTTGATACACATCACACAATCTCATCAAAGCACTAACATCTGGTTCATGTGGTTGTGCTGTTAAGGGATCTCTGAAAAAGATAATGACATCCATATCATTCTGAGCAATATATGCTCCAATTTGTTGGTCTCCACCTAATGGTCCTGATTGAAATCGATGCAAGGATACACCAGTTGCTTCTTCTATTCGTTTACCTGTTGTCCCTGTAGCAAAAAGATTATGCTTCTCTAAGACATGTGAATAAGCAGTAGCAAACTGAACCATATCATCCTTCTTTTGGTCGTGTGCAATTAATGCTATGTTCATTAGACGATCTCCTTTTATTCTAATAAATTTTCTAAACCGTAAACGAGTACATCAAGTTTCAATACATGTTCAACAGCTAATTTCACACCTGACATAAAAGATTCGCGGTGGTATGAATCATGCTTTAGTGTTAACGTTTGTCCATTAGAACCGAACACGACTTCCTGATGTGCAATGAGTCCAGGTAAACGAACACTATGAATCTTCATGCCATCTAAATCTGCTCCACGTGCTCCTTCTAACGTTTCTTTTTCATCTGGATGACCTTGTTGCTTAGATTCTCGTGCTTCTTGTATCAATTCTGCAGTCTTTACGGCTGTACCACTTGGGGCATCAAGCTTTTGATCATGGTGACGCTCAATAATTTCAACATCTGGAAAGTATTTCGCTGCCCATTTTGAAAATTGCATCATCAGAACTGCTCCTAATGCGAAGTTTGGAGCGATCACGACACCAAGTTCTTTCTTTTCAGCTAAGTCTTCTAGTTCTGCTAATTGATCTTTCGTAAAGCCAGTTGTTCCTACAACAGGACGAATGCCGTATTCTAATGCCAATCGCGTGTGTTTATACCCAAACTCAGGTGTAGTAAGATCAATTAAGACATCTGCCTGTACATCTTGAAAACATTGTTCTACATCATCATATATAGGTGCATCAAAAGCAGGTAGACCTTCAACGTCTTGTACTTTTAAGCCAGCATTCTTTCGATCTATACAAGCAACTAACGAAAACTGCTCTTCCTTCTCTATCATTCGGAGAGCTTCACTTCCCATCTTTCCTCTTGGTCCTGCTACAATTACATTTGTATTACTCAATATGATCCTCCTCTATTTTCGTCCAACGGTCTTTATCTCTTACTTCAAATTTATCCATAACACGGTTAAAACTTTCATCTATATCGATATCTAATGAATTTGCAAAACATAGCATTACGAATAATAAGTCACCATATTCCTCTTCCAAAGCCTTTTCATCTTCTGATTTCTTTTTAGGCTTTTCTCCATAATGGTGGTTAATTTCACGTGCTAACTCCCCAACCTCTTCAGTCACACGAGCAAGCATACTTAATGGAGAAAAGTAACCTTCTTTAAATTGAGATATATAATTATGTACTCTTTCTTGCATTTCAACATTGGTTAAAGAGTCTTCTCTATTTTTCACAAACATCCCTCTTTCACTATGTATCAATTTTAACCTCTCTTCATGTTAGCTAAAAGGACGGACTTTGACAAATTTTTTAACCGAAACAATCCTTGATGAAGTTGGATGCAAAGCGATTTTTAACATGAGTGACTCTTTAAGTTACATAGAACGGAATGACTACGTAAAAACTTCGATTGCTCCGCAAGATAGGTTTGTCTATAATGAATGGAGTGAAGGAGGCATGTCAATGCAGTTTCTTGGAGTACGTTTAGTAAATACTTTATTTATTTTACTAGGATCAGCTATATTTAGCTTTGGTGTAATCTACTTTAATATGCAGAACAATCTTGCTGAAGGCGGATTTACAGGAATTCTATTAATATTAGATCATTTTGGGTTACCGATTGCTATAATGAACCTTATTTTAAACATTCCCGTCTTTATTATTGGATGGAAGCTACTTGGTCGGAATACGCTAGTTTATTCGCTTATCGGAACATTTGCCGTATCATTCTTTTTATGGTTTTTTGAATTACCATTTTTCATGGAAAACGTTCACTTTGAGTTACAAAATGAAATGATCATTGCTGCATTATTTGCTGGTGTGTTCATAGGGCTAGGTCTTGGTATAATCTTTCGAAGCGGAGGCACTACAGGTGGTGTTGATATCATTGCCCGACTGGTACATAAATATGCCGGTTGGAGCATGGGGCGTACCATGTTCGTATTTGATGCTTGCGTAATAGCTGCTTCAGTCCTTATTTATCTTGATTACATACAAGGGATGTACACATTGATAGCAGTCTTTGTAGGAGCAAGAGTGATTGATTTTATTCAAGAAGGTGCTTATGCAGCTCGTGGTGCAACCATTATATCTGGTGAGAGTCAAGCTATATCAGCCAAAATTATGAAAGACATGGATCGTGGTGTTACGGTCTTAGCTGGTAAGGGAAGTTTCACTGGTGAACGACGAGATGTCCTCTATTGCGTAGTTGCTCGAAATGAAATCGTTCGATTAAAAAATATTATTCATTCAGTTGACCCTCATGCTTTTGTAGCAGTTAATACTGTACATGATGTTCTTGGAGAAGGATTCACCTTAGATGAGAACAAAAATCCAATTGAAAACTAACGTTTAACCCTCCCTTTTTTTGGATATACCGTACTTGTGGGGTATGTCCATACAAAATATAGAGAGGGGTCATATTCAATGAAACATTTTCTATTTCTACTATCCTTAGCTACTGTTTTAACAGTTGCAGGGTGCAGTAATGGAGAAAACGCGGGTGATTCACAAGATCAACCCGAGAAAGAAGAAAAGCAAAATGAAGAATCTAAGGACGAAGAGAAAAATCAAGACAATGAAAGTACAACAGAAGATCAGAACAAGGCTGTAAAATCAGCTCTTCTTGATGCACAAATGTCCTTAGTAAAAGAAATCAGATCTTATAACGAGAAAATCGTAGCTGTGCAGTCTGATTTAAAAACACTTTCTGAGACGAAAGAAGAAAAGGAAAAAGAAAAATTAAAGACGTCTATTCAAGAAGGTGCTTCAGAAGCACAAGAAGCTTCTGACCAAGCAGTTAAAGCTATTGAATCCTTCGAACCTGAAGGCGAACTTCCTGAGGATATGAAGAGTCAATTAGACGATGCTCTTACGGACTTAAAGGCTTATTTTAAAGAAGCGAAATCAGCGTTAGATACTCCTTTAGAGGCTGACTTCAGTAAAGCTGATGAAAAGTTCAAAGCATTTCAAGAAAAGATAAGTGCTATGTATAAAGAGGTTGGTTTAAAAGCACCAAACCTATCAGATGAGATGAAATAATAGCTAATAAGCTATTTATATTTAAAATGAAGTAGTTCAGTTTTGGAGCTCAGAATGTAATGTAGTTCCACAATTGAACTACTTTTGTTTATGTCGAGGTATTTTTGATTGGCAAAGTTATTCAGCTATATGGCAGTTATGTTGAATAAGCTGGTGCGGGGTGGTTCCACAGCCCACCTTGGCCGAATGGTGAATAACGAAACCGCAGCTATCGTACGGTTTTCTGACTTTGAATTTGTGGTTATATCATTTTGCATTCAAGTGA
>NZ_AULJ01000049.1 GCF_000425225.1 Pontibacillus marinus BH030004 = DSM 16465 | reverse complement strand
TCCACAACAGGCTTGCCGTTTCACTGACCGGAACAAATTACTCATCAGTAACGGACTCCTCTCAGTTTCAAGTCTTCAACAATCCTGCCATATAATTGAATACCTACCTATCAAAAAAGCCAACAGCTTCTTTTAAAACTGATGGCTTCGGTACATTTATGATTGAACAGCGTGTTGCTGTATCGCTTCTTTTACTGTAGCAAATGTTTTCATAGATGAAAGATCTAAATCTAGTTGTGTTGCTTTTAAAGCAAGTTGTGGTGAAATCCCTGCGATGACGAGGTCGGTACCCAGTAACTGTAAAATATCATTAAAACGGAAAATGCCATGAATCACTTCATCATCAACATCATTCAATCCAGAAAGCTCCATAATAAGCGTCTCATGCTTCGCCTCTGTCATTTTCTTTGTAATATTATCTGAAATGATCTGTAAACGTTCCATATCCATATTTCCGATAAGCGGAAGGACAGAAACACCTTCCGTAATTGGAACCATCGGTGTTGATAGTGCAGTAATCTCTTTTAGAGAAGTTTTTAATTGTTCCTCTGACTTCTTTTGCTCTGTAATATCTTTTTGAATACCAACAAAATAAAACTGATCTTCTTCCTCTATATAAATCGGATCAATATGTAAGTCATTCCAAAATTCCTCTCCGTTTTTTCGATAATTCATAATTTCAACAGAGACTTGTTCATGTGCTCGTATCGCACTTTTTATTTTTTCTTTAGCATCTTGTTTAGTATTAGCCCCTTGTAAAAAGCGGCAGTTCTTCCCTATAACTTCTTCCTTCTCATAGCCTGATAAATGCAAAAACCCATCATTACAATAAATAATTGGATTATCTTCTTGATTTGGATCAGTGATGGTCACACCTATTTGCGTATGATCAACTGCCTGTTCTAATAATTTCGCAAATACATCCTCACGAACCCTACTCTCACTCATAATCTTCCTCCTATTACGATCTTACAGATGAAATTATACTTATGATTATGGTATCAAATATTTAGAATGTGAGGTAGTCATGATGTTTTGTTGAAAAAAAGTGGAATTTTAATAAAGAACAAAAGCGCAAGCGCCCGTTTAGCAACGAATGGACTTCCCTCGCCTCCGTACGATAAGTCAACATCGATTCACTTTGTTCATCGTGTTTCCTTTATCGTACTACGGGCTCAGTCCAGTCCATTCGTTGCTGGGCGCTGGAGCTGGATGTGGACACGATCTAATAAAAGAGTTATGCACAAGCTAGCAATTTTATAATTTCCTATAGCAATATAAAAGCAGACGTCATGCGCATCGACGTCTGCTTTCGTGTATTTTTATAGAAAAACAATTTATTTACTCACTCTACATAGACAGCAAGTTATCCTCTTTTAGCACCTCGACCTCCGCGTTTGGATTCAGTGTGCTTTCTTAAAGTAGCTAAGCGATCTTCGCTATCTTTAAGGAAACGATTCATTTTCGATTCGAAATTCTCTGGACGTTGAGCGCGGTCGTTCTTGCCTTTTCCACCGCCGCCTTTACGGCCACCACCGCCACCACGGTTGTTTGGTTTGCTCTTGTAATTCTCTTGAGCTTTCTTAATGGACAAGCCAATTTTACCGTCGTTTTCAACGTTAATTACTTTTACTTCAACCTGATCACCTTCGCTAAGATGATCATTAATGTCTTTCACGTAATTATCAGCAACTTCACTAATGTGAACGAGACCAGTAGATCCGTTTGGTAGCTCCACGAAAGCTCCGAAATTAGTGATTCCTGTTACCTTGCCCTGCAACTTGCTGCCTACTTCAATTGACATAAAAAAAAGTTTCCTCCTTAAGATTTTAAAAAAGTATCATTCTTATATATTATATATAAGCATTGAAAAGGGTGTCAATAAGACGGGCCATTATCGGGTAATTTAAAGATTATTTCGCCTTCTTTTGAGAAGAAGTAATTCGTACGAGCAATTTGAAGTACGTATTCCTCATCTTGTAGAAGTTGAATTTCCTCTTTAAGATCCGATTCTTTCTTGTTTAGCTGCTGCATATCCTCTTGTAGTTGCTGGTACTCCTGCTGTTTGTCAGCTAATAAAGACCTTTGCTTTAAATGATAAGTCAGGAGACTCCCGAATAAAAGGAGGGTTACAAGAGCGAACAGAGCTAACCGGCGTACAAGACGTTTTTTCTTTTTTTGTTGTCTTTTCATATAGGCGTCATACTGTTGAACATAACCCGAATCGATTTTGGCTACGGACTTATGATTTGCCACCGATAAGCTACCTCCTTTTATTTTGGATATAGGTCCACCATTTTAGTATTATATTCTTTATTTTACTATAAATCCCTGCCAACTTCCTTAAGTAATTTTTCGCATTTTTCGGTATAAACCACCATATTATGCGGCCTATGAGTCGAATTGGAAACCATACAACTTTAAGAAGAACCCAAAACAACCAAACAAGTAAAGCCCATACCCCAATAAGTAACTTTATAATTAATAATATAACCCATTGAATTGGACGATAAACGAGTAAATTAAACATGCGTCTTCCGAACTGGATAAGTGCTATAGCCCAACGAATCAACACTTCCAACACGTTTAAGTAGGTCGTCCGAACGAGGGATTGATAAGCAGCAAAACCACATAAAATAGATAGAAAAATATATAAGCGTAATTCGCCTTGATTCGCTATAAAAAGGAAATAAAAGATAACTAAGCCCTGGAGAATCCAAAAAAGAATCTCAAGGGCGTAAGTTAATATATGCTTTCCTTTCCAGTAACGCTCAAACCGACGGAATGTATCAATGGCCATACCTAAATAAAGACCACTTCCAAACATGACGAGCATCGTAAGGAATTGCGTGCTTAAACTCATTTGAACATTTTGCTAAAGAATCCTTTAGCTTTCTCCGATTGCTGTTCATCTAAGTAAGAAAGCTCATATACCTTTCCTTTTATCGCAACGATTCCTTGGTCAACATCCAGGTTTTTCATTTGGAGGTTTTGGCCACGAACCACAAGGTATCCCATGCTCGTTTGCAACAAAAATTCTTCTGCATCGAAGCTATCCACCTCTTTAACCCCTGTAATCTCGAGGTTACGACGGTTATTCATTTTCACATGATGCTCGGCTTGTCCACGAATCGATTCGTTTTTATCATAGTATTCCATTATAGATCCCTCCCCTTTATCTCTATTAATTTATGAGGGCTTGGACGTAAATAGAACATGAAAAAGAGCCAGCATATTTCTTGACTGACTCTAATTCTCCTCTATTCTTTTTTGAAGACTGTTTTCCCAACTCCGACATCAGCATTGATTTCGATTGTAACGTCTGATTTTCCGTATGCTTCGTTCACGTATATCCCATCACCTTTAGAGATAAACCCCTCAAAGGATGTTGTACCTATACCGCTTTCCGATTTAATCTTAACTCCTTGATCAGAAGGCAATATGAAAGTCGTTTTCCCAACGCCTGATTCAACATTCACATCAAAACTCTGTTCCCATTCTCCACTTAGATCAACGGTTAGTTTACCTACACCAGAATCAATATTAAGGCGATTCAAGTGTATTCCCTCTAAATTAAGCTCAGTCTTCGATGCACCAGTAGTTACATCTAATTCTATAGGTATATTATTTGTTAACTGAAGGTCCCATTCATTTTCTGTATCTTTTCCATAATTAAAATTCACTTTCGATTGGTCAATGCGGATCTGACCTTGATCTTGATTATACGAAACATCTGGATCTAACTTTTTGTCACTGTATCGGAATTTACCGTTTAGCCAATCTTCTGCGCCACCTTTGACGATTAATTTTCCAGCGCCCATATCGAGATCAACGTTCAATTCTTCAGCTTGACCTGCCTCAATCTTTATTTCTTCTTCCATTACCTCTTCCGAAAATACCAAGTTACAACCTGAAAGGACAACTAACAAGCCAACACTTAAACACCACAAATATAATTTTCTCTTCATAAAGCGTCTCCTCCTAATTTTCATCTACATTCATTTTCCATTAAAAAGAAGATTTTCATAACGACCCTTAGAAGTAATTCATATACGTCTTGAGACGTAGCTCGTTTAAGCCTGGAACCCCGAATTATGGAATGTCTCGTGTTATTTTGTTAAAATCGCTATAAAGTGCTATTAATGAGGGGGAATTATAGTGAACATCGTGTCTATAGAACCGACACCAAGCCCCAACTCTATGAAAATCAACTTGAGTGAATCCTTACCTGACGGGGATACACGCAACTATAAACAGGGTGATGATCTCAAAGATGCACCCACGTATGTAGAGGATCTTTTGAACATTGAAGGGGTCAAGAGTTTTTATCATGTCATGGATTTCATTGCACTGGATCGCCATCCCAAACATAAATGGGAAGATATTTTGCCAAGAGTGCGTGAACTTCTAGGTACTGAAGAGGACGGGGAAGCAACAGAGCATACTAAGCAGGAGGAGAACCAGACCTCCGAGGATGCATTTGGAGAGGTAAAAGTCTACATCCAAATGTTCCGAGGTATCCCGATGCAAGTGAAACTAGAAGAAGGTGAGACGGAAAAACGTGTCGGTCTTCCTGAATCATTTATGAATGCAGCCATGAAAGCTTCACCTGCTTCATCAAACATGGTAATGGAACGTCAATGGATTGAACAAAATCCTCGTTATGGCGATCTAGAGGAAATTGGGCAAGAGGTTGCTGAGGAGTTATCGGCAAGTTATGATGATGATAGGTTAGAAGCTCTTGTCCAACAGGCATTTGAAGTGGATCCGGGTGATAATCAACCTAGTGAACCTAAGGGGCAGACTGTGACCCTTGAGACATTAGATGATCCAGATTGGAAAGTACGTTATGCAGCATTAGACCGTATGAACCCAACTTTTGAGGATTTACCCGTATTGGATAAGGCATTGAGCGACGAAAAAGCATCAATTCGTCGACTTGCTACAGCATACCTGGGTATGATTGAGGAACCTGAGGTGCTTCCTTACTTGTATAAAGCACTCCAGGATAAATCCGTGACAGTTAGACGAACAGCAGGTGATTGCTTATCTGATTTAGGGTTTAAAGAAGCCATGCCACAAGTGATTGAATCACTACAAGATAAAAATAAGCTCGTTCGCTGGAGAGCAGCCATGTTTTTATATGAACTTGGTGATGAGTCAGCCATTCCCGCGCTCAAAGATGCCATTCAGGATCCTGAGTTTGAAGTCCGCATGCAAGCTAAAATGGCTCTACAACGTATTGAGGGCGGAGAAGAAGCAAAAGGCTCTGTTTGGCACCAAATGACTCAAGCTAGAAAGACCGATTAATCTTAAGGAGGCTACAACAATGAACGCATATGAAGAATATATGAAACAGGTTACGCAACCCATGCGTGACGAATTAACAAACGCTGGCTTTAAGGAGCTTACAACACCTGAAGAAGTAAATGAATTTATGAGCTCCATGGAAGGAACTGCTCTTGTTGTAATTAACTCTGTCTGCGGCTGCGCTGCAGGGCTAGCACGCCCTTCCGCTATCCACGCGGTTCAACAAGATGTGAAACCTGATCAAACCGTAACTGTATTTGCTGGTCAGGACCGCGAAGCAACCAACCAAATGAGAGAGTATATTGATGAGGAACCTTCCTCTCCTTCAATGGCTCTATTTAAAGACGGTCAACTTGTTCATTTCATTCCTCGTGAAGAGATTGAAGATCATGAACCAGAGGATATCGTAGCAAACTTAACGAACGCATTTGGACAACACTGTTAATACAAATAAGAAAAAGGCATGTGACTCAGTCCAGAGTACATGCCTTTTTTAATTAATAATGACAGCCTATATCAATCATTCTAATCTAATGTTAACGGTCTTAATTTTGCTTCAATCTCTTCACGTTTAGGTTCTAAGAATGGAGGTAAAGAAAGATTCTCACCTAAAGTTTCAACCGATTCGTCGACATCAAAGCCTGGTGTATCTGAAGAAAGCTCAAAAAGAATTCCATTTGGCTCTCGGAAGTACAGCGCTTTAAAGTAAAAGCGATCTACTTTACCTGAATTCATCATGCCGGTTTCTTTTATACGATCCACCCATTTTGCATGCTCCGTTTCATCTGGAATACGGAAGGCAACATGGTGAACGCCACCGCGTCCTAACCTTTCAAGTGGCAGATCCGTGCGTTTTTGAATATGCACTTCCGCTCCCGCACCACCTTCACCAGTAGCGTACACTTCTACATCATCGTATCCTTCCCCTAGTAAGGATGGATACGAGCCTGCATGTCTAAAACCTAACACCTCAGTTAATACGCGTTCTGTACGCTCTGGACGAGCTACTGTTAGCAGCACGGGCCCTAAGCCAACAATTGCGTGTTCTGCAGGTACATCCGTTCCTTCCCAAGGCTCACCAGCTGCAACACCCTCTTCATCATCATCCGCTACAAGAATCAATTTCGTACCTTCAAAATCTTCAAAAGCCATCGTATTACGGTTTGCACGTTGCTCAATTCCTTCATGCTTCACACCATACTGTTCAAAGCGTTGGCCCCAATACTTCAAAGATTCAGTACTTTTCACACGTAGCGACGTACTTGTAATACTTGATGTTCCTTCATGCGTAGAACCAAGACCAGGGATATCAAAAAAGGTAACCTCGGTACCTGGATTGCCTTTACCATCACCATAAAAAAGATGGTAACAGCTCGTGTCATCCTGGTTTACACTTTTCTTCACTAGACGCATACCTAACACTTTAGTAAAAAACTCAAAATTCTTCTCAGCACTACCCGTTAATATAGAAATATGATGGATCCCTAACAATTGCATTGGACATCCTCCTTTTATTTACATTGTAAGTTATTCAATTAATTATCTCGAATTCAAAGTAATTATAACTCATTTACTTCTCATTCGTCAAAAACTGTCTATTCGAACATTAAAAAAAGTCCGGGAAATTCCCGGACTCTCTTACACTTCTTGTTCGCTAATAACTTTATACAGCGAAGAAGCTTCATCTTTTTTTACTGTTTCACGTAATGACGTAATTTCAATTGTAAGTTGCTTCTGACCAAAGCGGATCGTAAGGGTATCCCCTACAGCCACATTAGCTGAGGCTTTGGCTTGGTTTCCGTTAATTTGAATGCGGCCTTGCTCAGCTACTTCTTTAGCAAGCGTACGACGCTTAATGAGTCGTGATATTTTTAAAAATTTATCTAGTCTCATCTTTTATTCACCTTTTTCTTTTTGTTTTGCTTTTTCCCAGTATTGATCCAGCTGCTCTAGTGACAGACTCTTCATATCAATGTTCTCAACTGAAATTCTTTCTTCCATTTCTCTAAAACGACGTTCAAACTTATCATTGGTTCGTTGAATAGCCAATTCAGGATTAACCTTATAGTAACGAGCAACATTCACTAGTGCAAATAATACATCTCCAAGTTCAAGCTCCTGCTCATCTTCTGTTTCTGTTGTTAAGGACGTTTTAAATTCCTCAATTTCTTCCTGTACCTTCTCCCACATTGGTGCAGGATCATCCCAGTCAAAACCTACTTTTTTGGCTTTCTTTTGCAATTCTTGTGCACGTAATAACCCAGGTAAAGCTTTGACGACACCATCTAAAGCAGATTTTCGAGTATCACCTTTTTCTTCCTGCTTGATTTCATCCCATGTCCCAACAACCTCTTCTGCCGTATCTAATTGATGATCACCAAATACATGAGGGTGGCGTCGAATCATTTTATCCGTTAATGTAACAATTACGTCATCGATGGTGAAAAATCCTTCATCTTCTCCAATTTGACTATGAAGCATGACCTGTAAAAGAACGTCACCTAACTCTTCAATCATACCCTCATCATCTTCATCTTCGATAGCTTGTAATAATTCATAGGCTTCTTCAATTAAATAAGGACGTAAAGATTCATTCGTTTGTTTACGATCCCAAGGACACCCTTCAGGACCACGTAACGTTGCGATAACATCTCGCAAACGGAAGAACTTGTGATTCAACTTCTCCTCTGATACAGGTGGGATATAAACACTTGTTAAATTACTTAGTTCTACGCTTCGATCTAATTTATACAAAGGAACTTCCTTAATTGTTTCTTGAGAACTTCCAGCAGCATCAGCAATGTACACCGTAAAGTCATGAGGGAGATCTTCCATGAGCTCTACTTTTACGTGGGAAGCAATCATCTCATCATACACCTGACAAAACACTGTATGCTGACGATGTTCAATCATATTTCTAGTAAAAGATGTGGCATCAACAAATTGAAACCCTTCAATAGGATCAATTTTTAAAGATGTGAAAAGAGCATCTAAATAACTTTGACCACCTTGAATGTTCAGTGTGACTTCACCTTGTGCTTGCTTTTGTAACAAGAGTTGTATCGTACGTTCTGCTAGCATTGGATGACCTGGAACGGTGTAAAGAACCGCTTCATGAGTTGCCAGTTCCAACAAACGATCAACAATTGCTTCATATACATCTTCAAAATGATCATAGGACTCATAAGTAGAATCAAAAGCTTCAAACTTAAGACCTTCTTCTTGTAGCGTCTCGATAACAGGATGATCTACTGTTCGTGTATAAACGGTTCCTTCATGCTTGGTTAATATTCGATACACACCTAAGGGAAGCTGGTCGATATCTGCTGCTCCAAGTCCTATTATGGTAATTTGTTTGTTCATTTTGTTTCCTCCAGTTTACTTATGATTGACTCACTAAATGGAAATTGACTTAATTCTTCTTTTGTAAATGCTCCTGTTTTTAGTAATACTAAAAAATACGTTAGAACACCGAGAGATACTGTGAAAAGGGTAACTCCCACATAAGCAAATCGATCTGTTAAGGGTATAAGCGTTTTATATAAAAAGCTTGCTCCCCAAACCACCAGAAGCATGGTTCCTATTGCAAGTACGGCTTGTTTCCATGGAATATGATACTTTAATCGAAGTGTAAAGTGTCTTTTTAAACTTATGTAGTTAAATAAGCAAATGAATAGAACTGCAAGTACCGAGGCTATGGCACTTCCTTGAATTCCATACGTAGGAACCAATATTTCATTTGCTCCAATTTTTATAAAGAATGCCAGAATAACTGCTAAAGCTGGTCGTCCTACAATAGCGAATCCTTGAAGCAAGGATGAATAGGTTAAAGATAATGAACCAAATAAGGTAACAAGAGAAAGAATTCGTAGCGCATCCGTTCCATCAGTCGTTCTGAAAAAAGACACGTTTACATAGGGCATCACCATTAAAAGTCCAACTGTTGCAGCTAGCGAAAATAAAAACGAGAATTTCACCGCACTTCTTGCATCTGAATAAGTCTCTTCTTTACGCTTTTCTAAACGTTGCCTGGTAATAGCCGGTATTAAGGCAAGTGCTATGGATGATCCAACAACTGTTCCTATTTGAATGAGCGGATAACCTCTATCAAATACTCCTTTTGCTATTTTTGCCTCTTGGAGTGAACTTCCTGCCTGTTGAAGATTCGGAACCAAGGTTAAAGCATCAGCTAATTGAAGAAATAAAAGCATCATGTAGTTCACACAAAAGAATAACCCAACTACCAAGATGGTTCGAATTAACTTTTTATATGGGATTTTACCTTGTGCAGGTTGTCTTAGAATTGGAGATTTTTTTAACATCATCCCACCTAACAACAACACTGAGGCAACAGCTCCTACAACAGATCCAAAAGCCGCTCCAGCTCCTACCACATATAAACCTACTCCTGCTTTCACGAAAAAATATGTAGCGAGGATAATAACGAGTACACGAGTAAACTGCTCAGCAATTTGTGACATGGCTGTAGGTTTCATATTATGTAATCCTTGAAATGTTCCTCTAAGCAATGATGTGAAAGGAAGAAATAAAAAAACAATCGATGTTATTTTAAGTGGTAACTCAAGCTGAGGATCCCCCATCCATACAGCAATCGTAGATGCACCGAAGTAAAATAAGCCAAATAACAGTACACTTATACTGAACAGAATTGTAAACGCAGGTATAAAGAAGTTGCGTAACGTTAATGCACGTCCTTCTCCTTCCCATTCTGATACAAACGAGGATATAGCAACCGGAAATCCATATAGAGATATCATCCACGCCATTCCTAAAATAGGATAAACTTGCTGATAAATATAAAAACCGACATCGCCGGCAATGTTTTGTAAGGGAATACGATAACCCACGCTCAGGACCTTGCTCAAAATCCCAGCTAGTGTTAATAAAAATGCTCCTTGAAATAGTTGTTTCTTATTCATTTGTTTTGCCATAAAGGTATCCCTTCTATACTTTTCCATTACCCTTCATTATAGCACAGAGGCTAGGTTGATTAAGAGTATGAATGTATAACCCCTTAACAATAAAAAGGAGCCTGGTTTTAGGCTCCTCTCTGATGAATTATTCCATTTGACGGGCTAAGAAACTTGCTGCAGTTTCTACTGCTTTTTGCTCAACGGCACCTATGGATTCGCCTTCTTTAGACATAATCATAACGCATCCGATTGGATCACCATTTGCAATGATTGGACCAACGATATAGGATGATACTTTTTCTTCATTACCATCTGCTATTTCAATCGTTGATTCATTCGATTCTGTTATAACCGTGCGATCTTGAATAGCTTGTTCCACTTTGGGCCCAATGCTCTTGTTTAAGTAATCTTTCTTGGATGCTCCGGAAACAGCTATAAATTCATCACGATCACAAATAAGAACAGTATGACCTAGGGAATCAAATAACGCGTCTGCATATTCCTTAGCAAAATCCCCTAACTCACTAATCGGTGAATATTTTTTGAGAATAACTTCTCCTTCTCGATCCACAAAAATTTCAAGCGGATCTCCCTCACGGATACGCAGTGTTCTGCGAATTTCTTTCGGGATTACTACCCGTCCTAAATCATCAATACGTCGTACGATTCCTGTTGCTTTCATGTATGAAGCCTCACTTTCCTTTGATGATTTTGCATATGGTGATATGTTTTGACTTCCTTTTTTAAGTAGGAATCACCAGTTGATGGGTATAGTATTTTTCACCACGCCAGAACTATACATGATTCCTTGATTTTTCTTGTTAAAATCCAAATCGTACATGATTTGTATTATATTTGTATAAAAATATCAGTGAAATTATTGATCTTTTTTTATCTTTTAATGTGCTATTTATTTCATTAAAGCCCCCTTATGTGGAAGACTTGGATTCGAGATAAAGTGCGTATGGTTCCGTTACTTTAGTGGAGAGCGGCGGGCTGTGGGGGGGGTTGGTTTCCTGCGGACGAAGCGCCGAGCCTCCTCGTTCGCAAGCTCCCTGCGGGGTCTCGTCACTCCGTTCTTCCGCTGGAGTCAACCCATTCCACAGCCCACCTTAGCCGAATGGTGACTAACGCAACCGCCGTAGTTCTGGAGAGGATGTTCTGATTCCAGGTAGTATAATCCTATCATGACGAGGGTCGGAGCAAATTCTATGAATAAGAATTCTAATCCATATGAGATGGGAAAGTCCAAATTATGGTCCGTTAATCTTCATAATCGCGTGGAGGGAAGGAAACGGCAAACTGTCGTGGTAACAAAGGGAAGACGAGACCCCGCAGGCACGAGGAGGCTCGGCTTTTCTTCCACAACAGGCTTGCCGTTTCACTGACCGGAACAAATTACTCATCAGTAACGGACTCCTCTCAGTTTCAAGTCTTCAACAATCCTGCCATATAACTGAATACCTACCATTAGTATGCTCTTAATATTTAGTTGTATTTAATAATAAGAAAACCCACCATTTAAATGGCGGGTTTTGTAAGTTAGTATTTTTATTCATCATGCTTTACATCTTTTAAAGATTGGAGGACTTCTTCCATCACTTTGTATCGTCTTGGATACATGTCTCGTTGGAATTGGAATGTGACCTTAAGTTGTTTTCCTTCTGTACCTAACTGAATCATTCTTCCGTACTGATTCGCTAATTCAAACAACTTTGCTCCATCAATTTGTTGACTAGCTTCCTCTTCCATTATAAGCTCAACTTTTTTATTTTTCTCCGTAATGGATTCAATACGTTCACGTTTCGCATATAATTTTAAAACCGACACCTGGAATAAGTTTTCAACTTCTTCAGGATAATCTCCAAAGCGATCAATAAGTTCTTCACGTAAGTCGTGAATATCTTCTTGAGAATCTACCGCTTGGAATCGTTTGTACATATCAATCTTTTGTTTCTCATCATCAATGTAGCCATCTGGAATATAGGCATCGATATTCAGTGTTAGCTCTGGCTCAAATGGTTTGGTTTCCTCATAGGTTTTCCCCTCTTGTTTTGCCTCTATGGCATCTTTAAGCATTTGAGAGTACATATCGAAACCAACAGAATCGATAAACCCATGTTGCTGTGCACCTAGAAGATTTCCAGCCCCACGAATAGAGAGGTCACGCATAGCAATCTTGAATCCTGACCCTAACTCCGTGAATTCTTTTATAGCCTGCAAACGCTTTTCCGCCACTTCTGTTAAAACTTTATCCTTTTGATACGTGAAGTAAGCATAAGCAACTCGGTTTGAGCGTCCTACACGTCCTCTTAATTGATACAACTGACTTAAGCCCATTCGATCAGCATCATATACAATAAGCGTATTTACATTCGGAATATCTACACCTGTCTCGATAATCGTAGTTGAAACAAGTACATCTGATTCTCCCTCAAGGAAGCTGAACATGACGTTTTCAAGTTCAGTCTCATTCATTTGACCATGTGCAAATGTGACCCGGGCATCCTCAACCAGAGCAGAAATTTCTTCAGCCATACGTTCAATATTTTCTACACGGTTGAAAAGGAAAAAGACCTGCCCACCACGAGCCATTTCCCGTTCAATCGCCTCACGCATAAACACTGGATTGTATTCCAAGACATATGTCTGGATTGGGAAACGGTTTTCAGGAGGTGTTTCAATAACAGATAAATCACGAACACCTAGCATAGACATATGCAACGTACGCGGAATTGGAGTTGCTGTTAATGTAAGAACATCCACATTCGTTTTCATCTGCTTAATTTTTTCTTTGTGCTTCACTCCGAAACGTTGCTCTTCATCTACAATTAATAAGCCAAGATCTTTCACTTGAATATCTTTAGACAGAAGTCGGTGTGTTCCAATGACGATGTCTACAATTCCGCTTTTCAGACCTTCTTTTGTTTCCTTTTGCTGCTTTTGTGTACGGAAACGACTTAACAAACCAATGTTAATCGGGAAATCCTGAAAACGCTCGCGAACCGTTTCATAGTGCTGTTGAGCCAAAATCGTAGTCGGGACAAGTATGGCTACTTGTTTTCCATCTGCAATAGCTTTAAAGGCTGCACGGATGGCTACTTCGGTTTTTCCATAACCCACATCCCCACACAAGAGTCGGTCCATCGGGCGTATTTTCTCCATATCCGTTTTGATTTCTTGAATACAGCGGATTTGGTCCTCGGTTTCCTGATAAGGAAAAGCCGCTTCAAAATCTTTTTGCATTTCCGTATCTTCACCAAATGCATATCCTTTTGTTGCTTCTCGCTCGGCATAAAGTTGGATTAAGTCATCAGCAATATCTTCAACGGAAGATTGCACACGACTTTTAACCTTCTTCCACTCACTTCCTCCGAGCTTGTATAGCTTCGGTTCTTTCCCTTCTGAACCAACAAACTTCTGAACCTGATCGATTTGATCTATGGGTACATACAGCTTGTCATCACCAGAGTATTTAACAAGCATATAATCCTTATGAATGCCATTCAATTCTAGCGTTTCTATACCGATGTACTTTCCAATACCGTGGTTGGCATGTACCACGTAATCCCCAACTTTTAATTCCTGATAACTTTTAATTCGTTCAGCATTGGAGATTTTCTTCTTTCGCTTCGGTCTTGTTGTTTGTTTCTTAAATAATTCACTCTCTGTAAGCACAGCAATTTTATGCATCGGTAACTCAAATCCAGATGTCATTTGCTCCGTTACGATCGTTGGTGTCGTTACAGGTAAGGAAGGCTCGTGTTCTGACACTACTGCTTCCATATCGTAATCCTCTAAGACATTCTGAATTTTTTGGGCACGCTCATGATTAGGAGCCACGATGATCACAGAATAACCACTTTTCTTCCAACGATCCATTTCATTCTGTAAAAGATTCATTTGGCCATGAAATTGCTGCATAGCACGGCATGAAAAGTTCACGATATTTTGAGGTTGTGTGTTTGGAATATGACGTAAGAAAACAGACATGTATAGTCGAGGCTGTTTAATGGCATGCCAAACATCAGGCCAATTATAGGAGATTGAAATATCTCTAACCATTTGCCCTGACTCTAAAAGACTACTATACCAATCAGCCTCTTCTTCATCTAATCGATTCGCTGTTTCTTGAATTCGGCTCATCTCATCCAGAACAACTATCCCGTTTTCAGGTATATAATCTAGCAGACTGGCAGAATTCTCATAGTATAAAGATATATATTTGTACATCTCTTCAAAACGTTCATGATTATTCAAACGTGATATATCATGTTCAATGGTCTCTGTTACCTTCTCCTTTAGCTCACTACTTTGCATCTTTTGAAGTGTTTTAGCTAAGGCTTCCTCAAGCCTGTGTGCCCCTCTTGTTAAATCCTCATCTGTTAAAAGGAGCTCACTAGCAGGTCCTATCGTAACTTGATCTAACTTTTCTAAAGATCGTTGACTTTCAGAGTCAAAATAGCGAATGGAGTCTACTTCATCATCAAAGAGTTCAATTCTCAAAGGATTCGGTTGGGTTAACGGATAAATATCCAATATTCCACCACGTAAGCTAAATTCACCTGGTGAGCTAACCATATCCGCACGTTCATATCCGACATTAATCAGCCCTTTAAGATAAGCATCAAGATCAATCGCCTCTCCTACCTTAAAGTTCAGCTGGTATTGTTCCCAATAAGATGGGGGTGGCAAAATACGCTTTAGTGCTGCAACAGGAGCAATTAAGATCCCTGACTTCTCTTGAGCCCAGTGGTTTAACGCATCAATCCGCTCACTTCTTAACTCTGGACTTGCAACAGCTATCTCAGAAGCAATTAATTCATTCACAGGGTACAAATGAACATGCTCAGCATCCGATATCCCTAGTAAATCCTCATATAATTGTTGTGCTTGCATTAATTGGTGTGTAACAAGCAATATAGGCCGTTTCGTCGACTCCTCTAATAACGAAACAAGCACACTTCTTGCTGAACCAGAAAGCCCGGCTGCAAACTGCTCTTGCATCCCTGAAGAAAATCCAGAAATGATAGAATGCACATCATCTTGTTTTTTTAAAAAATCCTTAAGTCCTTGCATATCGTTCCCCCTGCATATGTAAGAAAAGCGTAGCAGGCTGTTAGGAGCCGAGATCAGACAACTACGCTTATATCTACACGTTTATACACTTGAAAATGCTTTGGTTTGTAACCAAAGCTAATTGACTTATTGAATAAAGTTATCGAGCTCATGGTAATGTGGATTGTTTTCTAAGGCATCCTGACAATTCTCACAAATCGTTTTAATCTCAATATTTCCGTTCTCGTGCATTTGAACCATATCGACACGTTCTTCTTCAGTAAGTTGTTCCAGACCCAAGTGATCTGTATCCACATTCTCATGATGAAAAGCGCCGATCTGCTGCTTACAATGTCTACATTGATAGATCACAGCCATAATTATTCCTCCTTGCACAAACTATTTACCTTAAGTTTGCCCGAGAAGAAATTAGCTTATACGTGAAGGATGTTCTTCACTATATGCACGTTTAATTGTATTCATTCATGACACTAAGAAAAGTGTTTTCCATCCAACCCTCACAGGCATCCGCAGCTTTCTTCACACTGTCGTTTACATCCTGACTTTCTTCTTTGGAGAATGGGCTTAAAACATGGTCACTTACAGATTTTGATCCTGTTGGACGCCCAACACCAATACGGATTCTTGGAAACTCTTTGGTACCAAGATGATCAATAATAGATCTCATACCATTATGACCACCATGACCGCCTTGTTGTCGAAGGCGAATTTTCCCTGGTGGGAGATCTAGATCATCATAGATCACTACAATATCTTCTGGTGAGAGGTCATAGTAATCCATTAATGGTTTTACAGCATCCCCCGATAAGTTCATAAATGTTAACGGTTTAAGTAAAACCATTTTTTCACCGTTACAACGTTCAACAGTATGACTTCCTTTATACTTCTCTTTATTTAGTTTCCAATTATGCCTCTCCAGTAACTCATCTATTACCATAAAACCAACGTTGTGTCGGGTTTTTTCATATTTTGGACCTGGGTTTCCTAATCCAATAATACACTTCATAACAATCCCTCTTTCCAGTCCCTTTCAAACTTATCTTTATCTATTGTACCGAAATTCACTATAGAATAAAAATAAACTAAAATATTGATTTCACCTTTTTCATACGTAAAAAAGGCGTAACCACACGGCTACGCCTTTCCTTTATGTGAGGTTTACTCTTCTTCTTCCTCATCGTCATCTTTTTGATTAATGACTTCTGGCTCAGCGTCACCATCTTGGGTTTCGCCTGGTTCAACAACCTCTTCAGTCTGAGGAGGCAGTATCGTTACAATCGTTGTTGACTCATCTTCAGTAATTTCGTAGTTTTTAGCTTCTTTTAGATCACTTACTAAGAAACTATCTCCTACTTCTAAATTAGAAACATCAACTTGGATTTCATTTGGAATTTCGTTCGGCTTCGCACGTAGTGATAATTCATGTAGAGGCTGAGATAAAATCCCGCCATCTTGAACACCTTGTGCATTGCCTTCAACGTGGATTGGAACTTGTACATCAACTTCTGTTGACATATCCACAATATAAAAGTCCGCATGATATAACTCATTACGAAGTGGTTCTATTTGATATTCATGGAACATAACTTGTCGAGGAGAATCGCCTTCTACATCTAAGGATATAATTGCGTTTTTCCCTTCATCTCTAAGTGTCTTAAGCAATTCCAAGCTGTCTACAGAAACCGCAAGTGGTTCCTTTTCTTTACCATAAACAATCGCTGGAACTCGACCTTCACGACGAAGTTTATTATTTACTGAACCTCTTAAGTCTTGTCTGGTTTTTGCTTTAACTGTTACTGCCAAGTCAATCACCCTCCATCAAATTATAAACCTTCTAATGTTATATAATTCCCATCCTAGGATAGGGGTAAACCCTTTTTTCACAATATCAAACAAATTATTCTTCAGATGACTTATTTTTATGCTCCAAAATCTTAATTAATCAAACAGAATTGAAATTGATTTACGTTCATGAACACGCATGATTGCTTCACTAATTAACTGGCCTACAGAAAGCTCTGTAACCTTATCAATGCGTTTCTCATCTTTAAGAGGAATCGTGTTTGTTACAACAAGCTCTTTGATTTTTGAGTTATTAATACGCTCAATAGCAGGCCCCGATAGAACAGGGTGTGTACAGCATGCATATACTTCTTTTGCCCCGTTTTCTACAAGTGCATTGGCTGCTAATGTAATAGTTCCAGCTGTATCAATAATATCATCAATCAAAATAGCTGTCTTACCTTCAATATTACCTACAATATTCATGACTTCCGCAACATTCGGACGTGGTCGTCGTTTGTCAATAATAGCAATCGGAGCTTTTAGGCGGTCTGCCATTTTACGAGCTCTCGTCACACCACCATGGTCTGGTGATACGATTACAACATCGTCAAAGTTCTTTCCTTCAAAGTAATCAGAAAGAAGTGGTACACCAACAAGGTGGTCAATTGGTACATCAAAGAATCCTTGAATTTGAGAAGCGTGGAGGTCTAGCATGATGACTCTTGAAGCTCCTGCGGTCTCTAAAAGGTTCGCCATTAGCTTAGCAGTGATTGGTTCACGAGAACGTGCTTTACGATCCTGACGCGCATAGCCGTAATAAGGCATAACAATGTTAATGGTCTTAGCAGATGCACGCTTCAATGCATCAATCATAATTAAAAGTTCCATGATGTGCTGGTTTACAGGTTCACAAGTTGATTGCACAACATATACATCACAACCACGGATACTTTCTTCAATATTAATTTGGATTTCTCCATCACTAAATGAAGTAACCGTACACTTACCAAGCTCTGTGCCGATGTTTTCTGCAATTTCTTGAGCTAGTGTTGGATTGGAGTTAAGAGAAAACACTTTTAAAGACGGATCTTTGTATTGATTGTTAGCCATTGCGCTAATACCCTCCATTAATCTTTTTTCATATTCTTGAGTTTTTCAACATAACCTTCTTTGTTCGTTTGACGAGAACGAGCAATGGACAATGCGTCTCCTGGCACGTCCTTGGTTATTGTAGAGCCCGCTGCAACATAAGCACCTTTCCCGACATTAACAGGTGCTACTAAATTCGAATTGCATCCGATAAACGCTTCATCTTCAATCGTCGTAAGATGTTTATTTTGACCATCATAATTTACTGTGATCGTTCCACAGCCAATGTTAACACCTTCGCCTACTTTAGCATCACCAATATAACTTAAGTGAGATGCTTTACTTCCTTTACCAAAGGAAGCTTTCTTAATTTCTACAAAATTACCAACCTTAACATCATCGCCTAATTCAGAAGCCGGTCGAATGTGAGCATACGGCCCGATATTAACGCCATGACCAATATAACTTTCATGTGCCACACTTTGTTTGATAACTGTATTTTGCCCAATCGTACAATTTTTAATTTCAGAATGAGGACCCACTTCTACACCTGTAGCAATCGTGGTATTTCCCTCAATTACACTCCCTGGATAAATAACAGCATCTTGTTCAATTTGCACATCTAATCCAATATAAGTATGACTAGGATCAATGATGGTTACACCATTTCTCATATGATACTCATTAATTCGACGTTTCATAGCCTGTTCGGCGCGAGATAAGGCAACGCGGTCATTAACACCTAACGTTTCTTCAAAACGGTCTGTTTGGTAGGCTGCAATCTTTTCACTTTGGCTTTTTAGAATTTCGATCACGTCTGGGAGATAATATTCTCCTTGAGAATTATCATTTGATACATGCTTTAACGTTTCGAATAAAGCTTTATTATCAAAACAGAACACACCTGTATTGATCTCTTGAATCTTTTGAACCTCTTCTGATGCATCTTTTTGCTCTACAATACGAGCAACATTGCCATCTTCAGTTCTCACAATTCGACCGTAACCTGTAGGGTCTTCTGCATGTGCTGTAAGAAGTGTGGCTTTAGAACCTTCTTCTTCGTGATAAGTAATGAGAGACTCAAGTGTATCTTTGGTTAATAGTGGCGTGTCACCACATACTACAAGGGTTATTCCTTCTTGTTGCTCCAGAATGCTATCAGCCTGTTGAACAGCATGGCCTGTACCGAGCTGTTCTTCTTGGATCACGAATCGGCTGTCGTCCCCGATTTGATCTTGAACAGTCTCTGCACCATGACCAACAATGGTAATAATTTCATTTAGCTGTAAAGGCTTTAATTGATCTATAACATGTTGAACCATTGGCTTGCCGCATACAGGGTGTAACACTTTGTATAAAGAGGATTTCATACGTGTCCCCTGACCAGCAGCCAACACAACTGCATAACGATTACCCATTAACAAACCACCATCCTTTTATCATCTACGAATATATCTTAAAAACGCCATTATTTCAACTGTTAGAGCAAAAGCGTAATCGCCCGTTTAGCAACGAAGGAAGTCCATTCGTTGCTGGGTGCTGGAGCTGGATGTGGCTACGCTCTAACAAAAAAAGGAGCCTAACCCGTCAGATTAGACTCCCCCCTATTGTCTTCAGTGAGTATTAAGAAGCACCTGCTTCTTCATATTCAACTTCCAATTCCCCTGCGCGGTGATATTCTTCTAGTACAGCATCTTGGATTTTTCCACGTGTACCAGAATTGATCGGATGCGCAATGTCGCGAAACTCTCCATCAGGAGTACGTTTGCTTGGCATAGCAACAAACAAACCGTTGTTACCATCGATTACTCGAATGTCATGAACAACGAATTCCTGGTCTAACGTAATAGAAGCAATTGCTCGCATTCGTCCTTCAGTATTAACGCGTCGCAGTCTAACGTCAGTTACTTCCATTATGTCTCACCACCTTTTCCCTATAAGAACTTATTACCAATATTCAACAAAGTTACATGAATTCCTCCCTACTTTTTAAAAAAAATTATTCTTTTCTAATTTTTTGCACTTTCCTCCCTACTATTTGAAGAACCTGATGCAAGTCTTTACTATCACCATAGCCCTTTTTATATATGAATTATCATAAAACAAATAAAATTATTGGATAAATATTTTTTTAATAAAACAATAAAAATCTCCCCACAAAAAAATAGCTTTTATCTAAAAAGATAAAAGCTATCTCACTAAAATACATTTTATTGTTCAAAAAGATTTCCACGATGAACTTCAATTTTACGATTCTTAATATCGACATTATTAATTTGAAGTAGAGAGACATAATCATCTACGACACGATCTTCATCCTCGTCTTCAGCTTCTGCCAAGACACCAATACCCGCAACATTTGCTTCAAATTCTTCTAAAAGGCTTTTCATACCATTAATCGTGCCTCCAGCTTTCATAAAGTCATCAACGATAAGCACATTTGCCCCTTGTTTGAGGCTTCTCTTAGATAGAACCATGGTTTGAATTTTTCTTGATGATCCAGAAACGTAATTAATGCTTACTGTAGATCCTTCTGTAACTTTCGGATCTCGACGTACGATCACAACCGGCACATTTAAATAAGACGCCACAGCATATGCTAATGGTATACCTTTAGTCGCCACGGTTACAACAGCATCGATCGTGCTATCAGAAAAGTGTGTTGCAAATAACCGACCGATATTACGTACAGTTTGAGGATCCCCCAACAAATCACTCATAAATAAGTAACCTCCTGGCAACAATCGCTCAGGATCCTCCAATTTTGTAGCCAACTGATCGATAAACAGTTCACTTTTTTCTTTAGAATTGCGCGGTATATATTTCACGCCGCCAGCAGCCCCTGGAATCGTTTGAAGATACCCTATTCCTTGTTGTTGGAACATTTGATTGATGATCGTTAAATCTTCACTAATTGAAGATTTAGCGGATTCATACTCATTCGTAAAAAAGGGCAATGACACAAGTTGTTGAGGGTGTTCTATTAGATAGTTGGTCATTGCGACCAATCGTTCACTTCTTTTCATACATACACCTCTAAATCCGAATAATATGCAATAAATATAACAGTTTTATACGGATTTAATCAAGTGCATGTCGGTTTCCAAGCATTCGAATTACATATACTTCTTCACAAAATCCTCGTAACCCATTATAAATACGATGTGCTCGTGATTCTTGTTGCACTAAACCAAATACCGTTGGACCGCTTCCACTCATTAGTACAGCATCTGCACCAAATTCTTTCATGTGATTTTTGATTTGTCCTACTTCTGCATGAAGTTGACTCGTTACCGGCTCAAGCACATTACCTATTCGGGCGCACATCTCATTGTAATCTCCGTCTTCCAATGCTTGAATCATTTTTTGTGTATCAGGGTGCTGTACATCATTTAGGTTCAAATTTTGATAAATCGCTTGTGTTGATACACCAATAGAAGGTTTAGCTAAAACTACCCAGCAAGGAGGAGGTGTAGGAAGCTCTCTAATCTGCTCTCCTCTACCTGTAGCCAAAGCAGTACCTCCATATACACAAAAAGCCACATCTGACCCAATTTGTGTTCCTAATTCAGCCAATTGTTCTGCCGTTAGCTCTAAATCCCATAAACGATTTAAACCTCGCAAAACAGCTGCAGCATCACTACTTCCCCCCGCTAAACCAGCAGCCACAGGAATTTGTTTCTCAATAAAAATTTCGACACCTTCACGTATCTGATATGTATTTTTCACAAGTTGAGCTGCTTGATAGGCAAGGTTACGCTGATCATTTGGAACAAATCGATTCTCAGATACAATACGAATTTCATCCTCACGCAAAGGACTTAATTCAATTCGATCAGATAAATCAACCGTCGTCATGACCATCTCAACTTCATGGTACTCATCCGGACGCTTATATAATACATCGAGAGCTAAATTAATTTTGGCCGGAGCCTTTTCTAATAATCGCATCTCATCACCTGCTCTTTTCAGCTTATATCAACAAATTGTACCATATATTTTGATCTATAAGGATGGTTTGTTCAAAAATCATAATCTTAAGGGAAACTTGCCAATCGGCAAGCATTTTAAACTGAGATGCAAACAGAGGCGTGGATCTTTATGTGTAAAAAAAGGGACAGACCCTTTTTTTAAGATCTGCCCCGTGTCATTTGCTCCTGAGCGATTTGAATGGCACGCTTTGTAATATTACCTGCATCACGTGCTGTTATACCGCCCCAACCTTCTTTTTGCACCGTGTCGTAAAAACCTAACTCCTTAGCGATTTCCTCTTTAAAATGATCAGACATAACTCCTCTACGTCTACCCAAAGGAAAACAGCTCCCTTCTATATAGATTTTACGACACGCTTAGTATGTGTTAACTTCTTTTAATAAAATCGATCTTAATAATGGAATTTTAGCAAAAACATTGAATTATAAAGGGTTCAGTATCTAAAGAAAACTTGCCGTTTGGCAAGCCTTTTAAGGTGTAGACAGAAAGGCTTAGTTGTATTTATACTTCATTCTTTCAAAATTTTCACTACGTTGAATTGCTTCTAAGTTAAAATTTTTCACTTTCTTAACATGTAAGTAAAAAGCAGTAAACCTCAGTTTACTGCTCCCCTAACGCCAAATTGCTTAATCCTTCACTAAAACTAAGCTCTACAGTTTCAGTTAAGACATCTGCATAGCTGTATGAAACTCGCTCAAATGCATTTTGCTCCTGATCAAGTTCAACAATAAAAACAGATGGATACGTTTCAGCTAGAACACCGCTACGCTCAATGGTCTTTCGGCGACCACCATTTGCTTTTAATGTTAACCGCTTACCGATTTGCCCATCTAAAGACTGCTTAATTTCTGATAACGTTTTTGCCACTACACTCCACCTCACTACTTATACTTTAACACAAGCTATATTCCAAAGTCAAATAAATCTTTATATTATAGCAATATATGATAGGTATTGCAATGAAATACGTATAATTTTTTCGTCTTATTTGTATTCTCTCTAAAAAATGAAAATTTATGTAAAACTATTTGAGGGAAATTGTGATGTAGTTGCGAGAGACACTATAATATGAACTCATAAATTTTATTTGCTTATATATAAAAAACTCGCCCCCTTCTACAATAATTTGGGACGAGTTTCTTCAGTATCCTGGTGAGGTTGTTCGTGATATTCTTCTGACTGATAAGGCATTCCTGTTCTCATTAAACCTCGAGTTTCCACACCACCAAGCCCTTTTTCACCTGTTAAAGTATTCCGAATAACATCCCATACGTTGACTTTTTCCATAAAGGATGTGTATCCGATTTTAGCAACAATATAAACAGGATCTAATGCGTGAATGTTAATTCGAGATGGCGAACTAGCGAAATTAGCACCTGCACGTATTAGAGATTCAAAATGGGATTGGCAAGCGCCTGCAAAAATGACCATTTGATCAAGGTGTGGCACCTTGCGTCTCGCCTCTCTCACCGTTTCGGCAAAAAACTTGGAATGTCTATAAGCACGTAAGTCACCTTTATCCCCTTTATTCTTTGAAAAGGAATCATGTCCCGTGATCACAATAATATCAGGGCTTACTTTATCGATTAGCTCACCAATTTGATGAGGCATTTCTTTTTCATTCATGTGAACTCCATGAACCTGTAGTCCAAGCTGCTCATATAAATCAATACATTTCTTTAAATACAATCGATCTCCATCTAAATGTAAGACACGTGATGGCAGTTGAAAATAGGGAGCTTCATGCTGATAGCCAGAGGAAGCCTCGTAATCACGTTTTTGACGCATTAGTTGATAATCCTGCCGGAAAAGTCGATAAGAATACTCCTCCTGCTCCTTGGCCTTTTGCTTTCTTCTCTTTAATTCCTCTTTTTGAACAACCTTTAAGTCTTCAATTGGAGCATCGGCCTCTAATCGAATATCTTCACCATATAAAATCACACGTGACCCCTGAATATCTTGAACCCGAAATAAAAGGTCATGATTATAGGAGGAACGTGTTACGATATCACCTTTGTTTACCATGAAAGCCTGCCTCCTCACACAGTTACCACTTCTTTCATAGCCTATGTGAGAAGTTATAGTTTGTGCCTATAGCTTTCTATAAAACACATTTGCTAACGTAGCGAATTCCTCCATTGATAAGGATTCACCTCTGCGTTTTTCATCAATCTCTGCTTCATCAAGTGACTGGCGAATTGAATCTTTATCAAAACGATCTTTAAAATGACGAGAAAGGTTGTTCATAATTGTCTTTCGTCTTTGACCGAAAGATGCTCGTACTAGATCAAAAAAGAAAGGCTCGTTTTCCACCTGAACGGGTGGTTGTTCGCGCATTGTTAATCGTAAAACAGAGGAGCCTACATTTGGTTGAGGCATAAACACTGTCTTCGGCACGTCCATAACTACCTTCGCTTCTGTATAATATTGAATCGCTATCGATAGCGATCCATAGCTTTTATTATTAGGAGCTGCAGCAATTCGCTCAGCTACCTCTTTTTGAATCATTACGGTAATACTTTCAATAGGCAACCGAGCCATTAGTAAATTCATAATAATGGGGGTGGTAATGTAATAAGGTAAGTTTGCAACTACATGAACGGGTTGACCTTCATGAAAATAATCTTGTATCACTTCAGACACATTCGCCTTGAGAATATCTTGATGAACAATCCGGACATTATCATAATCACTTAATGTATCATCTAAGATTGGGAGGAGTCGCTGATCAATTTCAAAAGCAAGAACTTGATCTGCTTTACGAGCTAGTTGTTCTGTTAGCGCACCAATTCCAGGTCCAATCTCAATCGCTCCACTCTCAGCTGTCACACCAGCATGCTCTACAATATTGGATAAAGTATTTACATCTATTAAAAAGTTCTGACCTAAGCTCTTCTTAAAAGAGAATCCGTACTTCTCTAAAATCTCTCTGGTCCGTTTTGGCGTTGCAATTGCTTTTGTATCACTCATTTTATTTTCCTTCCTCATTCAGAATTTCTTCCATGGCATCTACAAACTCTTCTCGCGTGATTTGGAACATGGTTAATCGTTTGTAAAGCTGTTTGCCGTTTGTATAGCCAATCTTCAGCCTTTCGCCTAATTGTTCCCTAAGTGCCTTAGAGGTTGCTCCTCCAACAAGACCATACTCCACAAGATCCTCTTGCGTAATGTCACTGTTCTCAATCTCCGACATACTATATACATGGGATAAAGCTTCTCGAATAGCTTCTGGAGAGGCATGCTCCACTCCGAGTCCTTTATCATGTTTCGCCTTGGCTTCATGCCTTGGCATAAAGGCATGCTTACATCCTGGTACCGCTTGGGAAACAATATTACGAATCCGTTGTCCTGGGTGATCTGGGTCTGTAAAAATGATCACACCCCGCTTTTCTTGGGCGTGTCTTATTCGAACTAATGTATCTTCATTCACGGCTGATCCATTTGTTTCTAGCGTATCCGCTTCAACCGATCGTTTTACATTCTGTGTATCATCTTTGCCTTCAACGACAATGATTTCTCTAATTTTCAAATTATGTCCTCCAAAACTGTTATCTATGATTAGTTATACCACGTTCGTGACATAAAATAAAACGATCTTTGCAATCAAATCTAAGGTTTAAGACTGCCTGTACAAGTGGAAATAGATCACAAAATACAAAAGAAAAAGCAGAGGATTATCCCCCTGCTTAATCACCTAATACTTTAACTTGAACTTTTCTGCGACCGAAGCTTAATGCATCAGCTCTGGAAGGAACGAATAAGTCAATACGATTTCCTTGGATCGCTGACCCTGTATCTCCAGCAATTGCATAACCATAGCCTTCAACCCAGACGCGAGATCCTAATGGAATTACGCTCGGATCAACGGCGATTACCTTACGATTTGGATTAGCACGAAGATTTATACCTGTACGTGTAATCCCACTACAACCATCACAAAAAGCTGTATAAGCTGTAGCTTCCATATAAAGCGTCTTTTGAACACTATCATTATTATTACGGGATACATTTTGTTGAATGACTTTCGTACCTACCGCTACAATTTTCTGTTTACTTTCTTTCGCAGTTTCTTCTTTTACAAGCTTACGGTCGACTTCTTCACCGTTCTTAAGTGTAACTTCGTAATGTTTAACAACTTTTCCTTCTTCACCGTTTTGAACAACCTTTTTGTTGCCCTTTGGCATGGAGCTGTCTTTACGCGTTACAACAGCATAGTCTACTTGTTCTTCCACGACATCGGTTACTTTCTCGATGCGTGTAATGGTGACAGAAGCTTGTTCCTTAGAAAGCTTAGCCTTTTTGTCTCGCTTAAGTTTATCAAGCTCTCCAAGGCTTATTTCTTGTTGTTTCAAGAATTCTTCAACCGTATTGGCTGTTGTCCATACTTTCTTTTCTTCCCCACCGTCATTTAGCGCCACTTGGAAGGCCTTTTGAACTTCAATGTTCATTCCTGCTTCGATACTTGCCTTATCTTTGTGTGACACTTTGTCACGTTCACTGATTTTTATCTCTTTATCATCAATGAATTGTTTAACGGTTTTTGCTGTAGTGTAGTACTGCTTTTCTTGATCATCAATCGTTACCGTTACTGGTTTAGCAGATTGATAGTCTATTTTCATTCCTGTAGTTATTGGATCTTCGAGTTGGTGTGATAATTTATCGTGAGTTTGAACATTAATTTTAAGACTTTCTAACAGTTCCCCAACTGTGTCTGCATGTGTTCGAACAGATTTTGTCTCTTTCTCTGTTTGAACCTTTACTTCAGCTTTAGTAGCTTCGTACGTTAAGCTTCCAAGTAAGGCAAAAAATACAATAGCACTAGCGATCAACACAACTAATCTTTTCATGCTTCTGCCTCCTTTTTCATACGCAGTGTATTATAACCACTGCGTAATCAGCCTGTCAACAAGTAAACGTTACCATTGGAAAAAACGTCCAATTGATAGACTTGACTCCTTTTACCAATATAACCATATCTAAAGAAATATAATACGGAAAAATAATGACAAAATCCGATAAAAGCGTAAGCACCCGATTAGGGAAGCACATACTTCGCGCTGGGTGCTTACGCTAGATGTGACCACATTTGTGACCACAACCGACAAGATATTGCATCATTTTTCCGCATTCTATTACATCGTTTATTTACTGGTCAAGCTTAAACAATTTAAACGCATTCTCTGTTGTCTTTTGTCCAACTTCCTCAAGAGAAAGTCCTTTAATTTCAGCTACTTTTTCAGCTACTAATTTTACATAAGCGGGTTCATTACGTGTTCCTCGATTAGGATGAGGTGCAAGAAACGGACAATCCGTTTCTACAAGCATATGCTCTAACGAAATGGCTTCTGCTACTTCTTTTGGCTTTTTAGCATTTTTGAACGTAACTGGGCCACCAAGTGAGATATAGAAGTTCATCTTCACACATTCCTCAGCGATTTCAACAGAACCACTGTAGCAATGCATAATACCGCCTACCTCTTCTGCATTTTCTTCTTTTAGTACATCGACGATATCTTGTGTGGCTTCACGATTGTGAATAATGATCGGCATCTGAACTTTTTTCGCTAAGCGGATCTGCTTACGAAAAACCTCTTTTTGCACATCCTCAGGAGATTTGTCCCAATGGTAATCCAGCCCCATTTCACCTATTGCTACAACTTTGGGATGGGAACTTAATTCTTCAATCCACTCTAAATCGGATTCTTCCATATCAATCGCATCTACTGGGTGCCACCCAACTGCAGCGTAGATATTGTCATGTGACTCTGCAATTTCAATAGCTAATGGTATCGTCTCACGATCAAAACCGACGACAACCATGTAATCGACTCCCGCTTCCTTTGCGCGTTTGATGACTTCTTCACGATCTTCATCGAATTGTCTTGCATTTAAGTGAACATGCGTATCAAAAAGCATAATTAGTACGATCTCCTTTGCGATATCTTCTCGCTATATTGTAACACTTAACCATAGGCTATCCCAAAAATATGGGTTAAAGAGTGGGGAGCTGTCGATAACAAGACCCTTCTTATTCCTTAATAGCCCCCGTTTGTTGAAGACTTGGAATCGAGATAAGTTGAGAGGAGTCCGTTGCTGGAAAAAGAGTAAGGGGTTCAGTGAAACGGCAAGCCTCCTGTGGAAGACCAGCCGAGCTTCCTCGTTCGCAAGCTCTCTGCGGGATCTCGTCAGCCCTTTGCTACCACTGGAGTTTGCCATTTCCCTCACCCCTTTGCTTTTATGGAATTTAACGGACCCATGTCTGAGATTGTTTTATCTCTTGCTTTAGGAAACTGTATTTTAGCTCTACATATAAGGCCTTAGATCACTTTGAACCATGGGAAATTTAACCACACATTCTAAACAGAATACCTTACGATCGCTGCGGTTCCGTTAGTCATCATTCGGCTTAGGTGGGCTGTGGAACGGGTTGACTCCTCCGGTAGAAAGGGCGAGCGAGATCCCGCAGGAACGAAGTGACGAGGAAGCTCGATCGGTCTTCCGGGGAAAGCAACCCGTTCCACAGCCCACCGCACTCCGCAAAAGCAACGGAACCTCTCCGCTCCAGCTTATTCAAGAATACTGCCATTTCGTATAACTTAATAAACACTAAATACAAAAAAGAGAAGCTCCTCTAAGAAGCTCCTCCTTCGTTAATTATTTTACTTTCGTACCATTCGGTAGGTTCTGATCGATGTTGGCTAACGCAAGGTTTCCTTCATCATCTTCACCAGCTAAGACCATTCCCTGAGAAAGCTCGCCACGGAGTTTGACAGGTTTAAGGTTTGTTACACAAATGACTTTCTTTCCTACAAGGTCTTCTGGCTTATAGTGCTGCGCAATGCCTGATACCACTTGTCGCTTTTCTGAACCAAGGTCCAATTGAAGACGTAAGAGTTTATCCGCTTTTGGATGCTTGTCTGCTTCGGCTACTTCAGCAACACGCATATCCACTTTCATAAAGTCATCAATCGCGATTTCTTCTGATTGATCTTCAGCAGGTTTCTCTTCTTCTTCCTCTTCTTTTGGTGCATTTTTCGTCATCATATTTTTAATCGCTTGAGTTTCATCTTCTACATCTAAACGAGGGAAGATTGGCTGCCCTTTTTGTACCTTCGTACCTTCTGGAATAAGACCAACCGTATTCATGCTCTCCCAGCTTGTTAATGCCTCTTCATTTATACCAAGCTGTTCAAAGATGCGCTGAGGTGTTTCGGTTAAGAACGGCTGTAGCATAATACCGATATGACGTAACGATTCAGCTAGATGGGCCATCACATTACCAAGACGCTCTTTCTGATTTTCATCTTTTGCAAGAATCCAAGGTTGTGTTTCATCAATATATTTGTTTGTACGACTTACGAACTGCCAAAGCGTAGATAACGCAACAGAGAATTCCATGTTATCCATAGCCGCTTCTAACTTTTCACGTGTTTCCACAGCAAAGGTTTCTAGGTTTTCATCGTATTGATCTTCGCTAGCACGGAATGCCGGGATCTCTCCACCAAAGTACTTTGTCACCATGGCAACTGTACGGTTTAACAAATTACCTAGATCATTAGCCAGGTCATAGTTTGTACGCTCCACAAAACCTTCTGGTGTGAAGACACCGTCAGAACCAAATGGAACTTCACGTAATAGGTAATAACGAAGAGCATCAAGTCCATACGTATCAATTAGATCTACAGGGTCTACAACATTCCCTTTAGATTTAGACATTTTTCCGTCTTTCATTAGGATCCAACCATGGGCAAAGACCTGCTTTGGTAATGGCAGATCAAGCGCCATTAACATAATTGGCCAATAGATCGTGTGGAAACGAACAATTTCTTTTCCTACAAGCTGAACATCAGCTGGCCAGTATTTCTGGTAACGTTCGTCATTTTCTGTACCGTAACCTAGTGCAGTAATATAGTTACTTAATGCATCGATCCAAACATAAATAACGTGCTTCGGATCACCAGGAACTTGTACTCCCCAATCAAATGTTGTACGGGATACAGCTAAATCTTCCAGACCTGGTTTAATGAAGTTATTAATCATTTCATTCTTACGACTTTCCGGTTGAATGAAGGAAGGATTATTTTCATAAAACTCTAGAAGTTGATCGACATATTTGCTCATCTTAAAGAAATAAGATTCTTCTTTCACTTTCTCAACGGGACCACCACAGTCGGGGCAATGTCCATTATCGAGCTGTCGCTCAGTAAAGAAGGATTCACATGGAGTACAGTACCATCCTTCGTACTCATCCAAGTAAATATCGCCTTTTTCGACTAAATAAGAAAAAATCTGCTCGACAATCTTCTCATGACGTGGCTGCGTAGTTCGTATAAAATCATCATAAGAGATGTCTAATTTTTTCCAAAGTTGTTGGATGCCATCGACAATTTCATCGACATAGGCTTGAGGTGTCACACCTTTTTCATCTGCTTTACGTTGAATTTTTTGGCCATGCTCATCTGTACCTGTTAAGTACATGACGTCATAACCTTGCAAGCGTTTATAGCGAGCCATCGCATCACCAGCGACAGTTGTGTAAGCATGCCCTATGTGTAGGTTTCCGCTTGGGTAATAAATGGGGGTGGTAATATAAAACGTATTCTTTTCTTCAGGCATGGGGATCCCTCCTTATAGTATGTATCAAAAGAAAAAGCCAAATGTCGTCTCGAGCATTCGACCATTCTGTCTATATCTTTTTGAGAGAAAAATTGTCGACAAAAAATCAAACAAATTCAAAAAGTAGCATAGTTCTATTTTATCGATTTATAAGCATTATTTCCATCTCTAACAAAAAACTATACAAAAACCTGTTTTATAGTGTCAAGAAAAGGGGCAACAAATTCACCATGTCACCTCACAACATCTTAAAACGAAGCACTAAAAGATACTAAGCACCTTTCTATTCTTATACTAAAATGAAGTTTGTCGACAAAAATGTAAGGGAACCCCTATAAAAGTCGAATTTTGTCGAATAGTATCAACAAGAGAATGATTCCTATTCTTTGAAAAAGTTAGGCGACTCTATACCTAAATTAGGAGGAAAAATCCTAATTTAATAGGCTTATTCCTATTAAACTGTCATTTTTTTGTTTAGAATGGGAAATAAAAGAATTGACAGCCACTGGAATGATTGGTACTATATGAGGTATAGAATGTCGAATCATGACGAATAAAGAGAAAAAATATTTGAGTGAGAGGAGTTACAATTTATGAAATCTACAGGAATTGTACGTAAGGTTGACGAACTAGGACGAGTGGTGATTCCAATCGAATTACGCCGTACTCTAGGAATTAATGAAAAGGATGCTCTAGAAATCTATGTAGACGATGATCAAATCGTTCTTAAGAAGTACAAGCCTAACATGACTTGCCATGTTACTGGTGAAGTATCCGACCAAAATATGAGCCTAGCAAATGGTAATCTTGTTCTTAGCCCAGAAGGTGCTAAAGAGTTAATGAACGAGATCCAAAACAGCCTAAACAAAGCAGAAAAATAAAAAGAGATAAAAGAGACGACAAAACCCTCGCTAATTAGCGAGGGTTTTATTTTTTGTTCTAGGAAATTATAAAATTTGTGACTTGTGTGTACTTCTTAACTAGAGCAGGGCTAAGTCAAGCTCCAGCGCCCAGCATCGAATGGAATTCATTCGTTGCTAAACAGGCGCTTGTGCTTTTGTTATTATTAAGTATGATACGCTTGATAGACTTCTCTTTTAGGCATTTTTCGGTCCTTTGCCACCTGTTTAATCGCATCTTTAGAGGATTGTCCTTCATCTACATAATGTTCGACATGCTCCGTTAATGAAAAAGCAGCCCACCACAATTCTTCACCTTGTGGTTCACTTTCTTCATTACCTTCTACAATGATACAGAACTCTCCACGGATTTCATTTTGTTGGGCCCATTCCACAATCTCCTCTGCACTACCACGTACATATTCTTCATATTTCTTCGTAAGCTCACGAGCTAATGCTACCTGCCTATTTCCCATTACTTCATGAATGCTCTTTACAACTTCCTTAAGACGATGAGGAGATTCATAAAAAATTAACGTCGAGGTCATGCGATACAATGCCTCTAACTCTTCTTTTCGTTCTTTTTTCTTGCGGGGTAAAAACCCGTAAAAATAAAATCGGTCTGTATTTAACCCTGAGCCAACTAATGCACAAAGTGCTGCATTTGCACCTGGGAGAACAATAACATGTATTCCTTCTTGGATGGCACGATTCACAAGTTCGAACCCTGGGTCTGAAACACCTGGCATTCCTGCATCACTTACAACCGCTAGCGTTTTACCGGATTGGATCTCCTCAATTAAATAACTTTCCTTGTCCAATTTGTTGTGCTCATGATAACTCACTAATGGCGTATGAAGTTCAAAATGACTCATCAACTTCTTCGTTTGACGGGTATCTTCAGCGGCAATCATATCCGCATTTTCTAACGTTTTTAACGCTCTATACGTTATATCCTCTAAATTCCCGATAGGTGTAGGCACTATATAGAGCTCCCCTATATCTTGACTTTGGTTTTGATAGCTTTTCTGGATATTCATTTCGAATCCACCTTTTCTTGATATGAGGAAATCATCTGCTCTTTATAAGGACGAGTAAGTTGCTTTATCCGATATTCCTCTTGCATCGCCTCTTCCTTCGTTAAGAAAGCTTGTTGATAGACGACTTCAAAAGGACCTCTTCCTCTAGTATATTTCGCCCCTTTCCCTTGTTCATGCATGCGAAGTCTTCGATCAAAATCATTCGTGTAACCTGTGTAGAGAGATCCATCTTTACATTTAAGGATATACACCATATGATTAGCTTCCATACAGAACCTCCTTCATTTCCTCAGAATATTCGCCGTTCTGTTTATGAATATAAAATGGAGGAAGGATGTTCAGGTCAGGCTTACCATCACGTGCTCCTTCAATTAATAGCATATTCGCATCTCGTCCTTCTTTAGGGTAAACGAATTGGATACGCTTCGGTTCCAAACGATACGTTCGAAAAAGTGTCATCAAGTCAACCAGGCGATCCGGGCGATGTACGATCGCAACTTTCCCACCAGATTTCGCAAGCTTACTACAAGATTGAACGACATCCTCCAATGAACAATAAATTTCATGACGAGCAATAGCTAAATGTTCATTTATATTTTTTTTATCGTCTGCTGGAGTTTTAAAGTAAGGAGGATTACAGGTTACTACATCAAATTTGTTATTGCCATAATAAGATGGCATATCCTTTAAATCTCCATGAAGCATTGAAATCTGTTCACTAAGATCATTTAGTTCCACATTTCGCCTGGCCATATCATATAATCGTTCTTGAATTTCTACCCCAGTAATATGAGCATTCGAACGACGGGATAAAAATAATGGAATGACTCCATTTCCTGTACAGAGATCTAATATTTTTCCTCTCTTAATCGGTACGTATGCAAATTTTGCTAGCAAAACTGCATCAAGCGAAAAGGCAAATACATTCGAACTTTGAATAACTTGCATATCTTCCTCTGCTAACAAATAGTCAATTCGTTCATCATCATATAATTTAACCACTATTCTGTGTCACCTCAAAACCTATAAATAAAGCCTTCCCTATAAAATAAGGAAAGGCTGACGTTACGATCATTTCTTTTTATTGAGAAACGAGAGGCAAAACAAGCAATCTTCATCCCTAGGACTCCCAAAATGGAGGTTACAAATATGAAAACCTTCCTCGTATAACCGAGCTAAGTTATCATACCCTTCCCCTACTAATGTTCCCTTTGCTTCTGATTGTTCGGACGTACCTTTTTGTTGCTCTTGCCCGTTTTCGAGACGTTGTCTTAAATGGTGGTTCTCAACCGATAAATGCTGATTCTCCTCTAACAATTCACCTAAATGTTTTTTTAAATCACCTAGCTGTTGATAGAGTTGTCCAATTTGTTCTTCCATATGTGTGACTTGTTCATGTACTTGTTTTTTATTCACGTCTTCATCCACCTCATTATTCTGTGGCCTGAGTCGGTAATGCACCTTCCTCAATGAGTTCGTCTAATGTATATTCTAACACGCGGTCTTTATCTGGAATTTCAATTTGAATAACGCGTTCTAAAATGTTTAAACCAACCACTTTTCCAATTCCTTGTGGTGTTTTAACTTCCTCACCCATATCAGGTAAGTCACGTTTAGCCGTTTCATAATCATCATTCTCATATTTTAGACAGCACATTAAGCGTCCACATAAACCTGAAATTTTGGCTGGATTTAAGGATAAGTTCTGATCTTTCGCCATTTTAATGGATACAGGCTCAAAGTCGCCTAAGAAGGTTGAACAACACAGCATACGGCCACATGGACCGATTCCACCTAACATTTTCGCCTCGTCACGAACGCCAATTTGGCGCAATTCAATACGTGTTTTGAACACGGAAGCTAAATCTTTAACAAGATTTCGGAAGTCTACACGACCATCCGCTGTAAAGTAAAAGATTACTTTATTGCGGTCAAATGTGTATTCAACATCTACTAGCTTCATATCTAATTTGTGCTCAGAAATTTTCTTCGCACAAACATCAAATGCTTCCTGGGCATTTTGCTTATTCTCAGAAACCGTTAATTTATCTTTTTCATCCGCTTTACGAATGACTTTTTTGAGTGGCAGGACAATATCCTCTTCTTCTACCTGTTTTTGAGCGATTACCACTTTTCCGAACTCAATGCCTCGTACGGTTTCAACGATGACATAGTCAGAATCCGTTATTTGGTAATCATCTGGGTCAAAATAGTATATCTTTCCTGCCTGCTTGAATCTTACACCAACTACTTCAACCATCGTGATCACCTCTGTATTTGAAGCAAGAGTTGTTCCATCACTAGGGTTGGATGAACATTGGAAAATAATTTCCGTTTTGCCTCTAGAATATGGGTTAAAGCATCACGTGCATGCTGCTTCGACCATTTATAGGAACTAGCCTGAAGCCGTTCCCTTTCTTTAATAAAAACAATCGATGACTCATGACCTACATGTTCATAAACAAGGTCCTTATACCATAGCATAAGCAATTCAAGTCCCATGTTCAATGAATCACGGTCTTTAAAATGAGTCATCCAATGATTATGGATAAACATGAAGGCTTCACTGGGTTTGTCTTGAAGCACTTCAATTAATTGTATCACTAACTTTCGAGCCTTCGCAAACCACTCATCGTTACTCAACTCAATTGCTTCTTCCAAATTATTCGTTATAGCACTCATTAAACGAGCAGATGACTCTGGAATCCCTTCATCAATGAGCTTCTGTGTGAATTGATGAGGATTCAAAGGTTGAAAGGCCATGACCTGACAACGCGAACGAATGGTATCAAGTAGAGACTGCCCATTCTCAGTTAAGAGCATAGCTACTGTTTGGCGACTTGGCTCTTCTAAAAACTTTAAAAGTCGATTGGATGCATTTACAGTCATCGTTTCTGCATCTTCAACAATATATACTTTTTGATTGGATTCCAATCCTGTATAAGTAAATTCTTTTTGAAGGTGAAGAATTTGTTCTTTTTTGATGGACTGTCCTTCAGGTTGTATAACATGAACATCAGGATGATTTCCTGATTCTATTCTGTTACAGTCTTTACAAGAGTGACAAGGCTCAACTCCATCCCGATAGGCACAGAAAAAGCTCTTTGCAAAAAGTAGACTCATCTCCATTTTCCCTGTTCCGCGTGAACCTTGAAACAGATAGGCGTGAGAGATCCGATCTTTCTTTATACTATTCATGAGCATTTTCGTCACATTTGGTTGGATATCTGCCATGCTGGTCCAAGTTTGCATGTATGTCACGACCTTACGTATATAAGTTCACTAATAGTCCTTTAACTTCTCCGATGATTCCTAACACATCAATGGATTTCGTTTCTTGTTGAAGCACAGCATCAGTAAGCTCATTAAGTTTCTCATCCACAGAGCGTACTAATGTTAGCTTACGATTTTCTCCCTCCATACTCCAGCTATGAGACTGTTTTAGATCCATTCCGTATTGTACGGATTCTTCAACAAATGACTTCACAAGCCTTTTGTAGCGAGCTAAATCTTTAAATGAGCGAAAACGAGCAACCTTTTCTCCTTGCTTCGTAATATCAGTCATAAGACGTTTCAGCTCTTCTTCCCGCATCTTATTCGATTGGGTTTGAACTAAAGAGTCAAAGCCTTTTCCATTTGATATGGTCGGTCTAGTATGTTGTTGGGTAGATTCAAGTTGTGAACGCAGTTCCTGACCGATCTTCATCTCGTTATCTTCCTTTCCATCGCCTTATTCATTAAAATTGAAAAAAGGATTCAACAGGTAGGATAAACACCGTAGCTCCACCTACTTCAACTTTAACAGGCTTTGGAATATAGGAGTCAGCGTTACCTCCCATTGGAGAAATAGGTGCGACCATTTGCTCTCGTTGACTACAATTATCTTTGATGATGTTTAACACAGCATCAACGTTGGCATCTTCACAACCAATCATTAAAGTTGTGTTTCCTTCCTTTAAAAAGCCTCCAGAAGTCGAAAGCTTTGTGGTTTTAAAATTTTGATCGGCTAATGCATCAGTTAATCGGTTACTATCCTTATCCTGAATAACAGCAACAACCATTTTCATCGACATGGTCCTCCTCTTAATTGAAAGCCATTTATTTTCTATTATAACAAGAAATCGCTAAGATACGAATGATGGATTATGACCGGGAGTGAATCCATTGCTTCATTCGAGTGGTTACATCCTCTAAAACGTCATCGAATGATTGATCAGCATTCACAACTGAAATACGATCAGGAAACTTTTTAAGCAACTTTTGGTAAGCTTCATATACCGTATGATGAAACTGGAGATTCTCAAGATCAAGTCGATTTTGTTCTCGACCTTTGTTTTGCTCTATGCGTTCCAATCCTCTTTCAGGTGTGATATCAAAAAATAATGTAGTATCAGGCATACAATCTTCGATAGCGAACTTATTGATCTCATAAACTTCATCTATACCTAAACCTCTAGCGTACCCTTGATAAGCAAGACTACTATCTACAAAACGATCACAAAGTACAATTTTTCCTTCATCAAGTGCTGGTAATACCTTTTCAACAAGGTGTTGTCTTCTAGCAGCTGCATAAAGAAGGGCTTCGGTACGCCCATCCATCGCTGTATGGGATGGATCTAATATAATGTGTCTTATTTTCTCAGCAATATCAATCCCACCTGGCTCTCTAGTGGTAAGAACATCATATCCCTCATCCTCCAAATTTTCAGCCAGTTTCTTAAGGATAGAGGACTTTCCTGCCCCTTCTCCACCCTCAAATGTAATAAAAAGACCTTTCACGATGATTCTCCTTTACTCTATATAAATGTAAGTACCCTCTTTTACATTAGACACTTGTGATTGGATGTGAACACCCTTATCCATTAACTGTCGTAATTGTTCTACCTGAAAAGATTGGATCCGCTCTCCTTTCATGATCAGCGGAATCCCTGGTGGATAAGGTATAACTGAACAACTAGCAATTTTCCCTTCCACCTCTGACCATGGAAGAAAAGTTGTTTGCATTCGACTTAATGTTTGGTAAGAGTAGGCGAGCTTTTGATACCTTGGGTGCTCTCCATGTATAACGTCTTGTTCTATTGTAGCATGTGCCTCTAAGTTGGTTGCACTACAATTTGCATAAACGTTTTGTAAACGGGCTTGTAAGGACACAATGCTAAATGTTGGTTCAAGGCCTAATATAAGCAAAATTTGATTGTCCGTGACTAATTCTGGATAGATTCCTTCTTCCTCAAGAAGTTGGGATACAAGTTGGGCATCATAGATTCCCTTCACTTGTAATGTAATTTTAAAAGGATCATCGACTCCAGGTTCAGAAGGAAGTACTTCCCACAAAGGAGAAGATTGAAAAACCTCTCTTATTTCATTTACATACTCAATAGAATTTGCTAATTTCTCTTGAGTAAAGGTAGCTAAATAACATCTCGCTAAATCAAGAGACGCCATAATAGGGTAAGAGGGTGAACTGGATTGAAACATCTGCAAATACGTAGAGATTTTCTGTTTCTCAATTCTATTACTTCCTATATGTAAGTAAGCTCCCATAGTCATTGCAGGCGACATTTTGTGAGCGGACTGCACGACAACGTCAGCACCTAAATGAAGGGATGATGGAGGCAACGGTTCTCCTAAAGAAAAATGTACACCATGTGCTTCATCTATTAATACAGGGACATTTTTATCATGCGCTTGTTCGATCATAGTTGTAAGGTCATACGTTCTCCCATAATAGTCTGGATAAGTTAAGATCAAGCCAGCTGCATCTGGAAATTCTCTCAATGCCTCTTCAACTTGTTTACTTGAAACAGGTCCATATCGGCCTGTCTCTTCCTCAAAAATCGGGTGTAAAAAAACTGGGTGTGCACCAGATAGTTCTAAGGCATGCATAATGGATTTATGACAATTCCGTTGAACCAAAAATGGCTTTCCTTCTTGTTTATTTGCTAGAACCATAGCAAGATTCCCAGAGGTACTACCTCCTACTAAAAAAAAAGAATGTTTGGAACCGAAGTAGTTGGATAGTAAATCTTGAGCTTCTTTAATCGATTCTTCTGGATGGTGTAAATCATCTAACCCTGTTATTTCAGTTAGGTCAATTTCTAAAATATCTCGATAGTGTTTTTCTGCTTTACTAGGGAGGATCGAACCACCTTTGTGACCAGGCACATGAAATGAATATGGTTTCCGTTGACTATGTTGAACTAATGCCTTATATAAAGGGGTCTCATGTTGATTCGGTCGCTCGTACATATCTAAAATTCCTCTTTTCCGATTTCATTTGTTGTTCTATTCTATCATCGTAATAAGAAAATAGGTAGATTTAATACAAGAGATCATTTAAACAAGAAAAAAACCGAACACATCAGCCCGGCTTTATTATCTATGAATATTGTGTTGTTTGATTAATGGTTCTCATTTTTTTTAAAAAGTAATGATATTTTTGTTCACTTGGCTCTGTCTGTATAATCTCTCTCTCACATTCATAGCAAATAAACATGTTATATAAATGAATCCCTTGATCTTTCTCTGTATCACAAATGCCACACATCTTCATTTTATTTTCGCCGTTCATCAATACCACCTCCGTTATAATAGTCTCTCCTAATCTAACGAAAAATATACAATGAATCTTTGAAAAAATTTTTATATCCTGTAATAGATTTTTTATGGAAAGTTGTCTGATTTACGACTCTTTAATTCAGTACACAAAAACCCCAGAAGAACGAATTCTTCTGGGGTTTCAAATGTGCTTGGCGGCGTCCTACTCTTGCGGGGGCGAAACCCCGACTACCATTGGCGCTGAAGAGCTTAACTTCTGTGTTCGGCATGGGAACAGGTGTGACCTCTTCGCCAAAGCCACCAAACCTATGTAGTTGAAGGATATACCTTCAAAACTAGATAAGAGACATCGTAACGTTTTTTCAATAGAGATAGATAAGTCCTCGATCGATTAGTATCAGTCAGCTGCACGTGTCACCACGCTTCCACCTCTGACCTATCAACCTTGTCGTCTACAAGGGATCTTACTCACTTGAAGTGATGGGAAATTTCATCTCGAGGGGGGCTTCATGCTTAGATGCTTTCAGCACTTATCCCGTCCACACGTAGCTACCCAGCTGTGCTCCTGGCGGAACAACTGGTGCACCAGCGGTGTGTCCATCCCGGTCCTCTCGTACTAAGGACAGCTCCTCTCAAATTTCCAACGCCCACGACGGATAGGGACCGAACT
>NZ_AULJ01000048.1 GCF_000425225.1 Pontibacillus marinus BH030004 = DSM 16465 | reverse complement strand
GAATGGAGACTAACGGAACCGCCGTAGTTCTGGGAGAGAGTGTTCTAATTCCAGGTTAATCCTATCATGACAAGGGTCTGAGCAACTTCTCTTACTATGATTTCCAATCAATATGAGGTGGGGAAAGCCAAATTATGGTCCGTTAGTTTCCATAATCGCGTGGAGGGAAGGAAACGGCAAACTGTCGTGGTAACAAAGGCAAGACGAGACCCCGCAAGGAGCGTAGCGTATGAGGAGGCTCGGCTTGTCTTCCACAACAGGCTTGCCGTTTCACTGACCGCAACAAACTACTCAACAGCAACGGACTCCTCCTAACCAATATCTCATATTCAAGTCTTCAACAATCCTGCCATATTATTGAATAATCCAATACTAAAAAAGAGTTGTTTCACATAAAATATCTACAACATGAACTTACAATGTAATATTCAACAAACCTTTTTCCCTATAACTATGTTTTTCTCAAGTAAAACACGTTTACTCCTCTACATTATAAGGGAAATTGGCTATAATAGAAGTAGAAAGGAGTTGGGAATATGGGAAAAGGAAAATCGCTATTACTTGGATTTGTCGTTGGTGGAGTTGTAAGTGCATCCGCTACCTTACTCTCTGCACCTAAATCTGGTGAACAATTACGCCACCAAGCGAAAAGTTCAAGCACCCGTTTCAAACATACGTTGGAAAACTTAAAAGGCGAAGGCAAAGAGTTAACCGACCAAATTGCACGCACATCCAAAGAAGGTGCAACGTTACTTAAAGATCTATCTGCTGATGTTAAAACCTCCATCGAAAGCTGGAGAAACACGATTGAACCTCACCAGCGAAACATTCAAAAACACCTGAAAGAAATTGAAAAAAGTTTGAAAGAGCTTGAAGATAAAGCGAAAGAAGAGTAAACATTCTTCAAGCACCACTGAATCACTCTAATAAATCCTATCACTTTGTGTGATAGGATTTTTGCATGCTTAAAAAATCCTTCATTAATAAAATTACAACATAAAAATCATTTTACCTTCTTAATTATGGATATCACCTCGTAAAAAAAACCTGCTTAGGGCTTATAAGCCCTAAGCAGGTTTCTATTTAAATTAGAGGTCATTTTTTACGGGTTGATTGTTATTCAGATTTAAGATCTTCGATAGAGCTGATATCCATATATTTTGGAACAACTAGACCGATTTTTGCACCTTTTAGGTTTGGACCAAGATCTTTAAGTTGGTCTTTATAAGAGTCGTAAAGATCGCCGTGAGTTCCTGGTAACCATGCTGCTACCATTCCGTCAGCTTCACCTTCAGCAACTGCTTGCCACATAACACCGTTATCTAACTGCTTAATTGTTGTATCAAAGCCTTGCTCATCAAGAACTGCTTTAATTACGTTAGCAGATGCAATTTCAGATGACCATGCAACATAAGCAATTTTCGCTTCTACACCATCAACTTTTTCAGTACCTTTTGTCCACTCATCAACTTTATCCTGGTTCTCTTTGATCCAGTTTTTCGCTGCTTCTTCTTCAGGTGTACCATTTTCAATTTCAAGCATTACAGATTCCATATCACTTGCTTCCCAGTTGAACTGGTCTAGGATTTTATAAAGGTTTGGCTTTTCTTCTTTAAGTCCTTGGCGAGCCATTGATTTGATTTGCTCTTCTCCCCCGAATACTTTTTTCGGATCTTCAAGATATTTAAGGTCATATTTTGCGAACATCCAGTGTGGAGTCCAACCAGTAACAATAACTGGCTCTTCATCTTCGATAGCGTCACCTAATTTCTGAGTCATTGCCGCACCAGAAGATGTTTGTACTTCCCATCCTTCAAGACCATACTCTTTAACTGATTTCTTAGCAGCTCCAACAACACCAGAACCAGCGTCGATACCAGTGATTGTGTAATCAAGCTGTTCTCCTACAGCAGCTTTCTCACTGCCGCCTTCACTTCCGTCTCCGCTTGTATTACCTTCTGAACCTTCGTCAGATCCACAACCTGCTGCTACTAGGGAAAGTGATAGTCCAGCTACAATCCCTGCGCGTTTAAGATTTAATTTAAACATAATAATTGTTTCTCCCCTTTATTAATAAATATTTTTATAGTGAACTTTTCCTTTTTGAAAAGTACCTAACCATTAGTCACCTTTTTGGGTGTTTAAGCTTTGTGTAAAACGGTCAATAATGATTGCAAGAATTACAATGGAGATACCTGCAACGAATCCTAGACCAACGTTGTTACGCTGAACGGCTTCAATTACCTTTTGACCTAAGCCTTCTGCACCGATCATGGATGCAATTACAACCATGGATAGTGCAAGCATTACTGTTTGGTTAATACCTGCCATGATTGTCTTCTTAGCCATTGGCAGTTGTACTTTAAATAATTTTTGCACACCAGTTGTACCGAATGCGTCAGATGCTTCAATAAGCTCTGTAGATACCTGGCGAATCCCTAAATTTGTAAAGCGCACAGTTGGTGGTACTGCGAAAATTACAGAGGCAAACACACCAGGTACCATTCCGATTCCGAAGAATGCAACGGCTGGAATTAAATAAACAAAGGCTGGCATTGTCTGCATAAAGTCAAGTATAGGAGTAACGATGGCTTGAACGATTCCACTCTTCGCCATCCAAATACCAAATGGAACTCCAATTATTACGGATATTAAACTTGCTGTTATAACAAGTGAGAATGTATCCATTAGGTGTGCCCAGAGCTCTTGGTTTTCAATAAACATAAGCCCGATAACGGCGAAAATAGCTAGTCCAAAACGTTTTCCAGTTGCAAAAAATGCAAGTAATGCAATTAACAAAATGAAAATGACTGGATTGACAAGCTGAAGTGTCTCACTCATCCAATCAATAAAGTTACCTAAATGTTCTTTTATTGGTTCAAAGAAGAATTCAAATGTATCTGTAATCCAATCAGTTAAGTCTCCAACCCACTGCTCAACGGGTATCTTAGAAAAGTTCTCTAGAAAGTTAAGACTCATTGATGGACACCTCACTTCCTGCTAGTGCGCTGATTACGGCTCCGCGTACAATAATTCCTCGCAGTTTGCCATCTTCAACTACTGCAATTGGAACTGGAGAATCATGAATCATATCAAAGATTTCATTCATAGGTGTATCCAGGGAAGCCGTTGGTACGTCTGTTTCCATAATTTCTGTTAGGTCTTTAATATCGTTTTTCTTCGCTTCAGAAGCTTTATCAGCTGTTACATAACCTTTTAAGTTACGGGAGCGATCCGTAACGTAAATGCTAGAAAGTCCTTCTTCTCTCATACGCTCTAACGCAACACGAGGACCATGCTTTTCAATATTTACGGTTTCAGGACGTTTCATAATATTTTGAGCGGAAAGAACCTTCGAACGATCAACATCTTCAACGAATTTCTCTACATAATCATTCGCAGGGTTTACCAGAATATCTTCTGGGGAACCGATTTGTACGATCGAACCATCTTTCATAAGAGCAATACGATCTCCAATACGTAATGCTTCATCTAAATCGTGTGTAATAAATAGAATCGTTTTCTGCATGCGCTCTTGTAAGTCCAATAATTCATCCTGCATTTCTTTACGAATAAGTGGGTCAAGAGCAGAGAATGCTTCGTCCATAAGTAAAACCTCAGGATCATTTGCTAACGCACGTGCTAATCCAACACGCTGCTGCATACCACCTGATAATTGACCAGGTAGCTGATTAATAAAGCTTCCTAGTCCGACAAGCTCTAAAGCTTCTTTCGCTTTTTCGGAGCGTTTGCTTTTATCCATCCCCTGTACTTCAAGTCCAAACTCAGCATTTGATAGGACAGTACGGTGTGGGAATAATGCGAAACGTTGGAATACCATGCTTAATTTTTGACGACGAACTTCACGAAGATCTTGTTTGTTCATCTTTGCAAGGTTCTCTCCATTAATCTTTACAGAACCTTCTGTAGGTTCGATTAATCGGTTAATTAAACGAACTAAGGTAGATTTACCACTACCGGATAATCCCATAATAACGAAAATTTCTCCTTCTTCTACATCAAAGGAGGCACGGTTTACACCAACAGTGTTACCGGTTTTTTGTAAAATTTCTTCTTTCGAGTATCCCTCATCAAGTAACTTTTGTGCTTGTGATGGGTTCTTACCGAAAATCTTGGATAAGTTTTCAACTTGGATGATCGGCACTAAAGTTCACCTCTCTGTAATTTTTTACTAGTACATATGACCTAATGTTTTGTTTGATTTCGTTCAATCAATCACCTTTTATACTATATCTTGTTAATCTATAAAGTACAAACGATAAATACATTTATCTATAAACATTTAGAACGTACAGTTAAAACTGAACAAACTTTAAAAGATAATTGCTTTAAAATGCTCCTTATTCCTCCAAAATGCTACCCATTCTTATATTTTCATTATTTTTTTATTTCATGTATGCTTTTTATAGCAAGTAAGAAGGAGGATCCTTCAATGCCAGATATTGATAATAACGACAACATTATTAGTGAAGTTCAGTATCAAGCAATAACTGAATTTTCTAAAACGTTAGAAATGTTCAGTTTGAATCCTTCTGAAGCACGTTTGTTTGTCACCCTGTATATAGAAGGAAAACCAATGACACTTGATGAAATGAGTGAAGCTCTTGCCAAAAGTAAGACCTCTATGAGTACTGGAGTCCGTAGTCTACTGGATATGAATTTAGTGGAACGGGTTTGGAAAAAAGGGGTTCGCAAGGATTTGTATGCGGCTAATGAAGATCTATTTAATAAATTTATGTCTTCATATGTTTATCGTTGGCTTGACGCTGCTGAACGTCAAAAACAGTCTTTAGAAGAAACAAGGGTTCTCTTAGATAAAGACGAATTTCAGGTTCAAACAGATCAAGCTGAGGATTTAAAGGATAGACTTGATGATATGATTCAATTTCACTGTCTTATTTCGAAAGCGTTTGAAGACATAGATCCAAATAAAGACAAGTGAGTAACAACTTCCTATCATTAATGTTGATGGTTTTGTTATAGTGTTAAAAAGTAAACGCTATATTTGATCCCCGATTCTAAAAAATCGGGGATCAATTCATGTTAAACAAATATTTTTCTAGTAATGTTATCCAATATTTACCCCCTTACAAGTCCGCCAAAACAGTTTTTTTATGATTTTTCTTAAAAAATTGCACATTAACACTTTGTTCTCGTATGTTTTCTTGGCATAATAATGGTGAATGGTATAAATATATAGATAAAATACATCATTTAATATTGGGGGCGGGGAGTGTATGAAGCAAGAATATTCTATTCAGGAGGCATTACTTTATAGCCATAAGATGGCGCAATTAAGTAAAGCCTTGTGGAAAGCTATTGAGAAGGATTGGCAACATTGGATCAAGCCATTCAATCTCAATATAAATGAACATCATATATTATGGATTGCATACCAGCTTAATGGAGCAAGTGTTTCTGAAGTCTCTAAATTTGGCGTTATGCACGTCTCCACAGCATTTAACTTTTCCAAGAAGCTTGAAGAACGTGGCTTATTAACATTTTCTAAAAGAGAGAATGATAAAAGAAATACGTACATTCAATTGACTGAAGAAGGCGATCGCCTATTGCTTGAGACGATGAAATCCTATAATCCAGAAGAAAATTCATTAATTCAAGGTTCAAACCCCTTGAAAAAAATCTATGGAAAAATGCCTGAATTCTTAGAGTTGTATGCGCTTATTCGTGAAATTTATGGTTCAGAATATATGGATATCTTAGAACGATCCATCAATAATATTGAAAGCGACTTCGAACAAGAAGATAAGTTAGCAGCACATATTAGTGAAGATGTTCTTAATCAAAAGTAATCCTCTCTTTGCCTAATTTTCTTTAGCTGTATCATAACCTCTAGAAAACGATTTTCTGCAATAAGGGCATCCATAAGTTCATCAGGGTGTAACTTGGGATTTAATTTCCCTGCGTAATGTATCAGGAGTCCCGTGAAATCGAGCATTCCAGCTTCTTTTTGAGCTTCAAATTCCTCACTGATGTTTGAAAGTAACATGATTAGCTCCTGATATTCTTTTTCCGTTACACCTTTTGCAATTAACATTTTTATAAAAGGATATTTCTCTAACTCTTTCATCTCCATTAATAGTTGTACATAAAAGGTCAACGTTTCTATATCATGGTCCTTTTTCACTATCATGTCCCTCGCTTTTATCTCCATTTTCAAGAGTCTTTCATCACGCGAAATTACGCCTTTCAAAACCCTTTCGATTTTTTTACAGAAACCCTATTGATTTCTTCCACAAAACATCGTATCATTCCATAGAGCCGTTCTTATTTAGCTCGTCATTATGTATAAAATTTTACTACATTGATATAGATATTGTCACAAGTAAGGGGGTTGATGGAGATGAACTTAAACTGCTGGAAATCCTTCAACATCACGAAAGACCTTGGCTCTAATCGCATATATATTTTAAGCCTTATGCTAGGAGTCTTATCGTTTATTTTCTTATATCTACCCTTTGCCATGATTCATCAGAGTCATCAAGTTCAAGATCATGGCATGTTACCCGTAGCGATTGCATTATTTTTGTTGCCAACAATTCATAAGTTAATGCATATGATACCGCTTGTGCTGCTTCATAAGCGCATTCGTGTACGTTGGAAGCTAAAGAAAGGGTTTTTACCTACCTTTTCATACCGCACGTTTTCATCTCTATCAAAGAGAACGTCCATTATTATGGCATTAGCCCCAACGTTACTTTTAACAATCCCTGGACTCATTACAAGCTATGTATTCCCAGGCTACTACGCATATATCATTTTATTTACTTCTGTGAATATTGGATTATCCTTCACAGACTTTATATGTGTAAGACAATTTGTAAGAGCACCAAAACAATGCATTATCGAGAACGTTAAAGATGGTTATGACATTTTAATTGATAAATATAAACAGTAATGTAGACTCTGAAAATACTTCTTAGCTCTATACAACATGTTACGAAGATTGAGTAATGAGCATTCAGGGTAAGTACTTGTTGAATGGATGGAAATAATCCCCTCAACGGGTTAACCCCTATTATAAACAGGAAAAGCACCCAACACAGGGTGCTTTTATATTTCTACAAAACTTATATCTGTTCAATTTTTTCATTTTCTGATACAGTATTTCCATAGGTGCAAAAGGAGGTTCGAATCGTGATAATATTTTTTGTACCATTTGCGCTATTTATTTTATTTGTTTTCAACTCACTGACACATTCATTGTGCCTGAAAACAGAAATGTCTAACGAAAAACAACCCAAAGTATTTCGTACCATTAATATTTTAATTACGATTTTACTGCTTTCTTCATACTTTGAAGTCTTGTACGCATAAAAGTCCTACCTCCACCGGGGTAGGATTTTTATATGTTATTCCTTAAAAGTAAAAAAGGCCGCATACTTCTGTATGCGGCCTTCTTTATTTTACGATCTTAGTACCACCAAGATGCACCTACGATGATTAACAAGATGAACAATACTACGATTAACGCAAAGCCTCCACCATATCCTCTACTCATGAGTACACCCCCTTTACATGCTGACTAAGATATCCTATGCAAAACAACCATTCGCTGAATAGGCAGATGTCTCATTCTTTAAAAAGTTTTCTTACTTTAGGATAAAAGCATAGACGAGATACAGCTTGAAGGTACAGGTTTTAGACATGTGAAAATTTAATAATTTTCCAATTGTCATTGAATGCCCTATTGTTTTATCTCCGAAATATGTTATATTATTTCAAGGATTGGTTTTCAATTCCTAATAAACGAGCTGCTTACGAGCATGCTGTTTATAAAGTCAAATTCTTTAGAGAAGATGGCTTCTGAGAAAAACACATTAGATTAGGAGTGTTTACCTGATGAAACGAATTGCATTGGCAACAGCTTTAACAGCAGGTGTTCTTACATTATCCGCATGCAACCAAAGTTCAGCAGATGAGTCTGAAGTTGTTGTTGAAACAAAGAATGGAAATGTAACTAAGGAAGAATTCTACCAAGAACTGAAGGACCGATATGGCGATAAGCTACTACATGAAATGGTTGTTACAGAAGTTCTTGATGATAAATACGAAGTAACAGAAGAAGAAGTTAAGAAAGAAGTTCAAAAGTATAAAGACCAATACGGAAATAAATTTGGACAAGCTCTTCAACAAATGGGCATGAAAAATGAAAAACAATTTGAAAACGTTATTGAATACAGCCTTTTACAAGAAAAAGCAGCTACAGCAAAAGTTGAAGTAACGGATAAAGAAATCCAACAGCATTATGATCGCATGAAGACAAAAATTGAAGCTAGCCATATCCTTGTAAAAAGCCAAGAAAAAGCACAAGAGATTATGAAAAAGCTTGATAATGGTGCTAAATTCGCTGATCTTGCAAAAGAATATTCTCAAGATCCATCAGGTAAAAATGGTGGTAAGCTAGGTACATTCGGACCTGGTAAGATGGTTCAACCATTTGAGGATGCTGCTTACAGCATGGAAGTTGGCGAGATAAGTAAACCAGTATCATCTCAGTTTGGCATTCACATCATTAAAGTTACAGACAAAATTGAAAACAAAGATGTGAAGCCACTAGAAGAAATTAAAGGTGATATTAAGCGTCAACTTAAGAGCAAAAAGATTGATAAGAACAAAGCTCGCGCTGACATCGACCAATTAATTAAAGACGCAGAAGTAGATATTAAAGATGAAGCATTTAAAGACTTGTTTAAGTCTCCTGAAAAGCAGACTTCATCTTCTAAATAACGAATTAAAAAAGCAAGCGCTGAGGCGCTTGCTTTTTTTTATTATCATGAACTTCTTGTAGACCTCGCTTCTTGGATTCGATCCATGTATACTTTCCCTTCACGCTCAATGTATTCTTGCTCCTGCTTGTAGTCCTCACGTATTGCTCGTAGTGCCATGTATCCACAAAATATAATCAAAAGAACGAGTGCAATAGTCCACAGCGGAATACCTGCAACCATGGAATAACCTCCCTTATATTACCTGGTTTGTACAAGCATATGTGATGAATGAGGTGAATATGACTTATTTACTAATACTCATGGGATGAACAAGGGCTTATTCAGTTATATGGCAGTTATGTTGAATAACTGTTTTCATGAGAGAGGTGGTTCCCTTGCGTTTGTGGAGTGCGGCGGGCTGTGGAACGGGTTGCTTTCCTGCGGACGAACTATCGAGCCTCCTCAGTCACTCTGTTCCCTGCGGGGTCTCGCTAGCCCGTTTGACCGCTGGAGTCAACCCGTTCCACAGCCCACCTAAGCCGAATGGTGATGAACGGAACCGCAGCGATCGTATAGTTTTCTGCATTGGATTATTTAAATCATGTATGCACCAAAGTGATCTAAACACTTATATGCAGGGGGGGTTTAGTATCTTAATTACATATTCCTTAAACAAAGAATTAGATGATCTCAGCCATGGGTCCGTTAATCTCCATATCAGCAAAGGGGTGAGGGAAACGGCAAACTCCCGCGGTAGAAAGGGCAGATGAGACCCCGCAAGGAGCGTAGCGTATGAGGAGGCTCAGCTGGTCTTCCGCAGGAGTATTGCCGTTTCACTGAACCCCTACCTCTCTCAAAAGCAACGGACTGCTCTCAACTTATCTCGATTCCAAGTCATCCACATAAGGGGCTTATGTTGAACAACCATACAAAAAAGAGCTTGGGATCCCCAAGCTCTTCAAATAACTTACTCATCATGTTCATTTGTAAATAACGGCTTATAAAAACTACGGTTATCCATAGCAAAGAGACGGTCTGTAAATTCTCCTGGTTGAACCTTGTCCAATGCGCGGTTCAGCATATTCATCTTAGCATCCACTAGATCAATGAGATGTAAGAGCTCCGCTTCACGGATCAAAGGTGGCTTAGGACTTCCCCACTCAGCCTTCCCATGGTGGCTTAAGACCATGTGTTGAAGCATCGTAACCTCTTCTCCTTCAATCCCTAATTCTTTCGCTACCCCACCGATCTCATCAACCATCATCGGGATATGACCGATTAATTTCCCTTCAAGCGTATAGGAAGGTGTAGCTGCTCCTGATAATTCTTTTAGCTTTCCTAAATCATGGAGAATGATTCCAGCATACAAAAGATCGAGGTCGATATCAGGATATAATTCCTTTAGCTGCTTAGCCAGGTTAAGCATTGATACAACGTGATGAGCTAAGCCAGATATGTATTCATGATGATTTTTCACCGCAGCAGGATAGGTTAAAAAAGCTTCCTGATAGGTTTTCACAAAGTGTCTTGTCATACGCTGCAGATTTGGGTTTTTCATTTCAAATATGGCTTCTGTTAAACGTTCAATCAAGTCTTCCTTTGGCACTGGTGCCGTTTCGAGAAAATCTGATTGATCTACACCATCCGTAGGCTGTGCTGGACGAATGGATTGAATTTTTAATTGTGGACGCCCACGATATTGACTGACCTCTCCAGTAATCTTGGCAATCTCTTCAGCCACAAAGGTGTGTTCATCTTCTTTGGTAGCCTCCCATAACTTTGCTTCGATTTCGCCAGAAGCATCCTTCAATATTAAGGTTAAAAATGGCTTACCGTTACTGGCTACACCTTTTGTAGAAGACTTAATAAGTAAGAAGTTATCAAAAGGTTCTCCTATGGCATGATGACCAATTCCATTTTTCATGATTCTACCTCCCCCTTTTTCTTTTATCATATCAGATGGCCCGATAGGTGTCTTTTCATCTTCATCTCTTGATCAAAATATCCAGAAATTAAAGAAAACTTGCCGATTGGCAAGCCTTTAAGGCGCAGACAGAGGCTTAGTTGCGCTTATACTTCATACTTTCAAAATTTTCACTACGTCGAATTTCCCCGTTGCTAAAATTTTATACTTTCTTAAGGTGTAAAAAATTAGAGCGTGATCAACACGCTCTAATTTTAATTAATCCTTTGGTACATATTTAAATATTTCTCCGGACTCCACTACACGAATAAATTTCATCAGCCAACGATAATAATTTTGCGCATAATGAAGACGATCGATGTCACGCTGAATTTTTCCTTTCAGCTCCTCATCGTCGGTTGAATCAGCGATAGATTGAAGTTCTGCAATAGCTTCATCCGCTTCTTCTATGTTTGTTTCTGTGTGATGACGCCAGCGATTTCCGAATAATGAGGTAAAGGATTTATACCAATCTTCCTCCGACTTATATAAATCTTTACGAACACCTTTCCGGAACGCTGGTTCAACCATTTTCATTTCGGATAGCGTTCTTACCCCAGTAGACATGCTCGTCTTGCTCATCTCTAAAGCATCACGCATATTATCTAATGTCATGGGTTGATCGGAAAAATACAATGCACCATATAAGCGACCAACTGATGATGTGATCCCATATAGGTTCATGTTTTTAGCAATCACCTGTATAAACTTTTCGATTGTTTCTTCATATTCTGCCCATTCTTGTTCTTTATCTACCAATGGACGACCCTCCACTAGCTTTATTCGACATGCACCTAGGATATTCTATCACTATTATTCCAAATGTGCGAGGTCATGGCAAATAAAAACTGATTTTTTTATATAAATTTTTTGTACTGTCCTCATTTAACGCTTCAGATTCAAGAGGACATGTTAAGTAAAGGACTTGTTGTGATGCTGAAATTTCACCTAACAATTGAATCATTTCATGCTTTCTTAGCCTATCAAAGTTTACAAAAGCATCATCTATGATAAAAGGTAAAGGATGATGTTCACTAATGACTCGACTCAAGGCAAGGCGTAATGATACATATAATTGCTCTTTCGTTCCTTGAGACAACTCATTAGCTTCATAATGATACCCATCTTTAGATTCTACAACAAAAGATTGATTCTGTTTAGGGGGAAATACACGAATATATGCTTCTTTTGTTAGGATGTTAAAAAAGTGATTACAATATTCAATAACGAGTGGCATTCGTTCTTGTTGAAAGATGGCTTTCGTTTTTTGGAGTGTAGCATATGCGACTTGATGAATCGCCCATTCTTTTGCTTGCTCTCTTAACCGATTTTTCTCAAGTATAAAGCGGTGGCGAACAGATGAGTAAGATTCGTTTTCTTCTAATCGTTTTAGGATCGATTTTACATCAGCCCACTCTTGACGATTCACTTCCAGCTTTTCATTTAAACGCTCTAACTCATTGTGCAACTGTTCTCGTTCTTCCGTTAGATCTTTTTCATCTAGTGCTTGCTCTAACACGTGTTGAACAAGAGCATCTTCTACAAAGACGAAAGCTATTTGTTGTTTATTTTGCTCTACCTTTTGTTGGAGTTCTAAGACATGTTCATGCTTTTTACCTTTTCTTAAATAGGCTTCTTCATCTTCTACATCAGCGATTGCAAACAGGTGATTCATTTCTTTTTGAATCGGCTCCAGTTTTTGCTTCCATTCTTGCTCTTGATTGCGATTTGCTTCTAGTCTCTCTTGTATGCTCTGTTTTTGCTCCTCAACCTTTTCATATCGGTTAATGTACTCAAACAATGCTTCTATTATAGAACGCACTTCCCGTTTATGGTCCATTTCTAACCTATCTCCAACAGAACATACATGCTTTTCAAATTCAAGAACCTGTTCTTGTTTTTGATTGCATTTATCCTCTTTATTTTTCCAATCTTTTATTTCTTGTTGTAGTTGATTAAGTCGCTGATATGTTTTAGGCCAATAAACAAATGCTATATTCTCAAGGAAGTCAAACTGATGCATTTGCTCTTCTATTCGCTCCTCTAGACGATTCTTTCTTTGTTGGAGTGTTCGCATCCATTCTTCATTTTGAATCTCTTCACGTTGAAGTTGTTGCATGACTTGCTTTACGTGTTCAAGTTCACTTAAAGCCTCTTCATGTCTATTTATTTCATGTTGGAACTTTTGTATTTCTTCATCTGTGTACTGCTGTTTATCCTGGTAAAAAGTTAGATCAAAACTAGATTGTACAGAAGCTACAGATTGTTTTACCAACCGAGCTCCTAGAATACTGAACACCATAAATAATAAGGCTATTCCTGCAATCCAACCATTAGAGAACATCACACTAAGAACAATTCCAACTAAAAAAACGATGCTACCTGCTAGCAAGAATTGTTTTGCAGATTGTTCACGCTTTTTCTGTTGTTGTTCCATCTGAACTGCTTGTTTTTCACGTTCTTCTTTTTGCTGCTCAGATAATTTCTGTTTCAACTTCTGCTCTTTGTCTTCCTCTACCCTATCTTTATACTGCTGATACCTATCATCTGATAAGGTTTGTGTGGATAATCTTTGTATATCCTCTTCCGTCTGTATCTTTTGTTCCTTAAGACCGTTTAATTGATCCTGACTACTTTCTAGATCACCTTGTAACTGTTTATGCTCTTCCACAAGGTTTTCCCAAAGTTCTTGTGTGTAAAACGGAAGATGAAGATCGTCCAGTTGATCAAAATCTAACCCTATTCCAAGACCTTGAATAGCTTCTTGGATTCGATGCTTGTCTTGCTCTAACTCTTTTTTAGCCTGATCATATTCCTCGCTTTGAATCTCATACCATTCTGCTTTATTGGTAACGCTTTTGGCAAGTTTAATTTTCTCTACATTAAAATTCGGAATTTCCTCAAGTTTCTGTTCATCCTGCTTTCTTGCATTCTCTAACACATTCAGCTCACTCTGAAATGGAAGCATTTGATCCTTTAAATGATAATAACGCTCTAAGCCATCTTCAGGAAAGGAGATCGGTTGTTCATATTGAGCTAATTTTTTCTCTGCATCTTGATAGGCATGCACATACGATATAACCTGCAAGAGCTTTTCGATATAAGACAATCTCTTCCTATTCTCGACTTGTGCTACCTGAAGCTCTTGCACTTCTTTTTCTAAACGTTGCTCTTGATCCTTATAGGTTTGATAGGATTGTTCTTCTTCTTTTAATTGTTGATATTCTTTTTCTAGCTGCTTTACTTTTTGCAATTGTTGATTAATCTCTGGATTCTTTCCGCGCTTTTTAAAAAGCTGATCTAACTGTTTTTCTAATTGTTTTTCCGTATCATAAATTTGTTTAGACCCTGTCATTCCTATGCCAAATAAAACATTACCGATATCATCCTCTTGCAGGGATTGAATATCTTGAAGACTTTTTAATCCGAATGAAAAAATGGATTCATATGTACTGCGGTCTATTCCATTTAAAAGTTGTTTTAAGTAGGATTCACCCGCTTCTTCTCCACTCTGAAAGATACAACGAGCTTCGCCATTTTTCTTGGTAGCAACACGCTCAATCGTGACTCTTCCTTCATAAGGCACAGATAGATGAAGCCTTCCCCCAACTGATCCTCCTGTTTTAGGTTCAAATGGCTTCCATTTACGAGGAGGGAGATCAAATAATATGTATAATATAAACTCGTGAAGTGTGGATTTACCAGCTTCATTTTCCCCATAAAGAATCGTAAGTCCTTCTTCTTCAAATGAAATCGTTTGGTTTTGCCATTTTCCAAAACCGAATATTTCTGCTGATAACAGTTTCAACGTTTAATCCCCCTCCTTTACAAGCTCATTAAGTAATAGATCTTCAGCATGTTTGGCTATCTCTTCTTTTTCTTCTTCTGAAAAACCTTGAACATATTTTCGAAGAGCATGGTGTTGTGTTAATTCCCGAAGGTCTTCTTCAACATCTTCAATCTCTTCTATGGTACGAAGCAATTCACCTACAAAATGAGACCCTTGCGCGAGCTGATTTCGTTCCATCTCTTCATCTTTCATTACGTTTAGCTTATGAATCCAGATCCAGTTTTCTTGGCCCTCTTCTTGTTCGTTCCATATTTGCCTCAGCTCATCTTTTAAATCAGGTGCATGTTGTTCCTCAGATGGAAGATCTCCTTTAAGCGTAAGGTGTAATAAAGTCGGAACACTCTCGTTGCGAAGCTTTTCTTTCCAATCATAAAGCTTCTTCTCCAGTTCTATTAGCGTTTCACAATCATCAATGTCTAAAGAACGAGTTTCAAAACGAATCACACCAGTCTGTAAAAACTGCAGCGAGTGACCTGTCTCTGATAGCTCAACCAGATTACACCCCTTTTCACCACCTTCATTTCGATGTCTTCCTTGAATGTTTCCACTATAGAAGATGGGTGGGTCTTCGCTAAGCTGCTGTCTTTTGTGAATATGACCGAGTGCCCAATAATCCAAACCACGGGTATAAAGGTCTTCAATTCGAAATGGGGCATACAGATCGTGATCTGTATTAGTCGCTAAACTCCCGTGGAGCATACCGATGTGAAACACATTTTCTGATGAAGGGATGAACTCTCCCGCTTTCGGTTCAATCACAGCTCTCTTCTCATAACTAAATCCATAAATCTCCGCACATTTTTCCCCGTTTTTAAAAAAAGGAAAAGAAGTTACGGTTTCTTCATTAAAAATATGTACATTGTCAGGAAATTCTATAGAATAAAAGCTTCCTCCAAGATGATCATGATTACCGTGGCTAAGAAATACATCAATCCCGTATTCATTGAGCTTTTCAAACCCTTTTCGTAGACGTACTTGAGCTTTTAAGCTCCTTCCATCTTGATCAAATAAATCACCAACAATTAAAACAAAATCCACTTCATGGTTAATGGCATGTTGTATCAAACGTTCAAAAGCTTGAAACGTACTGTCCCGTACTTGAGCTAACATCTCTTCAGGTAAGTCAAAAAACCCTTGAAAGGGACTATCTAAATGAAGATCTGCGCTATGTATAAATTTAATTGGTTCCTTCATACCTATTTCTCCCTATGTATATAAGTTTGTCTGTATTGTACCAAAGCGAATAGACGAATGCACGTTCGCTTTCATAATTCATCCTCAGCTTGGTCATGCTATGGATGGAGGTGAGAGTGATGCCAAAACGTAAAAAGGACCCATCTGAGCGTGGAAAAAGCGCAGCTAGTGTCAAAGGCTCTCCAAACAGCGGCCCTGTTGAAAAGTTCCGTGATGAACCTGATAACCAAACGAATAACATGCAATACAAAAAACAAAACACAGCAGGGGAGTAATCCTCTCGCTGTGTTTTTATTCTGAAGGAATTTTTGGTCGTAGAGACAAACCAATCTTACCAACCACTTTTCCATCCACTTCAGCCCAAATTTGTTTGCGACCGAAATGTTTAAATGGAACAGATTGATTAACAAATAATGAGTCATTTTTTAGGTCTTCAGGCTCTACCCCTTTATTCCAAATCTCTATTATATTTCCGAATTCATTTCGATAGAAAATGCTTACCTCCTTACCTTCGTTAACATTATCAACCTGGAAGGAAAAGGGGATAGTCATGCTGTCTGTAGGAAGGTTTAACGTCATCGGAGTTTTCTTTTCATCATTTCGAAATGGTGTAGAAAGTAAAAGGACTGATGAAATTTTCATTTTTAATTCTCCATTTTCCACAACCGTTTTATGTTTTTTTTCGCTATTGAAAATCTCTTCAAGCTCAGGAGCTTCTACTTTATCAAGAGAAATCGGTTCTTTAATGTGATGCTCATGAAAGGATTGAACAGATCCTTCTAACTTTAATACATCCTTGTTATCTTTCCACTCAAGCGTCACAGTAACAGGTTTAGTTGAACCGCGATGACCGAGATGATCTAGACTGAAAAACGTGATCTTTCTTTCATCGAGCGGTTGATCATCATAGTTATGTGTAACACTTCCAGATAACGTTTCAACTTTAGCGGTAAATGGTCCTTCTGGTAAGCGATCCCCTTTATACTCAATTGTCAGCTTCCCTGTTTTATACTCTTCTTGTCCTTCTTCAGAGAAACGTATAAATTGATACCCTTCCGCTTGAACGGACCATCTTTCGTGTTGTTTCTGAAAGGTTGAATGAGTAAAGAAAATATCATAAGGCTTATTACTAAAATCTTGTGGTTCACTAGGTTCTTCTTCTTCTTTTAAAGTGGATATCGATTGCGAGCTAAATAAATAAAACAAGACGATTGCGATTAAAACAAATATAAGAATCCCTAATTGCTTTCGATTTTGAAGCACCTTCATTCAAAAACTCCTTTTAGGTTTCTCCAGTTTATTTTACTACAATGATATGGAAAAAGCTGTGGATTATGGGCTAAACAAATGAATAAACCTACATAAAAAGACAAGAAACCAGGGGAACCCAAGCTCTTGTCTTTTTCTTAATTGTACATTTACTATGCAAATTATGATGATTCTTTCTTAGACAATTGAATAGCTGTTTTTATATCTTTTAATGAAGAAGACTTCCCATATAACAGCACGCCACCACGATAAATTCTTGCACCGATTATTCCCAGCACAATTGTAGTTGCGATTAAAAGTAAGATCGAGATACCCGCTTCCCAAAAAGGAACATCAAGCATTCCAACACGTAAGAACATGACCATTGGTGTAAAGAATGGAATATAAGAAGTAACTGTAATAAGAGTTGAATCCGGTGCGTTTAAACCAAACATCGCTACCATGAACACAACCACAATCATCAATGTCATTGGTGTAATAAGCTGTTGAGCATCTTCAATACGACTAACAAGTGAACCTAACATCGCAGCCAGTGTTGCATAGAGTAAATAGCCTAATAAGAAAAACACGATAGAATAGATGAGTGTATCCATATCTAGATCACTCAACCCAAGAAAAGCCCCTATCCCATCATCAGACATATTCGCTTTTATAGATTGATACCCCACGATAAGAATCAATCCAAATTGAAGTACTCCGAGTAACGCAATGCCTAGGATCTTTCCAAACATTTGTTTAACAGGCGAAGCACTAGAGATCAGAATTTCCATTACACGAGATGATTTTTCCTTAGCTACATCCATCGCAATCATATTCCCATACATAATAACGCCCATATACAAAAGGAACAGCATAATATAAACGAGTCCTCGAGCCTTGTTTAATTCCTCTTGTGTTTTCGCATTTTCTTGGAGAGCAACCTTTTCAAACGCAACAGGTGCATAGATTTGTTGGATCGTTCCTTGGTCAATTCCTGCCTTTTCTGTAGCCACGGCTACTTTTAACTGCTGAATAGCTTGTTGCAGTCGACCACTTACTTTGTTTTCAGCAATTTGATTAGCAAAATACTGGGCTTCTGGTATGTTTGACTCATTATAAGATAAGTGTAAATAACCTTTATACTCTTCATCCTTAACAGCTTGTTTCGCTTCCTCTTTTGTGCCATCAAACTGTTGAATGTCTACAACATCCTTTTGTGTGGATAGTTGTTGCTCTAACCCGGAGAATAACTCTCCACTTTCATCAATAACAGCTACCTCTGCTGCCTTTTCGTCCCCTCCAAATTGATCCATAATTCGATCGATATTTGTAAGCCCTAGGACAAAAACCAAACTTATAACGGTCGTCCAAATAAACGCTTTTGATTTGAGTCGGGTCATAAATGTATGTGTGAAAATCACCCAAAATTTATTCATAGGAGTCACCTACCTTTTCTATGAAAATATCATTAAGAGATGGTTCCTCTAAATCAAAGGTTCGGACAAATCCTTTTCCTGAAAGGGCTTGGAACACATCCTGTGCCACTTGTTCACTTTCCACTTGAAGTTCGCATCCTTCTGTGGAAGGCTTATACGTTACAACACCCGGCAAGTCTTTTAAATAATTCAAGTCAAAGTCAGCATGAACCACTACGTTTTTCTTACCGAACGAGCGCTTAATGTCTTTTAATCCTCCATGAACTACAGGTTGACCTTTGTGTAGGATGCACAAATGCTCACACAGCTCTTCGACGTGATCCATACGGTGTGATGAGAAAACAATAGAAGTTCCTGATTCTTTTAAGTTAATAACGGCCTTCTTTAAGACTTCAACATTAACCGGATCTAATCCAGAAAACGGCTCATCTAAAATTAATAGTTTCGGTTTATGTATCACCGCTGAAATGAATTGAATTTTTTGCTGATTCCCTTTAGATAGCTCTTCGATTTTTTTATTTTTATATTCCGGCACATTAAAACGCTCTAGCCAACCATCTAATTCCTTTATGATATCCGATTTATTCATACCTCGAAGGCGACCTAAATAAATCAGTTGATCTTTTACGGTTAATTTAGGATATAAACCTCGCTCTTCGGGTAAATACCCAATAAGGTGACTTTTACTGTAGTTGATAGCACCATTATTCCAAGTAATATGACCTTCGGATGCATCAATTAAGCCTAGAATCATTCTAAATGTTGTCGTTTTACCAGCTCCATTTGCACCTAAAAAACCAAAAATCTGGTTTTCTGGTATTTGAAGTGACAACTGATCCACTGCAGTAAAGGATCCAAACCGCTTCGTTACATTGTGTAGGGATAATGTCATTTTGTTACTCCTCCTTCTGTCTCAATTATACGGTAGAAGTGGGATGAAAGTTTCATAAGTTTATTCAAATGTAACGAAATATTATAAGGAAATAAATCCCTTATCATTTTCATGAAGGAATTCGACAAGATTTTTCGAATAAAGTAAGTGGTCAATTGTTAAGGAGGAATCTATCATGAAAGCCTATGTATTAACTGTATTCGCACAAGATGGAACTCAATTGTTAGAAGAAAGCTTCGAAGCTCCTAATGATGATGATGCCAAAAAAATTGGTGAACAAAAGCTAGCCGACCAAGGTTACGAAGACCATACACATCGTTGCGTAGCTCCAGAGGGACATATGGTGTTGTTTCATCGGTAAAAGTAGAAAGGACTACCTAATGTAAGGTAGTCCTTTTATTATTCTGAGGGTGCTTTTGTTATTTCCCCACAAAATGTGGTTCTCGTTTTTGCATGAATGCCTGTACGCCTTCTTTATGATCCTGTGTACCACGTAATTTGTATTGCAAGTTTCGTTCTTGCTCCATATAACTTTGAAGCTCTTTAATGCGATTACGATGATAAACTTGCTTCGTTGCAATCATAGCTTGTAAAGGGCGCTTTTGCCATGCTTGTGCAAGGCTTAAAGCAGCAGTCTCCGCTTCATCCTCAGTTACTTCATCCACTAAGCCTTCTTCATATGCTTCTAATGCTACAAGCGATTTTCCATGCCAAGCAAACTGTTTTGCTTTATGAACACCTAAGCGCTCTTGTAACCAGAAATGGCCACCACCATCAGGTAAAAGACCAATACCAATGAAGTTCATAGAGAGCTTTGATTGATTATGGGCCAGTACATAATCGGATGATAAAGCTATACTAAGCCCTAGTCCAACTGCTGAGCCATGTACGGCTGAAATGATTAACTTTGGCATAAGATAAATCGTTTCTATAATCTCCTCAATTACACTCATCACCTCATGGAAAGATGATTCACCATGTAGACTTTCCATCATCGATACATCTCCACCTGCACAAAACCCTTTTCCTTCACCAGATAAAACAACGATGGCGTCATCATTCTGTTCAATCGTTTTGAGATGATCTTTTAATTCTTGTAAGCTTTCCACATTTAATGCATTTAACTTGTCTGGTCTCGTGAATTTTAGGTGAGTGATGCCATTTTCACTTTTCACATTATAATAACTCATTCAAGGATCCCCCTAATTTTGAAAAACTGAATACTTATTCATTATTAAGTATTTCGGTAAAAACCAGGGAATTCCTGCTTATATAACCATTAAAAAAACGCCAGGGTTTTGCACCCTGGCGTTCTTCAAATCTTTATTGTTCTTCTGCACCGTAAAGTTCTTCAAGTGGCTTCGTGATGATTTTGCTAACGTCGTTAATTACAGTGTTAAGACGCTGCTCTTCTTCCATAAGCTTTGAGATTTGTGGATGCTGTTGTACAGTTTCCACTACCTTACGAGCTTGTTCTACTTCTTCTTCAGAGATTTCTTGACCTTGCATTTGCTTTTGTTGAAGCTCGATTTGAGTGTTACGGAAGTTATCGAACATTTGCTTTGCGTTCTCATCTGCCATAACAGCTTCATATGCTTGTTTTAAGCCTTGAAATTCTTCGCTTTCGCGAATTGCTCTTTCTAGTTCATTTGCCTGATCATAAATATTTGCCATGAATTAAATCCTCCTCGTTCTTTATCCTCTACCACTATAACAGACCATATCTACTGTGTATAGGAATTGCACAAATCGTTTAGCCCATCATCAGAATGATTCCCGCTTGAATTAAACCGATAATTCCTCCAAGGAGGGCACCAAGGTAGGTGATCAGCTTAAATTCTTTTCGTGATATATCCAATACCATGCGCTCCAACCGTTCAACGGAAAACGATTCAACTTCTTGCTTCACCACGTCAGATAAATGGAGTTTGCTCATAATATCCGGTATGCGATCGGATAAAACGTCACCGCTTTTGTGAACAAGCTTTGGAACAAATTGGTCTACAACATAGGTTTGATATTTTTCTGTGATATCCTTAACGGAACGATTGAGCCATTCTTCTACTGGAAGTGCGTCTGCTACGGTAGTTGCAATCATGTCTGCTGTTACGTCTGCTCCAAGTTTATCTTCATAGTAGCGAACAGGTTTATTCAGCCACTTTTCCCATTCCTCTTCTAAGATTCTTTTCAGCCAAAGCCTAGCGTCCTGAGAGCGAAGATAATCCGAAACAGCAGGTTGAATGCGTTCTGCTAATCCATCTGTACCAATAAACGATGAAACCATGTTGGCGAGAAATCCTTGTCCTTCAAGATAATTCTCAATCATGTTTGTAATCTTTTGTCTACCTTCATAGCTTGAGATGTATTCCTCTAGGTTATGAAGGACATATTCGCTTACTTGCTCCATCGCTTCTTTTCCCTTATGGTCCCAGTTTGGCCCAATAATTGTCCGAATAGACTTCTGTCTTTGATTTTTCATCATTTGATGATAACGCTCATGGGCAAAAGAATACATACTTTTATGGATTTGGTCACGATCTACTGAGATATCTAGCTCACTCATCCAATCTTTTAAAGATTGATCACTCTTTAACATCGAAGACACTTCTTGTTGCGCCCATTCCACCATTTGATTTTGAAACGCCTCATCATGCAGCTTCTTTCGCAACCCTTCTGGCGTCAAAAGGTGCTCTACAACCATTTTGCCTAACTGATCAGCAAGCTCCTGACGTCGCTTAGGAATTAATCCTGGAGTAAATGGAACCTTCATATTACCAATGTACTTTGCTGTAAATGGTCGAAAAAGCATTTTAATGGCCAAGGAGTTTGTGACCCCACCGATTAGGGCACCCACGCCCATCATTAATAAAATCATAACGATCGTATTCATAAGATCTACCTTTCTCTATTACATCTCGTCTTTATAAAGAGTACTTTGCTTCCCTAGCACTATTCCCTTCCTTAAAATTTTATACTCTCTTAAGGTAAAAGAAAAGCGCAAGCGACCGTTTAGCAACGAAGGGACTGGAGCTAGACAACTATGAGCTACAACTTATACTTTTTTACTATTAAGAAAAGCATGTTTACCTCTATTAAATCATAGGTATGGAAAGAGACCGTAAACAGGAGGGCAATGAAATATGGAAAGTTACCACTTTCAGATTCAACGATACCCAAGCCACAGAAAGAGAATAATTGTGCCGAAACATCTTTATAAGGGCTTTCAGCAGAAGATGACATTAACGTATTGTACACATACGGAAGAGGCTGAAATTATGACTCATCAGAAAGATGAAGATACACTCTATATCTCTCATGACCTAATGAATACATTACGCCTACCGGAAGATGAAACACTCTCCTGCTTTGTTGATTCAGGATGTATTCTATTTCAGCCCTTGTTAGGTGTTTACACGGCCGGCTTTCAAGATGATGATATACAGCCCATTGGTGATCGCACACCTGTTTTTGAATCCATGTCGATAACAGGTCAGTCTTATGGATTTGATACATTGTTTTTTGGATACCAGCATATCGATTGGGTAGAACAACGTATTACAGGCTATGTTTTTCACAATGGCGAATGGATCATGAAACGGTTTCCATTTCCCTATGTAATTTATGACCGTATTCCGAATCGGAAAGTTGAACATCACCCTTCTGTCTTAGATGCACGAGAGCGTTTAGAGCATACTTCGATCATGTTTAATACAGGCTTCTTTAATAAATGGAAAATTTATGACCAACTTAGGAGAACAAACGATGTATCTCATTACCTCCCCTCAACTGTTTTGCACCCTACAAAAGAAAGATTTCATGATCTTCTATATCAACATCGCAGCCTTTTTATTAAACCTATTCACGGCAGTAAAGGAGCCGGTATTAAAAAGTGCAGGGTACAAGAAGAGACATCAGAAATCGAGTGCATCTTTTATGACGAAGATAAAGAAATCCATCAGCGCTATCAAGACTTGAACAAGTTTTTTGATCAACAGTTCCCTAACGGATTCTATGGCTATATCGCTCAACCAGAAGTTCCTTTAAAATCATTACGCTCTACCCCTATGGATTACCGTGTGCACACGAATAAAAATGAACGGAACGAATGGGAAGTAACAGCTATATGTATGAAGTTTGCAGGTAAAGGAAGCTTAACGACTCATGTAAAACGAGGCGGAACGATACACACGCTTGATGAGATGTATGGAGACCGAGAAAGCCAACTTATTTATCACAAGCTTGAACGCGTAGCTCTTCTTATTAGCAAAGCATTGGAAAAACAAGTGTCAGGACCTTTAGGTGAAATCGGCTTTGATTTTGGTATAGATAAAGAAGGGAAAGTATGGTTATTTGAAGCAAACTCCAAACCAGGCTTTGCGATTTATGACCACCCAACCTTTTTAAAGGAACAATCTGTTATTCTCTCCTATCCATTCCGTTATGCAAAATACTTTTATGTGAATACATTATATGAGAATACAAAAGCGCAAACGCCCGTTTAGCAACGAAGGGACTGGACTGAGCCCGTAGTACGATAAAGGAAACACGATGAACAAAGTGAATCGATGTTGACTTATCGTACGGAGAAAGTATGATCGACTAAGTTCGTCACGTCCTGTGACACCGTCGATCTGACCCACGTCGTGTGGGCCCAAGTCCATTCGTTGCTGGGCGCTGGAGCTGGACGGAAACTTAAGTCGAGTGTAATTTGCTCGACTATTTTTGCTTCCTTTCCATACACATGATCCCCTAAATATGAGGAAAGCTATCCTTAAGGAGGGATAGAATATGCCAGATCCGAAAAAAGGATATCAGGAAGAGAGCCGCGAGAAGTATGAAGTGGATGTCGACCGCATGATTAATGAAGGAATGGCTGGAGGTACTGTACGTTCCACGTATAACCGTGCACAGATTGAAGAAGCACGTGAACTACCGAAGGAAAACGAACCATTTCCAAATGAAACTGAGCATCAACAGCATAAGTAATACGGACATACTGCATAGCGACATTAAAAAAGACATCAGCTTTTATGGCTGATGTCCTTTGCATTTTGCTTATCTGCTTTTCACAATCATTTGCACAGCTTCTTGGATTAATTCATCAGTTGGTTCGCCGTTTTCTTCAGAGGATCGAATACACGTCTCTAAGTTTTTAGCTACAATATAACCAATAGAACGATCCATAGCTGATCGTGCTGCGGACAATTGCGTGATTACGTCCTTACATTCTTTACCTTCTTCCATCATCTTAAGAACGCCTCGCACTTGTCCTTCTATACGTTTTAAACGATTCTTCATATCTTGGGAATAATCATTCATTTCTTGATTTTCCATGTCCGTTGCCCCCTTTTCCTAATAACGGTTTCATATATATCCAGAACATACTCTTTATATCAACAGTCTTTCCTATATTATACTATAGCAATGCTACGAAAAAAAGTTTGAGCATAAAGTCGATATGTGTCACATTGTATAATAAGAACTAAAGCGGAAGCGCCCGGGTAGCAACGAAGGGACTGGACTGAGCCCGTAGTACGATTAACCAAACTTGCTGATTGGCAAGCCGGCAGGCGCAGACAGAAGCTTAGTTGCCGTGGTACTTTCACCTAGAAATTTTAGCTACGTCGACTTTTTTCCTTGTTAAAATTTCATTTCTCAAACGTGTAAAGGAAACACGATGAGCTTTGGTGAATCGATGTTGACTTATCGTACGGAAAAAGTATGATCGACTAAGTTCGTCACGTCCTGTGACAACGTCGATCTGACCCACATCGTGTGGGCCCAAGTCCATTCGTTGCTGGGCGCTGGAGCTGGATGTGGCCTCGCTCTGTTTAAAGAGTTATACACAAGCCACCATCTTGTAATTTCCTATAAATAAAAAAACATAGAAAGAGGTCTGCCATGTTCGATCAACTAAAATCATTATATCCAAATATTATAATATTTGAATCTACAGTAAATGTAAATCAAAGTCAATATAAATGGTTCCGCTCGAGTAATGGGGAAGTTTTTGGCATTCCTTTTTCCGACCTTGCGCAAAAGGAACTGAAATTACTGAATACATTGCTTGAACCCTACGACCCCAAACAATCTACTCTTACCGAACGAGAACGGATTTGGTATGACTGGGTCTATCACCACAACACAGACCAACACCAAGACAAAGCTCCATCTCAGTTCCGTTTTGTCTTTTTCTCTCTCGCAGAAAAAGGGGTTGAGCCTAACACGTTTCACGAAGCTATACAAGGATTGTTTCCTCACACAATGCCGATTCTATGGGAAAATGACCATCAAGGATTTATTATTGAAGAACGATCTAACCTTCACGAAGAAAGCATTTCGTATGAACATGTAATCGATGTCCTAATGAGTGATTTTTATATGAAGCTTTATATGTACATTACGCCATATTATCACGCTCTCCCTGATGTTCCGGAGGCTTACAAATGGGGAAAGCAATGTTTTGAAACAAAGCTAACATACTTCCCTAAACCTGTAACAACGTATCAAGACATTATTCCATATATATATATTCATTCATTAGACTCAAACACCAAACAACATATTGTTTCTACTATATTAGGGGACACGATTCATGATCATGAGCTCTTAAAGACAGTACGAGTTTTCTTAGAATGTAATTCCAATGCAACTTTAGCTGCAAAAGAATTATTTATGCACCGTAATAGCCTACAGTACCGTGTTGATAAATATATTGAAAAAACCAATATCAATATCAAACAGTTTCAAGGGGCCCTGTTGACCTATTTAGCTCTCATGCATGTGAATGTTGAAGAAGACAAGTAGGTAACGTGCACAAAAGGCCTTCAACATCTTTGTGCACATCTGCCATTTACCGTGTAAGCGATTTCTCATAAACTGAAGTTACATTATAAAAAACGCTTACATATAGGAGGATTTCATAATGGCAGAGCTACAACTACAAAATATTAACAAGGTTTATGATAATAAAGTTACAGCAGTAGAAGACTTCAATTTAGATATTGATGATAAAGAATTTATTGTATTCGTCGGCCCATCTGGTTGCGGTAAATCTACAACACTTCGTATGATTGCTGGTCTTGAAGAAATTACTGGTGGCGATTTCTATATTGGTGATAAACGTATGAATGACGTTGCACCAAAAGATCGTGACATTGCAATGGTATTCCAGAACTACGCCCTATACCCACACATGAACGTTTATGACAACATGGCTTTCGGTCTTAAACTTCGCAAATTTAAAAAAGATGAAATCGACCGTCGCGTTCAAGATGCAGCAAAAATCTTAGGCTTAGAGGGTTATCTCGACCGTAAGCCAAAGGCACTATCTGGTGGTCAGCGTCAACGTGTTGCATTAGGCCGCGCGATCGTACGTGATGCAAAAGTATTCCTTATGGACGAACCACTTTCCAACCTAGATGCCAAACTACGTGTTCAAATGCGTGCTGAAATTCAAAAGCTCCACCAACGTCTACAAACGACAACGATCTATGTTACACACGACCAAACTGAAGCGATGACAATGGCAACACGTCTTGTTGTTATGAAAGACGGTATTATCCAACAAGTAGGCCGACCAAAAGACGTTTATGATGAGCCAGAAAATGTTTTCGTAGGTGGCTTTATTGGCTCTCCTGCTATGAACTTTTTACATGGAACATTAAGCGAGCAGTATTTTGAAATGGAAAACTACAAAATCAAAGTTCCTGAAGGCAAAATGAAAACGTTACGTGAACAAAATTATGTTGGGAAAGACATTATTTTAGGAATTCGTCCTGAGGACATTCACGATGAGCCTGTATTTATTGAATCTAGTCAGGATACGAAAATAACAGCTACGATCGATGTAGCCGAGTTAATGGGCTCTGAATCCTACCTTTACTCTTCTGTTAGTGGGCAGGAATTTATCGCACGTGTTGATTCTCGCTCAGATATTCAAGGCGGACAAAAAGTCGACCTTGCTCTTGATATGAACAAAGCTCACTTCTTTGATAATGAATCTGAATTACGAATTCGATAAAAACGTTTCCCCTTTAATTTAATATAGAACACTAAAACCTCCTACCATAATGGTAGGAGGTATTTTTTGTACATTCATTATTTTTTCTTAATTGGATTGCTCCGATACCTTAACGTGTGTTTCTGTACCACATTTAGGGCATCTCAATAGATGAACACACACATGATTTTCTGTGGATTGGGGATCTCCGTCGACTAATTTTAATCCTTCATCATCTAAATAAGGACTATACTCATCTAAATAGTCCACAAGCTTTCCCTGATCGGTTAAGTGCTCCTCACAGTCAGAGCAATTCTTTATTACTTTTTGCAGTCCATTACAAGCTGGACAAACATACATCAGAATCCCTCCAAGGTCTGTTATCTTTCTATTACCCTTAAAAATGATTGATTATGTAAAAAAATATTGATTAAACTCAAAAAAACTCATTAAGAAGGAGGAACGGTCACCCATTCCTCCTTAATCCAATGATATTCAGTTGTTACTGTTGACCACCGAATTGTTGTTCAGCTGCCTGAACAAGACGCTTCGTGATCTCACCACCAACACTTCCGTTTTGACGAGAAGTAGAGTCTGGACCAAGTTGAACACCGAATTCTTGAGCGATTTCCATCTTCATTTGGTCTAGAGCTTGTTGTACACCAGGTACTACTAATTGATTAGAGTTGTTGTTAGCCATGTTGTCTCACCTCCTGTAAGCATAGTGTGACCAATATTCGAAAACCTATCATGAATTTTTGTTGGTAAATATTATATAATACAAGCTTATTTATACCGCCCATTTCAAGAAATGCTATTCTTCTTCCTCTACTATTGAAGGCTTTTTTAATTATGTGTACATAATACTTTTCTAATATCGTAAAACGCTAATATGAAGATCTTTTGTTTCTTAATTAAGTTACATACATACAAACTCTTTAAATCAGAAACAAAAATCCGTTGGTCAAAATTACCTATCATACATTTTCAATATCCTCACACAATAGGAGTACACAACAAAGAAACACACTTTACAACGCGGGCTCAACTGGTAAACATCAGGGAAGCCCACCAAAAAAAATACATGGTAAAGAGGTGAAATCTAATGGCTCAAAACAACTCTAACCAGCTTGTAGTACCTGGTGTACAACAAGCACTTGACCAAATGAAAACTGAGATTGCTCAAGAGTTTGGCGTACAACTTGGTCCAGATTCTACATCTCGTCAAAACGGTTCTGTAGGTGGCGAAATTACAAAACGTCTTGTACAAGCTGCTGAACAGCAATTCGGTGGACAACAATAATTAAATATCATGGCTAAAAGCCCTCAAGCTTATGCTTGAGGGCTTCTTCTTTATTCTATAAAGTTTGTGCACTGGAGTACTTATTTAGCGTTTGGCTTTGTCATCTCTTTTGGATCAATATACTCTTCAAACTGCTCTTCTGTTAAAATGCCTGTTTCAATAGCAGATTCTTTAAGCGTTAAGTCTTTTTCAAATGCATTCTTCGCAATTTTAGCAGCATTTTCATATCCGATATGAGGATTCAGAGCCGTTACTAACATGAGAGAATCTTTTAGGTATTGATTGATTTTATCATGATTTGGCTCAAGCCCTTTCACACAACGGTCGTTAAAGGAATCCATGCTGTCAGAAAGTAGCTGACAAGATTGTAAGAAGTTATAAGCAATAACAGGCTTATACACGTTTAACTCAAAGTTACCCTGACTTGCTGCGAAACCAATTGTTGCATCGTTCCCCATTACCTGAGTAGAAACCATTGTAATAGCCTCAGCCTGAGTTGGGTTTACTTTACCTGGCATAATGGAGCTTCCTGGTTCATTTGCAGGAATGGTAATTTCACCAATTCCACAACGAGGACCACTAGCTAACCAGCGAACATCATTTGCAATTTTCATTAAGTCGCCAGCAAGTGCTTTAAGAGCACCATGTGTATGAACAAGCTCATCATGACTGGTAAGTGCGTGGAATTTATTTGGTGCTGAAATAAATGCATTCTCTGTCTCATCACAAATTGCTTCTACAACCTGTTCAGAGAAATCTTGGTGAGCATTCAAGCCCGTCCCAACAGCTGTGCCACCGATGGCTAATTCACGAACGTAGCTCAAACTGTCTTTTAACATATCGTTTGTTTTTTCAAGCATGCGATGCCAACCACTAATTTCTTGTCCTAATGTTAGAGGTGTAGCATCTTGAAGGTGCGTACGACCAATTTTCACAATTTCATTATAAGCATCCATTTTTTCTTTCAATGTACTCTTTAAACGATCAAGAGATGGAAGTACTTCCTGTTCTACTTTTAAAACAGATGCAATATGCATAGCTGTTGGGTATGTATCGTTAGAGCTCTGAGATTTGTTTACATCATCATTTGGGTGAAGGCGTGTCTCAGAACCTTGCTCTTTCAACCACTCACTTCCTACGTAAGCAATCACTTCGTTTACGTTCATGTTTGATTGCGTACCACTACCGGTTTGCCATACTACAAGTGGAAAGTGTTCATCTAACTCGCCATTTCGGATTCGATCAGCTGCATGAGCAATAGCATCTGCTTTGTCCTTTTCTAATAAACCTAATTCGTTATTGGCTTTTGCTGCACATTTTTTTAAAATGGCAAACCCTTGAATCACTTCTTTTGGCATCTTCTCATTTCCGATTGGGAAGTTTTGAACACTACGCTGCGTTTGCGCGCCCCAGTACTTATCTGCTGGTACTTTAATTTCGCCTAAGGTGTCTTTTTCAATACGATAATCCATTGTAATGCCTCCTAGTTTATACATTATGATCATGATTCATAGTCGGTAGAAAAGATGCTTAACCCCTTCTACTCCAACTATGTAATCGCTTATAATAATTATATGATAACATTATTGCCAAGGGGGATGCTTGAAGAATGCCTAATATTTGGACACATATTTTATTTTGTGAAGAACTTATTGATTCATTGGAAATACCCCAAGACTTTTCAGATGTTAAAAAATACTTAAATCTTGGTGCTCAAGGGCCGGACCCTTTTTTCTATCATAACTTCTGGCCATGGAAATCAGATCAATCGGTTAATCAAGTTGGACAAGTTTTACACCATGATCATTGTGGTCCTTTTCTACTCGACCTAATTGAGTCTGCTACACAGAAGTCTGCCCACACAAGAGCCTATGTTGCAGGATTTGTAACTCACCATGTATTAGACCGTAATACGCACCCTTACATTCACTTTCTCGCTGGTTATGAAAAGAACAATCATCAGGTACTTGAAGTAAACATTGATACCGTTATGATGGAGCGTTTCCGCAACTTAAAAACATGGAAAAACCCTGTAAACCAACAAATTGACGTGGGGAAAACGTTAAATAAAGAAGTGGTGAATGTATTGGATGAAAACATCAAAGAGTATTTTCCACAAACTCACCAATCTGTTCCAAGCACCTATATACAAGAAGCGTACCGTGATATGAAGCTTGCCCTTAGAATCCTTTTCGACCCTTATGGTTGGAAGAACAAGTTACTCGGATCGCTTGTTTCTCCATTTTCTCACCAACCCCTCCATGACAAAAAGGATTATCTCAATGATCAACATGGTGAATGGCGTCATTCAGCCACAAATGAAGCCTCCACCAAAAGCTTCCTCAACTTATATGAAGAAGCAAAAGATGAAGGCTATCAAATCTTGCAGGCTGTATTCTCTTATTGGGAAAAACCAACTTCTCAATCAAAAAATGAATTAGAAAATCTGCTAAAAAATATTTCATATGATACGGGTAAACCTCTAGAACAACGTGCCGTTAATCAATACGCAAAGCCAATCGTATAACGTTTATTGAGTAAAGACATGGGGTGCATCTTGGTCGATGGACCCTTGTTTTGCTTCCTTCTCCCCTTTTTCTACATCCACTTTAAGCAAAAGGATAATACCAAGGATAAAGAAAATAAGAAGGGAAAAAATTCCGAACTTACTGGAACCTGTAAGTCCACCGACAATTCCAAAAACAGCTGGCCCTAGAATAGCTGAGAATTTTGATGAAATGCCGTAAAAACCATAAAATTCAGCATGACGATTTTCAGGAACCATACGTCCGAATATCGAGCGGCTAAGTGCTTGAGCTCCACCTTGCACGAAACCAACACAAATGGCTAATGCGTAAAAATGAAGAGCTGTTTGCATGAAGTAGCCCAAAATGACAATTCCTACATAAATACATAATGCTACTAATAACGCACGTTTCGCTGAAATTTTCTTAGCAAGCCATCCGAACAGAAAAGCAAAAGGAATACCTACAAATTGCGTTATAAGTAGGGCTGCGATTAAATCATTTTGTCCAATCCCAATTTCTGCTCCATAAGCTGTCGCCATTTTAATTATCGTGGAAATTCCATCATTAAATAACCAAAACGCAAGTAAGAAAAGAAGTAATTGCTTATAATGACTGATTGATTTCAGTGTGGTACCTACTCTAGAGAACCCAATTCTGGCAAAAGAGGTGCTTCGCGTTTGCTTCTCTTTCTTTGCTTCTTTAATATTTTTAAACAGAGGGATCGAGAACAAGAACCACCAGACCCCCACAGATGCTAGCGATACTTTGGTTGCGAATGTGGTGGAAGGAAAGCCAAACCATGAAAACTTCATGATCATGAGTAGGTTAATCGCTAATAAAACGCCTCCCCCAATATAACCAAAAGCAAACCCTGTGGTAGAAACACGATCAATGTTATCTTCTTTTGCAACTTCAGGTAGAAAAGCATCATAAAAGACATTGGCACTTGAAAAGCCGATTGTCCCAATGATTAGAAGGATCGATGCAAAAAGGTATTGGCCCTCCCCGACAAAAGCTAGCAATATACTTGCGATCATCCCCATATAGGCAAAAAATCGTAAAAACTGCTTTTTCGACGCAGAATAATCACTAATAGCTCCAAGTATTGGTGCTAATATCGCAACAATAAGCGCTGCTATTGAATGTGAGTAACCTAAATAACTTGTAGCTGTGGAGTTTTCAAGATTGGCCCCAGCATAGTTCACATAAAATATTGGCATAACAGCAGCCATGATGGTCGTAGCAAAAGCTGAATTTGCCCAATCATAAAAAGCCCAGCTTCTAATCAGTTTTTTGTTCTTCATCATTCTCCCCACTTTCTGAACGATACATGTACATTCAGAATAGCAGAGATTTACATATAACACACAATAATTTTCTGAATTTTTACAGTAATTTAAAATGCTAGGAGGTCATTTAAGATATGAAAATCGCCGTTTTCGGTGCTACTGGACGTGTTGGTCAAAAGATAGCCAAGCATATTCATGAAGAGGGACATGAAGTGAAAGCACTTGTTCGTGATCGAAATAAAGCTGAAGTGCTCATTCCTTTTGCTGATATCATTATAGGAAACGTTCTTCATGAAAGGGATGTGTTGGAGGTTCTTCATGGAAGTGAAGGTGTTATCTCAGCTTTAAGTACAGATAAAACAACAATCCTTTCGGAAAGCATGCCATTAATTGTGAATGGTATGCAAAAGCTTGGAGTTGAACGCATCGTCTCCATTGGAACCGCTGGTATTTTAGACAGTCGTTATGAGAGAGGAAAATATCGTTTCCAATCATCAGAATCGAAACGAAAGACTACCTTTGCAGCCGAAGAACACTTGAAAGCCTATCAAACCATAGCGGAAAACTCTTCAAAGTGGACCGTGGTTTGTCCCACGTACCTTCCAGAAGGGGAACAACAAGGTGGGGTTCGTTGGGAAAAGAATGTTCTACCATTAGATGGGAAGAAGATTACAACTGGAGATACGGCTCGCTTTGCATGGGATTGTTTTAAGGATGACAATTTTTTTGGCACACGAGTTGGAATTAGCTATTAATTGAGTGTAAAAAAACCAACAGATTTATTCTGTTGGTTTTTCTTCTCCAGGCATGTGACCATAGAACTCTTCTAATGTCTTACTTGCTTCGTGAATTTCTTTTGCGTCTTCTTTCCCTACAAAACGGAGATGCCAAGGTTCGTAGCTATATCCTGTAATGGATTCTTTTCCTTTTGGATAGCGAATGACAAAACCATATTTATATGCATTTTCTGCTAGCCAGTTTCCTTCAGGTGTTTTTCCAAACTCTTGAACAAGTTTGAAGGAAAGCTCAGCTATCGTAACATCCATCGCTAAACCTGTTTGGTGTTCACTATGTCCAGGCTGTGCAGAGAATTTATTTGCCTCTTCTCTCCCATAAGCATCAACGTTACTTTGATAGATTGACTTTTGTCGCGCGTAGGATCTATAACCCGATGCAGCTACGAGGTCTAATCCTTGGTCGTTGGCTGCCTGAAATAGATTTTCTAGCGCAGTAGCAGCTTCTTGACGCATTTGCTTTTTCTGCATGAATTGATCAAAGTAAAATGGAACATCTGGTACCACTAGGTTTGGTGGTTGATAGCCAGTTGGTAGCTGTCTTTGTTTATTAACGACAACTTGCAGACTCGTTGGTTCTGAAACAACGTCATTTTCCTTAGGAGGATTCGTTTCATTTTCTTTCTTGTCTTCAGGTTCTGTTCCCTGATCATTTTGATTTGGTTCCTGTTTCTCCTCTTTATCCGAATCAAATTGACCTTCTTCAGGTTGTTCCTTTTGATTGAGTTCTGAATTCTTTTCTGGGGATTCGTTTCCGCTAAGTTCCTCTTGACTTTCGTTTCCACAACCAGCTAGAACTAGAACAGATCCAATCGCCAGAACAAACATTTTTGTACGTATCATGTTGTAATCCTCTCTTTATATAAACATTATCTTCAATATAACACGATTTTTTTACAATAAACAAAAGACTTTCATATTAAATTAAAAAACCTTCTCATCAATAAATGAGAAGGCTATTTAAAATCTTAATGTTGGTTTTCTAATTCACCAACGGCAGCTTGTGTTTCATGAATGGAATCCATTAAGCTTTGTTGTTTATTTGTTTGTTCTTCTACGGTTACTTGTAACTGTTGCATGGTCGCTGTCGTTTGTTCAATTACCGATGCAAGATCATTCACAGATTGATCGATACCTTCTGAGGACTCTTTGATTTCCTTCGCTTGGTCCCCAAATTTTTTCAAGTGATCTATAAAGTGAGCAATTTCCTGCGTGATTTCACCAAAGGCTTTAGATGCCTCCTGAGAAATTGCTAAACTTTCCTCGAGCTTAACTTCATTTGACCCCATTTGCTTTTGCGTATCATGAGCATCTACTTCTATACCTTTTAGATTTTCATTAATTTGTTGTGCAGTATGATTCGAGATTTCTGCCAATTTACGTACCTCTTCTGCTACAACAGCGAATCCTTTCCCAGAATCACCAGCTCTTGCTGCTTCAATACTAGCATTTAAAGCTAGTAAATTGGTTTGCTCAGCAATGTCTTGGATTTGGTTTGTAAATCCAGTTGACTCCCCAATCTTTTTCGACAAACTCTCCATATGATTACTCATCGTTTTAAAAGAATCTTTAAACCCTGTCATTGTATTCTCTAATTCATGAATGGAGTCATGTCCTTCTTTAGCATCTCCATGCACTTTTTGCCCCGCTTTTGTTAACTTCTCAAAAGACTCGATCATACTTTCTAGCATGTTGTTTGCATGATCTGTCGCACCCGTTATGTCTGTAACGGAAGCCGCTTGGGAATTGGCTGCATGAGAAATTTCCCTAAAAGAAGCGTTCATTTCATTCATCGTACGTGTATGTTCAGAACTATTTTGATTAATTACTGTCATATGTTCATAGACTTTCTGAGCGGTTTGCTGAATTAAATTTGTTTGTTTTTGTTGCTTTTGCAGCAATTCATCACTCTTCGTCAAAGAAGATTGCACATCTAGTAAAAGCTTTTTAGATAGACGAACTTGAATAAATAAAACAACAAATACTAGAGCATAAAACACAAAAGAAATGGCCATCGCTCTCGAATCAAAGTTGAACATAGCTCCTTTTTCAATCGCAAAATATGTAAGAAGTAAAGCACCTAATATTCCGCCAGTTGTTAAAACGGAAACCGATAACGATACCGCTGCTACAGCTAAAACATAAAATGTGAAAAGCATGTTTGTTACATAAGTAGAGGTCATAATGATGACAAAACCTATTGTTGCTATGGAACCAATTGCGATATAAGGAATAACGCGGTGAAATTTTTGCAAGTAGTGGAAAATAGCAATGATTAAAACACTTAACGTTCCTCCCCCACCTATTACAACCATGTTTAACCAAGGTGCCGAGACGATATACTCAGCTCCTACACCTAGCAAAATAGAAAAAATTAAAACTTTAAGTAGAACACCATTTTGTTTCACTTTTAGATCCTTTTCAATTTGATGATTATCCATCTTAAAGCCCCCCTTTTTATGATTCTATAGACCGACAATAAAGATATAAATTCGATATAGTTATCTATTATTTTACAATTATTCAGAAAAAAATAATAGGTTTTCTCGACTATTTTTATGTTTAAAAGATTCTAAGGGTGGAATGTAAGTTGTAGCGCTGATCAGCTAAAATTTAGAAAATGGAGTGAGTGAACTTATGCAAAAAAGTTTTATATCGTTAGTCCTAATTATGTTACTTTCTTTCACCTTTCTACCTAGTACTTTACTAGCAGCTGAAGGAGATGACGACACAGATGTTGATGCAGACGTAACCGAAACTGAAGCTAATGCTAGCACAGTAAATAAACTTGAGCTAAGCTCTTCTAAATCGGATGTTATGGTTGGCGAGAACGTACAAATTAACGTTAAAGGCTGGGACGCTAACGGGAATATCATAGAAGACATGAGTGATATCCAATATAGCGTAAATAACGAGTCAGTAGCAACGGTTAACAGCAACGGAGAACTTATACCTAATGCAGCAGGAACAGTAACCGTTACCGTATCAGCTGGAGACGTTTCAGAGAACTTCACATTCAACGTTATGGCGAACAAAGATGATGATGATGAAGGTGAAGATACAGAATTAGACGGAGATGTTGATACCTCTATTAATCTAACTGCAGATGAAAGAAAGCTCAATGTAGGGGAAAACCTACAGCTCTCTTGGGACGGTTTAATGGAAAATGAAAACGTTACATTTGAACTAAGCAATGACGCTAAAGCAAACATTACTGATGAGGGTATGCTTACTGCAAAGAATGCCGGTAAACTTACGGTTTGGTTAAAAACAGATGATGGTCGTAAAACAAAGCTTGACCTAATGATCCATTCAAATGCTGATTCTGAAATGGATACTGAGGACCTAGATTCAGTAAAAATTGATGCTCCAAAAGCTACCGTGAATCTACAAGAAACCCTTCTATTAGATGTTGATGGTTTCGACGTTGAAGGAAACAAGTGGGAACACATAAGTAACGTAACGTTCTCTGTAGATGATGAGTCTAAAGCAACCATTGATGCGAATGGACACTTACATCCAAAAGAAGAAGGTAAGGTTACTGTAACAGTTACTGCAAATAGAATGACAGATACAATGGAAGTGATGATCGATGGAAATGACATTGATGGAATTGATCTAGATGCACCTAAATCCTCAATTGGAGTTAATGAGAAGCTTAACCTTAAAGTAAATGGATTGGACACTGAAGGTAACGCTCTAGCGAATCTTAAAGACGTAGAATTCAAAGTAAGTGATAACTCCATAGCAACAATTGATGGGAACGGTCACCTTGTTCCAAAAGCAACAGGAACGGTAAAAGTATGGGCTATGCTTGATGGTAAACAAGACAGCTTCACTGTTACTATTACAGGTAATACAAATGGAAACCTTGATCAAGATGACGCAGAAGTTGACCTAGATGAAGTAACGGAGATTTCTCTAGAGTCTTCTAAAGCAGATATGAACGTTAACGAAAAGCTTAAGCTTTGGGTAAAAGGCTTAGATCAAGATGATAACAAAATTGGTGCCATAGCTAACGTTTGGTTCGATGTAAGCAATGAAGACATTGCTGAAGTAACAGAAGATGGATATCTTATACCGAAAGCTGAAGGTACTGTAACGATTACAGCAAATGCAAATGGTAAAACGGACACACTAGAAGTTAATATCGACGGTTCTGCCCTAAGTGATATTTCTTTCGATACTCCAGAAGCAAATGTTGATGTGGATGGAAACATAAAGCTTAAGGTGAACGGTAAGGACGAAAATGGTAACGACCTTGAAGATCTTCAGAACGTTGATTTTGAAGTAAGTGATGAATCAGTAGCAACGGTAGACTCTGAAGGTAACATTACACCGAAAAGTGAAGGTACTATAACCGTAACAGCATCTACTGATAACTATGAAGATGAAATGACACTTACGGTTGCAAGTAACAATAATTCTTCTAATGATACGGAAATGACGAACACTGGCGATAACAATGATTGGGACAGTGAAGGTTCTAATGATAGCTGGACATCTGCTGCTAGTGACTCTAACTCTGACTCTCTAACTACACCTGGCGTACCATCTACAGGTGACGGTTCAAGTCAGAAATCTATGACTTGGAGTTGGATGGCACTTGGCCTAATGGCTATCGCAGGAACTTCAATATTTGCTTGGAGAAAGCAACATCAAGAATAGTAAATAAGAACCCATGCTCTTAATAGGGCATGGGTTCCTATACATAAGATAGTAAGAGGTGATTAAAATATTCTCTCTACGTAACCTTACAAGAATAGCAGTATTGTTTGTTATATTTTTCGCTTTCATGTCAAGCTCTACACTTCAAAACACTCCAGCATCTAAAACAAGTCAAGATGTCTCTTATTCTTTTAAAGGATCATCTTCTACTAAAATATCTTTGCAAGCAGCCGACACAAATGAAACGAAGAGTTCAAAACCTAAGGAAAAGAAAACCATAATCAATCCAGATGGTATGCCCGTATCTGCAACCTTTCACAAAACGAGTACCACTGTAAACATTAAAAGTGTAGGTCTTGATAAAAAAGGAAGAATGGGAACTGTAGAGGATCCTAAAACGCTCTCTTGGTATAATACAAAAGGACATAATGTGCAAAATTTATTGTTATCCAGTCACCGTGATTGGAATGGAGAATTAGGAATCCTATATGGTCTAGAATCATGGGAAACCAATCAACAATTAACGCTCACCTTTCAAGATGGAGAACAAAAACCTTATCGACTAGCTGATGTAAAAGTCTATCATAAAGACAACGTACCTAAAGATGTGATGAAGCTTCAAGAAGGGGACCCACGTGTAACTGTAATCACCTGTACTGGGGACTTTCATCCTAATGATGGTGGATATGATAAACGTGCTATAGCGATCTTTGAGCCAATGTACTGATGTGCTCAAAGATCTTTTTTTATTATAATGGAAAACGGTAGCCTTATAGGAATATTTTTCAAATTGTTGGCTATTAATGATGGTAGTATGTTTTTTTAGGAGGAGATACGTCGATGATCAGAAATCGACTTTATGTAATCGTCCTTTTTCTTCTCATCTTAGGATTGTCACCAAGTCACCATCAGGTATTGGCCAAACAAAGCGATCCATTATCCTGGACGAAGCAAACCTACGAATCAATGGAAAAGGAATCATCATCTTTGCAAGATACTTGTAGGTCTATGTACTGGCTTACAGCACCCATGTCTATATTCGGCATTAATCCATGTGTCGCATTAGGACAGTATGACACATCTCCTATTACGATTACATTCGGTGGAGATGTATTAATGGAATACTCTTTAGTTCAAAGCATGAAGGAAAATGGTGCGGATCACCCTTTTCAATATGTAAAACCGTATTTTCAAAAAAGTGATTACACGGTTATTAATCTAGAAACTCCGATAACCCATGCGACTAGCGCTTTCCCGAAAAAATATAACTTTAAAGCCTCCCCTCTCCTATTAGATGGGTTAAAAACCTCTGGAGTAGATATGGTAAGTCTAGCAAACAACCATACTTTAGATTATGGCGAAAAGGGACTTCTGGATACATTAGATGCTCTTGAAGAAGCCTCTATGGAGAAGATTGGCGCTGGAAGAAATGCAGAGGACGCATATGCTGAACGTATCGTAAATATTAAAGGGAATAAAATTGCGTTTCTAGCATTCTCTGAAGTCCTCCCTTCAGTGAGTTGGTATGCAGGAGAGAACAAACCTGGCATAGCGAGCGGCTATCAGGTAGACCGCGCTTCTACTATCGTAGAAAAGGTAAAAGAAAAAGCCGATTATGTTCTCGTGTATTACCATTGGGGAGACGAAAAAGTTAATAAGCCGAATCAAGATCAGAAGCACATTGCTAAATCACTAATTGATCATGGGGCTGATGCCATCATTGGTTCTCACCCCCATGTTCTACAAGGATTTGAGACATATAAAGGCAAGCCTATTGCTTATTCGTTAGGAAACTTTCTTTTCCCTGATTATGTATCAGGACCCACGGCAGATACTGGGGTTTTGGAGTTAACATTAGAGAATGAAAAGGTAACCATGTCATTCCATCCTCATACTCTTGTAAACAATCAAATTACGCCTTTATCTAATGTTGATAGGTCAAAACAATATCGATACCTGGAATCAATCTCGAACGATGTGTTTTTTGATGAGAAGGGACAATTTCATACCGTAATTCCGGCAAGTAAAAACGGTCAGTGATCAGACTTGTTGGATATGGTCATTAGAGATACAAGTAAGAAGCACTCCATTGAGTGCTTCTTTTTTTGTAGTTACGATAATTGTGGCGATGGTTATTCAATTATATGGCAGTTATCTTGAATAAGCTGGTGTAGGGTGGTTCCGTTGCTTTTGTGTAGTGCGGTGGGCTGTGGAACGGGTTGCTTTCCTGCGGACGAAGCGCCGAGCCTCCTCATTCGCAAGCTCTCTGCGGGGTCTCGTCACTCCGTTCTTCCGCTGGAGTCAACCCGTTCCACAGCCCACCTTGGCCGAATGGTGACTAACGGAACCGCCGTAGTTCTAGGATGAGGTATTCTAATTCCAAGGTAGTATAATCCTATCATGACAAGGGTCTAAGCAACTTCTGTGAATATGTTTTCCAATCAATATGTGGTGGGAAAGT
>NZ_AULJ01000047.1 GCF_000425225.1 Pontibacillus marinus BH030004 = DSM 16465 | reverse complement strand
TCCCAGAACTACGGCGGTTCCGTTAGTCACCATTCGGCAAAGGTGGGCTGTGGAACGGGTTGACTCCAGCGGAAGAACGGAGTGACGAGACCCCGCAGAGAGCTTGCGAATGAGGAGGCTTTAAAGTTAACAATGAAGTTCGGTTAAAACCGCTACTTCCTGTAGCAACACCGAACTACCCCACGTCGTGTGGGGCAGCAGGAACGCCCCCCGTTCCCCAGCCCGCCGCTCTCCACAAAAGCAACGGAACCATACGACACTTTATCTCGAAACTAAGTCTTCCACATAAGGGGGCTTGTAATAAGCTTCTAAACATAAAAAGAAGCCCATTGGCCAGTGCCAATGGGCTTCTTACATATTCCTTAACCTTCTAATAGTAGGTTATAAGGATCTTCAATCATTTCTTTAATGCGCACTAGGAACTGTACAGCTTCTTTTCCGTCTACGATACGGTGGTCGTAAGAAAGAGCGATGTACATCATAGGGCGAACCTCAATGGAGTCGTCTGGCATTACCATCGGGCGTTTTTGGATGCTGTGCATTCCAAGGATACCAACCTGTGGAGTATTCAAGATTGGTGTAGATAGTAATGAGCCGAAGATTCCTCCGTTTGTAATTGTGAAGGAACCACCTTGTAGGTCATCAAGGCCAAGCTCTTTATCACGAGCCATTTTTCCAAGACGGCCGATTTCTTTTTCGATACCAGCGAAGCCTAGACGGTCCGCGTCACGTACAACTGGTACAACGAGTCCGTCATCTGTAGATACCGCCATACCGATATCATAGAATTGTTTCTTCACAATTTCATCGCCTTGGATTTCAGCGTTAAGAAGTGGGAACTCTTTAAGAGCACCAACAACGGCTTTCGTGAAGAAGGACATGAAACCAAGTTTTACATCATGCTTATCTTGGAACTGATCCTTACGCTCTTTACGAAGGTTCATAACAGCTGTCATATCGACTTCGTTAAATGTTGTAAGCATGGCTGCACTCTGTTGCGCTTCTACAAGACGCTTAGAGATCGTTTGGCGACGACGAGACATTTTCTCGCGCTCAACTGGCTTAGAGAATTCCGTTTTCTCAGAAGACTTGTCTTCTTTCTTCTTCTCTTTTTTGCCACTTCCGCCTTTTGAGCTTGCAGGCTCTTCTTTCCCTTTTTTCGCTGCTTCCTCAACATCCTCTGGGCGTATACGGCCTAGTGGATCCTTAGGATATACTTTGCTTAGGTCAATGCCTAGCTCACGTGCTTTTTTACGTGCAGCTGGAGATGCAATGGATTCTTTGTTTGGATCCTGCTCTTCTCCACCCTGTTGTTCTTTAGCTTCTTGTTTCTCTTCTTGCTTTTCATCCTGTTGCTCTTGCTTAGAATCGTCCTGAGACGCTTCTTTTGGTTCTTCTTTCTCTTTGCTATCGGAGGAGCCGCCACCTTCGCCGCTCTCGTCTACTTTGGCAATTGTGTCGCCTACTTCTACATCATCGCCCTCTTGAACGAGAACTTCAGCGAGGACACCACTATAGTCTGAATTCACTTCAACGTTTACTTTATCTGTTTCAAGCTCAAGAATGGCATCGCCTTTCTCGACTTGGTCTCCTTCGCTAACTAGCCATTCGGCTACGGTACCTTCTGTAATGGATTCTGCGAGCTCTGGTACTTTAATTTCCTTCATTGGAATCTCCTCCTTTAGATAGCTTTAGTGCTTCCTGGATGATTCTGTTCTGTTCAGTTTTGTGTATATTTGGTTCCCCAACAGCTGGTGATGAACGCTTAGGACGTCCAATATAGCTGATCTCTTGATTTTTCTTCACTAGACGATAGAGGGTTTCTTTTACGAAATCCCAGCTTCCCATATTACGTGGCTCTTCTTGAACCCAAACCACTTCTTCAATATTGGAATAATAGTCCAAGATCTCTTCTAATTGCTTTTCAGGGAATGGATAAATTTGTTCTGCTCGAACGATATGCAGCCAATCCCAATCACGGTCTTTTTCATTATCAATTTGTTCTTCTAAATCAATCATGACTTTACCGCTTCCGATAACTAGGCGTTTTACCTTCGTCTTCTTCTTCCCAAGACCTGGTTGCTCCATAAGTGGCTTAAAGGACTCTTCACTGAAGGCTTTCCCTTCTGAAGCAACGCGTTGGTTACGAATTAGACTCTTCGGCGTCATGAGTACCAGAGGACGTGCAGCATCTTTATTTCCAATCGCCGCTTGACGACGCAGTAAGTGGAAGTATTGTGCTGAGGACGTAACGTTCGCTACCGTCCAGTTATACTCGGCACTTAACGTTAAGAAACGCTCTAAGCGAGCACTAGAGTGTTCAGGTCCCTGTCCCTCATATCCATGTGGTAAAAGAAGTGCAAGGCTAGATTTTTCGCCCCATTTTGCACGTCCAGCAGAAATGAATTGATCAATTATAACTTGACCCGCATTCGTAAAGTCGCCGTACTGTGCTTCCCAAAGAACAAGAGTCTCAGGAGCGTGTACACTATAGCCGTATTCAAAGCCTAACACACCTGCTTCAGATAATGGGCTATTATACACTTCAAAGGATGCATTTGCTTCTTCTAAGCCATGCATAGGGCAATACGTAGAGCCATCCTCTACATCATGTAGCACTAGATGACGGTGAGCAAATGTACCTCGTTGACTGTCTTGTCCAGTTAAACGAATCGGCATTCCATCTTTAAGGATTGAAGCAAATGCTAATGATTCACCTGTAGCCCAGTCAACTTTATTTCCTTCTTCAAGTACATTTTCGCGACGCTGTAGAATCTTTTCTAGTTTTTTCAATCCATTAAAGCCTTCCGGACGCTTGAGTAAGCCTTTGTTTAAGGCTTTCAAATCATCTAATGGTACAGCTGTTTCAATGGATTCAAGACCATTCACCATTTCTTCAGGTACATTCGGTTCATCCATTTCACCTGTTTCGTTTTCCTTCATGTTTTCATAAATATCACGAAGGTTTTGGTGAACTTCTTCTTGCATATTGTTGTACTCTTCTTCAGTAAGAACTCCTTCATTTTGAAGTTGTTCTGCATAACGTGTAGCAGCCGTTGGATGTTGATCAATACTTTTATACAACTGTGGCTGTGTTCCACGCGGTTCATCCATTTCGTTGTGGCCATAACGACGATATCCCACAAGATCAATTAAGAAATCTTTATGGAATTTCTTACGATACTCATACGCAAGATTAATCGCGGATAAGCAAGCCACTGGATCATCTGCATTTACGTGAACAATTGGAATCTCATACCCTTTAGCCAGGTCACTTGCATAACGAGTAGAGCGCCCATCCTTTTCAATTGTTGTAAATCCTACAAGGTTGTTCGCAATAAGATGTAGAGATCCTCCAGCACGATAACCTGGTAAATCACTCATATTTAAAGTTTCTGCCACTACACCTTCACCAGGGAATGCTGCATCCCCATGAATCATAATAGGAAATGCTTTTCCTGTGTCCTGTTCAGCCCAACCACGATTACTACGGTCATCCTGTGCTGCACGTGCAAAGCCTTGTACAACAGGATCAACAAACTCTAAGTGCGAAGGGTTATGTGCAAGTGTCACTCGAGTCGTACGTTCTTCATCCTTCTCAACCTCACGACTTGCTCCAAAGTGATACTTTACGTCCCCTGTCCAACCATAGTTAATCCCGATTGAACCTTCTGAAGGCACTAACTCTTTGTTTGGTGCATGATGAAACTCGGAGAAAATCATATCGTATGGTTTCCCTAATACGTGAGCTAACACGTTTAATCGACCACGGTGTGCCATCCCCATCATAATATGATCGACATCATCCTCTGATGCTGCTTGAACCATATGATCAAGCATCGGTACCATAACGTCTAAACCTTCGATAGAGAAACGTTTTTGTGCTACAAACGTTTTGCCTAGGAAGTGTTCAAATCCTTCTACCTGGGCTAATCGTTTTAACACTTGTTTCTTCTGATCTGCCGAAAACTCTTTCACATAATCTCCGTTCTCAATTGTATTCTGAAGCCATTCACGCTCTTGATCATTATTCACATGATCTACTTCGAATGAAATCTTACCTGAATAACGTTTCTTCAGCGTTTCTACAACTTGTAGACCATTAGATATATGGTTAGGAGCCTCACTCCAGATCCACTTAGCTGGAATTGATTCCAAATCCTTTTCTGATAAACCATATGTTTTCAGATCAAGTGTAGGAGAATAACGCTCTTCTTTTTGCCCTACTGGATAAATATCCGCTTCCATATGACCGTAACGACGAATAGCCTCAACCAATTTCATTGCTGAGGTTACTTTTTGAATATCTCCAGCTGATGGCCCTTGTACAGAAGTTCCGCCGCCTTGAGCATCCATCCAATCAGGTGCTCCGTATTGATCAAATACATCTTTTAAGGACGGGTCAACTTTTGCAGGGTCATCTAAGTATAGATCGTACTGTTCTTCAATGTACCCCATGTTGGGGCCATGAAATTGTTCCCAAATGTTTTCATTAGACCCATTATTCGACACGATTTACTACCTCCAATAGAAGTTCGCTTTCTCTGACGTAAACGTTTGCAAACTCATCTTCTATTATAATGATTTTCCGTTTTCTTCTTCAACTACTTTACCCTAGTTTTTTTCATGAAAACAAAAAAAAATTCGAAATTTGTTGAAGAAAAGTGTAAAAATAAGAAAAAGCACCATTGAAAAATGAAAACAATGGTGCTAATTCTATAGCTTATTCTTCATCTTCACCAACTGTATAGGCCATAGAAAACAGCTCAAGTTGGCTATCAATTGGTTTTTCACCTTTGTCCCTTTTTACATAGTGGTAATTTCCATCTGAATCTTGAACTCGTGCTTTCATGTTATCCTCAAGCATAATTTTCAATATGTTTTGCAGGCGCTTTTTTATGCCCCCATCATAGATAGGGAATAACAATTCAACTCGTTTTTCCATATTCCTTGTCATCATATCAGCTGAAGAGAGGTACATTTTCCCTTCACCATTTTTATGGAAATAATAGATGCGACTATGCTCTAAAAATCTTCCAACAATACTTGTGACACGTATGTTCTCACTTACCCCTTTAATACCAGGCCGTAAACAACAAATTCCACGGACGATTAAATCAATTTTGACTCCCGCTCGTGATGCTTCATAAAGTTTCATAATAATCTTTTTATCTGTCAGAGAGTTCATTTTTGCAATAATACGACCATTGCCATGCTGTTTATGACTTTGAATTTCTTGATCCGTTAAAGCTAAGAAATCTCTTCGAATATCAAAAGGAGCCATTGAGATGTGGTGGTAATTCGGTTTTTCTGTGTAGCCGCTCAAATAATTAAAGAAGTTCGTTGCATCGATCCCAAATTTACGATTAGAAGTAATAATTCCCATATCCGTATATAATTTGGCAGTTTGGTCGTTATAATTTCCTGTTCCGAGATGAACTAATCGGTCGATTCTATTCTTCCTCTTACGCACGACCAGCGTAATTTTACTATGTGTTTTTAGATAGTTCATCCCGTAAATAACGTGACAACCAGATTTCTCAAGTTCTTTTGCCCATTGAACGTTATTTTCTTCGTCAAAACGTGCCTTAAGCTCAACCAATACCGTAACCTGCTTACCATTTTCTGCAGCACGCTTTAACCCTTCTATAATAGGTGAATCTCCACTAACCCGATACAAGGTTTGCTTGATAGCTAATACATCCGGATTATCTGCAGCATCCTCAACAAAATCAACGACTGGCTGAAATGATTCATAAGGGTGGTGAAGAAAGATATCTCGTTCATTTACAAGCTCAAATAAATCTTCTTCAGAGCCGACGTCTTTAGGGGGTTGTGGAATAAGCCCTCCATACACAAGGTGGTCTTTGTCATCCTCCAGATCCCCATAGAATTTAAAAAGATAGGTTAAATCCAAGGGGCCATCAACTTCATATACGTCTTTTCGATGGATTTCCAGAACATTTAAAAGAAATTGAAGTACTTTGGGGTCATACTGATCTTTTTTTATTTCAAGACGTACTGCTGCCCCCCATTTCCTCTTTTTTAATTCTTTCTCAATCTCTTTTAGAAGATCACGAGCACCTTCTTCATGGATTGTCATATCTGCATTTCGTGTGATCCGGAACTCTGTCACAGATTTAACTATATAACCAGCAAACATCTTATATAGAAAGTGACTAATGATATCCTCAAGCATTATAAACTTACGAACCTTTTCGTTGGAGGCGTCCAGTTCTACATATCGATTTAATACAGAAGGAACTTGTACAATAGCCGTTTTATGACCTTCTTCTTCTACGTCAAATTCATCTTCAAGTACAACCGTTAAATTAATACTCTTATTTAGAAGCATAGGGAAGGGACGATATGCATCGACAGCCATAGGTGTTAAGACAGGAAAGATTTGTTCATCAAAGAATTCTTCCATCACCCGATACTGTTCTCGAGTGAGTTCATTCATCGAGACAAATGAGATGTTCTCTTCTTTTAACATGGGAAGGAGCACGTTTTGATATGTAGAGTACTGCATATCAACTAGCTTATGATTTTTATCTGAGATCTTGGAGAGTTGTTCTTTGGGTGTTAATCCTGCTTTATTTTCTGGTTTGTTAAAACCTGCTTTCACCTGATCCTTTAGTCCAGCTACCCGAACCATAAAAAATTCATCTAAGTTTGAGCTAAATATCGCTAAAAATTTCAGTCGTTCTAATAAAGGGTTATGCTTATCTAAGGATTCTTGCAATACCCGCTCATTAAAAGCAAGCCAACTCAATTCTCTATTATTGTAGTAAAGAGGATTCCCTAATTCATTTGTTTGTTTCATTCGTCTCCATCACCCTTCCTCTGTATTGAGACATATGAGTCACTTGAATTTTACCAAGTGATTATAAAGCAGATATGAATTTGATATGAAGATATTGTTAACAAAGTGATACTTTGATATTAGGCTTGATGTTATAACTTTTAAATAAAAAAAAGAGATAGCTTTATTATGCTACCCCTCATATGGTTGGAAACAAACGTGTACATTTCGTTTAATCGCTTTTTCAAGATGTTTTTTCTGTTTTTCTACTTGATATTCTTCTGGTAAAGATTCCTGATTACAATACACTTGCATATGCAATTCTTCTTTTTGAACATCCACTCGAATGTCTTCTACAATTCCTCTCCTAGTCGAATCTAAGCTAAAAGAAAATTTCGTAATAGCTCCTAGTAAGCGAAGTTTTTTCTTCTCGTCTTTTAAGAACCAATGCTTATATGGGTGAGCAAATTGTTTAAAAATCGATTTACTCTTAAATGATGCAATTAACGCTACCTTCAAGCGGTCCTTATGAAAGAGACCGTCAATTGTTCGATTAGCTAGTAAATAAAAGGTGTGCTGAGAGCTAGATTCTGAATCAATATAACCTCCTAAGTTATAAACAAAAGCTCCTCTTTTCAGAAGACTTACATCCTCTTCTGTGAAAGAAAAGTCTCCATCTCCATGCTCTTGAAGCTCATTCGTAATTTTCATAGCTATATCGGTTGCTTTAAGCACATGCTTATAGTTGATATCGAAATCAGAAGCTAGTTCATTAAAGCTTTCTTCAATTACATTTGGAAAAATTGAAATGCCAAAATCTGTTGTTAGTTGTTCATTAAACACACCATCACGCAATCCTTTTCTACTCAATACAAAAGATTTTGCACCCACAATATCATATAAAGAATCGAAAACCTCAATAGCTGGCAAAATAATATCTGCTCTATCTTTCGAGAGACCTTCTACCTTTTGTAGTTTCTTAAAGTTTAAAGTCATTAAATATTGCTTTATAAATTGGATATCATGGTCTTTGATACTGTATTGATGAAGACCTGCAAGTGGATATTCTTTTAAGGATTGGTCTACTTGAGCAAGGTTACGAGCACTTCCTCCTATCCCGATTAGCGGGACTTGCCGACCTTTTAACCAAGGCAGTGATTCGAACTGATCCTTAAGATAACCACTAAGCTTTTTCATTTCATGTTCGGTAGGCACTTCACCTTTGACAAACATGTTTTTCAGCGTCAATGCACCGAACGGAAAGCTGTGAGAATATTGAATTTTGCGGTTTTCAAAATAGGTTACTTCCGTACTTCCACCACCAATATCGATGGTAACTCCGTCTGTTATTGAGGTGGAATTTACCACAGCTAAATAACCATAATACGCCTCTTCTCGTTCAGATAAAATGATCATATTGTAACCGATCTGTTCTTCAACTCGCGCAATTATTTCCTCTTGATTTGTGGATTGACGAATGGTTGCGGTTGCTACACAAACAAGCTGGTCTAATTGGTAAGAGTCCGTTACCTCTTTGAAACTTTTTAATATCTTTAATAGATTTTGGATACCGTCTTCATTCAACTCACCAGTATCTTCTAAATAATTACGCAGGCGAGCCACGGCTTTTACGTTTTCTACTTCTTTAAACCTTCCACTCTTATTCCGAAGATAGATCACTAGTCGAACCGTATTCGACCCTATATCGATAATGGCATAATGATGTTTGTCCAAAAGTTACCCACCTTTATAAATGTGGTTCTAGAATGGTTTCAGTATAGCATATTTACACCTCTTTATGCCTTAATCGTAAGCTCATGTCACCTGAGGATTCGACATAAAATCTGATTAAGTCTTTAGAGCAATTTTATATTTAATGTTATCAATCGTATCTGCTTTAACCTGGTTCCTGCCATTTTCTTTTGCTTCATACAATCCACTGTCTGCCGTTTGTATCAAATCTTCTGTATTTATGTGCTCTTTAGGGAAAATCGAAGCAACCCCTACACTTACCGTGACCACTGGTTTCACTTTGGATGATTTATGCGGAATGGATAGGTGTTCTATATCTGAACGTATCTTTTCTGCTAGAACTAGTGCTCCATCCAAGTTAGTCTCTGGTAAAATTACAGAGAACTCTTCTCCACCATATCTTGCTACGAAATCACGTGGTCGATTAACGGAAGCTTTTATTGAACGAGCAACTTGCTTAAGACAAGCATCTCCTTGTAGATGTCCATAAGTGTCATTGTATAACAAATGGTCAATATCGATCATGAGCAAGGACAGTGCTCTTCCATTAGCCAAAGCATCATCCCACTCCGTGGCTAAGGTTTCATCATAATAACGTCGATTCGGAATTCCTGTAAGCCCATCTAATTGTGATAGTTCACGTAACATTTGATTGGCATCTTTCAATTGCTGTTCAATCTCTTTTTGCTCTGTGACGTCATGGATGATTCCCATTATAGCTTTATGTCCATTGTATTTAATCAGCTTTGTCCCAACATTAGCTTGAACAATATTTCCTTCTCTATGTAGGAATCGAATATCATTCAGTCGCTTACTTACCTTATTCGTTTCCATTGCTCTAGTGATTCGATATGCTACTATTTCACGATCATCTGGGTGGATAAACTCAAATATAGATTCTCCTACAAGCTCTTCAACTTGATTTACTCCTATGAAACTTAAAGCTTTATCATTTATAAACTCAATCTTTGTATCCTTTAAAACAAAGATAACCTCTGGAGAAAGGTGAATTAAGCTGCGATATTGCTCTTCACTTTCCTTAACCTTCTTCTCTATTTGTTTTTGTACAGATATATCATGTGCAACTCCTATTACACCAATAATTTCTTCCTCAATAATAATAGGGGCAGTATTAACAGTAAGGCTTATGATCGCCCCATCCTTATGAACAAGTTCAGTCTGGAACGTAACAGACTCCCCTTCTTTAACCTTGTTAAAATTCAAAAGTGTATCCTCAATACATTCTTTATCGATTAGAGGTATAAAAGTTGACCCTTGTAAATCATCTTTAGAGTATCCAGTGATAACTTCAGCTGATTTATTTATTTGCTGAAAGTGTCCAAATAAATCAAGTGTGAAGGTTGCACTTTGATTGTATTCAAATAGAGACTTATATTGTTGTTCTCTATGAGCAAGTTGATTCTTCATCTCTTCCAATTGATAGTTTGATTCCTCTAACTTTTGATTGAATTCCTGTAATTTATAAAAGTTTTGATTTGATTGAAAGATGTAATTTGCAACATAGAAGGATATAATGCCTCCAATTAAAGCGATAATCCAATCTACTCTATAAATACTCATTAAAGCTTCATAGTTATTATTAAAAACACCGAGAGTGAAGTACAGTGCCAAATAAACTATAGCTATGCTAACCACATTCATAATGATAAATTTTATAGCTGGTATAAACGGTAATTTTGTCATAAGCGCACAAACAATGCCGATAGCAAACATGAGTAACATGGCTGTTATAGAGACCTCTGAAAAACCACCAACTAAAACCACACGCGCTATACCAATGATGAACGCCGATCCCAAAGCAGCTGGAACCCCAAAAAACATAGCCGCTATAACAGTAGCAATATGTCTTAAGTCAACGAACACCTCAGCATTAACTTGAATGCTAAATAACATTAAGATAATGCCAAGGACTCCAAATAATACTCCAGCAACAAGTTGTGTATCTAAACGATGGAATATAGTTTGATAAATATATCCTTTATGTATTTCCTTTGATAACATTCCTATAATAAATAAATAAGCTATGATTACCGCAACATTCATGGTTAAATCTAAAAACATTCATACTCCCCCCATATACAAAAAGACTTGATAACTAAATTCTACCAACAAATAAGCAAAATGTCCTACTTTACTCTTATTTTTTTAAATCTATTATGATAGAAATCATTTCACCTTCAATCAAGTCTCTTAGATGACTTGGCATCACCATATTCTTATCCCATAAAAATATACCAGCCCACACTCTCATGTAGACTGGTATCTGATTTAATTTTATTTATCGATTCAACAAACTACCCACATAACGTAACAATTCATTCGCTGATGATGAGTTATACCCATAGCTATCTACAAGGGTAGCAATCACCTCATTCACCTTCTTCAACTGCTGCTCATCAGGAGTTTTTGTAGATGTTGTGATTTTAACCACGTCTTTCAGATCAGCAAACAGTTTCTTTTGAATCGCTTCTCTCAGGCGTTCGTGTGAAGAGTAATCGAATTTTTTACCTTTACGAGCATAGGCTGAAATCCGAATTAGGATCTCTTCTCGGAATGCTTTTTTCGCATTCTCCGAAATTCCGATTTGCTCCTCTATGGAACGCATCAGCTTTTCATCTGGATTTAATTCTTCACCTGTAAGTGGATCACGTAGTTTCGTTTTATTACAGTACGCTTCAACATTATCAAGGTAGTTATCCATAAGCGTTTTAGCTGATTCCTCATAAGAGTACACAAACGCTTTTTGCACTTCTTTCTTTGCAATCTCATCGTACTCTTTTCGTGCAATTGAGATAAAGTTGAGATAACGCTCCTTATCTTCTTTAGAAATGGAGGCATGACTGGATAATCCATCTTTTAAGGAACGTAATACATCAAGTGCATTAATAGATGTCATTTCTTTTTTAATAATCGTTGATGAGATACGGTTAATCACATAACGAGGGTCAATCCCACTCATCCCCTCATCATGATGCTCATTTTTCAGCTCTTCTACATCCACATCACTAAAGCCTTCGACCACTTCCCCGTCATAAAGACGCATCTTCTTCAGCAGATCTACTTGGTTATTTGACGAATCTTTCAAACGTGTCAAAATCGTAAACATTGCCGCTACTTTTAAAGTATGAGGAGCAATGTGTACATCTTTAATATCACTTTCGCGAATCATCTTTTCATAAATTCGCTCTTCCTGTGTCACTTTTAAGTTATAAGGTACAGGCATAACAATCATACGCGAGTGTAATGCTTCATTTTTCTTATTGGCAATAAACGAACGATATTCCGATTCGTTGGTGTGAGCGATGATCATCTCATCAGCACTTATTAAGGCAAATCTCCCCGCTTTAAAGTTTCCTTCTTGTGTAAGAGAAAGCAAGTGCCATAAAAACTTCTCATCACATTTCAGCATCTCCTGAAACTCCATGATGCCTCGGTTTGCTTTATTCAGCTCACCATCAAAACGATATGCGCGAGGGTCTGATTCCGATCCATATTCAGCAATGGTTGAAAAGTCGATCGATCCAGTTAAATCTGCAATATCCTGAGATTTTGGATCTGACGGGCTGAAGGTACCGATCCCTGTTCGCTTATCCTCAGAGAAGAAGATTCGCTCGACTTTCACATCCTCAATGCGTCCTCCATACTCTTCTTCAACACGCATCATATTTAGAGGTGAAAGATTTCCTTCAATTCGGATGCCGTATTCGTCTGCAAAATCATCACGTAAATGATGAGGTACTAAGTGTAGAGGGTCCTCATGCATTGGGCAGCCTTTAATCGCATAAACTGCACCTTCATCTGTATGAGAAAAGCGCTCTAATCCTCTTTTCAATAAGGTCACTAATGTAGATTTACCACCGCTTACCGGTCCCATTAAAAGCAAGATTCGTTTTCGAACATCTAAGCGCATCGCTGCTGGGTGAAAATATTCTTCTACTAATCGTTCCATTGCTTCTTCTAAGCCGAAAATTTCGTTATCAAAAAACTTGTAGTTGAACTTCCCATTTTCTTCCTCAATGCCCGAATGTTTGATCATATTATAAACACGTGAATGCGCAGACTGTGCAAGATATGGTCGTTCTTTCACCATCTCTAAATACTCTGCAAACGTCCCTTCCCACTTCAAATTTTCCTCTTCTTCCCGGTAGTCTTGAATTTTTTTTAAAATGTCCACGTAAAAGACCTCCCCTGTCGATGTTGGGCATTTGCTAATTAGTACAGTCTATGACGAGGGTGGGAGAAAAATGAGTTTGAGTTGGAACATTCGATTCTTTTTCATTTTAGTAAGATAATTCCATTCGAAGGATAAATGTGACAACAACATGAAAAATACATCATCATTTTACTTTTCCATTCACACTTTTGTATAATTTGGGTATAATAAATAATAGCGACTATAGACGTTTGTATTACATAAGGAGGCCAATACCATGAAATTAACTTTACTAATGGGTGTCGTCGTGACGTTTATTGTATCGATCTTCACAGCTGGCTACGACACGAAAAGATAACTTAAATAAATCATAAAACGCTCAGAGTTCATGCTCTGAGCGTTTTTTATATGAGAATCCAATCTCAAGCCTATTTTATAATCTTGACCTTTTTAATTTTTCTTCCTTCAATCTCTAATATTTTGAATGTTAAGTTATTCTTTTCTAATACCGAGCCTTCCTCAGGGAATTCACTGAACTCTTCTAATAAATAACCCGCTAATACATCTTTATCCTCGGGTATGTCTGTTTCAAATAATGAGTTTAATTTATGCAACGTAATTTTACCATGACAGATGATTTCGGTTGCTGTCATTTTTTCTACAATAGAATCTTCTTCGGTATCCATTTCGTCTTCAATTTCTAAACCAATCATGGCTTCAATAGCATCTTCATGAGTGAGGATTCCCTCCGTACCACCATATTCATCTAATACAATAGCCATATGATTCTTCTCCTTGGTCATTTTACGAAATACCCACTCAACATTGTGGAACTCATACACAATCAATGGGTCCTTATAACAGAAGTCTTTCAAAGGTTTTTCACTATCCATAGACCAGGAAACTAAATATTTGGAATGGAAAATAGCTATAATATCATCCATATCTTCACCATAAACCGGATAACGGGTATATGGATTTTGAATAACGACCTCTCGTACTTCTTCATAGGATGCCGTACTTGGTAATGCAGTAATCTCTACTCTGGGTGTTTTCAGTACATCTTTTACATTTAGTTTATAGAAGTCTAAAACACCTTTAATTCGTTGATATTCAGCCTTATTAAACGTTCCTTCTGAATCTGCTACGTCCACCATTGTTCGTAACTCTTCTTTCGATATGGTAACTTCACTTGGTTTCCCTTTAGCGATCGCTTTGGTCACAAATCCAGTCAGCCAATTCAAGACAATGGTAACCGGCTTAAATGCTAATACAAAAAAACGAATCACCGGAGACACCATTAAAGCAATACGATCGGGATACGCTGCTGCAACAGACTTTGGAATAACTTCAGAAAAGATAATAATGGTAACTGTTAAAATAGCTGATGCGACACCAACACTAAACCCATATTGAATAGCGAGAGTCGTAACAAGTGTTGGTAGCAAAATATTCGCTATATTATTCCCAATCAATATCGTTGTAATAAACTCACTGGGGCGAGATATTAGGTTTAAAAGCTTTTCTGCTTTTTTATCATTTTGGTTGACCCTCGATTGAAGTTTCATCTTATTGGTCGCTGTTAAAGCTGTCTCACTTCCAGAGAAAAAAAGCGAGACGAATAACAAGAATATGATGGCAATAATCACAAGGATATGTCCTCCTATATTATGGTCTTAGTAATAGTGAATGTTGATATTATGTAAAATAAACGAACTAGAGCTTTTATTATAAACTTAACAGCTTTTTAAAGGAAATAAATCGAAATGAAAAAGGACTAACCCTTTAAGATTAGTCCTTCCCCTAAATATTTTTTATGACACCTAAGAATTACTTTAATCCAGGAAAACCCTGCTGCCTCATCACTTCATATACAATTACAGCTGCTGTATTGGATAGATTCAATGAACGCACTTTATCATTCATATGAATACGCAGGCAACGTTCTTCCTTTCCTTCAAGCAAGGATGTGGGGATTCCATCTGTTTCCCTTCCAAAGACAAACAAAATATCTTCTTCCGGGTCACTATAATCAAAATCCGTCCAATACCCTGTTCCGAAGTTTTCAATATAGTAAAAGCTCCCCTCAGGAAAGGACTCGTATAATTCTTCTATACCGTCATAATAACGGATATCAACATCATGCCAATAATCCAATCCAGCTCGACGAAGCATTTTATCATCTGTGGAAAATCCAAGTGGACGAATCAAATGGAGAACTGTATCCGTTGCTAGGCATGTTCTTGCTATATTTCCCGTGTTTGCGGGAATCTCAGGTTGATACAACACAATATGGAGTGGCATCACGTTCACCTCTTCCTTGTACTAACCTGAGTATTATATCATATTTTCATTCACCAATTCGGAAAAATTTATATTGAATTTGAGGTGTATAGGCAGTGGAGTCCTCGTAGTTCCAGAACCGATGGTAGCTATTCGACGTATGCGCATTTACTAATGGCTCATCATTTGCATCCTTAGCTACCACAATCGTTGTATGATTCCATCGCCCATCTCCTTCGAAATCGTAACAGATCACATCACCTAGCATAAGATCAGAAGCCCTTTCCAACCTCTTTCCTTGTATACCTTGTTGTGCTCCACTTAGGTACCACCTCATAGCATTGGCAACGCTCCAGCTATAACTCCAGGTTTTAGCAGAGTACCACCATCCCTTAGAACGATTAGGTGATCCCCACATTGGTGCACCACCTGCACGAAGACATTGTGAAATATAATTGGTACAATCATTCTCAAAGGCGCGATAAGCTGGGTTATAATCATTCCACCAACGATTAGCATATTGAACAGCTTTTTGACGGTCATAAGTAAACCTCGTATCTAAAGGAGTGGCATCCTCCCACTCAAGACTACCATTTTGCCTTGGCTCATCATGTAAACTTGATTCTATAGGAACATCTGAAATAAGGTCGCCATTTTTAAACGTAGCTCGGTGAGGTTTCTCCGCTTCTTCTATATAAAACTCTTTCCCATTTTTAATGAAGAGAGTCACATATAATGTGTAATCTACAATAATATGATGCCCTGAAGGCTGGACTGTTCGAAAAGGTACTCCTTCAGCCATTAAACGCGCCACATGATTTCCACGCTCTTCGTGTTTACATACCTTTTTAGAAATCCATGACTCCTCATCCATTCGATTAAATTTCACTTGCTCTATTTGACTTTGCCAATAGGAATTAAGTTTTTTCACGAACGACATGGGCAGCCCCCCTCTCCTACAATTTATGAGGGGATTCTGTTTTATATGATAAAGTTAACCTGGTGTTTGAGGGTCCATTTTACATGCACTTTTTTCTTATTGTTACTATTTTAGTCGTTCTTCTATTAAAGCCCCTGTTTGTGGAAGACTTGGAATTGAGATAAAGTGCGAGGAGGCAGTGCAGGGGGCGAGGGAATTCGGCGTCTACCCGAGGGATTCCATCACCTACCCGAGGGATTCTGTCGCCTACCCGAGCGATTCCTTCGCTTACCCGAGCCATTCCTTCGCCTACCCAAGCGATTCCTTCGCCTACCCAAGCGATTCCTTCGCCTACCCGAGCGATTCCTTCGCCTACCCGAGGGATTCCTTCGCCTACCCGAGGGATTCCGTCGCTTACCCGAGCGATCCCATCGCATACCCGAGGGATTCCGTCGCTTACCCGAGCAATTCTGTCGCCTCCCTCAAGAACACAGCCCAACCAAAAAATGCAAGCGCCACTCCTCTAAAGAGAAGCGACGCTTGCATGCTCATGTGATAATAATTGTTTTTTCTTATCAAGTCCACCCGCGTAGCCAACAAGAGCCCCATTGCTCCCGATTACGCGATGACAAGGAAAGATGATTGAAATGGGATTTTTATTTACCGCTCCCCCAATTGCTCTAACAGCACGTGGAGCTTGAATCTTTAATGCTATATCTTTGTAAGACCGTGTTTCGCCATATGGAATATCTCTTAAAGCTTTCCATACATGTTTCTGAAATGGGGTTCCGTAAAAGTCGAAATGTAGATCAAAATCATCTCTTTGATCTGCAAAATACTCTTGCAATTGTTGTTTCACGTCTTGGAACTTTTCTGCATCGTGAACAAATTCTACACATAAAAAATATTTTCTTGCCCAGCTACTAACCTTCGACTCTACATCCCGTAAGCTTCCATAATCAATGCGACACAGGCCTTTATCTGTTGCAAATAACGTAAGAGGACCTACTGGCGACTCCATTTCATCATAATAAAGAAAGGAACGTTTTGACATAATAACCCCTTCTTGTTGAAAGATTTTCCATCATTGTACATGGTATTCAATTTTTATGAAAGTTGTTTAGGCTCTTTTTCTAGTAATTTTATCCCTTTTTCCATTTCCGCTATTACTTCAGCATCGTTTTCTTTTTGTTTTGCTAGCATAATGGAATCATATGCATCAGGGTTCCCAATCTTTCCTAACGCCCATGCAGCCGTTCCACGAATAACTGGACGAGGGTCCTCTTTCATAAGTCGAACTAAATCATCATTAGCTGAGTCATCTTTAAAATGAGCTAACGCAAGTATGGCATTACGTTGGATTGGTTTTTTGCCTCTCCATGACCCCGCCATCTCTCCATATGTTTCTTTAAACTCCCGGTTCGAGATGGACAATAGCGGTTTAAGCTTCGGCTTCACTTTTTCAGGGTCTGGTTGAAATTCTTCGTGTATTAAATTCCGCTTACGTTTATTTTTAGGACAAACGGTTTGACATGTGTCACATCCATACAAACGATTCCCAATCACTCCTCGATACTCATCAGGTAAGAAGCCCTTCGTTTGCGTTAGAAATGCTATACATTTTTGTGCGTTCAATTGACCGCCCTGAATCAATGCACCTGTCGGACAGGCATCTACACAAATGTTACAGTCCCCACAGCTATCTTCAACAGGATCATCAGGAGAAAAAGGAATGTTTGTAATCATTTCACCGAGATACACATAGGAACCAAACTCTTCCGTTATCAAGTTCGTGTTTTTTCCGGTGAAACCAATACCTGCTCGCTCAGCTACAGCACGGTCAGACAACTCTCCTGTGTCCACCATGGAACGAAAAACAAAACCAGGATACTTCTCCTCTAAATATTCCGCTAGTTTATTTAAACGATCACGCAGAACATCATGGTAGTCTTGCCCCCAAGAAGCGCGACAAAATAGGCCTCGTCGGTCACCTTTTACACTTTGAGGAGCATCTTGTAATTTAGATGGATAGGCAAGTGCGATGGAAATAATCGATTTGGCTTCCGGAACTAGGTTTTGGGGTTGAGTTCGTTCATCCACTGTTCCCTTTTCGAAACCTGATTGGTACCCGTTCTCTTGTTGAGCTCGAAGTCGTTCCTTGAGTTCAGTAAACACATCAGGTGATGCAATACCAATCTTATCTATCCCAATCGACTGACTATACTCAATCATATCTGCTTTTAGTTCGTGAATGTCCATTCCTTTCCCTCCTTTCCTGAGATTATTGTAACGTTTTTATTGAAATTGCTCCACTTGGCTAGAACGCATACGATTCAGTGTTGCAGCAATTTCATGGCGTCGTGGTCGAGCTAGGTCACCTGGGTGCTGTTGTGGAAATGGCGTAAAGGAAGCTAACCCTTTCGTATCCATCTGCTTTTCAATTTCGTCAAGTAACTCAGGTAAGCTACGCTTCGTTTTTAACCAGCCTTTTTGCTCTAAATGTAATAGAACTTCAGCAATCATTCGTGTTTGAGATACGTTGATTAACTGTTCTACATAATGGAGGGAAATTTCATGTTGGCCCATTAAAATAAGTGTACGACCTTTTGCCTGAACCTTAGACTTTTTCCCTTTACGACTATCCAAACTCTTAGGTTGGAAATGACGCTTAGGAATCACTCCAAACTCTTCCCCACCTTCTCGCTCACGATGGAATGGATGTTGCTCTGCAATTTCACGTGCTTTTTCAGTTACATTATAAGGGAGGTATTGGTCTAGCATAATCACTTCATCTGCTGCTTCAAAATAGTCGCCAGAACCGCCCATAACTAAAATAGTTGATACATCTAAGCTATCACGTAATTGCTTAATTTTATCAATAAACGGCGTGATTGGCTCTTTTTCTTTCACAACTAGTTCTTGCATTCGTTCATCACGAATCATAAAGTTTGTGGCACTCGTATCTTCATCAATCAATAGTGTTGATGCACTGGCTTCAATAGCCTCCATAACATTAGCTGCCTGAGAGGTACTGCCACTTGCGTTTTCTGTTGTAAATTGGACCGTGTCTTCGCCGTGCGGAAGATTTTTGATAAATGGTGAAATATTTACGTTTGATACATGTCGCCCATCTTCAGCACGAACCTTCACTGCATCCTCATCTGTTACAACATATTCACGTCCGTCTCCCTTAACATGAGGATACACCCCACGTTCCATTGCTTTCAATAGGGTACTTTTTCCGTGGTAACCTCCTCCAACAATAAGCACAATTCCTTTGTTTAAGGCCATGCCTGTTAGAGGCTCATCACGGTGAGGAATATCAATCGATACACGGTTCGCTTCTGGACTTTCAAAAGGAATCGCATTTTTCATAGGGCGATTACTAATCCCACTTTCCCGAGGAAGAATAGAACCATCCGCTACGAAGGAAACCCAACCATTTTCTTTCATTGTTTTCTTAATCGCATAGTGTTGATCTGCTAACTGACATACTTCTTCAAAAACATGATCGTTCATGGAAAATACAGAACGCTCTAATATAGAAGGAATCGCTTCAAAAAATAGCTTCTCTGCTTCCTTTCCATTAATACGACGCCCATTCGCGGGTAGGCCTATAGAAAGGCAGACCACTATCTGATTATTTTCAATCGATACAGCTGTGCGGTCTATAATTTCTTGACCCGGTGCGTCGATGGAGATGGCTCCACTCTTTCCTGATCCTTTGATCATAGATTTATCTTTAACAACAGCCTTTGCAACATGACGAGCAATCACATCTTCTGCATATAACTTACGAGATTTTGTCTCTTTCCATTGTGGTCGAATCTCTCTTGTTGAATTCGGAATGATTAATCGAATTTTAGAGGGCGCCGCAAATGGATCTCCCTGAACATAGTCGATCGCTACATCATAGGTTTGAAATGTATAAGTTCCTTGTATATCTTTATAAGCTTTATAACTTTTCCCATCAATTCTTCGTAGGTTTTGTTGCAATTGTTTCATACAAATACACCCTTTCTTAGGTAAAGACTGCTAATGTTTAATAGCTCTACCTTACAATGTATCCGTTTTGTATATAAGAAAAACACGAGATCCACTAAATATAGTAAACTCGTGAGTTAAAATTGCGCATGAAAAAACGCAATGCTTCGTTTCCACACCTTTAAACGAAACACTGCGTTGGCAACATAATATGGAGCGGGTGATGGGAATCGAACCCACGACATCAGCTTGGAAGGCTGAGGTTTTACCACTAAACTACACCCGCATCAAGATTTAAAAAACAAGCTTCAAAACTGCTTTATATCAGTCATTTGCGTGGTTGTATGAACAACTCATCGCTCACAAATTTTATATTAACAAATCCTTAATATAAGATCAATAAAAACTTAAAAATTTTGTCGAAATCTTTTCTTTTGTCTAATTTAAGCTAAGCTGTTGACTTATTTTTGCTCAGGGTATATATTTTGCACTAAGGAAACTTTCATAGACGAAGTTAATTTTTTATTATTTGTGCACATATATAAAAACAAGGCATATATTTTATTAAAGTTTTAAGAGCGATTTTTTTTATTTTATTTTTTGCATATGACCAACAATATTAACTTGTACTAAAGGAGATGGAAAGATGAAAAAACTATTAATCTTACTTGTATTCCCAGCATTACTACTAGCTGGATGTAACAATGAAGCTGCTTCAGAAGATCAAAACGGAAACGAAAAAGTGAAAGTTGTGACAACAATTGCCCAAATTGCTGATGTTGCTAGAAACGTTGGCGGAGATAATGTTGAGGTTGAAAGCTTAATGGGACCAGGAACAGATCCTCATTTATATAAAGCAACACACAGTGACATCGAGTTGCTTCAAGAAGCTGATATTATTTTTTACAATGGCCATCACTTAGAAGGTCAAATGAACAAAGTATTCAAAAAGATGCGCCAACAAAAGCCTACTTACGCTGTCGCAGAAAGCATACCTGAAGAAAAAATGGATGCTGATCCGGAAAACCCTGAAATCTATGACCCACATGTATGGTTTGATGTAACCATGTGGCAATACACAGTTGATGAAGTCGCTAAGGGTTTAAGTGATTTAGATCCTGATAACACAGAGGCTTATGAAAAAAATGCTGAAAACTATAAGCAAAAGCTAGATGAACTTCATAAATATGCTAAAGAGCAAATCAATAAAATCCCAGAAGAAAGCCGTGTACTTGTAACTGCCCATGACGCCTTCCACTACTTTGGTAAAGCTTACGGGCTAGAAGTTAGAGGTTTACAAGGTCTAAGTACGGAATCGGAATTTGGACTAAAGGATGTACAAAGAATTGTAGATCTTCTATCAGAACGAAACATCAAAGCCGTATTTGTTGAAAGTAGTGTATCTGAGCGTTCCATTAATGCCGTTGTTGAAGGTGCAAAAGAAAATGGCCATAACGTAAAAATTGGCGGGGAATTATACTCAGATGCTATGGGACCTGAAGACACAAAAGAAGGCACTTACATCGGGATGTTCAAACACAATATCGAAACGATCGTAAACGCTCTTAAATAAGGAAAGGAGATTTTCCATGAACGCTTTAACGATACAAAATTTATCCGTTACGTACGATAAACAATATGCATTGGAAGATGTGAATTTCAGTATTCCTGAAGGATCTTTAACGGGGATAATCGGACCAAACGGTGCTGGAAAGTCTACACTGATCAAAGCAATCTTACGCCTGATCCCAACCATTTCTGGAGAAGTTACGGTTTACGGAAAACCATATAAAAAACAACGGAGCTTGGTAGGATATGTCCCACAACGTAGTGAAGTTGACTGGGACTTCCCGACAAACGCTTTAGATGTTGTACTCATGGGTCGCTATGGTCACATCGGTTGGATTAAGCGCCCTAATAAAAAAGAAGTGCAATACGCTTTAGATTGCTTGAAGAAAGTTGGTATGGAAGAATTCGCTGACCGACAAATCAGTCAGCTATCAGGTGGTCAGCAGCAACGTGTCTTCCTAGCACGTGCACTAGCTCAAGATGCCCAAGTGTATTTTATGGATGAACCATTCGTTGGAGTGGATGCTGCAACAGAAAGAGCCATCATTAAGTTGATGCAAGAATGGAAAGAACAAGGCAAAACAGTTCTCGTTGTACACCATGATTTACAAACCGTAAAAGACTACTTTGATCACTGTTTATTACTAAACAAGAAACCTATTGAATGCGGACCCACATCAGATGTATTCACTATGGATAATTTACAACGCACATATGGTGGTTCCATTTCATTCCTTGGAAATAATCAAGTCATGATGCAAGGAGGATGATTTGAATGAGTGAGTTTTTAAATTTTCTCTCAAGTGCTAATACGCAGTGGGTTTTGCTGGGTTCAATCATCCTTGGCTTTGCAAGTGGTTTGATCGGTAGTTTCGTACTTTTGAAGAAACAGAGCTTAATCGGGGATGCTATGGCTCATGCTACACTTCCTGGAGTTTGTGCAGTCTATATTATTTTTAACGTTAAATCCATCCCCCTCTTTCTAGTTGGCGCTGCCTGTACGGGATTGTTAGCAACCTATTTAATCCAAGCTATTGTGAAACATTCAAGAATAAAGACAGATGCATCCATAGGTGTGGTACTCTCGGTTTTCTTTGGTTTTGGTATTGTCCTATTAACGTATATCACCAAAAATACAAAAGGAAATCGAAGTGGCCTTGATGAATTCATCTTTGGTCAGGCAGCAGCAATGGTCAAAAGTGATATACAGGTCATTGCATTGGGATCTCTCATTATCATTATTGTAAGTGCACTGTTCTTTAAAGAATTGAAAATATCAATTTTTGATCCACAGTATGCCAAAGGGATCGGTTTACCGGTAAGCCTTTTTAACCTAATCCTAATGGGCTTAGTTGTAGGAATCGTAGTAGTCGGAATTCAAATGGTTGGTGTTGTCTTAATTGCTGCACTTCTCATCACACCTCCTCTGGCAGCCAGGTATTGGACTGATCGCCTTGGGAGAATGGCCTTTTTATCAGGATGTATAGGTGGCATTTCTGGTGTCGTTGGTACATTGATTAGCACTGCAGGAGATGGGCTTCCGACAGGTCCCCTAATTGTATTATGTGCATCAGTAATCTTCCTTGTTTCATTACTGTTCGGCGCACGTAAAGGATTGATAATAAAGGCGGTGAGAACGACATGAGTTATAGTGCATGGATTATTCTAACAGGGTGTCTCGTTGGGGTGACTTGCGGTGTTACCGGAGCACTACTTGTTTTAAGAAAAATGGCGATGCTAGCTGATGCCATCAGTCACACCGTATTACTTGGAATTGTAGGAGCCTTCTTGGTCACACAATCCTTGAACGGTGTGCCTATGTTAATTGGTGCAGCTATTGTAGGTGTATTAACAGCCGTTATGGTGCAAGCCCTTGATTCAAGTGGCGTACAATCTGATGCTGCAATTGGAGTTGTATTTACTTCCCTGTTTGCGCTGGGAGTCGTTCTCATCTCTTTCATAGGAGATAATGTTCACTTAGATGTTCAGCACGCTTTAATGGGAGAAATCGCATTTATTCCTTGGGATACCCTCACGATTAATGGGGTCGATCTCGGACCTACGGCTGTATGGATGCTTGGTGGGGTCTTACTTTTAAATATATCAATCATTCTACTTCTCTATAAAGAAATAAAAATAAGTACATTTGATCCACAATTAGCTTTATCGATTGGGGTACCCGTAGTCTTTATCCACTACCTGCTTATGACGATGGTGTCCTTTTCAACAGTTGCTTCATTTGATAGTGTCGGGGCTATCCTAGTTGTAGCTATGCTTATTGTCCCTGGCTCTAGTGCTTATCTTCTAACAGATAAATTTGGTATGATGCTTATCCTGAGTGGTGTTATAGGAGCGTTGTCTGCATTGGTTGGTTATGGAGGAGCCGTACTATTCGACGTTTCCATTTCAGGAGCTATTGCCTCAGCAACAGGTTTATTATTTACACTGTGCTTCTTACTGAGTCCTAAGCATGGCATGATTGCAAAATGGTTCCGTAGGAAAAAGATGCAACAAAGTGTATAAAAACAAAATATCTAAGTAACAAAAAGCCTTACTACTATGGTTGTAGTAAGGCTTATTTTTATTACTTAGAAATTTATTTTTCTTCATTAAAACCACAAAAATATGCTAAAATAAGGAAAATGAAACACCTTGTGAATACATGTTTAAATGATTTTTAGTACTGCATCAACTATTTCTTAGAAAGTAGGTAGAAAAAATGCCCTTACTAACCCCTGAACATGTGCTGAGCCCTGACATTGCATTCACTCAAAATACTACAATTACAAATGGTACTCATATCTTATACACTTCCACAGACCCTGAAAAATACCTCGAAAACGCTACATCATTTATTTCCTCCGGCTTATCATTAGGACAAGCTGTTGTATTCATTGATGAACCACATATTTTTAATACAATAACAGAACAACTCATACATAAAGGTTTTGACCAAGAGAAGGTTGCATCCATCCTATTCTCTGATCGTCATGAGTTTTATACAAGCAATGATATTTTTGACATTGATACTGTCATATCTTCTTTTTCACCCCTATTAACCCCCTTTCTTCAAGAAGGGATTCCGATAAGAACCTGGGGTAAAGTAAAGTGGTGTGCAAATCAAGCATGCTTTATGGATTTAATAAAAAAGTACGAGATGAATGTAGATGATTTTGTAAACGAGATGAACACGTTTTCAGTATGCGCGTATGATGGAGAAGAGTTACCTGCAAGTTTACAAATGGAGTTGATGAAGCATCATCAGTACATTATGTCCGACAATGAATTTGTTTCATCTAGTTTTTATGAAAATGAACGATTATCCCCTTCCATCATGCATGATACAAAACAATACGAAACAATCGAAAACTTACATACACAATACTCTAAGCTAATAGATCAATTACCAGATCCAGTGTTTATTAGTTCAAATGGGACAATCGCCTATGTGAATGAAGCTGCAACAACCTTAATGGAATGTGACTTTCATGATTTAGTTCATCTCTCTCTAATAGATATTATCCAAGAAAAATTTCCAGAGAAGAATCCGTTAGATCATTCGGGCTCTCCAATAGAGGTAAAACTCACGACAAGTAAAGGAAATACCGTAGAAGTAGAGATGTATTCTTTTCCATTTTTAAACGAAGAACGAACTGTGGAAGCGACGATTACTATTGCCAGAGATATGAAAGACAAAAAAGGAAGTCAAAAATTAGATATGATTAGTCAGTTAGCAGCCAGTAATGCACACGAGATTAGAAATCCTCTTACAGCTATTAAAGGATTTATTGAATTAGCTAAAGAGGGAAGCCTTGATCTAGATATATACTCTATTATCGGCAGAGAAGTTGAACGAATCGAGCTTATAGCCGGAGAGTTATTGGTCTTAGGTAAGCCAGAACAAATGACTATGGACACAATTGAGATTAACGAAATTCTCAAACATGTTTGCGGGTTAATGAAGTTTCAAGCAGAAACAGAACAAGTAAATATCCAAGAAGACTTCCAACATAACCTTTTTGTCAGATGTAATAAAGAACAGCTTCAACAGGTGTTTATCAATCTTTTAAAAAATGCGATCGAATCCATAGAGGATGAGGGAAACATCAAGGTCCATTCTTACAAAGATCATAACCAGGTCAAAATTGATGTTACGGATAACGGAAAAGGGATTCCAGATCACATTCTAAAACATGTAGCTGAACCTTTTTATACAACTAAAGAAAAAGGAAGCGGAATAGGCCTGATGGTTTGCTATAACTTAATTGAAAAACATGAAGGTACAATAAATGTTCAATCTAATCCTGGACAAGGTACAACATTCACGATTACATTACCTCTTGTCAGTGAAACAAAGTGTACTTCATCGGGACAGCATTAATTGCCCAATTAATATTATGGCCCCAAAAATCAAAGCACATGTGACCTCAAATACGAGACCGCATGTGCTTTTTATTATTCTTGATCTACTATTGTTGTAATCGACAGATTTAGTGATATCCTATGCTGTAAAATGCATCCTCTTAGCTAGTTTTTGAACTTTGGGTAAAGCACTGATATCCATATTACCTCCACTAACAACTACCCCACAATGCTTTGATTGAATAAGCTTATTATGGGTAAATAAAGCTGCTAGCGTTGCAGCTCCTGCCCCTTCAATTAGAGACTTATTACGCTCTAGCATGTAGACCATAGCAGATGCAATCTCTTCATCTGTTACAGTTACGATGTCGTCTACATATTGATTAATTAATGGTAAGGTATTTGTTCCTGGTTGTTTGACCGCAATTCCTTCTGCAATTGTAGGTGAAGAGTTATGGTTGTTAAACTTTTTCTGGTGATAGTTCTCATATACTGCTGTAGCTTTACTAGCCTGAACGCCTATAACTTTAACGTTTGGATTCTGTTCCTTAACAGCAACTGCTACGCCACTAATAAGACCTCCGCCACCAATTGGAACTAAAATGGTATCCATTTGTTTTTCTTGCTCTAGCATTTCCAATCCAATAGTACCCTGCCCTGCCATGATGTCGTAATCATCAAATGGATGTATATAAACACAATCATCTTGGGCCTGTTTCCTTAAAGAAGCTTCATAGGCTTCTTGGAAATTCTCCCCGGTTAACACGACTTCGGCACCATAAGATCGAGTTGCTTCTACTTTTGCCAACGGCGTTTTTTCTGCCATGAATATAGTCGCCTTCACACCTAACTGAGCTGCCGCATGGGCTACACCTTGTGCATGGTTTCCTGCTGAGGCGGTGACAACTCCCTTATTCAACTCTTCTTCAGGGAGCTGCATCATTTTAAAGCTAGCTCCTCTATACTTAAATGCCCCTGTTTTTTGCTGGTTTTCCATCTTGAAATAAACGTCTTTTCCTAGTAACTCATTTGTTGTCGTTGATGTTAATAATGGTGTTTGATGAACGATAGGCTTTAGACGTTCCATCGCAGTCCGAACTTTATCACCCGTTAAGCAATTCCCAAGGTACTTCACTCCTCTTTTTTATACGTTTTCATACTCCTCAATCTTATCTTCATGCTGTAGTGTTAATGCAATTTCATCCCAGCCATTTAACAACTTTTCCTTGTGATAAGCTGGAATATCAAAGTGTACGGCTTGTTGTTCCGTATTTTTTACCGTTTGATTTTCTAGGTCTACGGTTAACGTTAACGTTGAATGCTCTGCTTGCTCCATCCATTTATCAAGCTGTTCTTGGTCCATTTGAATTGGGATAATTCCATTTTTTAAAGCATTATTATAAAAAATATCCGCAAAACTGGGAGCAATGATCACGCGAAACCCATAATCTAATAATGCCCAAGGTGCATGTTCCCTGGATGAACCACATCCGAAATTTTCACCCGCTAATAAAATTGTGGCATTTTCATACTTAGGGTTATTCAGCCCAAAATCAGCTCTTTGATTCCCATCATCATCAAACCGCCAATGATAAAATAGAAATTGGCCAAATCCGCTTCTTTCAATTCGCTTTAAAAATTGCTTTGGAATAATCTGATCTGTATCAACGTTTGTTCGATTTAATGGATACACAAGTCCTGTATGCTCTTGAATAGCTTCCATTCCCTATCACTTCCTAATTTAATACTCCTGCAAACTGTCGAACATCTACAAACTGCCCTTCAATAGCAGCCGCTGCTGCCATTTCAGGGCTAACTAAATGCGTTCGTGCTCCATTGCCTTGTCTTCCTTCAAAGTTTCGGTTAGAAGTTGATGCACATCTCCCACCTGGTGGGACAATGTCGTCATTCATTGCTAAACACATACTACAACCAGCCTCGCGCCATTCAAACCCTGCTTGTTTAAATATCGTATCTAAACCTTCTTTTTCAGCCTGTAATTTCGTACTAAACGATCCCGGAACGACTATGGCTCTTACATTTTCATTTACTTGCTTACCTTGCACAATGGCAGCTGCTTTTTTCAAATCACTTAGACGTGAATTTGTACATGATCCAATGAATACATGATCAATACCTATAGAGGAGATCGGCTGTTTCTCTTCCAGTCCCATATACTCTAACGCTCGTTCTACACCTTCTACATCTTCCACTTCGTCCAAGCCAGGGGTTCTTCCACTCACTGGTACACCCATACCTGGATTGGTTCCCCAGGTAACTTGCGGCTCTACCTCGTCTGCATCAATGGTTAGCGTTTTATCATAGACAGCACCTTCATCCGTGGCTAATTCTCTCCATTGCTCAGCAAGCTCTGTAAATGCTTCTCCCTCTGGAACATGTTTTTTCCCTTTTAAGTAGTCCACTGTTTTTTCATCGGGACTGATTAATCCAGCACGAGCTCCTGCTTCAATAGACATATTGCACACTGTCATACGGCCTTCCATCGATAAGTTTCGGATTGCTTCTCCCGTAAACTCTATAACATGACCCGTTCCAAAGCGAACACCATATTTAGCAATGATCGCCAAAATAAGGTCTTTCGCTGTAACACCAGTTCCCAAACCTCCTTCAACATGGACGTTTAGGGTTTTGGGGCGATCTTGCCACAAGGACTGTGTAGCTAACACATGTTCAACTTCACTTGTACCAATACCAAAAGCAAGAGCTCCGAATGCACCATGTGTTGATGTGTGACTGTCACCGCAAACAATGGTCTTACCCGGTTGTGTTAGCCCCAGCTCAGGACCAATAACGTGCACGATCCCTTGGTTCGGGTTGTTCATGTCCGCTAGTGTAATTCCATTCTCTTCACAGTTTTTCTTTAACGTTTCCATCTGCTTTTGAGAAACCTGATCTTTTATGACATCTCGATTTTTTGTAGGAACGTTGTGGTCCATCGTGGCATAGGTTAAATCCGGTCGACGAACTTTTCGATTATTCATGCGCAAGCCTTCAAAAGCTTGAGGAGAAGTTACCTCATGAACAAGATGTAAATCAATATAAAGTAGATCGGGTTTTCCTTCCTCCTCATGCACAACGTGTTTCTCCCAAATCTTTTCAATAATGGTTTTAGGTTGTACCAATTTAACGCACCTCCTTCAATTAGGCATACATACTACAGATACAATCTGAGACACTGTTAGATGTGATATGATCCACTACCATTTTGGTCATTTCTTTCGTTCCAACTTGCTTACCACCTTCAATATGCAAATCTGCTGTATGATAACCTTGCTCTAGACATTCATTAACGGCTTTTTCAATCTTCGCTGCTTCTTCCTCAAGTTGAAAGGAGTGTCGTAGCATTAAAGCAACAGATAAAATCATGCCTAGCGGATTAACAACCCCTTTTCCTGCAATATCGGGAGCCGATCCGTGTACAGGTTCATAAAGCCCCACTCCATCAGATCGAATGCTAGCAGACGGCAACATTCCTAATGATCCAGTTAAAACAGATGCTTCGTCACTTAAAATATCACCAAATAGATTCTCCGTTACCATGACATCAAATTGCTTAGGCTGCGTAATTAACTTCATGGCAGCAGCATCAACGAGTTCATGCTCTACTGTAACGTCAGGATATTCCTTGCTCTTTTCATTTACAATTTCACGCCAAAGTCGGCTCGACTCTAATACATTTGCTTTATCAACAGAAGTTAAGTGATTATTCCTTAACCTCGCGCTTTGGAAGGCTTTATCAATAATTCGTTCCATTTCACTTCGGTGATAAGAAAGGGTGTCAACTACTGCATTGTCACGTCTTTCACTAGGTTTACCGAAGTAAAGACCACCTGTTAATTCACGAATAATTAAGATATCGCTATCCTTAATGATCTCTTCTTTTAAAGGCGATGTGTGAAGTAAAGGAGCAAACCCTTTTACCGGTCGTAAGTTAGCAAACAAGCCTAATGTTTTACGTATCCCAAGCAACCCTTTTTCTGGCCTCATATGACCAGGAAGGGAATCCCATTTACTTCCTCCTACCGCACCTAATAGAATAGCATCAGAATTTTTACATGCATTAATGGTTTCCTCCGGTAAAGGTGTTTCATATCGATCAATTGCATCACCACCAATGGCATGCTGGTGGTATGTGAAGGTATGGCCGTATTCACTTGCTACCGTATTGAGAACCACCTTAGCTGATTCCATAATTTCTGGACCAACACCATCACCTGGAAGCATTATTAGTTGTTTGTTCACAGTTTACCCTCCTCAAAACGCCTGTTATTTGACGACTTCTTTACTATCAAATGTGACCTGCTGCATGATATAGCGATTTACGGCATTTAAAAATGCATTGGCAGATGATTCGACTACATCCTGTTTTGTAGCTCTCCCATTTACCTTTTCTCCATTGACTAATAGTTGTACATGCGAGTTAGCTAGAGCGTCCTTACCCCGACCTACTGAACTTAGTTGGTAATCTACTAACTGTACATCCTCTTCTATTAATTCATCTAACGTTTCGTATAGTGCTTCAACACTACCTTGTCCTGTACGGGCTGACTGTACGGCTTCTCCTTCAGGATTTTTCAACCTTACAGTGGCAGTTGGGATATTGGCTGTACCATACTGAACCTGAAACATTTCTAGCTCATATTTATTGAATGGTTCTGTATCGGTTTGCACTTCCATTAATAATGTAAATACATCATCATCGGTTACTTCTTTTTTGTGATCCGTTAATTCTTTAAAACGTTTAAATGCTTCTTTTATATGATCCTCACTAAGCTCAATGCCCATTTCTTTTACTTTATCTACAAATGCATGACGGCCTGAATGTTTCCCAAGGAATAATGAATTTGATTTAACCCCAACCATTTCAGGGGTGATAATTTCATAGGTTGATGCATTCTTTAAAACCCCGTCTTGGTGAATTCCTGACTCATGGGCAAATGCATTATTCCCTGTTACCGCTTTGTTTGCCTGAACATTCATTCCGGTTAGTCTTGCTACTAAATCACTTGTACGTTTAATTTCTTCTAGCTGAAGATCAGTGGAATAATCGTAATAGTCTGAGCGAATCTTTAAGGCAACTGCGATTTCTTCCAATGCTGCATTACCAGCACGCTCTCCAATCCCATTAATGGTACCTTCCACTTGGGTAGCACCATTTTCTATTGCAGCAATGGTATTTGCTACCGCCATTCCTAAGTCATTATGGCAATGACACGAAAGACTTACCTGATCAATATTTGGAACTGTTTCACGTACAAATTTAAATAATTCTCCGTATTCTTGAGGTGTTGAATACCCAACCGTATCAGGTAGATTAATAACATCAGCCCCCGCATCAATCACCTTTTCAATAATGCGAGCTAGGAAGTTCCAATCCGATCTGGATGCATCCTCTGCAGACCATTCCACTTTCGGAAACTTCTCTTTAGCATAAGAGACCATACTTACCGCTGTATCCATGACTTGTTCTGGAGTCTGCTTCAACTTATACGTCATGTGGATAGGTGAAGTAGCTAGAAAAATATGCAGGCGAGGTTCTGCTGCACCTTTCAAAGCACCCCATGCTGTATCGATATCCGATTTCACCGCTCTTGCTAATCCTGTAACAGATGCGTGTTGGATCGTATCAGCAATCTTTTTCACTGCATTAAAATCACCTTGAGAGGAAGCGGGGAATCCCGCCTCCATCCGATCTACACCGAAACGCTCAAGTTGTTTAGCGATTTCTAATTTTTCTAGTTGATTTAGATTAACCCCAGGAGATTGTTCACCGTCTCTTAACGTCGTATCAAAAATTTTAAGTCGTGACATTGGCTTTCACATCCTTTTGCTTTTGTTGGATTGGTTTTTTAACAAAAGGCATTAACTCTCGTAACTCCCTTCCTACTTGTTCAATTGGATGTTGATTTTCTCTTGCATTCACTGCATTAAATTTAGGTCGGTTTGCTTGATTTTCAAGGATCCACCCTTTTGCAAATTCACCTGATTGTACTTCTCCTAATACTTCTTTCATACGTTCTTTTGTTTGAGCATCAACAATTCGAGAGCCCGAAACGAAATCTCCCCATTGAGCAGTATCAGAAATGGAGTGGCGCATGTTTTCCAATCCACCTTCATACATCAAATCAACGATTAGTTTCATTTCATGCAAGCACTCAAAGTAGGCTACCTCTGGTTGATATCCAGCTTCCGTTAATGTTTCAAATCCTGCTTTTACTAGACTCGTAAGTCCTCCACAAAGTACAGCTTGCTCTCCAAATAAGTCGGTTTCCGTTTCTTCTTGGAATGTCGTTTCAAGAACCCCTGCTCTAGCTGAACCAATTCCTTGTGAATAAGCTAGTGCCAGTTCTTTTGCGTTTCCTGTTACATCTTGAAGAACGCCATATAAAGCTGGAACTCCACCTCCGTCTTCATAAGTACGACGCACAAGATGTCCTGGTCCCTTAGGAGCTACTAAGAATACATCAACGTCTGAAGGAGGTACAACTTGGCTGAAATGAACATTAAATCCATGAGCAAATGCAATGGCATTACCAGCTTGCAGATTTGGTTTAATGCTTTCCTGATAGATATAAGGCTGAAGTTCATCTGGTAATAGAACCATAACAACATCTGATTCACTTACTGCCTCAGCAACAGGCTTAACTGTAAAACCGTCTTCCTCTGCTTTTTGTTGAGATTTACCTGGTCGAAGTCCTACAACAACGTCATAGCCACTTTCACGTAGATTCTGTGCATGAGCATGGCCTTGGGAACCATAACCTACAACCGCTACCTTCTTTTCTAGTAAAACCTCTTTTTGGATATCTTTCTCATAAAGTACTTTTGACATATTCATCTTCCTTTCTACTTTTTATTTTTATAAATTTTATATTGAATAAGAGTTAAGCTCTGTAACCTGCTTAGGTTGCTGCCCTCTTAAAAAGGAGGTTACTCCGGTTTTCGTTAGTTCTTTTATCCCATAAGGTTTCAACAATGTGATTAGCGCTTCCACTTTATCTGGCTTACCTGTTACCTGAATGGTTAAGCTTTCCTTGCTAACATCGATGATTGATGCACGAAATGGAGCAATAATTCCTTGTATCTCTGAACGTAACTGCCCGCTTCCAGTCACTTTGATAAGGGCTAACTCTCTTGCGACTATGGCCTTATCGGTAATATCTGATACCTTTAAAACATCGATTTGTTTATTTAATTGCTTCGTTAGTTGTTCGAGGCTTTGATTATCACTTACGTCAATCACGAAAGTCATTTTGGATACTCCTTCAGTTTCTGAAGCTCCTACGGATATACTCTCGATATTGAATTGGCGCTTATGAAGCATCCCTGTAATTCGGTTGAGAACACCACCTCGATTTTGGACCGTAGCCGTGATTATACGTTTCATTTCGTCACCCCTATCATTTCATGAATCCCTTTTCCAGGAGCAATCATCGGATAAACACTGGTTTGTTGAACAACTCTGCAATCAACAACGACTGGACCATCATAAGCGAATACATCTTGCAGCATTTCAACTACATCCTCTTCCTTATCAACCTTTAACCCTCTAACTCCGTAGCTTTCAGCAAGCTTTACGAAATCTGGTTGCGAGGAAAAGATGGATTCTGAATATCTTTCGTCATAAAAGCTTTCCTGCCATTGTCTAACCATTCCTAGAGCTTCGTTATTGAGGATGATCACTTTTACAGGAAGGTTTCTTTCTTTAAGAATAGACAACTCTTGAAAAGTCATCTGAAACCCTCCATCCCCTACAACAGAAACAACTAAATCGTCAGGAGCACCAAATTGTGCACCGATTGCTGCTGGAAAGCCGAATCCCATTGTTCCTAGTCCGCCTGATGTTACCCATCGATTTGGTTTATCAAATTGATAATATTGAGCTGCCCACATTTGGTGCTGTCCGACGTCTGTTGTGACGATGGCCTCTCCATTTGATTCATTAAAAATTTGTTCAAGTAACCATTGAGGAGAAATAAGCTCATTCGATCTATCATGCCACAACGGATAATTGGTTTTATTTGCTTGCAATTCATCCTGCCATTCATCATGATCTGGCTTTTCAATGCTTGTGTTTAACAGTGCCTGTAATGTTTCTTTTGCATCTGCTACAACTGGAATGTCAGTCGGAACATTTTTACCTATTTCAGCAGGATCAATATCAATGTGAGCGACTTTAGCTTTCGGCGCAAAATGCTTTAAGTTTCCTGTAAGCCGGTCATCAAATCTTGCCCCAATATTTATTAAAAGGTCACATTCGTAAATTGCCATGTTCGCTGTGTATGTTCCGTGCATTCCAGCCATTCCTAAGGAGAGTGAATGGGACCCCGGAAAGCTTCCTAATCCGAGTAAAGTGTTCGTTACAGGGATGTCATATTTCTCAGCGAATTCCTTTAACTGATCTGATGCTTCCGCAAATGTTACTCCTGCACCTGCAAGGATTAGAGGACGCTTTGCATTCTTTAGGGCATCAGCTAGTTTTACAATTTGCAAAGGATTCGGCTGCGTCGTCGGTTGATACCCCGGCAGTGAAAACTCCTCTTCAAGTTGGTCTAATTCAACTGTAGAGGAAATGTTCTTAGGAATATCGATAACAACTGGACCCGGACGTCCTGAAGTGGCAATATGAAAAGCTTCCTTCACTGTTTTGGGGATGTCGGAAACGTTTTTAACTTGATAATTGTATTTGGTAATTGGTGTAGTGATCCCTAGCACATCAGCTTCCTGAAATGCATCGGTTCCAATTACGCTATTTGCCACTTGCCCTGTAAAAACAACTAAAGGCAAAGAATCCATCATGGCATCTGTAATTCCGGTAATTAAGTTGGTTGCACCCGGCCCCGAAGTGGCAAGAACGACACCAGGTTTTCCGGTTACTCTGGCATAACCTTCAGCGGCATGAATAGAACCTTGTTCATGACGAGAAAGTACATGTTTGAATGATGCTTGACTTCGGTAAATAGCATCATAGATGGGTAAGACAGCGCCACCAGGGTAACCAAATAACGTATCTACTTCTTCATCCACCAATGCGTCGATTAGAACATCTGCTCCAGTGACAACTTCATTTGTGTGCTGCTCCACTTCATGTCTTGCCTTCATGTTCACTTCTCCATACCTCCTTCAATATCACTTAGTTATAAACACTCTTTTCGTTAACAAAGGCTAAATAGGTGTCTCTCTTAGGAGCTAATTGAATAAAAAAAGACCCTTTGCTCCCTATAATCCTGAATTAACGAAATATTCAGAATCATTGGGGAGAAAAGAGCCTTTCTTTTCACGGTACCACCCAAGTTCATAGCATCCTCACGAATACTATCTTAACAGGCTGAGTGCGTCAGCCTATTTTTGGTAACAGGTACTGGTTCAAGTACCCGGACAAGCCTAGTAAGATAAACCGTTCAACTTGTCACTCAGAGATGATGTCAGAACAACGTGTACTTCTAGGCTTCCAGCAACCCTAGATCTCTGTGAATACACTGAACATGTTCCTTTTTCCCGTCATTGAGTTCATCATTATTTTTTTGTTAAAAATTTTAAATTATATTCTTATTAGATCTTCATTTCTATTCAAAGCTTTGTTCTTGTGTGTAAGTTCAAGGTGCTGACAATCTTATAACGTTTTTAGGCAATGGTCAACAGATTATTTAAAATTTTTTGATATTTCAAAATTGAGAGATATATTTGTATGCGTTTACATCCTTAGCAAAAAAGCATTTTTATTTATATAATTTTTCGAAAATTTTTTTTAATATAAAAGGTTTATATTAAAAATAACTCCAGTGTTTTAACTGGAGTTATTTTCGATCAATTAACCATTTAATTTTTATAGTCCGTTACAGCACCTTTTGATGAGCATGATACATTATGAGCATATTTGCCCAAGATCCCTTTCTTATAAAGAGGTGGTGCTTCCCAATGCTTACGACGATTTTCTAGTACTTCATTCGTTACATCCATAAATATCTCTTTTTTGTTTGAATCGATTGTTACGAGGTCACCTTCTTCTAATACAGAAATTGGTCCTCCGACTTGGGCTTCAGGTGCTATATGCCCCACAACTAGTCCATGGGTTCCCCCAGAGAATCTACCATCTGTTAATAATGCTACCTTTTCCCCTAAGCCTTTTCCGACCAATAAAGCAGAGATCGATAACATTTCAGGCATACCTGGCCCACCTTTAGGACCAACATATCGTATAACTAATACATCTCCTTCTTGAATAGAATTATTCAGAATAGCTTCTGTGGCTTCTTTTTCAGTATCAAATACACGAGCTGGCCCTGTATGACGTTCAACCTTAACACCAGACACTTTAGCAACAGCACCACTTGGAGCTAAGTTGCCTTTCAATGTAATTAAAGGTCCATCCTCGCGCTTAGGATTATCAAATGACGATATAATGTCTTGTCCCTCTTCTAAAGATGGGGCTTCTGCTAAATTCTCTGCAACTGTCTTACCGGTAACAGTTAAGCAATCTCCATGTAAATAGCCATTGTCATAAAGAAGCTTCATAACTGCTTGTACCCCTCCAACTTTATGAAGGTCTTGCATTACATATTTTCCACTAGGTTTTAAGTCCGCAATGTGTGGTGTTTTTTCTTGAATTCGATTAAAGTCTTCCATGGTTAAATCCACTTCAATTGCATGAGCCATAGAAAGCAAGTGGAGAATGGCATTCGTCGAGCCTCCAAGTGCCATTACGACAGTAATCGCATTTTCAAAAGCTTCTTTTGTCATAATGTCTTTCGGATAAATACTCTCCTCAAGTAAGTATCTAACTGCTTCTCCGGCAGCCTCACAATCCTTAGCTTTGTGGTCCGATTCAGCTGGATTTGATGAACTCCCCGGTAAACTCATCCCCATAGCTTCCACAGCAGAAGACATTGTATTTGCTGTGTACATACCACCACATGCGCCAGCCCCAGGGCATGCGCTACACTCAATAGCGTTTAGTTCATTTTCATCAATATTGCCTTGATTATATTTACCGACTCCTTCAAAGACAGATACAATATCTACATCTTTTCCCTTATGAGACCCTGGTGCAATTGTGCCTCCATAAACAAAAACAGATGGTACTTCAGCATTTGCTATAGCAATCATACAACCTGGAATGTTTTTATCACAGGCGCCGATCGCAACGAGTCCATCCAAGTTCTGTGCACCTACAACGGTCTCAATAGAATCGGCGATTACATCTCGACTTGGTAATGAATAACGCATGCCTTGCGTTCCCATTGAGATCCCATCAGACACAGTAATTGTGTTAAAGATTAAAGGTAAGCCACCTGCTTCTCTTGCCCCTTTTTTTGCATTAACCGCTAAATCATCAAGGTGTATATTACATGGGGTCACTTCACTCCATGTACTCGCAATGCCAATCATTGGCTTATTAAAATCATCATCCGTAACACCGACAGCGCGAAGCATTGCTCGGTTCGGTGCTCTCATAGCACTTTCACTAAAAACTTTACTATTAATCCGTAAATCTTTTGTCATTCTAAATCCCACCTTTTCTTTCGCATAATTATAGGACTCTTTGTTTTAATGTTCAATAATTTTTTCTGAAAAATTTAATTCTTTCGTAAATAATTGATATGAGTTAATATGTATGGGAGGCAGTTCAATCGTAGTGTAAGTAAAGGGTGGGAAGTACTGAAATAAAAATATTATAAATGGGATTTTGGTATATCCTAAAAGAAAAAAACGCTCGGGATAAAGTTCCCAAGCGTTTTAAATCCTGATCATGTTTCACATACAATCTATTTCGTATTGGTGAATCCACCATCAATACGAATAACTTCCCCATTAACGTACTCAGCTTTAGAAGTTAATAAGAACGTCACTAGTTCAGCAACTTCTTCTGGAGTACCTAAACGCCTTTGAGGTATTCCTTTCTCCGCATTTTCTTTCATTTCTGGATTTGCATCAAAAAAATCTTTAACCATTGGTGTTTCAGTAGGTCCAGGAGCTATAGCATTGGCACGCAATCCGTCTTTACCATATTCCGCAACAATACTCTTGGTTAAACCTACAATACCATGTTTTGTAGCAGAGTATGTCACTACAGAGTCTTGTCCTATAACCCCAGCGCTTGAAGCAGTATTAACAATAGCACCTTTTCCGTTCTTAACCATTACATCTGCCACATAACGGACACCATAAAGAGCCCCTAATAAATTTATCCCTACTACTTTTTCAATATCTTCAACTGAGTTATCTAAGAAGTAATTTCCGTTCCCAGAAATCCCTGCATTATTAAAGAAGTAGTCAATTGTCCCAAAATGTTCTACCGTTTGATCAACATATTTTTTTACCTCTTCAGGTTTTGAAACATCTGCCTTAATAAACAGTGCTTCTTGTCCTAACTTTTCTACCATCTCAACTGTATTCTGGCCACCTTCTTGGTCAACATCTACAGCAACGATATTCACGCCTTCTTCTGCTAGTCGTACTGCTGTGGATTGTCCTAAACCACTACCAGCGCCAGTAACAATTGCAACCTTATTCATAAAAAATACCTCCAAAGTAATATTAGAATATTACATTTTCCGTTCTATCACATTATTCCCATTTTCGTTAAATGGAATGCTTACATATACGACTTATGTTACTTACCTTTTAACAAAAAAAATCCTCCGTTTTTTAACGAAGGATAAGATCTTTGAAAGGTCACGTCACCCTAAGAAGATTTTCTTCAGCGCAACACAACTGTTTTTTACACTTTTTTTGGACATAAAAAAAATCGCTTTACTTAGCGACTTCTGTTGACATCTTAAGTTTTACGATACCGGTGGCCGGGTTCGAACCGGCACTCCGTGAGGAACACGATTTTGAGTCGTGCGCGTCTGCCAATTCCGCCACACCGGCAAATAATTGGAGGCGGCAACCGGATTCGAACCGGTGGTAGAGGATTTGCAGTCCTCGGCCTTACCACTTGGCTATGCCGCCGTTACTTCATATATATTATCATATTATGATCAATATGACTAAATGTTCTTCTTAATAAAGAAATGGAGCAGAAGACGGGATTCGAACCCGCGACCCCCACCTTGGCAAGGTGGTGTTCTACCACTGAACTACTTCTGCACAATTTGAATTATGGCTGGGCCAGCTGGATTCGAACCAGCGCATGACGGTACCAAAAACCGTTGCCTTACCGCTTGGCTATGGCCCAATATTTTTAATGGGGCGATTGATGGGGATCGAACCCACGAATGCCGGAGCCACAATCCGGTGCGTTAACCACTTCGCCACAACCGCCACAATTTAAAATGGCAGGGGTAGTAGGAATCGAACCCACATCGGCGGTTTTGGAGACCGCTGTTCTACCGTTGAACTATACCCCTACGCTATTTTTTAGTTTTAAATAAAATGGTGGAGGGAGCAGGACTCGAACCTGCGAACCCAGAGGGAGCGGATTTACAGTCCGCCGCGTTTGGCCAACTTCGCTATCCCTCCACTTTTTTAACAGTGCAGGCCAGAGGACTTGAACCCCCAACCTACTGATTACAAGTCAGTTGCTCTACCAATTGAGCTAGGCCTGCATTGTAAGTGGTGGCTCGGGACGGAATCGAACCGCCGACACACGGATTTTCAGTCCGTTGCTCTACCGACTGAGCTACCGAGCCACTATGTAATAAAGAGAAACTATTTAATTGAAAATGGCGGTCCGGACGGGACTCGAACCCGCGACCTCCTGCGTGACAGGCAGGCATTCTAACCAACTGAACTACCGGACCATTTGGTTTCACTTTTCTAGTACTACTATTCTTCACTAGCTGTGATAAATATTCGACATAGTAAGTGAATAAATTTGGTTGCGGGGACTGGATTTGAACCAGCGACCTTCGGGTTATGAGCCCGACGAGCTACCAGACTGCTCCACCCCGCGATAATATAAAATCTAACTTATTCTATGAGATAATCACTGATATGTGATTAAAATGAATGGTGGAGGATGGCGGGCTCGAACCACCGACCCCCTGCTTGTAAGGCAGGTGCTCTCCCAGCTGAGCTAATCCTCCATGTAAAAGTGGTGACCCGTACGGGATTCGAACCCGTGTTACCGCCGTGAAAGGGCGGTGTCTTAACCACTTGACCAACGGGCCAATATCTGAAAGTGGCGGAGAGCGAGGGATTCGAACCCTCGAGACCCGGGTATGGGCCTACACGATTTCCAATCGTGCTCCTTCGACCACTCGGACAGCTCTCCATGGCTCCAACGGCAGGATTCGAACCTGCGACCGATCGGTTAACAGCCGATAGCTCTACCACTGAGCTACGTTGGAATAATAGAAAGTGTGAATAAGTTATAATGGAGATTGCCTGGCGGCGTCCTACTCTTGCGGGGGCGAAACCCCGACTACCATTGGCGCTGAAGAGCTTAACTTCTGTGTTCGGCATGGGAACAGGTGTGACCTCTTCGCCAAAGCCACCAGACAATTTTGTTGTGCCCTCAATTCAAGGACAAGATATATTATATAACCCTTATAAAAAGAAATCAAGAGTAAATTTAAAAAAATTAATATACCTTCAAAACTAGATAAGAGACATCGTAACGGTTTTTTCAATAGAGATAGATAAGTCCTCGATCGATTAGTATCAGTCAGCTGCACGTGTCACCACGCTTCCACCTCTGACCTATCAACCTTGTCGTCTACAAGGGATCTTACTCACTTGAAGTGATGGGAAATTTCATCTCGAGGGGGGCTTCATGCTTAGATGCTTTCAGCACTTATCCCGTCCACACGTAGCTACCCAGCTGTGCTCCTGGCGGAACAACTGGTGCACCAGCGGTGTGTCCATCCCGGTCCTCTCGTACTAAGGACAGCTCCTCTCAAATTTCCAACGCCCACGACGGA
>NZ_AULJ01000046.1 GCF_000425225.1 Pontibacillus marinus BH030004 = DSM 16465 | reverse complement strand
TGAGTCATATATGCACCAAAGTGATCTAAAGCCTTATATGTAGAGCTAAAATACAGTTTCCTTAAGCAAGAGATAAAATGATCTCAGCCATGGGTCCGTTAACTTTCATAACAGCAAAGGGGTGAGGGAAACGGCAAACTCCCGCGGTAGAAAGGGCGGACGAGATCCCGCAGAGAGCTTGCGAACGAGGAAGCTCGGCCGGTCTTCCGCAGGAGTATTGCCGTTTCACCGATCCCCTTACTCTCACAAAAGCAACGGACCTCCACCACAATATATCTCGAATTCAAGTCTTCAAGATAAGGGGCTTATCTTGAATAGGTCTTCTATCGGAAGAAATATTACAAAAATATAAAAATCCTTTCTGTATTCGTTTACATTTTGGCTTTGACTTGATTTGGGGTATCCGTTTCGATAAAGTGTTTACAGAAAGATAATCTTTGGAGGGATTTACATATGACCCATATTCGTTTTGATTATGATAAAGCATTATCCTTTTTCAGCGAACATGAGCTGAAAAATATTAAAGATACAGTAGCCCTTTCCCATGAAGCGCTTCACCAGAAAACTGGGGCTGGGAACGATTTCTTAGGTTGGCTTGACCTACCTGAGCAGTACGATAAAGAAGAATTTGAACGCATTCAAAAAGCTGCAGAAAAAATTAAAAGTGATTCCGATGTTTTACTCGTTGTCGGTATTGGTGGATCTTATCTCGGAGCTCGCGCAGCTCTAGAAATGTTAAACCATTCTTTCTACAATGAACTATCCCAAGACCAGCGAAAAACACCACAAGTATTTTTCGTAGGTAATAGTATTAGCGCTCCTTACATTAATGATCTTTTTGATGCACTAGAAGGTAAAGATGTATCTGTTAACGTTATTTCTAAAAGCGGAACTACAACAGAACCAGCAATCGCATTCCGTGTATTCCGTGAATTCTTAGAAAACAAATACGGAAAAGAAGAAGCTCGTCAGCGTATTTATGCGACTACAGATAAGCAAAAAGGTGCTCTTAAAACACTTGCAACAGAAGAAGGTTACGAAAGCTTTGTCATCCCGGATGATGTTGGTGGACGATTCTCTGTATTAACAGCAGTAGGTCTTTTACCAATCGCTGCAAGTGGTATTGATATTGAAGCGATGATGCAAGGTGCACAGGATGCACAACATGAACTAAGTGAATCAGACCTGGACAAGAACCCAGCGTATCAGTATGCTGCGGTTCGTAATATATTTTATAACAAAGGAAAAACTATTGAGATGTTAATCAATTATGAGCCAGCTCTTCAGTATTTCTCTGAATGGTGGAAGCAACTCTTTGGTGAAAGTGAAGGAAAAGACCAAAAAGGAATTTTCCCAGCATCTGCTAACTTCTCTACGGATCTTCACTCTCTTGGGCAATATGTTCAGGATGGACGTCGTGACCTATTCGAAACGGTCCTTCATGTTGAAGAGCCAAAGAGTGACGTGGAGATAAAAGAAGATGAGCAGAATCTTGATGGCTTAAATTACCTTGCTGGTAAGACAGTTGACTTTGTTAATGAAAAAGCTTATCAAGGTACAATGATCGCTCACACAGATGGACAAGTACCAAACCTTGTTTTACACGTTCCAAAGCTTGATGCTTATACATTTGGTTATATGGTGTACTTCTTTGAAAAAGCTTGTGCAATTAGTGGATACCTATTAGGTGTAAATCCGTTCGATCAGCCAGGGGTAGAAGCTTATAAGAAAAATATGTTCGCATTACTTGGTAAGCCAGGTTTTGAAGAGCAAAAAGAAGAACTAGAAAAGCGTTTATAATAAACAAAAGAGAGCTCACGGTGTCTTAATTTTAAGGTACCGTGAGCTTGTTTAATTTTTTTGTTAAAATGGATGAAAATAAGGAACCAATTTTGTCTTAAATCGTACATATACTAAGGAAAAAGTTAAATCAAAGGATGATGATATATATGAAATTATCTACTCTTATGAAGTGGGTATCAGGTGGAGCTGAAGCAGTTTTAGGGTTTCCGATTGTTGGGGCATCAATTATTGTGGGTTTTACTTATGTGCCTTTATTATTGATGTTAGGATTACACGTTTTTACTCTATTCATTGCTTCTAGAGAAGGAACGAAAAGAACAGGAAGTATTTTAGGAATCATTACATCCATTGTCGGTATTATTCCATTTGTTGGGATAACCTTACACATCATAACAGCATTTGTTCTATTACTAGATGCAGGAAAAAACAGTATGAAAAAATTGGAAGAATCATAAAAAGCTCTCGAATTCGAGAGCTTTTTTCATTAGTAAAAATCATTTTTCAGGACATGCTAAACCTAAAAGAATGAGGAGGGATAGCATGATTCCAATCCCGTCAAAAGTTGAATCGCAAATCTTTTCTTTATATGATTTGGAACAGAAGTTAAAGCCACTTGGATATGTGATTGGTGGCAATTGGGATTATGACCATGGATCTTTTGATTATGAAATTGCTGATGATGTAGGTTATCAATTTCTACGTGTTCCATTTAAAGCTGTAAATGGACAATTAGATGCTCCACAAGTAACAGTAGAAATGGGAGAACCATTTTTATTATCCCATAAATACCAACGTGGGCTTGATGACAATGTACGCGAGAGTAACTTTAGAGCTTCTTTTGACCAATTCTCAGAACCAGTTGATCCGGACGCAGAATTTCCAGAAGAGTATGTAGAGGTCGGTAAAGAACTTGTTCAAGAGTTGGAACGAACATTACTTTCGTAAAGTTGATAACATAATTAAATGCGCGTCCTCTTTAAGTATGGTTTGAGCCGGAGGGTTGATCTGTAACTCTCCGTCTTGTTCCATCCCCAATAGCAATTCCTCTTGTTTCATGAATTCAAATGAACAATTCTGAAATGTTTTTCCTACAAGTTTTTCTGGTACTGTAATTTGTTTGTATTGCTGATTGGATAACTGTTTTACTAGTGTATCGAATGGTTTAATATGAGCTTTTCGGTATAGCTCATGAAAAAACAAGGTACTCATGAAGTCGTTAGATCGTACTACAGTGTCTGCACCAGCACGTTTGGCATTAGGAATTTGTTCTTTTGTTAATATTTCACAAATGATGAACGTATTTGGGTTTAGTCCTTTCGCTGCAACAGTTGCTAATATACTTGTTTGGTCAGCCTGTCTCTCTTTTTTAGAGGGATCTGATGTAATGATGACACACCTTGCATCTTTTATGTGAGCTTTATTTAGTGTTTCATCTTCAGTAGCATCTCCTCTGACATAATGAAAGTCGTGATCTTTATATTCTATCTCTTTTAAAGAATTATCGATTAACACTACATGTTCGTTTTTAGCATAAGATTCAATCATCTGATTTAGCTGCTTTGTGCGTTCATTCCACCCAATAATGATAACATGGTCTTTACCTTTATATTCTAACTTCCCTCTTGAAAGGTCTTGTTCGTACTTCACAGTAGACGCTGAAACGGTTGCCATATAAAAGGTGACGACACCACCACCAGCAAGGATAAGAAAAATTCCAATAACTTTCCCCCAAAAGGTAAGTGGCACAAAGTCTCCATATCCAACTGTTGAGCCAGTTATAACTGCCCACCAGACACCATCAAATACGGTTGGAAAGACATCAGGTTCGATCCAATGCACAATGGAACCAAAAAAGATCATACAAAATGCTACGGTTGCAAGTAATCGTAAGACAATGGGAGTCCTGAAGTACCATTGTATTAATTGATTGAGACTCATGTTTTCTCCTCCGAATTTTTCTTATCAGTATGGACCAATTTTCCATCAAATATAATTCAATCAGGACAAAGATCATATAGAAAATCCTACCCTGATAAAGAGTAGGATTTTCTTATAATAAATGTTTTTATTTTTTATTGTCAGATCGCATTTCTGCTAATTCGTGGATGTTCCCAAAAGGGTCTTTAAATGCAATGCGTTCACCATCTGGGAACCACTGGGGCTCATCATTCATCATAATAACCCCACGTTCTTTCAAATCTTTCATTTTTTCGCGTAAATTCTTTTCTTCAAATGTAAGAATAGTAGCTGAATCTTTCCAAATATCAAGGTCGGTGTCTTTTTCGGCTTTATGCAGCACAAGGGGAGTATCACTCTCATGTTGTAAAAACACTGAGGTTGGGTAATTTCTTCTGCTTGCAACATTTAGACCTAATACCTCTTCGTACCATTCAATAGCAAAATCTAAATCGCTTACGTAAATGTTAATATTACATACTCTCATTGTTGAACTCCTCCTGTAATTTTTTACTGCTTTGTTTGAGTGTCTTGATTGCTATGTATGATATTTTTAGATTTCCCTAAATACCTCTATCAAAACATCAAAGAGCATGCTGAAATGATTTGATTAACAAGAAAGTCTTGAATTTTGAACATCACTTGCTATAATTGGATTACATTAAAATGATGCGGACGTACTCATATAATCGCGAGGATATGGCTCGCAAGTTTCTACCGGATTACCGTAAATGATCCGACTATGGGTATTGCAAGATTTCATGATGGTCTCAATCGTAATTGGGACACGTTTCTTAATTAATATTGTTTAAGATAACCTCCATGAATAGTGCGATACTCGTGCTATTTATGGAGGTTTTTTATTTACTTTTACTTGAAACTCTCCATCATACCCTTTTTCTGAGTCCGGCCGCGTTATTAAGAGGGGAAGGGTTATTATGAAAGCTTTACAAGAAAAAATTAGAACTGAAGGAAGAGCACTTAGTGAAGATGTTTTAAAAGTTGATTCCTTCTTAAACCATCAAATTGATCCTGTTTTTATGCAAGAAATAGGCCAAGAGTTTGCTCGTCGCTTTAAGGATGAGAATATAACAAAAATTATAACGCTTGAATCGTCAGGGATCACACCTGCTGTTATGACAGGGATTGAGCTAGGCGTACAAGTTGTTTTTGCACGTAAAAGTAAATCTCTTACATTACAAGATGGTTTGATTACATCATCTGTTTATTCTTTTACAAAAGAAGAAAGCAAAGAGATCAGTATTTCATCTGATTTTATCAATGAAAATGATCGAGTATTAGTGATCGATGACTTCTTAGCAAATGGTCAGGCAGCTCTAGGTTTAATGCAAATGGTAGCTAAAGCTAATGCTCAACTAGTAGGAATTGGTATTGTCATAGAAAAAGCTTTTCAAAATGGTGGTATGAAGCTTCGTGAAAATGATGTAAGAGTTGAATCGTTGGCACAGATTTCTTCAATGGCAAAAGGGAAAATCACGTTTGTTGAAGAGGAGGCCCTTGTATGAAAAACATGATGAAGATGGGATCGATTGGGTTTCAACATGTTTTGGCGATGTATGCAGGAGCCGTAGTGGTTCCGTTAATCGTAGGAGGACAACTGGGTTTAACTGAGCAGGAGCTAACGTATTTAGTCTCAATTGATTTATTGATGTGTGGAATCGCAACGATATTACAGGTTATGAGTAATCGTTTCTTTGGAATAGGTCTGCCTGTTGTATTAGGGTGTACATTCACAGCTGTAGCCCCGATGATTTCTATTGGAAGTGATTTTGGAATATCATCTATATATGGAGCGATCATTGCAGCAGGTTTATTTGTTTTAATAGGAGCTCCGATTTTTGGTAGGCTCGTCAGATTCTTTCCACCAGTTGTAACAGGATCTGTGGTTACGATTATTGGTATTACTCTGATACCAGTGGCAATGGATAATATGGCAGGTGGTGCGGGTAGTGAGAATTATGGAGCGGCTTCGAATCTATTATTAGCGTTTGGAGTGCTTATTCTAATCGTATTTTTACAAAGGGCATTTAAAGGATTTATTCGTGCTGTATCCATTTTAATTGGTCTTGTGGTAGGTACAGTTGTGGCTGCATTTATGGGAAAAGTAGATTTTTCTCCTTTAACGAGTTCTGATTGGTTTCATATGCCGCAACCATTCTATTTCGGGACACCGACCTTTGAAGTGGCCCCTGTTATTACCATGATCTTAGTAGCGATGGTGAGCATTGTAGAATCTACAGGTGTTTATTTTGCTTTAAGTGATATATGCGACCGAGACCTTAGTCAAAAAGAACTTACGAACGGATACAGAGCTGAAGGTCTAGCTATCTTCTTTGGTGGATTAATGAACGCCTTCCCTTACACGACCTATTCTCAAAATGTAGGGCTTGTTCAGTTATCTGGTGTCAAATCTCGTAACGTGATCTACCTAGCAGGTGCTATGTTAATTACAATTGGTTTAGTGCCGAAAATTGGTGCGATCACAACGCTGATTCCAGCTCCTGTTTTAGGTGGAGCTATGGTACCAATGTTCGGTATGGTGGTAGCATACGGGATTAAGATGCTAGGGAATGTTGACTTAAAAGAACAAGAGAATCTATTAATTATTGCTTGCTCCGTTGGAATGGGATTAGGTGTTACAGTAGCACCTGACTTATTTGCACAGCTACCAAAGCAGGTGCAAATCTTAACGGATAATGGAATTGTAGCAGGGAGTATTACAGCGATCTTACTCAATCTATTTATGAATATTTTGCCGCAAAAGTTTCGAAAACAAGAGACAAGTTCTTCTCAATCAATCGCATCTTAAGAAAAAAAGCAGCTTCTCCGACTAAAAGGTGAAGCTGCTTTTTACGTTCATTATCAATAATAATACGAAGATTTAGGCATCGTATTTTGATTTATTCCGAGCACAGTCTCTAAATCATTTGCGTGCTCTTGCTCATCAACAACGATATTACGAATTCTTTCTGATGAGTCATAGAGTCCCATCGACTCTAATTGCTGGATGCGTTGTAGATAGCGATTGATCGCATCATACTCCCCTTGTAAATCTTGCATTAACATTTCTCTATTGTTCATTGAAGTCATAACAGGAGCGGCTTCAACGGTTGGAACGCCACCTAGGTATTGAATTAGGTCATTTAATATTTCTGCATGTGAAAATTCGTCATGTGCATGTTCTTTTAGTTCATCAATCATGACATAATACTCGGATCCACTTAGCATGGCAGCGTGTTGTAAATATTGAGTAGCTGCTGTATATTCCCATGCTAAATCTTCATTTAAGCCTTTTAAGATGTCATTTAATTCTTGTTGTTGGGGTCGGAACATTATTTCACCTCTTAAAATTTGTTTCCCGTTATCGTATTCATCCCGTGACAAACGTGTATGATTCATACGCCCAAAATTGGTCTAGTCTTCTTAGAATTGATAAGATAAAAGAAATAGAAAGAGTGGAGGTTACATAATGGAACAAAAACAACAAGATTTTTTGGTTGAATTACTCGAAACACCATCTCCTTCAAGTATGGAAATGGAGATTCAAAAGAAATGGATACAGTATGTTAAACCCTATGCAGATGAAATACGTACGGATAATGCAGGAAATGCGATTGGTGTCTTAAATCCTGATGCAGATTTTAAAATATTGCTAGCTGGTCATTGTGATGAAATTGCGCTAGTTGTTACACGCATAGATGACCATGGCTTTGTTTATGTGGACAAAATGGGAGGCGTAAATCCTAAAGCGGCAGTAGGAATGAAGGTTATGATCTTAGGTCAAGGTGGCACGCTGACAGGTGTGATTGGTGTGAACGCACAACATCATGGAGGGTTGAAAGGCGACTTTGGCTTAGATGACTTGTTTATTGATTGTGGTGCACAGTCTCGTGATGAAGTCGAAAAGTTTGTACAAGTAGGGGATTTGGCTGTGTACAAGCTTGAGCCAGAGTTTTTAATGGATCGTTATATATCTGGCCGAGGTCTTGATAATCGTACAGGAGCCTTTATCGTAGCTGAAGTACTACGTAAACTGTCTGAAAAAGATCTTAATGTTGGCGTTTATGCAGCAAGTACTGTAAATGAGGAAACCAACATGGGTGGAGCATATTTTGCAGCAGCTGGTCTGGAACCAACAATGGCTATTGCATGTGATGTTACATTCTCAACGGATTATCCACATGTGAATAAACAGAAACACGGCGATGTCAGACTGGAAAAAGGGCCTGTACTAGCAAAAGGTGCTCCGATTAACATTAAAATTAATCGAATGCTTGAAAAAACTGCACAATCTCTGGACATGGACGTACAATATGAATTGACGCCGCGGATGACAGGGACAGACGCAGACAAAATGCGCTTAACTGGACGCGGCGTTCCTGTTGGGTTAGTTTCTTTACCATTAAGGTATATGCACTCTCCAGTTGAGACCGTGAGCATTCAAGATATTGATGAAGAGATTGAACTGTTAGTAGAGATGATTGCTGGAATGACAGGTAATGAAAGTTTAAATCCACTAGAAGATTAAATGGTATATGAAAATCATGCGAAGCTCATACGATTCCTATATAGTATGAATTAAGCTGATTTAGTTGCTGGATTATTCAGGATCCTATAAACTAAAAAGTGTAAATTCAATACGATTCCATCTTCGGGGCAGGGTGAAATTCCCGACCGACGGTGATGAACCCACTTGGTGTTCTTAGTCCGTGACCCAGGAGGCGCTACGAGAGTGTTTAACTCCATGCCGATCGGTGGACCTGGTGAAACTCCGGGACCGACAGTTACAGTCTGGATGGGAGAAGATGTAGAGCGATTTAAAAGGTGTATATATCACCTTTAGTTCTCTATGGTCTTTTTTACCCTGAAGTGATAATTACTTCGGGGTTTTTTGATGGGATCAACTAGAGAGAATCGCTCACCTTCATCGAGATGTGAATCGGAAAAGAAGATGAAGGAGGAGATCGATGATGAAACCAAGAACAGGTCCGTCATCACAGCTTTTAAAGCTGATTGTAATTGCGTTATTTGGGAGTATTTCAACGGTTCTTATGTTACTAAACTTTCCGTTGCCAATGCTACCAGGATTTTTGAAGGTTGATTTTAGTGAGATTCCAGCATTACTGGCAGCTTTGTTGTTTTCACCCTTAGCAGGTGTTGCGGTGGAACTATTGAAGAATGCCCTACACTTGGTCTTAGCAGGTGGTGAGCCAGTGGGAGCTGCAGCGAATTTTGTGGCAGGTGTAATATTTATTCTTCCTGTATCCCTGTTGTATCATAAGTTTAAATCCGTTAAAAGCATTGTATCTGGATTAGCAACAGGAACTATTATTATGGCTATTGCATTAAGTGTATTAAACTACTTTGTGTTTCTACCACTCTATTCTATGTTTATGGGAATAGATTTTGGCTCAGAAACGCTAATGTTAGTCGTAGCGGGTATATTGCCATTTAATGTAATTAAAGGAATCTTTATTAGCGTATTATTTGTGCCAGTATTCCTGAAGTTAAAACCGTGGTTTGACCACAAACGATTATCTACAACGTAAGATCATATAAAGAAACCTCCAGCATAATAACGCTGGAGGTTTTGTTATTTCAACAGTGTCTCACTTGAGTTCAACTGATAGATGGTAAAAGCTAAATATGTGGCAAACAAGGCCCATAGAAAGTATGGGATCATCATTAAACTGCTAACTCGACTATATTTCCGATATATCAACACCAAAGCTCCTGCAGTTATAGCTACAATCGCTGTATCAATTGTGGCGAGAAGCAAATCCTTTAGCGTGAATTGAAAAAAGCTGAATAATTGATTGGTAACATAATTAATGGCAAACACAATATAAAAAGCTTGAGACATCCCTTCAAATCCGTGCTTGTACCAGGAAAGAGTAAAAGCACCAGCAATAAAAGCATAAAGGATTCCCCATATAATCCCGATTACAGCTCCTGTAGGTGTCCAAGAAGGTTTTTGTAATGCGTTATACCAACTTGGATCGATCTGAAATAACAATCCAGATAAACTAAATAATCCATAGATTACTACAAAGAGAATGATCCCTTTTAACCATCTACTCATATATCGACTCCTCTGAGCCTATTCTTCTTCTTCCTCCACTAAATAACGTGCGGTAGGCATAGCTTTTAAACGTTCATAAGGAATAGGCTTACCTGATTTTTCAGAATACCCATACGTTCCTTTTTCTATACGTCCTAATGCAGCTTCGATTTCTTGAATTTGCTCTTTGGCATGCTCGTTTAATGTGTAATCTTTTTCACGTTCAAATTTCTCTGTTCCAAGGTCTCCTGGGTGATTATCAACACTTGAAAGCTCTCCGACAGAATTGTTCGGATCCCCTTCCGTATTGCGATAACCATCATGGTTGTTTAGTTCTTTATAAGCTTCGTCCTTCATCTCTTCTAATTGATTCTTAAGTTCATTGATTTGGGCATCTGTTAACATATATATACTCCTTTCGTTGGTGGAGTATTCTATCCTTTAGGGACCACGCCTACTGTACATCGGGATAGGCAGATGAGTTCTTTTTCTTCATCCTCAATGCGAATTTCCCACACCATTGTACTTTTGCCAATATGGACAGGTGTTGCAATTCCATAAACGGTTCCACTTCGCTTGCTTTTAAGGTGATTTGCATTAATTTCAAGTCCAAATACCTTATATTGCTCCATATCTACGTTTAAAATAGAGCCAATACTAGCAGTAGTCTCAGCTAAAGCAACACTAGCTCCCCCATGTAAGTAACCTAATGGTTGATGAGTTCTCTCATCAACTGGCATTGATAGTACAACGCGATCCTTTTCTAAGGATACTTCCTCCATACCAAGTGCTTGTAGCATTGTATTGTCATAATTCATATTCATATTTCAACTTCCTCTCTTTAGTATTTCCTCTATATCAATTTCATGAAACATCTCTTGTTCCTTTACATTCTATTATGTTGGTGAAATTCCTTCTTAAAAGGTTTTCATGTTGATTTTAATCTGTCATTACAATAGACTAAAACTTGAATTACTATCAACAACACGGAGGAATGTATCGTGAAAAAAGCTTTATGGACGATCTTATCCATTGTCATTATTGTTGTGGTGAGCTTTTACCTTCAAACGAAAATTGCCCACCATGAAAAAATTAAAGATGGAGAGGTAACAGAAAAATATAAAAAAGAGGTTAATCATAAAACGAATTATTACATTTTTGCTGACGGAAGAGCGTTGAAAATTAAGGATCATAATACATGGAACCTTATTCATGAGGGAGAACATTACGATATTGAGTATGAATATTCTGATGCACACCCACCTGTAGTTAAATTTATTGGTAGTTTTGATGAAAAAGGTGGGTCTGGGCATTAATTCATATCTCCTTACATAATTGATCTTCGAGCTTGTATAAACAAATATATTGCAAATGAAAATATGTATCTTATACATTTAACGTGAATGGAATGATTCACGAAGGGAGAATGCATTTTGACATTTCGTGCATTACAAGCAATAAAAGAAGAAGATCAAGTGAAAACAAAGGTGATCAAACGTAATTTTGAGGATCTACCTCAAGGAGATGTGACAATAAAAGTAGCTTATTCCAGTGTGAATTATAAAGATGGATTAGCTACTATACCAAAATCAAAAGTTGTAAAAGACTATCCAATTGTTCCGGGGATTGATTTATCTGGGACAGTGGTTGAATCCAAAGATGATCGTTTTCAGGAAGGCGACGAAGTGATCGTAACAAGCTATGAACTTGGTGTAGCACATGACGGAGGCTTTAGTGAATATGCTCGAGTGAAAGGGGATTGGATTGTTCCTCTTCCAAAGGGGCTAACACTTAAAGAGGCTATGGTTTTTGGAACAGCTGGATTTACCGCAGCTTTATCTGTTCATCGTCTGGAGCAAAATGGTTTAACTCCTGAAGATGGTCCTGTGCTTGTTCAAGGGGCAACAGGTGGTGTAGGTAGTATGGCTGTTGCTATGCTTGCAAAACGCGGATATCAGGTTGTTGCAGCTACAGGAAAAGAATCTGAAAGTGACTATTTACAATCGATTGGAGCACATGAAGTTCTTAGTCGTGAGGATGTAACGCCAGAAAAAATGAAACCTCTTCAATCTCAAAAATGGGCTGCAGCTGTAGATCCTGTAGGTGGAAAGCCACTAGCTTCTGTCTTAGGCTCAGTGCAGTATGGTGGATCTGTTGCTGTTAGTGGCTTAACAGCTGGTGTTGAAATCCCAACTACTGTGATGCCTTTTATTTTACGTGGAGTAGATTTATTAGGCATTGACTCCGTCTATTGTCCAATGAATATTCGTCGTGAAGTGTGGGATCGTATAGCTAATGATTTAAAACCCGAAGCTCTAAATTCTATTGAACAAGAAATTTCGTTAGAAGAACTTCCCCAAACCTTGCGGGATATTTTACAAAGTAAGGTTCGTGGCCGCACGATTGTGGATCTTTCAAAATAATTCATGAACGCTTATTGACTTCCAGAATATTCTGGTATATGATATTTCATAATATTTGAAGATGAAAGCAATGAAGAGGACATGAATGACTCTATTCGGTTTCCAGAGAAGGAAGAACTGCTGAGAACTTCCTAACGCAGGAGAGTCATTTACCACCTTTGAGCTATACTGGGGAATTCAAAAACCAGTATCGTATAGCTACGTTACAGCTTCAATGAGTCATCCAAGTACGGATGAAAAATTGGGTGGAACCACGAGTATAACACGCACTCGTCCCTTTCTTAGGGATGAGTGCGTGTTTTTTAATGGATATATGTAAGCTTTGATAAGGACAACAGTTTCTTTTTACGGTTTCCAGAGAGGGAAGGATGCTGAGAACTTCCCAACGCAGGAAAAGAAACTTACCACCTTTGAGCTGTACAGGGGAAAACCAGTATCTTGTACCGGGTTAAGCCACGTTAAAGGCTACATGAGTCATCATATATTGATGGGAATTTGGGTGGAACCACGGGTTAGCACGTACTCGTCCCTTTCTTAGGGATGAATACGTGCTTTTTTATTATCAAAATAGGAGTGGTGAACATGAACGACATTCAAATCAAGTTTCCAGATGGAAATCAGAAAGCGTATCAAAAAGGGATTACTCTAGAGGAAATAGCGCAATCAATCAGTCCAAGTTTAAGAAAAAAATCGGTTGCTGGAAAAGTCAATGGAGAACTATATGATTTTCGCAGGCCAATGGAAGAAGATGCAGAAGTGGAACTATTACAAGCTGATTCCGATGAGGGTATAGAACTTCTCCGTCATACATCAGCACATGTCATGGCACAAGCAGTTAAACGATTGTATGGGAATGTGCAGCTTGGTATAGGGCCTGTTATAGAGAACGGTTTTTACTACGATATAGATTTGCCAGAAAGTATCTCAGAGGAAGATCTCCCAAAGATTGAAAAAGAAATGAACAAGATTGTTCAAGAAAATTTGTTGGTGGAACGTAAAGAAGTTACTCGTGAGGAAGCGCGATCACTATTAGAAGGGGATGCACTAAAGCTAGAGATTTTAGAAGAACTGCCTGAGGGTGCACCTATAACAGTTTATCAACAAGGAGAATTTCTTGACCTATGTCGAGGACCGCATCTTCCGTCTACTGGCTATATTAAATCTTTTAAATTAATGAGTGTAGCGGGTGCCTATTGGAAGGGTGATAGTGATAATCAGATGCTCCAGCGTATTTACGGGGTAGCATTTTCATCACAAACAGAGCTTAATGATTATCTGAAGTTTCTAGATGAAGCGGCTAAAAGAAACCATCGAAAACTAGGTAAGGAATTAGAGCTATTTATGTTTTCGGAGGAAGCACCAGGGATGCCCTTTTATAAACCCAATGGTCAGGTGTTACGAAATGAACTTGAGTTCTTTATTCGCGATCTTCATAAACATTATGATTATCAGGAGGTTCGTACTCCTCAACTTATGAATCAGCGTCTTTGGGAACAATCTGGACACTGGGATCACTATAAAGAAAACATGTATTTTTCAAATGTCGATCATGCAAGTTTTGCTTTAAAGCCGATGAATTGCCCAGGGCACATGCTTATGTACAACGATCAGCTTCATTCATACCGAGATCTTCCTCTTCGCATGGCTGAATTCGGACAGGTGCATCGACACGAATATAGTGGTGCTTTAAATGGTTTGCTTCGCGTACGTTCGTTTTGCCAGGATGATGCTCATATCTTTGCTACACCTCAGCAAATTGAAGGGGAAATCAAGACAGCTGTTGAGTTGATTGACCACGTTTATAAGGTGATGGGGTTTGAATATGAACTTGAGTTATCTACTCGTCCAGAAAAGGCAATGGGGAGCGACGAATTATGGGATCAAGCAGAAGGAGCTTTAAAAAATGTACTGGATGCTTTAGAGTTTGATTACCGTATCAATGAAGGAGATGGAGCGTTTTATGGGCCGAAGATTGATTTTCATATTGAAGATGCATTAAATCGCAGCCATCAATGTGGAACAATTCAGTTAGACTTCCAAATGCCAGAGAAATTTGATCTCAACTACATTGATGAAAATAATGAAAAAGTTCGTCCAGTTGTCATTCACAGAGCTGTATTTGGTTCCATTGATCGTTTCTTAGGAATCCTGATTGAACACTTCGGCGGTGCATTTCCAACATGGTTAGCTCCTGTGCAAGCTAAAATTATTCCAGTATCCAATCAGGTTCATGCTTCGTATGCTCTTGATATTTTGGATAAATTGAAGAAAGCTGATGTACGAGTGGATGTGGATTTACGTGAAGAAAAAATGGGTTACAAAATTAGAGAGGCACAAATGAAAAAGATACCTTATATCTTGGTTGTCGGTGATCAAAAATGGAGCAGGGGGCTGTAAATGTTAGAGAGTATGGAAAAGAAAGCTCTCTGCAAATAGGGATGGAGAAATTTGTGCATAGTGTTTGTGAAGAAATTGAGTTAAAAAAATAAGAACTCGCCCCGGCGAGTTCTTTCTAATTACCTAAATCTCATAAAACCTCTTTGTATTTTCCAACAAGATTCCATAAACATCATCCACATTCATTTGCTTCAATTCAGCAATTGTCTTAACAGACTCGTGAATCATCCATGGATGTGTAATGGATCCTTTGAACTTGTCTTCAAATGGCCAAGGTCCATCTGTTTCAACCATTAATTGTTTTAAAGGGTACTGTTCAATCAATCGATGAATCTCTTCTTCATACAAACAATCAGGTGTAACTGAAATCAAATAACCATTTCTCATCATTCGATCCAGAGTATGTTTAGACCCTTTAAACCAGTGAAAGTGAGCCTTCTTCACGTCATGCTTCTCAAGCAAATCACACACATAATCTGCATCCTCATAAATCGCATGCAATACAACCGGTTTGTCTAGAATGGCGGCTTTTTTCACAAATGTTTCTAACAGCTCTAAGTAAGGTTGCATCTCTATCCAGCCATACTCTTTCCTCATATAATAAGGCAATCCTACTTCGCCAACTGCAACAATTTGACCTTTATGCTCCTCTAACATCTTCAACAATTCTTCTACCTCATCCTCTGATGGGAGTAATTGTTCAGGATGCCAGCCGATTGCTGGTTTCACACGCTCATCAAGACGAGCAAGTTCCAAGTTTCTTTTAGCAGACTCAATTTGATTCGAAACAGCGATAAGCGCTTCAACGTTTTCATGATTTAAATCTTGTAGGATCTTTTCTTGATCTTCTACTTCATACATATCTAAATGAATATGAGCATCTATAATTCGGTGTTTCATGTTATCATCCTTAATTCATTGTAGATCGCTTTTTTCCATTCTAAAAACTCTTCCGTTAAAAGTAACGATTCATCTCTTGGTCTCTCAAAAGGTATTTTGAACTCTTTCTTTACCCTTGCTGGTCGATCCGATAAAACCATTACACGGTCTGATAAAAACAGTGCCTCTTCAATATTATGCGTCACAAATAAAACTGACCGTTTGTATTCACTCCACAAAGACAGGAGCCACTTCTGCATTTCGAGTCTTGTGAATTCGTCTAGGGCAGAGAAGGGTTCGTCTAGACAGATTAAAGGTTGTGGGCTTAACAAGCTTCTAATAAAAGCAGCACGTTGCTTCATGCCACCAGATAATTGATGGGGATAAGCGTTCTCATATCCTCCAAGGCCTGCCTTTTCAATCATTTGAAGAGATGCTTCACGGTCCTGCTGCCCCACTATCTCACTTCCTAGCATGACGTTATCAAGCAATGTACGCCAAGGAAAAAGGGAAGGGCTTTGAGGCATATAGCTAATGGATCCTCTTTTACCAGCTATAGATTCCCCATCTAGCTTAATATCCCCTTCATCAGGTTGGTAGAGTCCGCCAATCAAATTAAAAATTGTACTTTTACCACTACCTGAAGGACCTAAAATAGAAACAAATTCAGCATCATGGACATCAAAAGAAATGCCTTCAAGCACACGTGTATCTTCAAATGATTTAGCGATTCCTGTTAAGGATAACTCAGCCACTATTCTCAACCCCTTTCGATTTCCAACGAATAAACCACTTCTCTAATGCAGTGATCAAAAGGAAAAACGTTAAGCTTAATGCCATAATGACAAAAATCGAAACGAATACACGATCCGTTCGGAATGAAGAGGAGGCTAGTGTCATATAAACCCCAATGCCTTCTTTTGCACCCAACCACTCAGAAATGACAGCACCCATAACACTGTATGTAGCTGAAATTTTCAGACCGGAAAATAATGAAGGAAGTGCATGCGGCCATTCTAACTTCCAAAAGATTTGTCCATTTGATGCCCCGGCCATCTTCATATAATGCATAAGTTCCGTGCTCGTCTGTCTTAACCCATCTAGGGTTGAAACAGCTATAGGGAAGAAACAGACCAATGTAATGACAATTAACTTTGGAAGCATCCCAAAACCAAACCAAATAACAAGTAGAGGAGCTAATACAATGATCGGGATATTTTGAGAAAAAATAATGAGTGGGTAAAACATATTTCGAACCGTTGGAATCAAATGCAAGCATATAGCCACTAAAATTCCAAAGCTTGTTCCAATTATAAATCCTATTAAAGTTAATAGAATTGTAGAGTATAAGTGATGTTCATATACAGACCAACCTGATATTCCTTCATCTACTACTTGAGATGGAGAAGGGATTAGCCAGGCTGGAATTTCAAACACACGGGTTGCTACCTCCCAAATGACAAAGAGAAGGATGATGACCAGAAGCGGTCGCCATCCTTTTTGTACAATGTTTCTCATCCTCGGTACTTCTCCGTTAACTGATCCATTGAAGCTCCACTTGGTTTATAAAGAACTTTTACTTGGGAGATCACATTACTGCAGCCCATTTGAACCATTTTTTCATTCATCTTCTCAATGACAGAGAAAAGCTCAGGAAGTTCTCCTTCCATTGTGGTTTCAAGTGGGTGGACTTCATACTTTATCCCAGCTTCCTCAATAACAGAAATGGCCTCATCTACATAAGGGATCACATTGTCTCCATTAGGTGTCTTGGGAAGGATTTGGATACTTACTAGAGCGTTCGCCATAATTGATCACTCCTTATTTGGTAAGAATTCATTTGTAAAGGCATCTTCAGCATTCAATTCCTGATCAAGTAGGTCATTTTCGTGCATCCAGTCCGCATAGTTTTTCCAAACGCTTTTCTTTTGCACACCCCACTGATCGGCGTCATCCTGGTACTTAGGAGATAGCCATTTCTGACTTGCTTTCACTAGTTCAGGGTCCAAGTCAGGTACAGCTTCAATCAAGATATCTGCGGCTTTCTCAGGTTGATCAATAGCGTATTGATATCCTTGTGAAACAGCTTTTACAAATGCTTTAACCGTTTCAGGGTCTTCTTTTATCTTTTTCTCATTCGCAGTCAAGATTGGTGTATAGTAATCTAGTTTCTTGGAATAATCCGTTAAATAGATCATATTAAGATCTTTCCCACGAAGTTCCGCTTCAACACCTGTCCAACCGTAATAAACCCAAGCAAAATCAATATCTCCTCGCTCTGTAGCTGTAAAGAAATCGGTATTCCCCATGTTGATGATGTCTACTTTATTAATGTCGCCACCATCTTTTTTCATAAGAGTAGAGATCATTTCTTTTTCAACAGGATCTCCCCAGCCACCGTAAGTTTTGCCTTCAAAGTCTTTAGGGGATGTGATATTTCGATTTTTGGGTGAAGCAAAGCCAGATGTATTATGTTGAATAATAGCAGCGATCGATACAACAGGAATATCCTGAATACGAGCTTTTGTTAAAGATTCTTGATAACTAATACCGAAATCTGCCTTACCAGATGCAACAAGCTGATTTGATCCCGTTTCGCTAGGCATAATAATCTCGACATCTAGTCCTTGTTCTTCAAAATAACCTTGTTCTTGGGCTACATAGAGACCTGTATGATTCGTGTTTGGTGTCCAATCTAATACAAGTGTAATGTCCTTTAATTCTTTAGAAGCATCTCCATTTTGTGAATTCGTCTGTTCGTCACTCGAGCATGCTCCTAAAACAAATAGAGCTATAATGAATACAACCCATTTTTTCATATTGAATCCTCCTCAAATATTAAAATTCTGCGTTAATCCATATGTGAAATGAGGTCAAAAGGGTTGAGTATGATCCCGAGAAAAGGCCAATAAAAAATGCACCCAGGACCATACCTAGGGTGCATATCTCAATACATTTATGGATTGAATATGTTTCCTACGCTGGTCTCAACCAGTTCAGGTTCGAAGGGTCAGTATGTTCATGCATACAGTCTCAACCAGCAACACTGGTCCCCCTACATTTCACGAAATTATAGATTTGTAGACTAACGCCTTGTTCATTTATGACTTTGCCATAATCGTTTATAGATTGCAAGCGTTTCAGTTAAATATAAACATTAAAGAATGGTTGCTCACAAGCAACCATTCGAATTTATTTTAATCAATAATTGCAACAGGACGCGCCCATGCACCGCTGGCATTTTCAATTTTCACAGGAAAACAACTCACTTTAAATCCGTGACGTTTAGGAATTTGATCGAGGTTAGCTAATTTCTCGATTTGACAGTACTCCTGCTCAATTCCAACTAGATGTGCATCCCATATTCGAGTACTTTTAGGATCCTTTTTGTAGTTCATCACTTGTACATCGAGCGGTATATCCCATCCCCATGCATCTATGCCCATTACTGTTATTCCTTGATTGATTAACCAACGTGTCGCTTCAGCCGTTACACCTGCATTACAAAAAGCATAGCCGTCTTCATATAACTTCTTGTCAGCATCTGTTCGAATTAATACAATATCATTCCTTTTTAAGGAGTAATTCATTTCACTTAATTGTTTTTTAAAATCTTCAGATGTAATTTCATATCCTTTTGATTGATCACTAAAATCAAAAAGTACTCCATCTCCATAGAACCACTCAATGGGTAATTGATCGATCGTTCTAGCTGGCTTACCTTCAGAAGTTTCACTGTAGTGATAAGGTGCATCTATATGTGTTCCGGCATGGGTGCTTGCTGTTACTTCTTCTGTTGCCCAGGCTTTCCCGTTATGTAAATCTGTTTTTTGTATACCCAAATGCTTTATAGCTTCATGAGCTCCATCCTCGTGAGACTTGTACTGTATAGATGGTGGTGTTGGTTCTTTGACCTTAGGACTTAATGGTACACTTAAATCAATCATCTTCATATGACATAACTCCTTTTTAACTTATAAAGTATCAGTTTAGTGAAAAATACGATAGTAAGGGAGAATTATGATGAAGAATTTCAGAAAGGTTGGATTCCATGAAATCATTACAGAACAAAGTAGCACTCGTAGCAGGAGCAACTAGAGGAGCTGGACGTGCAATAGCTATAAAATTAGGGGAAGCAGGAGCCACCGTTTATGTAACAGGACGTACGACTAGAGAGAAGCTATCTCCTATGGAACGTAAAGAAACGATTGAAGACACTGCTGAAAAGGTTACAGAAGCAGGTGGTAAGGGGATTCCGGTTCAGGTTGATCATACAGAAGAACATCAGGTACAAACCCTTTTTGAACAAATCAAACAAGAGCAAGGTAAACTACATATTTTAATTAATGATATTTGGGGTGGGGACCCACTAACTGAATGGGGCAAAACAGTTGGCGAGCATGATTTGTCAAACGGACTTCAAATTCAAAAGCAAGCTGTGCATGCTCATTTGATTACATCGCATTATGGAGTACCTCTCATAAAGAAGCGTGAAGGTGGATTAGTTATTGAGATCACAGATGGTACAGATTATGAGTATCGTGGGAATTTATATTATAGCCTTGCTAAAATCTCAAACATCCATATCGCACAAGCGATGGCTGCAGACCTCAAAGATCATGGGGTTACGACAGTCGCATTAACACCAGGGTTCCTTCGTTCTGAAGCAATGCTTGATCACTTTGGTGTAACCGAAGAAAACTGGAAAGAAGCAACGAAGGTCGATGAGCACTTTATTGCATCTGAGACACCTTATTACATCGGGGAAGCGGTGAAACACCTAGCCATGGACGAGGATGTTCAGCGATTTAATGGTGAAGCATTAAGTACATGGGGATTGTCTGAGGTGTATAACTTCACAGATATCGATGGCTCTCAGCCTCATTGGGGGAAGTATTTTGAAGAGAATGTGGATTTGTAAATTGGATGTACTAAACAAAACGTAAAATTCATTTGGTAAGATCCCAGGAGTTGTAGACCTGGGATCTTTTATATTGCTTTTATTGAAAAATTTTATAAAATATATAAATACTTGAAACGAAAACCAATAGTCGGTTGTCTTTACTATAGTGAGTCAATGAAAAAGGGGGGAGAGCCCTGTGGATCAGGAAACATTTAAAAAGGTGAAAAAACGTGATGAAGAAGCGTTTTTATATATGATGGGCCTTTATAAAAATACTGTATATTATACTGCACTGACCTATTTTAAGGACGAAGAAAAAGCTCTTGAGGCTGTACAAGAAGTGACATTTAGAGCTTATAAAAACTGTCATAAGATTAAAAAGGTATATGCTGTTAAAGCGTGGTTAGTTCGAATAACCATTAATTATTGTTTAAATGAGATCAAGAAAAATAAACGTTTTAAACAAGATGAGGATTATATTGAAAATGTTCCAAAAACAGATGATGATCACACAACATCGTTTTTGCTATCAGATGCTATTCAATCTTTAAAGCCTAAGTATCAGACAGTCATAGTGTTGAAATATCAACAAGACATGAAAAATCAAGAGATAGCCGAGAGCCTATCTATACCTGAAGGAACAGTCAAAACATATATCAACAGGGCATTAAAAGAACTGAAAGCCTATATGAAGAAAGGAGGTTTTGATGAACATGAATCAGGACAACTTTTCCAATGAGTTAGAAGAGGGCTTGAAAACCTTTAAAAACGAAGATGTTCCTAAGAAGATTGACTATAAAATTCAAGCTGGATTGGAAAGAGGGAAAAAGCGCCGAAAGAGATGGGATGCATTTAAGAACGCTGGTTTATCTGCCGTAGCTGCTTGTATTCTTTTTATTCTCTCTGTTAACTTCATCCCTGGATTCAGCAACCTAGCTGGTAAGGTTCCTGGATTGGATGGAATAGTAGAACGTGTTAAATATGATGAAGGGTTAAAAGATGCTGTTGAGAATGAATACGTACAAGTGATTGATAAGAGTGTTACAAGAGACGGAATAACGTTCACCGTAGATCATGTAATAGTGGACAAAAGTAGGTTGATCTTGTTTTACACATTAACTACTGAACAATCCAATCGTGAAATAGCTGTAAGACGTACGAGTATTAAGAATGAAGAAGGAAAGGTACTCAATACCTCTTGGTCTTCATATGGCGGTAGGCTTTCCTTCGAAGACCAAGAGGTATCTGGAAGTTTAGATTTTTCATGGAGAGATGAAGTACATTTTACTGATAGGTTAACCCTATCTTTTCAAATAGAAGAGTTTTATAAAGAGCATCAGGACAAGGGAAAATTATTGGAAGAGCCATTCTCTATATCTTTCCCTATTGAACAGGCAAAGATCGAAGAAAGTAAAACATATGAGATTAACCAAACCCAATCTATTGCTGGGCAAGCTATTCTTTTTGAAAAATTAGTCTCATATCCTACTCGAGAAGTGTTGCATTTACAATTTGATGAAGATAATGAGATGAAGTTATTAAGCTTTAATGATCTGCACCTTGAGAATGAAAAAGGAGAAGTTGTATCAACGCAAAAAGGGACTCAGACTAGTGAAGGGAAAACAGAAGTCTTCTTATCAGGGAATTACTTCAAAAATAATGAAGAATTGTATCTTGTATTAACAAAAGCTAGTGCTTTGGATAAAAATAATCAAAAGGTAGTTGTTGACCTTAAGGAAGAGAAGCTAGCGAAAGCGCCAGATGATCAGATTACTCTTTTTGAAGTTAATCATAAGCAAGAAATCTTCCCAGAAGAAGACATGAGTCTCCATTTTAAAGTTGATTCTAATGATGAAGACGAAAGTATAAATACATTTTCTCTATCTAGTCAATTTAAAGATGCTACAGGAAAACAATACGACTTTAGGGTGAGAAATTCATCAAATAATGATTATTACTTTTTCTTAGATGATAAAGACTATAAGAATCCATTAACATTTGATATCATCTCATATCCAAATTATATATATGGGGACATTCGAATTAGAGTGAAGTAGCGTGAAAAAGCATGTGATAATCAATCACATGCTTTTTTATCTATGCTATAATATTTTCCAAATGAAATGAGGTGACCACATGGAACAACAATGCCTAGGCTGCTCATTAGCGCAGTCCAAATTACCCGTACATAAAATCTATGAAAATGATTATATTAGCTGTTTTTTAGACCATGATCCTTATAACGAAGGTCACGTATTAATCTTGCCGAAAGCTCATATCGTTGAGTTTGATACGATGGATGAAGATACAACAAAAGCGGTAATGGATGCGACAAAGTTAATATCAAGAGCAGTCAAACTAGCTTATCAACCAGATGGCATTACAGTCTGCCAAAATGGTGGAACCTTTAACGAGCTTACTCATTACCACATGCATGTAGTTCCTCGTTATGAAGGTGATGATTTTGCTGACTTTTATAATGACGTCCCGTTAGAAAATGATGAACTGAAGCAAAAACTACCAGAAACGGCTAAGGTGCTCTCAAAAGTTGTTGAAGATATAACTTACAACATCCGTTAAAAGGTGCCTTAAAAGGTACCTGACCCCCACTCTACTAAAGTATTAACGTGGTGGGGGTCAGGCACTTTAGATTACAAGGTTAGATTGAGAGAGGAGCATTTTGAATTGAATCATGAATCATTCATGGAGGCGTGTATATGGACATAAGACTAGAGAAAGCAACAGAGGCTGATGCTAGTAGGATTTTTGACATTCAGGCAGAAGCTTTTCAACCATTATTAGAGAAGTATAAAGATATTAAAACGAATCCAGCCAACGAGTCAATCGACCGTGTCCTTACAAGAATTAAGAATCCAAATGGCGACTTTTATAAAATCTGTATTAGTGGCAATGTTGTGGCTGGAGCAATATGTGTGACAAGAGAAGATGAAATTGCTCATTACTGGATTAGCCCTATGTTTATTTTACCAGAGTATCAAGGCCAGGGAATTGCGCAAAGATCTCTATCCCTTTTAGAAGATATGTTACCTGATGCGGAAATGTGGAAGTTAGCTACTATTTTAGAGGAAAAGAGAAATGTTCACCTATATGAAAAGATCGGATATGTAAGAACCGGCGAAGAAAAGAAGTTAAATGAATATGCTACCTTAGGTTATTTTCAAAAGTATTAAAAAGGGGTTAACCCATAGTAGCAGTAGGAAGGAGGCTGTAATTTCAAAGTTAATGAAAGAAACAGAAGAATGAAAAGGTGGAGAGAATGAATTCGTATATAAATTCTGAAGTTAAAACATTATTCATTGTATTAATTACCATATTAAGCTTGTTTGCTACGATTTTCGTTGTTTGGTCTTTAATGAAGTCAGATTACCATGGTGTTCTAACGGATCTTGAGGGGAGTATATTCACTTTAGAGCCATTAAATGTAGACCATGAGTCAGAGTTTAGTGTACAGGAAATTCATTTTAACGAAAATACGAAGGTCAAGGGAGAAGGGAATTCTATTGATGACCTAAAAGAAGGGCAAGAAGTAAAGCTTTGGGTAGATGAAGATCGTCATAATAAAGTAGCAAATGTGATTAAAATTATTGAATAAGTAAAAAGCCTAACTTCTCTTAATGAAAATAGAGAAATTAGGCTTTTCTTATTCTTCGTTAAACCAGAGTGGGGAGTCGTTTTCGATCTCACCATTATAGTTAATAAGAATTTCTTCACCGGCTTTAATATCCTTATGAGCATAAAATTCAAAAGTGTGGTTTGTAAAGTTTATTTCGTAATCTGCATTTGGCGTGTATGAATGGTTAAACATCATACCAAAGCCTAAAAGAAATGCTGAGTGGTTTTCTCCGTACTCAAACACATAGTCAGCCAGGTGTGTTTTTTCAATGTGCACATGCTCTTCATTTGGGTAAGGAAGTACAGGTGCTTCGTGAATAAGCTGCCCCTTTGCTATATCGCACTTAGCGAATACGCCTTTATCAAACTCATCGTCGTTAATTGTAGAAGTTTTTAATTCAATCATGTTCTCACCTACGCTTTTTGTCATTCTTGTCAGTCCAATTAACCTTCTTCCTAGTCTGACATGTTATAGGTGAGGAAGCAATTGTTTAATTTTTCTTACTATAGGAATTTGAATGATATGAAAAAATTTGAAATAATGGTAGGTAGCGAAGTATTAATGATGGAAGGTGTATGATAGTTGTCCAACCGATTAAAGGTTTTAGAGGGAAAAAACATCTACCTTAGACCAATGGAGGTTAAGGATGCAGAGATGTTATATCATTCTTTTAATGACCCTGAAAACATGAGGCTAACCGGAACGCATCGAGCATTTTCACATAACGAAATTGAGAGTATTCTACAAAGTCTTTCCCAAGATAAAGGACGCATCAGCTTTGCTATAGTAACTAAAAAAGATGATCAAGTAATTGGGGATATTGGTTTTAATGATATGCAACCACCATATAATAGAAGCGCAGAATTAGGGATTGCTATTTTTAGCTCCTATACGAACAGCGGTTACGGTACTGAAGCAATGAAACTCATGCTTGAGTATGGATTTGGTATTTTAAACTTACACCGAATTGAGTTAGAGGTATATTCATTTAATGAACGTGCCATTCATGTTTATGAGAAATTAGGTTTTCAAGTCGAGGGTAATAAACGAGATGTCGTTTATTACAATCACCAATACTATAATTCAACAATCATGAGTATGCTCGAGCATGAATATCGTAACTTATATACTGATTAAGGCACTTATCCTATAAGGGTAAGTGTTTTTTGTGACAATTTTACAAGTAATATCGTCTTATTATAAAAGAAGACATGTAGATGGGAGGAAGAAATGAAAATACTACAAAATAATAAATTACTAGTACGCCCCATACAGGAAGTAGATATCCCCTTATTAGTGAAATGGTTGTCTAATCCAAATTTATTAGAGTTTTATGAAGGAAGAGATAAACATTTTTCTTATGAAAAAGTTTATAAAAAATTTCTTGGTAGGTCAGATAATGTAATTAGATGTATCGTTGAGTTCGAGCAAAACGAGGTCGGTTATATTCAATTTTATAAATTAGACAATGAAACTAAAGTGAATTTTGGATACAAGAATAATGATCTAATCTTTGGTTTAGATCAATTCATTGGTGAAGTAGAATGTTGGAATCAAGGAATAGGACGTAGACTGATTCAATCCATGACAACGTATTTAATAGAACATCATAATGCGGATGTTATTGTAATGGATCCTCAAAAGCGGAATTTTAGAGCGGTTAAATGCTATGAAAAGTGTCATTTCAGTAAGGTTAAAGAATTACCTCAACATGAATTTCATGAAGGAGAATATCGTGACTGTTATCTTATGGAGTTTAAAGTGTGAGGTATATGGGGGTGAAGCATATGAATAAGATCACTCGATGGAGTGTGTCATTCCTGTTGATACTGGTAGCTGTTTTCCTCTTTAGAAAAGGAGTTCATTTATATTCTCTCGACTCTAATGTAGATGGGGGTGGAGTAGAGGTATTTTTGCTGGGTTTTGAAGTAAATGATCATGTTGTTGAAGAGAATATCCCTCACTATGCCAGGACCTTTATGATAACAAGTTTTATACTATTTACGACTTCAATCTTAAATTCGTGGAGAACCTTTAGAAAAAATTAAAAAAGTGACTTTATTTTGTCACACATGACCTCCTTCATTCGTCTTGAGTATGAAAGATTTATGAAGGAGGTATATTTGTGGAACAGAATTACTGGGATGTTGTTATTGTTGGAGGAGGTTTAGCAGGGTATGTAGCTGCAAATTATTTAGGCAAAACATCGTTAAATATATTGCTTTTAGAAAAGGGGAAGAAACTCGGCGGACGTGCTCGTACGGATGTATTAAAAGGGCAATATTTTAATATCGGTCCTCATGCGCTCTATAAAAAGGGTAGGGCAAAACCCATATTAGATGAGCTGGACATTCACATTTCAGGACAGTCTCCAAAACTTAATGGTGTATTAGTGGGAGAAGATCAAGAATATAAAGCCCCGTTTACTCCCGGAGGTCTTTTCTCAACTAGGTTTTTAAATTGGAGAGAACGTATGGAGTGGATTGGTGTACTGGCTCGTATAAATAAAATCGATATCAATGAGTTAGCTACCATAACCTATCAACTATGGGTGCAACAAAACGTAAGATCCTCAAATGTTCAACAACTCCTTTACATTTTGGCCCGAATCGCTACGTATTGTCATGCTCCTGAAAAGGTTAGTGCTAAAATCATTCTTTCTCACATACAAAGAGTAAATGGTGGTGTGATTTATTTGGATGGAGGGTGGCAATTCATGATTGATCAATTGCACAATCAAGCAATAATGGCAGGGGTTGAAGTGCAGAAGAAGTCTCATGTAAAGCAAATCGTTACTCGGGAAGAAGACCTCACAGAATTACAATTATCCAATGGTGAGACAATAAATGCGGAACGTGTTATTTTTACAGGCTCTCCTCAGGACATGAAAGGAATTATCACTGATGGCGAAGAATCTATTCAATTAGCAGAGAGAATCGAACCGGTTAAAGCTGCTACATTGGATGTTGCATTATCTACACTTCCTAACCCGAAAAAGAAGTTTGCAGTGGGACTAAATGATCCACTCTATTTTTCGGTACACTCGGGCTATGCAAGACTTTCAGAGGATAACAAAGGAATTGTTCTTCATGTTTTGAAATATTTACACCCAGATGAAGACTTAGATCACCGAAAGATAAAGGAAGAACTAGAACAATTTCTAGAACGAATGCAACCAGGGTGGAAAGAATACAAGATTACAAGTCGTCTGCTTCCTGCTATGACCGTTAATCAAAGACTACCTAAAGTAGAAGATAAGGGTGAATTTACCAAGTCCATGTTATTTTCTCGACCTATATATGTAGCTGGGGATTGGGCAAGTCCAGATTCAATGCTATCTGAAGCAGCTATTACGAGTGGGAAACGAGCCGCACAAGAAATTTTGCATGAATTGAGGTGATAGAAATGCAAATAAGTAATGATGAGTTTCGCTCGTATCAGCCATTATTATTTTCATTAGGCTATCGTATGCTCGGTTCCATTGCGGAAACAGAAGATGTCGTACAGGATACATTTCTACAGGCTTATCAAGTCGATGAACGAAAAGTAGAGAATAAGAAAGCTTACCTCTGTAAAATGATGACGAATCGGTGTTTGGATGTGTTGAAATCCTCACGGGTTAAACGAGAACAATATATAGGGCCGTGGAATCCGGAACCTTTATTATTAACTGAATCAGGCGACGAAAATCCAGCTGATAGACTATTGCAAAAAGAGGGTCTTTCCATTGCCTATTTACGCATGATGGAACATTTAACTCCTGAAGAGAGAGCGGTTTTATTATTAAGAGATGTATTTGAATTCTCACATGGTGAGGCTGCTGAGATCGTTGGAAAGAAAAGTGATGCTTGCAGGAAGATTTATAGTAGAGCAAAGAAAAAGATATTAGATGTTGAGGAAGAAAATTTACCTTACGAGAAAAATAGATCCATAGTTAATCATTTTATTAGAGCTTTTCAAAATAATGATCGAGAAGCATTACTTAAATTGGTATCAGAAAACGTCACGTTATACTCTGATGGCGGAGGGAAAGTACGTGTTGCTATTAAACCAGTGGTTACATCTGCACGAGTTATTCCTTTTTTATTTAGTATTGGTAAAAATGTTCCTGATGATTTTTACTATGAAATTCGAAATGTGAACGGGCAGCCTGCATTAGTTAACTTCATGAATGGTGGTATGCAAAGTATTGTTAGCTTTTTTGTTGTTGAAGATGAAATCCAAGAAGTTTATATCACAATGAATCCTGAAAAACTTCCGGTAGAATAAAGATGGTACCGTATCATAATACGGTACCTAAATGACTAACGAAGAACTTCTTCTTTTTGAGATATAATTCTGGGCTGTGGTATTCCTTTCTCCATTAGAGCTTTAGGATTGTCGAACGTACCATAGTAGAATAGTTAACAAAATACATAATGGGAGAGTAGAGAGAATGTCAAAAAGCATTTTTAGCAAAGGATTACATGGGGAGTCTGTACATGTAGATCCCACAAAGGTTTTTGATGACTTAAGTTGGGAGAAGGCAAGTAAAAAAGTGGAGAACATGCCATACACCATCGGACAGATCCTCCATCACATGAGTTTTTGGCAAGATTTTATTCTTGAATTAGTAGAGGGAAACAACCCACCTCCACCTAAGGATAATGAAGAGGAATGGGCAATTGAGAGTTTTCCTGCAGAGAAAATGGAATGGGAGACAAAGGTTGCTCATTTTAAAGCTGGGGTTTTAAAAGCAGAAGAGTTAGCGGATAAAAAATTAACTGACAAAAATGAGTTATTTTTAGAGCTAGTTATGCATAACAGTTATCATGCTGCACAAGTTGTAGTCATACGACGCATACTAGGGGAATGGGATTCAATTTAAAACGAATGAAAAGGGCGTTATGAACTGAATGTTCGAACGCCCCTTTTTGGTTATTGTTATTCAATTTTTTTGGTATTAAATCGATCTTGAAGCAACACCCAGTTTTGAGGGAATGGAAATCCTAGCTCCCAGTAACTGAGTCCTCTTAAGTTATTGTCCGTAACGAGATCGAATTTAGCTTGAGTACTTCTCGCATCCTCAAACCAGACCTCATGTTGTCGTCCTTGTTCATCGTAGTACCTGAAGAAAGGCGATTGCGTTAATTCATCGTATTGGATATCAGCATTATATTTAGCGGCTCTTCGAATAGCTTCTTGCATATCAAAGGTTTCGGCTTCTTGCCCTTCTTGGTGTGGAAGGAGCCAGTCACGTGCATATAATTGGAATCCTAATAGTATTTTTTCAGGAGGCATCACAGATAAAGCATATTGAACAACGTCTTCCATTTGGTTAACAGGTGAAATGGCTTGGGGTGGTCCTAATCGGTAACCCCACTCGTAAGTCATTAAAACTACAAAATCAGCGATTCTTCCATGAGCTTCGTAGTCATGTGCCTCGTATAATAACCCTTTCTTTTCAGCACTTTCTTTAGGGGCTACAGAAGTAGAAACAAAATACCCTAATGGTTTTAGACGATCCACAGAACGTTGAAGGAATTGATTATAATTCTCTTTATCTTCTGGATACACATTTTCAAAGTCTATGTTAATACCTTCATAACCCTTGTTTTGCATAATATTAACGATGTTATCAAGTAAAGTGTTTTGTAGTTCCGTGCTAGAGAGTATAGTCTGAGCTAAATCAGAACCTGGATCCGTTGGAGTGAAGTTCGTAATACTCATCATAGGTACAACATTATTATTTTTAGCTGCTTGAATAATAGGGGTGTCATCAATTGAATCAAAACTTCCATCTGGTTTCATTGTGTAAACAAAGGGTGTGATATACGTTAAAGTCGGGGCTCTTTCTCTTGTGAGCTGAGCACCTTCTTCTCCCATTTTTGTGACAAAAGCATTTACCTCAATGGTTGGCTTGGGGTAAGGGATGACTAAACTCATACCTGGTGATATCGCGCTTGGATCTTGAATTTGATTTTCTTCAACGATTGCATTTACGGAAATACCGTATTGTTCGGCAATTTGTGAGAGATTTTCTCCAGGTTGAACGACGTGTGTTCTAGCTGGTATCACGATATTCATTCCTGGACTGATCGATGATGGATCACTTAATTGCTGGTTTGCTTGAATAATGGACTGCGGTGACACACCATAGTTTTGAGCAATTTGCCAAAGTGATTCACCACTTTTTACAGTGTGTTGTTTAGCTGGTATAGGAATCACTAAAGATTGACCGACGACTAATTGATTAGGGTTAGGTAATTCATTAATAGCGGAAATATCAGAGTAGCTAACACCGTAACGGTTCGCAATTTGCCACAAAGAATCTCCTTTTTGGACAACATGAATAATCAAAGTACGTCCTCCTCTAAGATGACATTCATAATACAAATGTATTCGAATAAATGGGATACATGTATAGGAATGTGAATATTCTATGAGGATTGTGAGGGAAATTAGTAAATAAAAAAGCAGATGTGAGGATTCACATCTGCTTTATCTTTACTATTAGTTGTGCATATATTTATCCATTTCCCACTTACTTACTTGTAGGGAATACTCAGACCATTCTGCTTCTTTTTCTTTAATGAAGACACAAGAAGTGTGTTCGCCTAGTGCATTCATAAGAAGTTCATCTTTCTGAAGTGCAGTAATCGCTTCTTTTAAGTTAGTAGGTAATGTTGGTACGCTATCGTCTTCAACCTCATATAGGTTACGAGTCTCTGCCTCACCAGCATCCATACCTTTACGGATTCCTTCAAGACCAGCTTGAATTAAAACAGCTAAAGTTAAATACGGATTGGCGGACGGATCTGGGTTACGAACTTCGAATCGTGTACCAAGTCCACGTGTATTCGGTACGCGAATCATACAAGAACGGTTAGAGTGAGACCATGCAACACTTACAGGTGCTTCGTAACCAGGTACTAGACGCTTGTAAGAGTTAACACTTGGGTTTGTAATAGCTGCAATGGCATTTGCGTGTTTCAAAATACCAGCCATAAACTGTTTCATTGTTTCAGAAACGCCATCTTCAGCTGTCTCGTCATAGAAAGCACTCTCGCCATTTTGGAATAAGGATAAGTGAGCGTGCATTCCTGAACCGTTCTCACCGCTGATTGGTTTTGGCATAAACGTTGCGTGATAATCGTGGTTTGTAGCCACGTCTTTTACAACGCTTTTGAATGTCTGGATATTGTCTGCTGTTTTCAGCATATCATCAAAACGGAAGTTGATTTCGTGTTGTCCTTGAGCTACTTCGTGGTGAGAAGCTTCCATTTGGAAACCGAACTTCTTAAGTGTACGAACGATGTCACGACGGACGGAATCCCCTTTGTCTTTAGGAGAAGCGTCAAAGTAACCACCACGGTCGTTCATTTTACGGATTGGGTAACCTTCTTCATTCAATTTGAATAAGAAGAATTCTGGTTCAGGTCCAACGTTAATGGTATACCCCATGTTTTCTGCTTCTTGCATTGCGCGTTTAAGAATGTAGCGAGGGTCACCTTCGAATGGTGTGCCATCAGGTTTATAAATATCACAAATAAATCGTGCAGTTGGCTCCTCGGAAACGATTGAAGGTAGTACTTTGAACGTATCTAAATCAGGGTATAGATACATATCACTTTCTTGAATATCAGAGAAACCAACGATGGACGAGCTGTCAAACATTGCTTCATTTTCTAAGATATTATTCAGTTCTTCAACCGGAAGTTCAACGTTTTTGGTGTAACCAAGCATATCTGTGAATTCTAGTAGAATAAATTCTACCCCATGTTCTTCTACTTCTTTTTTGATGAGTTCTTTAGTATTAGCCATAAGATCTCCTCGCTTTGTTTTTTGTTGTTACACATTTATGTATATGAGTAACACGTTTTATTATGTCAGGAAACATTACATGTAGTGTAACCTAAAGCTGACATATGGTCAATAATTACCCGTAAAAAAATTTTAATAAACTTAAAATTTAATACTAGAGCAGTAATGTCAGCTTTTTTATGTTGCCCGCGATAGTTATTAATAATGGTTGTAAAATATTTCATAACCTGATTTTGTATATAAAAAACCTCCAAGCTTATATCATTGCTTGGAGGTTTTTTAGTGATTAAATGGATAATGGTATGAGTAACTGAATTAAAATAGAGATGCCTAATAAAAAGCCAAAGATCGTATTTGTTTGAGCGGTGTATTTCATAGCTGGCATCATCTCAAGCGGTGTATCACCTGATTTAAACACTTGAATAGCTCCGATTGTTTTAGGTAGAGCTAACAGAACAATAGCTGACCAAATCGGTAAGATACCGAGGGCAATATAAATCCCAACTGAGCTATAAGCAGCAATGAAAAGAACTTTTAGGAATTGTATAGCTCCACGCTTTCCTAATAAAATGGCGATTGTATTTCGACCATTCTGTTTGTCCCCTTCTAAATCTCGAATGTTATTGGCAAGCAGAATGGCTCCAATAAGGATAGCTACAGGTAGTGATACAAATAATACTGAAATGGATAAAGATAATGTTTGGATATAATAGCTAATGCCAATGATAACTGTTCCCATGAAGAAACCTGCAACCACTTCTCCAAATGGTGTATAAGCAATAGGATAAGGACCGCCTGTGTAAAGGTATCCAAAAGCCATGGAGATAGCACCTATCGCAGCAATCCACCAAGTGGTAGCTATACAAATATAAACACCAAGCAATATGGCTATACCAAAGAATCCGAGTGCAAGACCGAGCACAGTTTTGGGGGAGATTCCATCCCTTACTATAGTGCCCCCTATGCCTATGGATTGCTCTGTATCTAATCCTCGTACATAATCATAGTATTCATTAAACATATTTGTTGCTGCCTGAATTAAAATAGAGGCAAAAAGCATTGCAGAAAATAATGGAAAGTTAATAGATTCTTCGAGGCTTGCTAACATCGTTCCAATGAATACAGGTACAAAAGCCGCAGTTAATGTGTGAGGTCTAAGTAATCTCCACCAAACTTGCCAGCCTTTTCGTTCATTTAATGCTGATTGTATGTCTTTTTTATTCATGTTTGTCATGGTCTTCTCTCCCTTTGTATGAAGCTTGTTTGGGTGAACTTTAAGTTTGGAGCAACCCCATCCAACTCCAGCGCCCAGCAACGAAGGGACTTGGGCCCACACGACGTGGGTCAGATCGACGTTGTCACAGGACGTGACGAACTTAGTCGATCATTCTTTCTCCGTACGATAAGTCAACATCGATTCACTTTGTTCATCGTGTTTCCTTTATCGTACTACGGGCTCAGTCCAGTCCCTTCGTTGCTAAACGGGCACTTGCGCTTTAGCTCATACATAATCCATTCTTTAGTTTAGGCAAAGTGCCCTATGGTGTCAATCGCGGAGAAGGAAGTGAATGGGAATAATATGCATAGGTTGAGGAATCGGGAAAAAGAGAATAAAATAAAAGATGGGAATTTATGAAATTAGATCTTATAGAACGAGCTTAGTCTATATAGACCATTGTCTCGAAGAAGTCCTTGAGGGATTGGAGGGCAATTTATGATTAAAACAACAACACATTATAATGAAAGACTCTATAAAGCTTTATCGCAAATTCACCATATTGAAACGCCTCAGCTTATTAGTGTAACGGAACAAATGGCAACCGCTAATCCATTTCGTTTTTATCAAGCTGGAAAGGCTTATCAAGGGGAACGTGTTTACTGGACAAGTACAGACCAGGTTTTTACGTTAGTTGGAATTGGTTCTGCCTATACATTGGAAGCTGAGGAGGACCGATTTAACACGATACAACAAGCGTGGAAAGCTTTGATGGAGGAAGCTGTTATTGATAATCCTTATGAATCATCAGGAACAGGCCCTGTTGCATTGGGTGGTTTTTCATTTGATCCTCACGACCATTCAAGAACAGCGTGGGAAGATTTTCCTGATAGCAAGGTGAGCATTCCGATGTTTCTGCTAACCAAAACGGAGAGTGCAAATTATATTACAGTTAATATCATGGTTCATCCTGAAGATGATATTGAGGATATTTATCAGTTTGTAACACAGGCTTATCAGGAGTTTTTGGAAGGTGGAACTTCAATAGATGAAATGCCATCTATAATAGGTAAGGAAGAGATTCAACCTTTAGAATGGAAAGATATTGTGAAACAAGCAGCTCATGATATCCAATCAGGATACATGAGTAAAGTTGTGTTGGCTAGAGAACTAGAAGTGAATTTTGATCGAGATGTAAATATTGTTTCAGTGCTTGATGCGTTGCAACGAGAGCAACAACAGAGTTATGTTTTTGCGGTTGAGAGTGGTGATTCTTGCTTCATAGGAGCTACACCTGAACGACTAGTTAAGGTGGATAATAGAGAACTACATTCAGCTTGCCTGGCTGGTACGATTGCTAGAGGGGATACGGTTGAAGAGGACCAAGCTCTTGGTGAGGAGTTACTTCATGATAACAAAAATCTTCAGGAACATGATTTTGTTGTACAAATGATTCGAGAGGCAGTGGAATCATGTTGTGATCAAGTGCAAATTCCAAGTGAACCGGTAATTTATCCGTTGAGAAACCTTCAACACTTATACACACCAGTTAAAGCAAAACTTCGAGTTGGATACACAATTTTAGAGGTGGTAGAAAAGCTTCATCCTACTCCCGCGCTTAATGGATATCCGCGTCAAGAGGCCCTTTCTTATATACGAGAACATGAACCTTTTGATAGAGGTTGGTACGCTTCACCCGTAGGTTGGTTTGACTATAAGGACAACGGTGAATTTGCTGTTGCGATCCGTTCAGGTTTGGTCAAAAAGAACAAAACTGTGCTCTATTCAGGTTGTGGGATTGTAGAAGATTCTATGCCTGAAGCGGAATATGAGGAAACAGCTATTAAATTCCTCCCTATGTTAAACGCTCTAGGAGGAAGAACATGAATCATACAGAATCGTTAACAAGGTACGTGGGACATTTTATTGATGAACTAGTAGCAAGTGGTGTGGAGGATATCGTTATTTCACCAGGCTCTCGCTCAACCCCTCTTGCTATGACGGCAGCTGAGCATACTGGTATGAACCATTGGATCCAGCTTGATGAACGTTCAGCTGCCTTTTTTGCTCTTGGTATGGCGAAGCAACAAAAGAAACCCGTAGCTTTAGTTTGTACCTCTGGGACAGCAGCGGCGAACTATTATCCTGCAATTGTGGAAGCTTATTATAGTCGAGTTCCGCTAGTTATTTTAACTGCAGATCGACCACACGAACTTCGGAATGTTGGTGCTCCGCAAGCCATTGACCAGATTCATATGTATAGTCATTTCGTGAAATGGTTTCAAGAGGTCGCACTGCCTGAAAGCTCCGAGCGTATGCTCCGTTATATTCGGAGTATAGCCGCTCGTGCTTGTCATACTGCCTCAGATGGTAATCAGGGTCCAGTTCACTTGAATTTTCCTTTTCGTGAACCTCTTGTTCCAGACTTCACGCTCGAGAATGTCTGGGGTGCCCGGACGAATGGCTTTCATACTCACATTACAGGAGAGCGTCATATAGACTCTCAAAATTTGGCGGAATTGAAACAGAAAATTCAATCGCGCAAAAAAGGTCTAATCGTATGTGGACCTCAGTGGGACGAGGAACTTCCAGAACAAGTTACACAATTAGCAAAGGTATTGCAGTTACCTGTTCTAGCAGATCCTTTATCACAGATTAGAGCAGGGGAGCATGAAAAAGATCATGTTATCGAATCATACGATGCTATTCTAAAAAGTCCTAAGTTAAGAGAAAAGATGAAGCCTGACTTTATCATTCGTTTTGGTGCTATGCCTGTATCCAAACCTTATATGCTTATGTTAAAAGAGTATCAGGATATATCACACTTCGTTGTAGAGGATTTTGAAGGGCATCGTGAGCCTACGACAAGCCCTACTGAATTTATTTATGCGGATGGAAAAGCATTTTGTAAAGCTTTGGCACAGGAGAGCTCTGATTTGTTTTTTGATAAAGAATGGTTAAATTTTTGGCAAGAATCGAATCGCATCGCCAAGGCTACTTTGCTAGAAGATAGAGGTAAAGAGCCTTTAACGGAAGGGCATGTATTTAGTGAATTAATGGAGTTGTTACCAGAGCAAGGTACGATTTATGTAGGGAATAGTATGCCTGTGCGTGATTTGGATACATTTATGTTAACAAGTCCTAAGTCCATACGCGTATTAGCTAATCGAGGTGTAAATGGAATTGACGGATTAGCTTCCAGTGCACTTGGAGCTGCTGCACATGGAGAAGAGATAACCTTGATATTAGGTGATTTATCGTTCTTCCATGATTTAAATGGATTACTTGTAGCAAAACAATATGGTATACGTCTACGGATCATTGTAATTAATAATCAGGGTGGGGGGATCTTCTCTTTTCTTCCTCAAGCACAGCATCCTGATCATTTTGAGGCCTTATTTGGAACTCCTCTCGATATTGATTTTGAAAAAGTCGTTTCCATGTATGGAGGGGCATTTTCACGTGTGGAATCATGGTCTCATTTGCGTAATGAATTATTAGAAACACGTGAAGGCTTGTCCGTAATAGAAGTCATAACCAGAAGAGATGAAAATGCAAATTGGCATCGATCCAAATGGAGAGCCGTTGAAGAAGCCATAGGTCAAGAAATTGAAGACTTATAAAATGAGGAGGACTTCACATTGTATAGACGTATAAATCAAATTAAGTATAGGGTTGATATACAAGGTGAAGGGCCTCCTGTATTACTTTTACATGGTTTCACAGGAAGTTTACATACATGGGATCAACTTGTTGAAACTCACAAAAATTCTTTTCAATTTATTCGGGTAGATTTGCCGGGACATGGAGAGACCATTGGGGATGCGAATTTTACAATGGAATCTGTATGTGGCGATTTGAATGATTTACTTGATGAGCTCTCGCTACCAGCTATCCATGTTCTGGGGTATTCAATGGGAGGACGAACTGCTTTATCATTTGCGATGCTCCATCCAGCTCGTGTGCATTCTCTTATTTTAGAGAGTGCCAGTCCTGGTCTTGATTCAACGCATGAACAATTAGCTAGACAGATGAAGGATGAAGGGTTAGCAGAAGAAATTGAAGCTAATGGAATAGAGCAGTTCGTCGGTAAGTGGGAAAACTTACCAATGTTTGAAACTCAAAAAAGTTTATCAACAGATATAAAGGAATCCATTCGTCAAGAACGATTAAGCCAGTCAGCTTCAGGACTAGCCGCATCGCTTAGAGGAATGGGGACGGGGATTCAACCGTCATGGTGGGACAAGTTATCTGTGTTTCCGAGAAAAGTGTTATTGTTGACAGGCGAGAAGGACGACAAATTCTACAATATTTCCAAGGAAATGAACAAACACTTCCAAGATTCTAGGCATAAAATAATTTCTCAAGCAGGACATGCAATTCATGTGGAACAACCACGAATTTTTGGTACAATAGTTAGGGAATTTCTTTTAGAAGTAGAAGAATATGAAAACGCTTAATAGAGGAGGAGATCATATGACAGTTGAATGGATTAATGAGCGTCATTATGATGATATTCTATATCAGACTTATAATGGTATTGCAAAAATTACAATCAACCGTCCAGAGGTGCGCAACGCATTCCGTCCACACACAGTACAAGAGTTGCTTGATGCATTTGCATATGCACGCGACGATTCTAGCATTGGCGTAATCGTGTTAGCGGGTGCTGGTGACGATGCATTCTGTGCTGGTGGTGACCAGAAAGTACGCGGCCATGGCGGTTATGTTGGAGAAGATGAGATTCCACGTTTAAATGTACTTGATTTACAACGCTTAATCCGTGTTATTCCTAAACCAGTAGTGGCAATGGTATCGGGTTATGCGATTGGGGGAGGACATGTACTTCATGTCGTGTGTGACTTAACGATTGCAGCAGATAATGCGATCTTCGGTCAAACAGGCCCGAAAGTAGGTAGCTTTGATGCTGGATATGGTGCTGGCCTACTCGCTCGTATGGTTGGACATAAGAAAGCTCGTGAAATTTGGTACTTATGCCGTCAATATACTGCTAAGGAAGCAGAAGACATGGGACTAGTAAATACAGTTGTTCCTGTGGACAAGCTTGAAGAAGAAACAGTTCAATGGTGTGAAGAGATGCTTGAAAAGTCTCCTACAGCCCTACGTTTCTTAAAAGCATCTTTCAATGCAGATACAGATGGATTAGCAGGTCTTCAGCAAATGGGCGGAGACGCTACGTTACTTTATTACACAACAGAAGAGGCAAAAGAAGGTCGCGATGCGTTTAAAGAAAAACGTAAGCCAGACTTCAAACAATTCCCTCGTTTCCCATAAGAAGATTAAGCCCTTGCTCAAGCAAGGGTTTTTCTTATCTCAACTAGAAAGGAACGATTCATGATGAGCACCGAAATGATTCCACATTGGTTAGACAAACGAGCATTTTTAAGTCCACATGAAACAGCAATCGTTTTTGATGGAAATACGTATTCATTTCAAGATATACAACAAAAAGCCAGAACCTTATCTTCTCAATTACATGCTTTTGGAGTCCAAGATGGAGATCATGTCGCAATTTATTTTAAAAATAGTGTGGAGATGGTTTATTTAGTCCATGCGTTAACCTATTTGGGAGCCGTAGGTGTTTTGTTGAATACTCGGTTAACAGATAAAGAGGTTTCATTCCAAGTCTCTGATGCTGAATGTTCACATGTTGTTCATGATGGTGATATCCCGAACATTCAAGATATTCCTTCAACTACAAAACTCATTTCATTTAATGAGCTATCTAAATTAGAGCCAGAACCTTGCTCATTTTATACAGAGCTTCCTCAAGATAAACCCTACACGATTTTATATACCTCTGGTACTACTGGTTCGCCAAAAGGGGTGGTTTTAACCTATGGAAACCACTGGTGGAGTGCTGTTAGTTCAGCTTTGAATTTAGGACTGACCGAGAACGATAAGTGGTTAGCAGCTCTTCCTTTATTTCATGTTGGTGGACTTTCGATCTTAATGAAGAGTGTCATATATGGTATGCCAGTTTATCTTCTCTCCTCTTTTGATAAGGAGCGTGTTCATAATGCGATTATGAATGAAGGTGTAACGATGGTCTCCGTTGTATCGGTCATATTGAATCGTTTGCTAGATCGTTTAGGTGAGGAGCGTTACCCGGAAGCCTTTCGTTGTATGCTCTTAGGTGGTGGACCAGCTCCTAAACCGCTATTGGAAAAGGCGAAAGCAAAAGAGATACCTGTATTTCAAACGTATGGAATGACAGAAACATCCTCGCAAATTGTGACCCTCAGTCCTGGAGATGCCCTGAAGAAACTCGGTTCTGCTGGAAAGGCGCTTTTCCCGGCTCAACTCTCCATTCAACATGAAGATCGGGAAGCTGGTGCCAATGAAGTGGGGGAAATTACAGTGAAAGGTCCTATGGTAACAGAAGGGTACTTTAAACGACCTGAAACAAATGAGGAAACGATTAAAGATGGCTGGCTTGCAACTGGTGATCTAGGTTATGTAGATGAAGAAGGGTTTCTTTATGTAGTAGACCGTCGTAAGGACCTTATTATTTCTGGTGGTGAAAACATATATCCTGCTGAAATTGAAAGTATGTTAAGTGGGATAGATGGAGTGATTGAAGCTGGTGTGATTGGTAAAGAAAGTAGCGAGTGGGGAGAGGTCCCCGTTGCTTTTATAGTTGGGGACCGCAAGGCAGATTTGAACCAGGACTTGGTTGTGAAGTATTGCAGAGAGAAGTTGGCGAAATATAAAGTCCCTAAAGAAATCCATTTTGTAGATCATCTACCTCGAAATGCTTCAAATAAAATTTTGAGAAGAGAATTGGTGCATTGGTTAAAGCAGAGGAGACACATGGAATGAGAGTAAAGGAAATCAAATTATATAAAATTGCTATGAAATTAAAATCTCCATTTCGTACGCACGCTGGGACGGTTCATAATCGTGAAAGTATTCTTATAGAAATGATTGATGAAAATGGTGTCAGTGGTTGGGGGGAAGGCGTTGCTTTCTCATTGCCTTTTTATACTGCTGAAACAGTGGAAACTTCTTGGCACATGTTGCGAGATGTCTTTTTACCAGAAATCAAAAATGAGGAGATATCTCACCCGAGCGATATTTATGTTACTTTGAAATCTTATCAAGGAAACGATATGGCTAAAGCAGGGCTTGAAGGAGCAGCGTGGGATCTGTATGCAAAACAAAAAGGAGTTCCTTTGTCTCAATTAATAGGTGGAGTTCGAAGTTCATTACAGACAGGGGTTGTGTTAAGTTTAGATGACAAACTTGAAGAACTTATACCTTATTATTTAGAAGAAGGATATGAACGTTTTAAAATTAAAGTACGTAAAGGAAAAGAACGAGAAGATGTGGAATCAGTCCGTGAACTAGCGCCGAAAGCATCTGTTATGTTTGACGGTAATGGTGCATATACAGAAGAGGATATTCCTCATTTAGTTTCTCTAGATGACTTAGGGCTGCTAATGATAGAGCAACCCTTTAAAGCAGGGGATTTTTATCTTCACCAACAGCTACAACAAAAAATGAACACCCCTATATGTCTTGATGAAAGTATCACGAATGACCATGATGCTTATCAAGCTATTCAACTAGGAGCTTGTAAAACGATTAATATTAAAGTTGGTCGAGTAGGTGGATTAACAGAAGCGATTAAAATCCATGACTTATGCATGGAGCATGATATACCTGTTTGGTGTGGTGGAATGCTTGAGACAGGTATTTCCCGTGCACATAACATTGCTCTAGCTTCTCTACCGGGCTTTTCAATTCCGGGTGATATATCAGCTTCATCGAGGTATTGGTATCAAGATGTTATTGTACCTGAGGTTATGGTTGAAGATGGTAGAGTTCAGGTGTCACAACAAGATGGAATAGGTTACGAAATTGATCGACCCTACTTGGGGTCAGTTACTCAAGAAACATATGATATTCAGTTATAAGGCTTTCCTTAGGAACTTATTCAAGATTATGGCAGTTATGTTGAAGACTTGAAACTGAGAGGAGTCCGTTGCTTTTGTGTAATTTGTTCCGGTCAGTGAAACGGCAAGCCTGTTGTGGAAGAAAAGCCGAGCCTCCTCGTGCCTGCGGGGTCTCGTCTTCCCTTTGTTACCACGACAGTTTGCCGTTTCCTTCCCTCCACGCGATTATGGAGATTAACGGACCATAATTTGGACTTTCCCATCTCAAATTGATTGGAATTTATATTCACAGAAGTTGCTCAAAACCTTGTCATGATAGGATTATACTACCTGGAATTAGAACACCTCATCCCAGA
>NZ_AULJ01000045.1 GCF_000425225.1 Pontibacillus marinus BH030004 = DSM 16465 | reverse complement strand
ACAAAGGGAAGACGAGACCCCGCAGGCACGAGGAGGCTCGGCTTTTCTTCCACAACAGGCTTGCCGTTTCACTGACCGCAACAAATTACTCAACAGCAACGGACTCCTCACATTATTATCTCGAAACCAAGTCTTCCACATAAGGGGGCTTATCTTAAATAACTTATTGTTTAGTTCCTTATTCTTTACAAGCTTTTTAATACTTCTATAAGATAGAAAGGAATACATATCAAGGAGTCATCTGTACTATGAGTATTTCCATTGGATTAACAGGATGGGGGGATCATGCAAAGCTTTATGATGCTTCTGTATCCCCGCAGGATAAATTGTCTGTCTATGCTTCCCATTTCCCTGTAGTAGAAGTTGATAGTGCATTTTATGCCATACAACCTCAGAGAAATTATGAAAAGTGGGTTCGTGAAACGCCAGATTCTTTCTCTTTCGTAATTAAAGCCTATAATAAAATGACCGGACATCATCGAGAAAAATTGACATCTGATGAAGTAAAAGAAATGTTTCAGGCCTATAAGGATTCTATACAACCAGTTATAGAAGCTGGGAAGTTAAAGTGCGTCCTATTTCAGTTTCCTCCATGGTTTAATGTATCAAAAGAAAACGTACAAAAACTACGTGTGATCCGAAAGTTAATGGGAGACTTACCTTTAGCCTTAGAATTTCGAAATCGCACATGGTTCTTACCAGAATACAAAGAACAAACACTTAAATTTATGAGAGAAGAAAATTGGATTCATTCTATATGTGATGAGCCTCAAGCAGGAGAAGGTTCAGTACCTCGAATATTGGAGCCGACACACCCAGAAAAGACACTTGTTCGATTTCATGGAAGAAATACACACGGGTGGAATAAAAACGGGCGAGAAGATTGGAGAGAAGTTCGTTTCTTATACAACTATAATGAGGAAGAGTTACGTGAATGGAAAGAACGCGTTCTTGAACTACAACAAATCACGCCTGATATTACGATTTTATTTAATAACAATTCCGGTGGAGATGCTGCACCAAATGCAAAGACCTTTATCGATATGTTAGGCATATCTTATTGTGATTTAAACCCGAGACAAATGGATCTATTCGATTAAAGGGAGGTTGATCATATTACTCAAGAAAATGTTTTAAAAGAAATTCAATCATTTATTTATGATCGATTTCGAGGTGAGCCGACAGGGCATGATTATTGGCATATGGAAAGAGTCGCAAATATAGCAAAAGGTCTTGCTATAAAAGAAGGCGGAGATCCGTTTGTCGCTGAAGTTGCAGGATGGTTACATGATGTAGCGGATGCAAAACTGGTTGATGACCAAGCAAAGGCAATGGAAGAGCAGAAAAGGTTATTGGAATCTTTACTAGAGTCTAAAGGTTTGATTTTTTCTATTGAAACAGCCATGAAAGATATTTCCTTTCGAGGGAAGCATAAAACTCCAGAAACGCTAGAAGGTAAGATTGTTCAAGATGCCGATCGGCTTGATGCCATTGGGGCAATAGGAATCGCAAGGACATTTGCATATGGGGGGAAAGCAGGACAACTCATTTACACAACACCAACTGAGGATAATGCTATAAGTGAAAACAATACCACCATTCAACATTTTTATGATAAGTTACTGCTTTTAAAAGATTTAATGAATACAGAAACTGCACAGAAAATGGCTCAGGAGCGTCATGAATTTATGGAAAGGTTTCTCGAGGAGTTTTACTCTGATTGGGGATTATCTAACTAAACAGACCGTTATGTACCAAAACATAACGGTCTGTTCTTTTTTATTGCTTTGTAATTCGTTTAGCTCCAAGGTAACGTTGTTTCCAATAAGTATTATTCATTTTACTAATGGTTACCCCGTCATCCCCAGCATGGATAAATTGACCATTCCCTAGATAAATCCCCATATGAGATGGTCCAGGTTGATACGTTTCATAAAAGACAAAATCCCCAACACTAAGCTTTTTAACTGAAGTTGTCACATTCCAGATCTCATGAACAGTACGAGGCAATATGATATCTTGTTTTTGGTAAACGTATTGAATATAACCACTACAATCAAATCCTCTAGGGGATTCTCCACCCCAAACATAAGGCACGCCAAGATAATTTTTGGCTTCTTTAATAATGGACGCCACATTTCCTACTGCTTTTACTTCAACCTTTTTCGGATCTTTTTTTATAGTTTGGGTTTTATGTGTGATTTTAGGCTTTTCGTTTTTCATTTTCTTTGACAAGGATTGAATGAACGACTTTTCAATATTTTCATCAATCTCTAATTTATGATCTAACTGATATTGTTCTATTGCATTTGAAGTTAGTGGCCCATAAATCCCATCAACATTTCCGGTATAGTAACCATAAAACGATAAGGCCTTTTGCAGTTTTTTTACATCCTGACTTGTTTCACCGGGAGAAATGGTATGTGCGATTTTTTCAATTGGTTCAATCATTCGTTTCTTCTCTTCCAAATCAATAGATATTAAGGTTAGCTTATCAGCCCTACCGGTAGGAAGGAGCTCATGAGAAAGTTGAAATGATTTTACTGCATGTTCAGTTAAGACACCATAGTGGCTATCGTGTTCTCCAAAGTAGAACGATAAGGAGTGAAGCTTTTCTTGTAAGGTGCGTACAGATGTAGAGTGGTGACCATACATGAGTGTTCTAGCGCTTGTTAGTGATTTTTTTTCCTGAGTTTGCATGTTTGAAAAAGACTCAGAGTAGTAGGCAAAGGGTTGACTTATCATAAAACTATACGTCATGGAATGAAGCACAGTCATTTGAGCAGTCCTTGATGATAAGTTCACATAGAGGACCCCTTTCCATGAAAATTTTGGATCAATGTACGTATATGATGGTAAACATTCACTTATGTCAAAGTAATGTAAAATCCATAAAGTGGACAGTTTATTCTCTTAATATATGTTATGATAAGGTTAGAATATTCAGATTTTTTAACTAACATCAAAGGATGACAGGTATGCTTCGGTTTTTTGTTATTGTACTTATCATTACATTGTGTATGGTTGTGCCGTCAATTGAAATCACGAAACCTTTTACAGGAATCACTTTAAATAAAGCAATTAGTAGTGAAGAACCTTCAGAGCTTTCTTCACTTCAAAATAAAGATATTCTTAAGTCTATGATCTACGTTCCTTATAAAGTGGAAGAAGAACAAGCATTGGAAAATATGCTGAAAACGATTGATGGGATTGATCGGCCTTTACTTCAATTCTTACAAGCTAACGGAGTAATGATACGTTTGTTTAATGGAAACCTAACTGATGAACCTTTATTATTTCCACTAAAATGGAAGCGACCACGAGGTTGGGAACAGGATGTTACTTGGAGTGAAGTACCAGGTTCAGGTGGTGGTTGGTTAATTTCTGCGAAAATCGGTTCCTCATCTCCTGGTAATGGCCATAGTTCTATAAACTTAGAACTTCATGAAATCGGGCACACCGTTTTTAATCATTTATCTGATTCGCAAAAAGCCCAATTTAAAGAAGCGTGGCAGGAAGAAGTAAATATGATGTTTCCTAAAAGAGAATATTTTTCTTCCTACATATCAGAGTATTTTTCTGAATCATTTGCCTTCTATTACTATAATGCTAATACATCAAATCACCTGAAATGGAATGCACCGTTAACGTATAAATTTATGGAAGTCTTCAAGAAAAAGAATGCAGGATTTTAACACGTTTATCTGTAATTTTCTATCCTTAATCTTTTGTTTTGCTGTGATATAATTGCTCACAGTGAACATTTTGGATTAGCTTTAGAATGGAGTGGAATAAATGAAATATGGTGAATCTGCTTACTTAGATTTATGTCGTCATGTTTTAAATAATGGTGCATCAAAAGGTGATCGTACAGGTACTGGGACGTTATCTACCTTTGGTTATCAAATGCGTTTTGATTTAGGACAAGGGTTTCCCTTACTGACTACGAAGCGTGTCCCTTTTCGCTTAATTACAAGTGAACTACTTTGGTTTTTAAAAGGAGATACCAATATTCAATATCTTCTTCAACATAACAATAATATTTGGAATGAATGGGCCTTTAAAAATTGGGTTGAGAGTGAAGAATATAATGGCCCAGATATGACTGATTTTGGATTGAGAAGTCAAGAAGACCCTGAATTTAAAAAGCTTTATGATCACGAAATGGAAACATTTAAGACCCGTATTTTGGAAGATAATGAATTTGCAAAAATGTACGGAGATTTAGGGAATGTCTATGGTAAACAATGGAGGGCATGGGAATCATCACGTGGAGAAGTAATTGATCAGGTGAAAGATGTCATTCATATGATCAAAAACAATCCAGAATCACGCCGATTAATTGTATCAGCTTGGAATCCTGAGGATATTAATCCAGAACGTGCTGCTTTACCACCATGCCACGTTTTATTTCAGTTTTATGTAGCTGATGGAAAACTAAGCTGTCAACTTTACCAAAGAAGTGGTGACATTTTCTTAGGAGTACCTTTTAATATTGCGAGTTATGCTTTACTAACACATCTAATTGCACATGAATGTGGCTTACAGGTTGGCGAATTCATTCATACATTAGGTGACGCCCACATTTATTCAAACCATGTTGAACAGGTTAAAACACAATTGGATCGTGATCTTAAGGATATGCCATCACTTAAGATCCAATCAAATGAGAAAGAAAGTATTTTCGATCTTGATGTAGAAGATATTATTCTTGAAGGATATGATCCACATCCTTCAATCAAAGCTCCGATAGCAGTTTAAATCATAAACCATTTCGGGAAATAAAACTCTGACTCATACTTAAGGAGTGAAATGAATGATATCTTTACTTGTCGCTATGGACAAAAATCGCTTGATTGGTAAGGATAATGACCTTCCATGGCGTTTACCAAATGATTTGAAGTTTTTTAAGTCAGTTTCAACTGGTCACACCATCATTATGGGGCGTAAAACGTATGAATCCATGAATGCTCCACTGCCGAATCGTCAAAATGTAGTGGTGACTCGTAATTCCGATTTTGAAGCAGAAGGATGCGAGGTCATTCATAGCCTTGACCCTGTAATAGAGTGGGATAAGGAAAATCCTGACACAGAATATATTGTCATCGGTGGGAGCTATATTTTTGAGAGCATCTTAGATCAAGCTGATCGGATGTATATTACATGGATCGATGAAGCATTTGATGGGGATACGTATTTCCCTGAATTTAATGAAGATAATTGGATATTGACGAAAAAAGAAAAAGGGACAAAAGATGAAAAAAACCCTTATGATTATTATTTCTGTCAGTATGATCGGAAATCGGAACAGTAATGTGAATGACCTGTAAGAAGGGAAGCCTTCTTACAGGTTTTTGATTAGGGAGGCATCGTGATGCAATGTGTTGTATTGGCAGGAGGACAATCTAGAAGAATGGGGAGCAATAAAGCTTTACTTCCAGTAAAAGGTGAACCTATGATTCAACGTGTGATCCATACTTGCCAAAGGTTATCTAACAAAATTGTTGTAGTTTCGAATGATCCAAATACATATCCTTTCATAAAACAAAAAATCATACCTGACCGATACCCTAATAAAGGTCCATTAGCTGGCCTTGAGTCAGCTATGTACCATTCTGACGATGATTGGTTTATCCTAGCTCCATGTGATTCACCATCTTTATCACATAAGGTTTTTAAGCAACTAATATCTAAAAACTCTGGGAGTGATATAGTGATCCCGGTATTTAATGGAAAGGAACAGCCTCTGCATGGGCTTTACCACAGAAATTGCTATGAAACCATCAAGAGTCAACTCGAAAATGATTTATTACGGATGCGGGATCTTTTTGATAAGCATAATACTACGTTTATTAATCAATTTGATCCATCTATACCAAATCAAGTATTAGAGAATCACTTTACAAACCTCAATCATCCTGAAGAATATGAGAATTGGGTGAATCGGTAGAGATTTCGATGTTCTCATGGACAAATCAACGTAAAAGGCTTACAATCGAGACAATAAGATCTATAGATCCTGTAAATGTGAAAAGTTTATGTCAATTTTGATTAAAATCTAACGAAACGTGTCAAACTCGTTATATAATAGTAATAAATGGGACAGACATGAACATTTCTCTATAGAAATGTTTGAGGAAGGTGATGAAATGTTAAGTACCATTGGCATACCAGGTTTAATACTTATTCTCGTCATTACATTAATTATTTTTGGTCCGAAAAAGCTTCCGGAAATCGGAAAGGCTACGGGACAGACTTTAAAAGAATTTAAACATTCAGCTCGTGAATTAACCAATGAAGAAGCTGATGATGTGAAAAAAGTTGAATCGAATGATCAAAGCGTAAAATAATAAAGATATTCGGTTATAAAATGATCATTTGGAGTGATAAATATGTTATCCAGTATCGGAATTCCGGGGTTAATCCTAATTCTTGTTATTGCTTTAATTGTTTTTGGGCCTTCGAAGTTGCCAGAAATCGGTAAAGCTGTAGGAAGTTCTTTAAGAGAGTTTAAAAAAGCAACAAACGATATTGTAAACGATTCAGACGATTCTAAGAAGCTGGATCAAGAGCAAAACAAAAACTCATAATGAAATTATAGAGAGGAAGATGTAAGAGTATGAAACCTTACATCTTCCTCTCTTCATGAAAAAGCCTACTCTAAAGGGGATTGCATGTGAAGTTGTAGCGGGTGTTGGGCAGGAGGTAAGAAGAATGCAAGATGATCAGTTTCAAAACGATCAAGAAATGAATGTTACAGAACATTTAGGTGAATTACGTAAACGACTTATTTGGACGTTTGTCATATTTGTAGCTTTTTTTATTGGCGGTTTTGTCTTTATTGATGAAATTTATGCTTTTTTTGAAAGAGGCTTGGATGAAGAGTTAACGATATTAGGCCCTTTTGATATTTTATGGGTTTATGTCATGCTTGCTAGTCTTATTGCAATTGCTGGTACTCTACCATTTTTCTGTTTGCAAGTTTGGTTTTTTGTAAGACCAGCGTTAACACCGAAAGAACAAAAGGTATCATTATCTTATATTCCAGCTGTTTTCCTTCTCTTTATTGGAGGACTAGCTTTTGGGTATTTTCTCATACAACCACTAATATTCGATTTTCTTCTATCCTTAGGTGAGGGGAAATTTAATGTTAGTTTTACAGTAGATAAGTATTTTAAATTTTTAATGAGAATTACACTTCCATTTGCTGTGTTTTTTGAAATTCCGATTATCGTCATGTTCTTAACGAGCATGGGAATTGTAAGCCCAGCTTTTCTACGTAGAGTTAGGAAATATGCTTACTTTATTTTAATTATTGTAGGCACAATGATTTCTCCACCAGACTTTATATTGCAACTCGTAGTAGCATTCCCACTTATAGTGCTTTATGAAGTTTCGATTTTCCTTTCTAGTGTTGTAGAACGCCGTAGAAGAAGAAAAATAGATGAGTATGATGAAAATGACGATGACGACGATGATCAAGATGATGAAGAGGATAGTCTTTATTCGGAGTAATGAATAAAAACTTATACTGCAGATTGCTTTTTTGAGGAGATCGTGTTAAAAATAAAAAACATGATCTTGCAGGAGGGGAGTACGTTGCGTACGTTTTATCATTTTATGATGACTTATAGAGGGAAAGTAAAACCGGATGATGAGAGTAAATTAGCAGATTGGATGTATAAAGACCATAGCTTTCCTAAACAATCACGTTCCTATGAAGAAATTAGTCGGTATTTAGAATGGAATACACCATTTTCATCAGCACTTCAAGTGTTCGATCGACTGTGGGAAAAATATGAGGCTGAATACGAGTAAGTTTGACGCGATATAATTACAAATAATTATAGAAAGTAGTTCATTTTTGGAGAATGATAATTTAAATTCCACTCCAGAATTGGACTACTTTTTATTTTGAATTTTAAACTTTAACTAAAACCAATGTTCTGAAGAGTGGGTGTTATTCAACAATCTGGCAGTAATGTTGAATAATCTGGTGTAGGGTGGTTCCGTTGCTTTTGTGTAGTGCGGCGGGCTGTGGAACGGGTTGCTTTCCTGCGGACGAAGCGCCGAGCCTCCTCATTCGCAAGCTCTCTGCGGGGTCTCGTCACTCCGTTCTTCCGCTGGAGTCAACCCGTTCCACAGCCCACCTTGGCCGAATGGGGAATAACGAAACCGCAGCTATCGTACGGTTTTCTGACTTTGAATTTGTGGTTATATCATTTTGCATTCAAGTGATCTAAAGCTTTATATGTAGAGGGTTTTAGGATCTGAAATACAGTTTCCTTAAGATTGAAATCAAACGATCTCAGCTATGGGTCCGTTAATCTACATACCAGCAAAGGGGTGAGGGAAACGGCAAACTCCCGCGGTAGAAAGGGCAGATGAGACCCCGCAAGGAGCGTAGCGTATGAGGAGGCTCAGCTGGTCTTCCGCAGGAGTATTGCCGTTTCACCGATCCCCTTACTCTCGCAAAAGCAACGGACCTCCACCACAATATATCTCGAGTTCAAGTCTTCAAGATGAGGGGGCTTTTGTGGAATAAAAAGAGCGTTGAATTGTGTATTATTTCAACGCTCAATTTACTTATACATATTAAATATCTATACCTCGAACTTACCTCGTCAGCTTAGAATACCCACCATTTTTGTATATTATGGTAGCTAAACTTAAATTAGCAAGCAAAAGCTGCTCCTACAATGATAAGTAGGATAAATAAAACCACAATCAATACAAAGTTGTTATATCCAGATCCGCAATGGTACATAACCAATCCCCCTTTGTCTTAACAAGTGATAGTAGTCTATGTGAAGAGTTAAGAAAGTGTATGGGCGAATGCGAATGCGGATATTTAAATATTAAAATGGATGTTAAATCTGAAGCTATAAGGTATCTACCTGTACAATGTTATGAATGGGAATAGATATTGAAGTACCATTAATACGCGTGAATTTCAGTGATTGTTCTTGAGGAAGTAACTTAGTGATTGTTCCTTTTTCATCATGGAAAGTACCATTCTTAAATTGTGTAACTCTCACGAGTGCTTCTTCCTCATAAGCTTGATTACAACGTTCATTTAATTCTTCCAAAGCTTGTTCATCTAGCTGAGGAGCAGTTGCTTTTTGATCATCTTTCCACATATCTTTTAGTATTTGTACGTGCTCAGGAAGCATTAAAGAGTTCCATTTGATTGTTCCTCGATCGCGTAGCATATCATCACCTCTATTTACAGTATAACCGAACAAATGTTTGTGAAACAATAGAAAAAGAACAAATGTTCGTGTATAATGATCATAAAAGGAGGAGATCTTGTGGAACAGCCCATTCTAAATCATGCTAATGAAAAACTTGAGATTGTTTATATGTCCAATAGTGGTACTTTTACTCAGCGAACAGTGAAAGTTGTATCATCTGATGATGATCAAGTATTAGCATATTGTTACTTAAGGAATGAAATTAGACGTTTTTCCAAAGAGAATATCTTAGCTGCTTTCCCAAAAACTCTTCAACATTAATTGATAACATTCAGCAAAAAATGACAAAAAAGGTCCTTTTTCCTCATGCGATTTGACCTAGAAACATTCATAGTAATAAGAAAATATCACGTTTCTAGGAGTCGATTATATGAACGAGCAAAGACCAGTTTATGGAACTTCATCCTCTTCTACAACCGATCGGCGTGCACATAATCGTTATAACATTCACCAAGAGCTTTTTAGTTCGATCGAGTCTTTTTCTTTAATGAAGGGACGTCATCTTTATGATCTTCATGGACATATCGATAATATCAGCCAAGGGGGATTAAAGTTTACTACCAAACAAGACATACCTTTTGTTACAGAAGACATTGTAAACATAAACCTTTCTTGGCGGCACCAGGAATATGTCTTTACTGGGAAAGTGGTTTGGAAAGCATTAGATTCAGGGTTTTATAATATCGGTATCGCTTTTGGTCGTGAAACAAAAAAATCTGAAGCTCTACTCACCATTTTAGAAGATCTAAAATAGGCACTAATCACATATATACGTATATTCAAAACAGCAGCGATATTTTCTGCTGTTTTTCTTTTTATAATAAACAAAAACTACCTCACCAAAATCCCCCCATAATTTGATAGCATAGATATGTAGGAGGCATGACTGATGAAAATTTTACATACTGCTGATTGGCACCTTGGGAAGTTGGTGCATCAGCTTCACATGACACAAGATCAATCATATATACTAGATGAATTTATTCGCATTGTGAAAGAGGAAAAACCTGATGCTGTTATTATTGCCGGAGACCTCTATGACCGTGCAGTACCGCCCAAAGAAGCGGTTGAATTATTAAATGAAACGTTAATGAAACTAATCTATGACATTAAGGTTCCGGTACTTGCGATTACCGGGAACCACGATAGTCCTGACCGTTTGAATTTTGGAAGTACGATGTTTAGAAAACAACAATTCTACTTACAAGCTAAACTTGATGGTGCCCTAGAACCGGTAACCCTTCAGGACGAACATGGTGATGTTCATTTTTATCTGATACCTTACATTGAACCTGCTGATGCAAGAGCATATTTTGAAGATGAATCGATTCAAACGCATCATGATGCTATGAGTGCCATTGTTGAACGAATTGAAAACGACAACCAAGCTGATGAACGTCAGGTTTTAATTGCTCATGCCTTTATGGCAGGGGGAATGGAGTCTGAGTCTGAAGAGCGCTTAACAATGCTGGGGGGTACTCCATATATAGACGCTGGCTTATTTTCTGCGTTTTCTTATGTTGCATTAGGACACCTACACCAACCACAACGTGTAACGGATGACAAAATTCGTTATGCTGGCTCACTTTTAAAGTACTCCTTTTCGGAAGCCAATCATAAAAAAGGTGTTACGCTTGTTGAACTTGATGAAAATGGTGTGTCAAACATTCGTGAAGAGAAACTAACTCCAAAACATGACATGAGAATTAAGGAAGGATATCTTAATGACTTATTAGAAGAGAATGATGGCCATTCAGAAGATTACCTTCATATTAAATTGTTAGACGATGGCCAATTGATGGATCCAATGGGAAAGCTTCGAAAAGTATATCCAAATGTGTTGAGTCTGGAGAGGGTGGGCTTCTTAGGACAACATATTCAAAATCAACGTTCGACTGTAAAAGAAAGACAACAGATGTCTCATGAAGAGCTATTTGAATCCTTTTATAAAGAAGTAAAAGGGAAAGATCTAGATAACCAAAGAAAGAAATATGTAAGTGAAACGATTCAAAATGTATTAGCAGAAGAAAGGGGACAATAGCAATGAGAGCCATAACGATTACTGTAGAAGCTTTTGGTCCCTATGCAAAGAGACAAACTGTAGACTTCAGGGACCTTGGTTATGAATCTGTTTTTCTAATAACCGGGCCAACTGGAGCAGGAAAAACAAGTGTATTCGATGCCATGGTGTATGCGTTATATGGACGTGCAAGCGGAAGCGATAGGGATCAAGATACACTTCGAAGCCACTTTGCTGAATTGGAGCAACCGACAGAAGTATCGTTTGTTTTTGATTTAAAAGATAAGCGATATGAAGTGGTGCGTGCACCAAAGCAAATGAAGAAAAAATCACGTGGAGAAGGGTACACTGAACAACCTCCTCGAGCTGAGCTATATGAAATGTCAGGAGAAGAAAAATTATTACTCTCCTCTAAGATTAAAGACGTCAACGAAACAATCGAAAGTATGCTTCACCTAGATTATGAACAGTTCCGTAAAATGGTTATGATCCCCCAAGGTGAGTTTCGGAGGCTTATTTCTGAAAATAGTAAAGAACGTGAAGAGATTTTGCAAAAGATCTTTCAAACCTATGTATACGAACATATTACGACTAGATTGAAAGATGAATCTAAAGAATTAAAAGAAACCATCTCAACTATCGAACAAAAAGAACGTGATGAAATTCAGAAGCTTTACTGGTCTGATGAAGACAAAGAAGGAATCACATCAAGTACCAAGGCACTTGAACAACTAGAGGAAGACCTCAAGCAAGATGAGAAAATTATTGAAGAGTATCAAGGAGCCTTAAAAGATAAACGAAATCAATTGAAAACGGCTCAAGAAAAATATTATAAAGACAAGCAGGTTTCTGAACAATTTCATAAACGTGATCAATATGAACGAGAACTTAAAGATCTGAAACAGTATGAGAATGATATAAAAGATAAACAAGCAAAAGTTCAAAAAGCTGACAAAGCCGAATCCATTCGATCCTATGAAGAACAAGCGAAGAAATGGAAACAGGAAAAGGATAAACAACTTGTTAACATACAAGAAAAAACAAATAAATTAGAGGAAGCACAGAACAAATTTATTAAAACAGAGAAGAAATACCAGGAAGAAGATAAAAGACAATCAGAGCGTGAAAAGCTTAAAGAAGATATCCAAAAAGCAAAACAAGATCTTACAAAAGTAACGCGTTATCAGGAGTTAAAAAAGGAACTTAATCGGTTAGAGAAACAAAAGCAAGAAAAACAAAGTGTTCTCAAGTCTATACAATCCGAAAAAGATAACAATCAAAAACTAGTAAATGAATTATCCCAGTCTACATTTGAGTCACAATCTTATTCGAAGCAATATTATGAACTGGAGTCTAAAGAAAAAGAGCTTCAAGAAGGAGTTAAACAGCTTTATCGTTTAATGGATGAGGAGCAAAAGCTTTCTAAACTGCGTGATCAATATCAACGGGTAAAGCAGAAATACGAACAAGCTAAAGCTGATCTAGAGGCAAAACAACAACACGTAAACAAATTAGAAGATCAATTGAAGCAACATAGAGCTCTTTCTCTTGCCGCTGACCTAACCACAGGAGTAGCATGTCCTGTATGTGGTTCATTAGACCATCCATCTCCGGCTACACTTGAGGGTAAAGATATTTCTGAACACACCTTGCAAGAAGCAAAAAACAAGCAACAACAAGCTGAACAACACTTACAAAAGCTCCAAGATCAATTTATACAGACGAAGTCAGAGGGGCAATCACAGCGCCATATCGTAGAACAATTAATCGAAGCTTTGTCTCCGTACCTCGAACTAGCTCAAGTTAAGGAACAAAACCGGGAAGGGCAAAAAAATTATTGGGAACAACAAAAAGTTTCTATAACAGAAAACAAAAATCAGGTTGCCAAAAAAATACAAGAAATTGAACAACAGATGAAGAAACTTGAGCAAACACAAAATAAACTGAAAGAGCTCGAAAGCAAAGAGCAAGAACAACAAAACTATTATCAGCAAGTACACGATAATTGGCTAGGGATCTATACGAAGTTAGAACAACTAGAAGAAGACTTACCTGAAAAGAACAGAGATGCACAATCTCTTAATGAATGGTTGAAACATGAAGAAGAACGGTATAAATCTTGGATTCAATTCATTGAAGAGCTTACGAATAGGTACCAACAAGAAAAAGAAGAAAAACAAAAGCTTGAAACAGAATTAACGCAACAAAAAGGGTATGTTAATGATTTAGAGCAACATGAGAAAAAAGCCTATCAAGATTGGGAAGAGGCGTGTAAAGAAAAAGGTTTTGAAACCATTGAAGACTATCAGCATGCCAAGTTACCTAAAGAAGAATTAGAAATAATTCGTAAGCAAGTAGAAGAATTCATAAACAAGAAACAAACGTTAGCAGACTCTTATAAAGCATTGGAAGAAGAATTACTAGATGTTGAACCACCTAAATTAAATGAACAATTAGAAGTTATGGAAAAGCTAGAGGTTGCAATTGATCAACTTTATCAAGAGGAGCAACAAATTAGAATACGCATTCGAGATCACGAACGTATCTTTAAACAATTAAAAAGTTATATTTATGATCGAAAAACTGCAGAAGATAAATATTTCTATATGGGAGAGCTTGCTGAACTGGCAAAAGGGGATAATACGTATAAATTATCCTTTGAGCGCTATGTGTTATCAGCTTTTCTTGATGAGATTATTGTACAAGCAAATATCCGTTTAGATAAAATGACGGATCATCGCTATCAGCTTGAACGAAGTCAAGAACGTGCTAAAGGAGGAGCCCAAAGTGGCTTGGACCTAGAGGTTATAGATCACTACACAGGTCAGAAACGATCCGTTAAAACGTTATCCGGTGGTGAAGGATTTAAAGCTGCTTTAAGCTTAGCGCTTGGAATGGCAGATGTTATACAAGCCCATGCTGGTGGCGTACAACTTGATACGTTATTTATCGATGAAGGATTTGGAACATTAGACGAAGCATCTCTTGAGCAAGCGATCGATACATTGAAAGATCTTCAACAAGGTGATCGTATGCTTGGTATTATTTCTCACGTTCCACAATTAAAGAATGAAATTAGAGCAAAACTTCATATAACACCATCACCCAATGGTTCTACCTTGGCGTTTTCGTTTCAGTAAAGACCTACCAATAATTACTGCTTAATGATCCTAATAAGGCCATGTTATAGTAAATAATAGACCTTAGCCCTTCAATAACAGATGATTTTGGAGGGCTATCATACATATCCATTTTACCTATTCAAAAAAATAAAGGTTTCTGGGTTTGTCATTAAGAAATAGTACACAACAAATACGACTTTAAATGATTAAGAGGGGGACAATTATGAAAGTCGTTACAGCATCAACACCCGAACAACAATCTTATGTCCGGTCATTACTTGATCACTTCCACCGAAGTATCCTACCGTCGTTTTTTTCAAAATCATATGTAGATGATCTTAAGACATTTGGTGTATTATGTCAGGTTGAACTTGATGAGTACACGTTACAAGAAATTATGGAAGTAACTGCAGCATTACAAACGATCCAACATATTTTAGAATGTCTCTTAGAAGATGGCGCATCACCTCAGCTAGCTCAAAAATTCGATCGCAATCAGAAAATTATAGAAGGGCATCGAATTTACTTTCCATTTCGCTTTCAAGACTTCACGACAACTGATGTTGAATTCGATTTAGCAAGTGTGAAACCAGCAAATCATTGGTTAATATAAGGTTTCTCTTGATTAACATGTGTGTCTATCTTACGATTAAAGCAAAATAGAAAAAGGATGGCGAATAACATGAACATGCCTTTAAGCTTAGAATGGGCCATTATTACAAATGGACTCGAAGAAAGAATCGGAGAAAAGGACAACGTATTTCATTTACAATTACCAGGTTATCGGTTATTTCCTATGGATCAAGAAATTGATATTATGCGCCAAGAGGAATCAGAACATATTGGAACAGCTATCATTACAGAATTAAAGTGGGCTGAAGAACAGACAACAATTATCTATCAGCTTACATCTTTATATAGCGTCAATTAACGACAGATTTCTATCTTCTAAAGGTTATTTTGTAGAATGTTGCGCTTGCCCGGGAAATGTCAGGGGAATAAGAAATATTCATAAAATAGCCAAATCTTCCCCAGTTATAAAGAGTGATTGTAACTTATAATAAAAGTAGGTTAGGGATCATTCAAATAGAGGGGGATGCTCTATGTTATCTGCAATGCTTCCGGCTATGTTATTCGGTGTTATTTTAAGTGGCACCATTGGATTAATCATAGCTGGCGACTTAACTACAGATTGATAGACTTTATAGCGCATGCTACACTTCTAGGCAGATGCAGGGATACTTGCATCTGCTTTTTTGCGTTTAATTTTATTATTACTTAATTCCCCTAAATGAACAACAAATTAGGAGGCACAATCTATGAATCCTTTACATAATGACTGGGCTCCTTTGTTAGAGCCTACTTTTCAATCCCAAACGTATCTTCAATTACGCGAGTTTTTAAAACGCGAATATGCAAATCAAAGAATTTATCCAGATATGAATGACATCTTTAATGCTTTTCATTATACCCCTTATCATAAAGCCAAAGTTGTTATTCTGGGTCAAGACCCTTACCACGGGGAAGGTCAAGCTCATGGATTTAGCTTTTCTGTTCAGCCTGGAGTTAAAATCCCGCCGTCTCTAAGGAATATTTATAAAGAGTTACATGAAGATGTAGGAATGGAAATACCGAACCATGGCAACTTGCTACACTGGGCCAAGCAAGGTGTTGTATTACTTAACACAGTTCTAACCGTTAGAGAAAAGAATGCTCATTCTCATAAAGGGAAGGGCTGGGAACTGTTTACGGATGAGGTCATTCGACTTTTAAATGATCGGGAAGAGCCTCTTGTTTTTATGTTATGGGGAAAGCATGCTCAACAAAAGCGTGAAATGTTAAATGATTTAAAACATTTGATTTTAACATCACCACATCCGAGCCCGTTTTCTGCTCACAAAGGGTTCTTTGGTAGCAAACATTTCTCTAAAGCTAATGTATTTCTTGCTGAAAATGGATTTGAACCGATTCAGTGGCAATTACCAATGAAAGCTGATGAATTATATTAATTACTCTAAGTTGGGTATATGCCTACACCATTAACTTTAGCCTAACGTACAGTAATTGTAATGAAGGATGTAAAGGAGGGGTGAATATGCCTCCAGGAATAAGACCTATGGGGCAAAGTGCATTTATGCCTGGACCAGGTATGAATTCAGCAAACCCATTTGGAATGAGTACGAATATGCGGCAGCCAATGCCATTCTCTGGTTTTGGAGGTCCACAAAACTTTTTTAACCAAGGAACATCAGGTTGGAATGGTATGTCTGCGATGAATGGAATGCAAGGATTCCCGAGCATGCAAGGAATGGGAAGTCGTGCAGGGGGAAATCTATTATCTAACCTTTTTCAATCTTCTGCAGGAGGCGGAGGGCTTCCTCAATTGGGAGCGCTAGGTCAAGGATTAGGGAGTGCTGGAGGGGGCGTATCAGGTATGCTGAATAATGTACAGCAGGTGTTGAAAATGGCACAATCTGCTGCGCCTATGATTCAACAATATGGTCCAATGGTTCGAAACATCCCAACAATGGTTAAGCTTATGAAACTTATTCGTGAGCCTGATGAAGGAGATATAGATGAGAATAATTCTTCTGAACAAGATGGGGTTCAAACTCAGTCCTCATCGCAATCATCTAACGAAATATATAAGAATTCTCAACAAGGTCAGTTAACTCAACCATCTTCAACGAATGGTTCGTCTCAACCTCGATTATACATTTAATAGGCAATTTTCTTGATTTTTTCTTAATAAGGGGAAACAATAATAGGAAATGTAGAATTCAATGAACAAGTAGAGGAGGATCTCCGTGACACACAAGCAGCTAGAGAAAGCAACATTTGCAGGTGGATGTTTCTGGTGTATGGTAGAACCCTTTGATGAACGACCAGGTATCCATGAAATCATATCTGGTTATACAGGTGGCAATATAGAAAATCCAACTTATTTTGACTTAATTTCAAAGGATACAGGTCATGTTGAGGCTGTACAAATTACCTATGATCCAGAGATTTTTCCTTACGAGCGCTTGCTAGAGGTATTCTGGCAACAAATTGATCCAACAGATGCGGGAGGGCAATTTGCTGATCGTGGTGAGCATTATCAAACGATCATCTTTTATCACAATGAGGAACAAAGGCAAATGGCAGAGGAATCCAAGCGAAAACTAGAAAATAGCGGAAAATTTTCTTCACCAATCGTCACTAAGATTCTCGAAGCAAAGCCATTTTACCCAGCAGAAGAGAAACATCAAGAATATTATAAAAAGCAGCCATATCACTATAAAATGTACAAAAAAGGTTCTGGACGTAAAGACTTCATTGAAAAGCATTGGAAGCTTGATAAAGATCCAGAAAAATTAAAAGAGACATTGACGCCTATACAATATAAAGTCACACAAGAAGGTGGAACAGAAACTCCATTTCAAAATGAATTTCATGATCATGAAGAAGATGGGATCTATGTAGATATCGTTTCCGGAGAGCCATTGTTTAGCTCTCGCGATAAATATGATGCTGGATGTGGTTGGCCGAGTTTTACAAGGCCTATCGACAGTTATTATGTTAATGAAAACATGGATACGTCTCATGGTATGATTCGTACTGAAGTAAAAAGCCACCATGCTGAATCACACTTAGGTCATGTTTTTGAAGATGGGCCTAAGGATGAAGGTGGATTACGATATTGTATTAATTCAGCAGCCTTAAAGTTTATTCCTAAGGATCGACTAGAAAAAGAAGGCTACGGACATTTAATGTATATCTTTCAATAAGCATTAACCCCTCACTCAGGTTTATAACCAAAACTTGGGTGAGGGGTTTTTAGTTTAAATTCTATAGAATCCGGTAATGGAAAGGCATGAAGGAGGCTTCTATATGGATTTTGGTTTTTGGTTGGAGTATAGTTGGGTGTTTTTAGTCATTATCGGATTAGAAGGGATTCTTGCTGCTGATAATGCTTTAGTAATGGCATTAATGGTGAAACACCTACCTGATAAACAACAAAGACGTGCGTTACTTTATGGACTGGGTGGAGCATTTGTATTTAGGTTTATATCATTATTTTTAATATCGTTTCTCGTTCATATTTGGCAAGTACAAGCACTTGGTGCAGCCTACTTGCTCTATATTTCAATAAAATTCCTAGTGAAAAAACATCTATTGAATAAAGATCCAGGTGAAGATGAAGAAAAAGGTAAAGAACAAGGATCAGAACAAGTATCTTCTAAAGGGTTCTGGAAAACAGTATTAAAAGTAGAACTAACAGATATTGTATTTGCAATTGATTCGATCTTAGCAGCAGTAGCCTTGGCTTCAAGCCTTCCAGAAACCTCACTACCTAAAGTAGGAGATTTAGATGGTGCAAAATTCGGAGTTATTCTAGCTGGTGGACTTGCAGGTGTAATTCTTATTCGAGTAGCTGCTTCTTATTTTGTTAAGATTCTTCAAGAAAAGAAAGGGCTACAAAGTGCAGCATACATTATTGTAGGTTGGGTTGGTGTAAAGCTACTTGTTCATGTGCTTGCACATAAAGATGTACAAATGATACCGAAACATTTTCCAGAATCTATTACATGGCAAGTGATTTTTTGGACAGTATTACTTGCAACAGCTCTTATAGGTTGGTTTTCTTCTCCTAGAGAACAACACGAAGAACCTAACCCATATGATATGCAGAAGTAGAGTATTAGAAGAAGGTCTGTGATAGGATAAGGGTACAACGACATAAGGGTTGGATGATTATGAATTTAAGCAGGTTATTATGGGCTTATGTTATAGGAGTCATTGGGGGAGGAGTGTTTTATTTGATTAAACTTCCTCTTCCATGGGTTCTAGGTCCGCTTGTAGCTTTGTTGATCTGGAAAATCTCAACTAAAAAAAATACTGCAGTTTCCTATACCTTAAGAAATATAAGTTTTGTTATTTTGGGCATTCAGCTTGGGAATACGTTTACGACTAGCACTTTCACTTTAATAGCTCCTTATGTAATTCCTTATACATTGTTTTCTTGTACCTTAATAACTTTAGCATTGGTAAACGCCTACATCATTACAAAGTGGATTGATATAAGAGCAGATACATCTATGCTTGGGAGCATTCCAGGAGGGCTCTCAGCATCCTTGGCATTAAGTGATTCAATGGGGAGCAATACGGTATTAGTAACAGTTTTTCATACCGTTCGTTTGTTATCAGTGTTATTTATTATCCCATTTGTTTCGACTCATTTCTTTTATGAAGGAAGTGGTGGAAGTACAAGCATTTCTTTAGGGCCTAATGAGACCGGATCTGCTTGGACGTTAATGATTTACTTAGCTGTTTATTTATTGGCGAAAGTCTTTCAACATAAAGTTCCTGCTGCTTTTGTTATGATACCTATGATCATTACAGGATCTTTTCAAGCATTTGGGATAGCAATGTATTCGTTACCGACAGTATTATTTATATTTGCTCAGGTATCACTTGGGGTCTACCTAGGTTATAAAATCTCCCTTCATGATGTGTTGAAAGCAGGAAAGTACTGTTTGATATATTTTGGTTTATCTATCATTTTAATTCTCACTTCTTTTGCTTTAGGATACATATTTAGTCTAGTAACTGGGTTGCAATTAGCAACGTCTATCTTAAGTATAGCACCAGGAGGGCTCATTGAAATGGCTCTAACTGCTCAAACAGTAGGAGGCGATCCTTCTATAGTCAGCTCTCTTCAAATGATTCGATTACTGATCATTGTTATCGTAGTTCCTTTGTTTCTACAAAGGTTTCTCCCAAAGATTGTTGATATACAAAATAAATAAGAATTTATAGTTTGACGATATTTTGAATTCAAGATAAAATAATCTTGAAATTAAGATGATGAGTGCATTGACTATAATTATATTATGTAAACAGAGGTGACAGATAATGGAACACATTTTTAAACAAGGGTCAAAAAACAGTCCTGTTCTTTTATTACTACACGGTACTGGCGGAACGGAACAAGATTTAATTCCATTAGCTAAAATGATAGATCCAGATGCATCAATACTAAGTGTGCGAGGGAATGTTAGTGAGAATGGTATGCCTCGCTTCTTTAAAAGACTTCGCGAAGGAGTATTTGATGAAGAAGATTTAAAGTTTCGTACTAAAGAGCTTTATGAGTTTCTTGAACAAGCATCAGAACAGTACGGTTTCGATCGTTCTGACCTCTTGGCTGTAGGATATTCGAATGGAGCAAATATTGCAGGTAGCTTATTGTTTCATTATGAAAATGTATTACGAGGTGCTATTCTATTCCATCCAATGGTACCAATTAGAGGGTTATCCCTACCAGATATGAGTAAAACGCCTGTGTTTATTGGAGCAGGCACCAACGATCCAATCTGTGCACCGGAGGAAACGAAAGACTTAAATCAATTACTAGAAGAAGCTGGCTCTGATGTAACACTATTTTGGGAAAACAAAGGTCACCAACTGACAGAGCAAGAGGTTCAGCAAGCTACAGATTGGTACAACACACATGTGAAATGATTAACTGTTTTATTTGGTATATAATGGAGGGGAGCTGATATTTCAGCTTCTCTTTATTTTTTATTAGGAAAAGGGGAAGGGTTATGTTTAACTATATAGGAATTGACCATGTTCAAGTAGCTGCTCCACCAAATCGTGAAGATGATGCAATTACCTTTTATAGCGGTAAGCTAGGAATGGAATTAATAGAAAAACCAAAGTCACTTCAAAAGAATGGAGGAGTTTGGTTTCAATGTGGCAACCATCAATTACATATTGGAGTGAAACAAGACTTCATAGGAGAGACTAAAGCACATCCTGCCTTTGAAATTGAAAACTTTGAAGAGTTTAAGGATCATTTAAGAGAGCAAAATGTTTCATACAAAGAGGACGACAAACTTCCTGACGCAGATCGTGTTTATGTGTTTGACCCTTTTGGAAATCGTTTGGAGTTTTTGTCTTACTCCACTAAAGTATAGATTACTTATTGAATTAAGGATTGAGATCGCTGTCCTGACGGGTTATCATGGTAAATAGCAAACTTACCGAGGTTAAGCAATAATGGTAAAAAAGCTGATGAACTAGTGTATGTTGTAGTTGGAGGAGATTAAATGACAGAACCACTTTTTTTACAACCGATCTTCAAGGAACGTATATGGGGAGGGACAAAATTAAAAGAGGAGTTTCATTATGAAATTCCATCCTCTCAAACAGGTGAATGTTGGGCAATATCAGCTCATAAAAATGGCCAAAGTGTTGTGGAAAATGGCCTTTATGAAGGGATTTCATTAGACAAAGTATGGGAAGAGCATCCTGAACTATTCGGACATTATCAATCTGAGGTGTTTCCTCTTCTTACCAAAATTTTAGATGCGAATCGTGATTTATCTGTTCAAGTACACCCTGATGACACCTATGCGCAGGAACATGAAGGGGATCATGAGTTTGGAAAGACGGAATGTTGGTATATTATTGACTGTGAACCTGGTGCTGAATTAATTTTTGGTCATCATGCTCAAACGAGAGATGAACTTGAACATATGATTCAGTCAGGTAAGTGGGATGATTTGTTGCGCAAAGTACATATTAATCCAGGTGACTTCTTTTATGTGCCAAGTGGTACAATTCATGCATTATGTGAGGGCACACTTGTCTTAGAAACACAGCAAAGCTCTGATACGACATATCGTGTTTATGATTACGATCGTGTTGATGCAGAAGGAAACACACGTGATCTGCATTTAGATCAAGCTATAGAAGTGACCAATGTTCCCCACGAAGATAATGAGTTATCATTTATGGAAGAACAAAGAACGGGTGCTTTTATTACAACACTTGTTGAATCTGAGTTTTTCTCTGTTTTTAAATATGTGTTGGATGGTGCTGGGTCATTCAAGCAAGACTCTTACTTCCAGTTATTTAGCGTTATTGATGGAGAAGCTACAATGACAGTAGGTGGAGAAACATACAAGGTTCATAAAGGAGATCACTTTATTTTAACAAGTCAAATTGAAGAATTTACATTAGATGGAGATGCTACCATAATTGTATCTCACCCATAAAAGAAAGGAAGATGAATATGATTCATAAACATTGGTATGATACAGAAACCATTAAACGTGTAGAATGTGTTCATGCAAACGCTGATAAATATGTAGTAAATAATGTTTTAACACCAGGAAAAGTATATGATGTAAAAAACGAAACAGATGAATGGATCTTTATCATCGATAATACTGGCAAAATTGGTGGTTTTAAAAAAGATTATTTTAAAGAAGTAGAGTAAAGCAAAGAGCTTGGGATCTCCAAGCTCTTTTTTAATTATACCTCTTTTTTTCTACCTCTTATAAAGGAAAGAATCAGTAGTATTGTAGGTATTATGATCTGCATGGGCACATGAATGTAAGGTGGGACAATTTCTAATCCAACAAATATGTGCTCTACATAGCTTTGACTCATTATTAAAGCAACCATTATTAATAATACTCCAAGCACAGAGCTTGTTACATATCTCTTTTTGTTTTTTAACTTTGGTAATACATCATGTAAGCCTATAAATGCAGCTAAAAAGAATACGACAATTTTCATAACACCTACGATGACCATTATGATGATTACTATAGGATCCATGCGTTGGACGATCCCTTGAATATTAACCAACGATATTGTATCTAGTAGCGGCACGACAGATCGTTTAGCTAAATCAGGTCCTAATGATGCAAGGATCGTAAGGTTTGTAATGATTAGAAAAAGTGTACTGATTAAAATGGCTTGAATCCCTAATTTTCTGGCTTTCTCTTCTCTGTTTAAATAGGGAAACAGCATTGTAAAAACGACAAGCTCTCCAAAAGGGAAAGTAAGGGTTTGTGGGAATGTCTTAATAAAAATATTCACCCACCCTTTTTCTAAAGGCGGCTGTAAATTGTCAGCTTGAGGAATGCCAGTTATGAATACAAAAAAGAGAAAGATCAACCCAGACCCAAGAACATATGGAAAGAATATTTCACCTGTCCTAGCAATAGTCTCGATACCCAATGTGCAACTATAAACGATAACCAATGTAAATATAAGCATGACAGCAAGCAGTGGGGTTTCTTTTAAAATTGTAATCACGATTAACTCACTAAAGTCACGTAATACACGCGCAGATAAGTAAAAGAAATAGAAAATATAAGCCCAAGCAACGATATAACCTAAGTACTTTCCAAGAAGTTGGGAGGAGTATGTGGTTATATGGGCATTTGGAAACTTTTTATGTAAATGCGTGTAGATAAGGTAGAGAATAACTCCTCCAAGCATCCCTGAAAGTATGGTTAACCACGCATCTTGCTTAGCGTCAAACCCCATCCCAACAATAATGGTACTACCGAACTCAAACATAATAATAAGAAAAACAAATTGTGTTGAACTGATCTGTGCTTTTTCCATATCTCTCAACCTCTATGATTCCGTCTTAAGATCGATTTTATTTTTGATCCACACAATAAAACAATGGGATAAACAACACCTATTATAATAGAAAGGGGAACCCATGTTTCCTTGTTCCACTTTCCTGCAAAAATGGAATCTGGATAAATGATTAATGCTAACCCTATGACAATGATTCCCATAGGTATTGTAACAGGTCGGTAATGCTTTAGTCCGAGTAATTGCGAGATCCCAATCAGTGATATATAAAAGTATATAAATAGCTTAAAGAAAATCGATAAGATCCAAGAAATTGCAATCACTACTTCCAAACGATCCAATAACACGATGAATTCAATACGCTCAGCCATAACATAAGTAGGATATACATAATGGGAAGTTAGTTTATAACCTAAGACACTTATGGCAATTACCGTTATGGACATTATTAGAAATTCGGCAAATAAATATCCTAATAGGATGGATCTCGTACCTTTAGAATCAGGGTTTAAAACAGAAGGATATAGCACAAATAATAGGATTAAAGGAAACGTTGATATACTTAGTTCATAAATGCTTGCTTCTACAACCTTGCTTATAGGTTGCCCCCACAGTGGTTGTAATTGTTTGATGTCCATACTAGGTATGCTAAATAAGACGATAATCGTTAACAGCATAATAATCCAGGGGAAAAAGATTTCAACTGTTTTAACAATTGTTTCAATGCCTAATTTAGTCCCATATACAATAATAGTCATAAATAAAATACAGATCGCAGCCAAAGGGGTTTCCGGTATAACCTGAACAATCACAAAATCTCCAACAGTCCAGAGAACGGTGCTTGCACCGATCAAGGAAAAAAGAACGATAATCAACGTGAATAACTTTCCTAACCACTTCCCAAATGCATATTCATTGTGCTGAAATAAGTTAAGATGTGGTTGTAAATGACCAATAAATAGATAAAGAAGTAATACAAGTAGCCCTCCAAATACACTCATACTTGCAGCGATCCATGCACTTTCTTTAGCTAAAGTTGCTAGTTGGGAAGGCGTAATTAATACAGATGTACCGATAGTAAAAAGTGTTAACAAAAGTGTAAACTGTCTTACATTAATTTTTTCGTCCATCCTCATTATTCATTCCGCCTTATAATTGTAAAATCGAAAGCACACCTTTAGTAATAGGTTTAACGATTACAGTTACTCCTTTAAGGGGGGTAGGTACCTTACCGTTCATTTGAAGATAAATGCTAAAGGCGAGTGCAATAATATAAAAACCTAAACTAAAGAAGCCTTCTTTAATGTATCTTTCTCGAAATATAGATGAGAGATCGATCCAGGCCACGATCATAATCGTAATGATTAAAAGGAAAAGCATGAAGTATGACTCCTTTTTACTTTTCTTTGAATGAATCAGTTATTGTACCAGTACGTTTGATTTTTGTCTGAACATTAACTTTGATATCAGCTTCAGGAAATAGCTCATCCCATTGTCCTTTAATTTTTTGCCAATCCTTATTCTTAGTTCTATGCAATAGTTCTCCAAATCCAACAATATCAGTTTGCAAATCTTTCTGTATGGCCTCAAGGGTTAGAGAAGCTGTATCGGATATTTCTTTATTTAAATCTTTTTCTAGTTTATCTAATGTTTTCGGATTAGAAATCTTCAACTCACAGTCGCTTTGTGCAACATTAGCTCGAACTTTAATATCAATAGTAAAGGTAGGTTTGCCATCTTTTACTTTTCCTTTAATCTTTTTATCTGTACTTATTATTTCAAAGGATGTGTACTTATCATCATCTTTACAAGGTATTATTTCTGTTGAATTTTTTACTTTACCCGTTAAGTAATTAAAGCCCTTACTTTCTTTATGTTCAAGCCATCCAATTAATTGATCACCTTTCATAGCACCTATATGATCTGCGAGTATTTTTGCAGGCGAATCGACTCTTTCTACATTTTCAATTGAATTTCCTATATCCGTACTTCCTTGGATATATATACCTGTTAAAAATGGCTGTTGACCTTCTAGCAATAAGTCTGCTGTGAATTTTTGTATTTTAACTGTTCTCGTTTGAGCTAAATACCTTTCACTATTGTCAATCATTGCATACATTTTACTAGCTGGTATTTTATCAAGTGGTGTTAAGATATTTAGCATTTGTTTTGCAGAATAGCCTTTTGCAATGGCTAAGTAAAAATCAGTTCGTAATTCATGATCACGAACTAAAAAGTCAATCGTATCACTGATTCCTTCTTTCGCTAGTTCCTCACTAAAGATCACAATTCTAGTGTGTGACAGGTACACCTTTCTTGGAGTAACTTCGATCAAATTCCGTATTGCATCAAATAAGGATTTTCCTGAAGCAGTATAACTTGAAACAGCTGTTCTTGTTGTAAGTTGCTTAGCAGCTACTTCTGCAGGGTTAATGATTTGCACGCTGACTTCATATCCTTCTTCAGCTTTATCTATACCAATTCCAGTAACGATAGCCAGATTATCAAGCTCTTTTTTGCTCCAACAGCCACTAAGAGTAGCTAACAGAAGAAATAGAACAATAATTTTTGTAATTACTCTATTCAAGGGAATCAATCCTTTACTGATTGATTTTCAGCCTCTCTTCTTGAGGGCTTAGGGGCTTCAGTATCCTCACGATCTACATTCTGTTGGTTGATTAGGCGTGGACGAGAGAATAATCCCCAATGAGGGAAGCGAAGCATTACGTCTTTCTGGTCCTTAGGTATAAAAGGTGCCATCGGTGATAAGTAAGGAACACCAAAAGATCGTAAACTCGTTAAATGTAGGATCATAATAATAAGTCCAATTAAGATCCCGAATAAGCCAAAGGTGGCGGCCAAAATCATAAAGCCAAAACGTAACATGCGAACCGAAATAGCCATATTAAAGCTTGGAGATACAAAACTTGAAATAGCAGTCAAGGACACAACAATTACCATAGCTGAAGATACTAATCCTGCTTCAACAGCCGCTTGGCCCAAAACCAATGCCCCAACAATTGATATCGCGGAACCAACTGCTCTAGGCATACGAATACCTGCTTCTCTTAATATTTCAAAGGTAAGCTCCATGATTAGAGCTTCAACAAAAGCTGGAAATGGAACACCTTCCCTCTGAGAAGATAAACTTACAAGTAAATCAGTTGGAATCATCTCTTGGTGAAAGGTTGTTAAGGCTATATAAGCTGAGGGAGTAAGCAAAGAAAGAAAGAATGCCAAATAACGTACTAATCGAATAAACGTTGCAAAATCTGCTCGTTGATAGTAATCTTCACTCGCTTGAAAAAATTGAATGAACAGGGCTGGCACAAGAAGAACAAATGGTGTGCCATCAACAAGTATGGCAACTCTTCCTTCCAATAATCCCGCAGCGATAATGTCCGGTCTCTCTGTATTATAGATAGTTGGAAAGGGGGTATAGGTTTTATCTTGAATAAATTCTTCAATATAACCACTGTCTAATATGGCATCTGTATTAATCTTGTCTAACCGTCTATAGACCTCTTTAACAATCTTAGGATCAGCTATCCCATTAATATATGCAATGGAAACATCTGTTTTTGTTCGTTTACCTATAGCTTTGGTTTTGATCCATAGATTTGGATCTTTAATCTTTCTTCGAAGCAATGCTGTATTAGTCCTGATCGTTTCCGTGAACCCATCCTTTGGACCTCGTACTGAAGTTTGGGAAGAGGGCTCCTCGACGCCACGTTGTTTCCATCCCTTTGTATCCACAGCAAAGGCTTTTTCATACCCATCAATTAAGATGACTGTGTCTCCGGATAAAATATGTTCATAAAGTTTATCTACTGTGTTGAACTCACTCATTTCACCAGCCGTTAATGAGTGCTCTTTTAAAGTTTGGTAAGAGTTTTCTTTCGATGAAAGTTCTACATTTGCTTTTCTAATATCAATCATCAATGTTCTTAAAATGAAATCTTGTATGACATTTTTATCGACCAATCCATCAGTAAAAATTAAAGCCATTGATAATGAACCGTCATAACTAGCATGAAAGGGCCTATAGACGATATCATTACTATCTCCCAAGGTTTGTTTTACATCTTGGATTGTATCTTGAAGTGAGGCGTTTAAATTTTGAGATGGGATATTGTTTTGTTTGTTTACAGGCTGCTTTTTGAATAGACTTGATAATTTAAACATCTCTACACCTCAATCCATTGAAAGTACTCTTATCAGTTTGAACTATTCATAGAAAATAATACCTATGGACTAGGTTTATTCGTATTTTCATTAAGGTTAGCAAAGTATTGAGTTAACCACTTGGCAAATAAGCCGAATAGATTGTAATAAATGAATGAATAGAAGAGTTTCCACGAACCGAGTTCATAATATCCTAACCATATAAATAAAGGTTCTCCAATAAACGCGATAATCAGTGACAGGATAAAATTAGCAATAACAAACGACTTAAAAGGTTGAAACCATTGATAAATGAACATCATTAAGATTGGTATGATCGTAAAATCAGGTGTAATTAATGGTGGAAAAAAAGGAGCGAGCTTAATTGGATATCCCCACCATTGAAGATCGGTCCCTATATTATCTAAAATGAAATTTCCTAACATAATGATCAATCCATAAAACAAAATGGGAAGTGCTTCTTCCTTGTTTAGCATCTTCCACCATACAAACCAAGGAAGAAGGCATAAGGTTAGAAGTAACCACCATTCCCAAGAAAACACCACGTTTGATTCCCATCTTACCTGAATCATTTCAAATAACTTATATCTTTCTTGCTGAATATCATTGAAAGAAGGTACCTGCATCCTGGCATTCTCCTTACTTCATCATGGGGTCTGTTTAGTATGGATTAAAGCATCCTTCTTTTATGCAATATGTTCAAACATCGCCCTAAAACACTCTATAAGTATCTCTATAGCTACGTTTAGGTTTTATATAGTTCTTATAGGGAAGAGGGAAATAAGAAATTGAAAAAGGCTGGTGTAACAATGATTTTGGATAACGTAAGAATCTATCAACCTTATGAAGGATATCATCCAGAGGTTATACATCATATAGAAATTCATGATGGAAGTATTGCAGGAATACATAAAGGGAGATATTCGTCTTCAAACGACCAAGTAATTGATGGAAATGGAAAAACAATTATGGCAGGTTTTAATGATTCCCATATGCATTTATTAAGATTCGGTCTGTTAAAGAAAGAGTTAGACTTGACCCAAGTAACAAGCTGGAAAGAAATGAAGGAAGAAGTTGAGAAGCATTACCCAGAAATTGAAGAGGAAGAGTGGATATTTGGAAAAGGATTTAATGATGGGCAATTCACAGATATTGATCATCTATTAACAGCGGAAGATTTAGATGAAATCAATGTGAACAAGTATATGTATTTCATGCATCAAGACGGTCATGAGTGTGTTATTAGTAAAAAGCTACTTAATAAATTAGAAGAAGAAGAACTTTTCCATAAAGAGCCTGAAGATTTTAAAGAAAGGGATCAAGATGGGGGATTAACAGGGCGTTTTAAAGATACGGCAGTGCACTACATCAACCATCACTTATGGGAGCGTTCACTAGAAGAAGCGACTGAGGCGTTGGAGACTGCTATGCCTTATTTACTTCAGTATGGCGTAACGTCGATTCATACAGATGACCGAAGCTTCATCGGGTCTTATAAAAGTTTATGGAAAGCTTATACGGAAGCTGAGAAAAAGGGGAATCTACCTATTCAAGCTCATCTTCATCATTACATTTTTGACAGACAGGATCTTCAATCGTTTATTGACTCTTTCGATAAACGAACAGGAGATGGAACGGATCGAGTCAAAGTAGGAGCCATCAAAATCTTCTTAGATGGTACACAAAGACTTCATACAGCAGCCATGAGGCAACCGTATCCAGGTCAACCAGATTCAATTGGAAATCTTATTTATACACAAGAGCAATTGAATGACATGGTTGCCTTAGCATCTCAAAATGGTATGCAAGTTGCGATGCATGCTTTAGGCGACCGTGCTGTACAATCAGCTTTAACTGCGCTCGATCAAGAAGAAGCAAACACGAAAGTCTTACGTCATAGAATTATTCATGCGCAAACAATGGGAGAAGATTTGTTAAAACGCACTTCAAATGTAGGTGCTTATATTGAAACACAACCATCTTTCTTAATGGGGGAATGGAGTGAGAAGGATCAATGGGTGCCAGAATCATTGCTCCCTTATTGTGATGCATTTAAGAAAATGCAGGATTATAACATCCCTATTACGTTAAGTTCAGATGCACCGATTGGCTCTCTTGATCCAATTACTTCCGTTTTTGCCGCTGTTAACCGAACAAATACAGACCATGAACCAGAAGGTGGGTGGATGCCACAAGAGCGCCTTTCAATAGATCAATCCTTCTATGGTTTTGGTGTGACACCTGCTGAATTAGAATTTCAGGAAAAGAGAAAAGGAAAAATACAAGAAGGTTATGTTGCTGATTTTGTATTCCTTAACACCCATCCTGAAACGATAAAAAATCATGAGCTATTAAATCTAATGGTCGAAGAAACGTGGATTCAGGGGAAGCGTGTGTTTTCCAGAGAATAAAGAAAATGACTTTCCAAAAGGAGTTTACTTTTGTATGTAGAAAAGGTTTAGATGAGAATAACGCTAAACTTAAGGAGTCTTTTTCATATGAAATTCATTTTTGCACGTCATTGTAAAGCAACAGGTCAAGAGCGAGAAGCGGAGTTAACTAGGGAAGGTTTACAACAAGCAGAAGAATTATCGCGTTATTTAAAGAAATATCCGATTCATTTTACAAGAATTCTTTCTAGTCCATTTACGAGAGCTAAACAAAGTATAAAACCCTTTGCAGATTCGACTGGGCATGAAATAGTGATTGATGACCGCCTAAGTGAAAGAAAACTAAGCAGTAAACCATTAGATGATTGGTTAGAGATTCTAGAAAAGTCATTTACAGAGTTAGACCAAAAAGTCCATGACGGTGAATCATCAAAAGAAGCGATGGACAGAGCGATTTCACTCCTTTACGAACTTATGGATAGTGATGAAGATGATGACACGGTTTTATTCATGACGCACGGTAATCTTTTAGCGCTTATACTTAAATACTTTGATGATCGTTATGGGTTTGAAGAGTGGAAACGTTTAACGAATCCAGATTTATACTTAGTTGAGAGGGTAGATAAGAGTTGGATTGTGAAGCGGATTTATGAAAAATAATAAAATCCTACTGCTTATTATGAAAGGCAGTAGGATTTTTTCTATAAATACATATTTGCCAAGAAAATGCCTAGACTCTCTTGATAAATTTCATCAAATTGAGTGAGAGGGAGAGGGCTTACTCCTTCTCCTAATTCTACAGTGTAACCAGGACGACGCCATTCTTGTATAAACCAATCCTTATAACCTGCGTAACTATCTACATACTGTATAGGTGTATAACCACTAACACGTGCAAATTCTTGTACGATCGTTTCTGCTTCAGGTGGTTCTAAGCCTTCAAAGCCCCAATAAATGACTTCACCTTGGGTATGAAAAGCAAGAGCTCTAGAAAAATTACTGTTTCTTGTTAGCTGGGCCATAGCTTTAGATTCTGGTTCAGATAAAGGTGAGGGACCTGGATAATTAGCAGGTGCAGGAGCTTGCTCTTTCCGCTCTTTTTCGATTTCCCACTTAGCCGGGAATTGATTGTTTAAGTCAACACCACTTATGTTGGCTTTCCAACCATTAAAGTTTGTGCTGCCATTGTTGATCTCAAGAACATTACTTTGAAAAGGTTCCTCATTAGGAGGTCCATTTATAACGAGGTTTACTCCATCAGGATTAACCATCGGTACAACTGACAACGTTTTAGAATTATAATAAGGTAGCATGTCTAGGCCTCTGATAGGTGTTTGATTCGTTAGAGAGAGTAGATAATCATTTAAAAATGTCATGATTATGGGTGTTGTAATCCATTCATTTGCGTGGAAAGAACCATCTACATGTACGGTCTCATTCCCTCTTCCAACTTTGATTTCAGGAAGTGGTTTTCCCATTACGGACTGACCGATTGATCGTTGGAAAAGAAATGGATATATCATAACCATTCTATTGATATCCGTAATCATAGACTCATACGTATAACGGCTCTTCCCATTTACAATTCTCCAAGTAATACGTAAGGGAACACGAATCACCTGTCCTACCTGCAGAAAGTTAGGATTGACCATTGGGTTTAAGAGAAATAATGAGTCCAAAGGAACGTTTCTAGAAGAAGCGATTGACCAAAGTGAGTCACCAGACTGTATGGTATAATTTACAGCTACATAACCTGGAATATTAATCGTTTGGCCAATAAAGAGATAACGATTTGCTGCGTTTGGGTTTGAGTCCAATATAAGAGGGAGCCTTATGTTAAACAACTGACTGTAATACCAAAGTGAATCACCATTTCGAACAGATACTTGCAAGAGATTCATCTCCCTTCTCATTCTTCATTTATATATATGAAGTATGTGAATTCATCATGCTGAAAGCTATAAGATACAAAGGAGGTCAAACATATGAAATGGGACCAGCATTATGGATATAAACGGATGCTACAAAAAGATAAGCTTACAATTAGATTAAATATGCCCATTGAAAATCATGGAAAACAGAAACCGACTATGAATCACCAAGTAAAACGTGCTCAGTTAGCAGAAGAATTAGGATTCACAGCACTATGGTTTCAGGACGTACTCCTTGAAGACCCCACGTTTGATGACCCAGCAACAGGTCAGGTTTTTGATAGTCATATTTATTTAACCTATATAGGGAGTCATACTTCAAAAATTAATTTAGGCACAGCTGCATCCGTCCTTTCATTACGGCACCCTTTACGTTTAGCTAAGGAAGCGGCTAGCATAGATAACTTATTTCCGGAGCGTTTTATGCTTGGATTATCATCCGGCGATCGAAGGCGTGACTTTTCAGCTTTGAATATACCGATCTTGGAACGTGGGGAAATTTTTCGAGAGTCTTTAGAATACTTCAAGAAAGTGATGAATAGTGAGTATGAGGATTATACATCTAGTTTGGGGTCACTTGAAAATGTAACTCTGGTACCCAAACCAACTTCAGATATTCCTATATTTATTACAGGCTATGCTCAGCAAACGTTAGATTATGTAGCAGCGCATGGAGATGGTTTTATGTTTTATCCTCAGAGTCTAGATAAACAAGCGTCTTTAATTCGTGAGTATCAAACTAAGGCAAGAACGTATCATCCTGAACAATATAAACCTTTCTTTCAGCCAATTGTAATGGATCTTCATGATAATCCCGATCATGAACCAGAAAAAATTAAACTGGGATACAGACTTGGGAGGAAAGCTCTGATTGAATGGTTAAAGCAACATGAAGAAATAGGTGTGAATCATGTGATGATCTCTTTAGCGCATAGTACGAGAGATGCTGAAGAAGTTATGAAAGAAATAGGAGAAGAGGTTATTCCTCATTTTCCTCCACATCATTCTTAAATCAAAAATGGACCTCTCAGATAGAGAGGTCTAAGTGAATCAACGAGTAATATTAGCTTCGCGTTTTTGAAAGTCAACGTTTTTGTAATAGGTGTTCTTCACAAGAAGGTTGGGACCAAGACATTTTACTGCAGGACAATGACAATTCAGACTATCAGCAAGAGAGCTTTTTTTCCAACGCTCATAAGCTTCAGGTAAGGTGGTATCTTGTATATTACCTAAAGAAGGTTCATCCCCAAAGTCTGTAACAATGATTTCTCCATCAAAAATATTTACATTTAACCTTGAGCGTCCATCTGGATCATTTCGTACGGTTACATTCTTCTCTTGGTAAAGGCGCTTTTGCAACTCAAGATCTTTTTCATTTGTGCTACAAGGATAAAATGGTAACGTACCGAAAAGCATCCACATATTTGGGTCTCTATGGTCTAATAAACGAGTGATCGCCTCATTCATTTCCTCTAGAGATAACGTTTCTAATTGACTTGCGAAATCGGCTGGATACATTGGGTGGATTTCATGACGCGCGCATCCCATTTCTTTCACATGGTCATGTATTGTCTCCAAATAAGGAAATGTGCGTTTATTTAACATGGTTTCAGCAGAGACCATAACCCCTTCATCTGCAAGGCGCTGTGAATTTTCTACCATTCTATGAAAATAACTTTCTCGTATGTTTTCAGATGGTTTACGCTCCATTCTCGCAAAACCTGTAGAGGTGAACTCTTCTATTGTTCCCCAGTTATGTGAAATATGTAGTACATCTAAGTAAGGGACGATTGGTTGATAACGGTTATAGGGTAACGTTAAATTTGAATTAATTTGTGTTCGTGCTCCACGTTCGTGAGCGTACTTAAGAAGCGGGACAACATAATTGTCAACAGACTTCTTTGAAAGAACAGGCTCACCACCCGTAATACTAAGCGCTCTTAAGTTTGGTATTTCATCCAGTCTTTGAATAATAAGGTCCATTGGTAGAGCCTCTGGATCTTTATGTTGGAGCATATACCCAACTGCACAATGAGCGCACCGCATATTACATAAAGTAGTTGTGGTAAATTCAACATTAGATAGCGTCATCTCACCGTGTTCCTCTACATCCATATAAGCTTCCCAAGGATCATGCTGAGGTGTTATGGGTTTCATTTTGATACTTTTACTCAAGTAAATCACTCTTTCTATTCATAAAACATTGGTCAACAACTTCTAATTTTAACATATAAGTCACCAAATAATTGGGCCATACAAAACATTAAGATGAATATTGTCTCTAAATAGCGGGTATCGTGATAGGTGGAATCGATAAGCATTCACACTAGGAGGAATAAAAATGGCAAACTTAAAAGGTAAAACAGCTATTATTACTGGAGCAAGCAGTGGTATAGGACAATCCATTGCAGAACATCTAGCTCAAGAAGGCGCGAATGTAGTCCTAGCTGCCCGAAGAAAAGAACGTTTAGAGGAATTGGCAAAATCGATTCAAAACGAAACATCTGTTCAAACGAAAGTTATAGAAACGGATGTTACCAACCAAAAAGATATGGAAAATTTAGTGAAAGAAACAAAAGAAACCTTTTCTTCTGTAGATATTCTAGTCAATAACGCGGGTGTAATGCTACTTTCATTCCTAAAGAATGACAAAGTAGAGGAATGGGAGAAAATGGTGGATGTAAACGTGAAAGGAGTGCTTTTTGGGATCCATTCTGTTCTACCAACTATGCTTGAGCAGGATACAGGTCACGTCATTAACGTATCTTCAGTAGCTGGGCATGAAGTGTTTCCAACAAGTTCCGTATATAGTGCTACAAAATATGCAGTACGTGCTCTCTCTATGGGGATGGAAAAAGAGCTTTCTAAGACAGGTGTGCGTGTAACAAATATTTCGCCTGGTGCTGTTTCAACTGAACTACCAGAGCATATTACAGATGAAGAAGTAATCAGTATGTTTGAGGATCGTAAAGGAAGAGTTACATTAGAAGCAGATGACATCGCTCGTTCTGTCGTTTATGCGGTTACGCAACCTGAGTATGTAAATGTGAACGAGGTTATGGTAAGGCCATTGCAAAAGAAAAGCGAATCTTAATTTTGAATAGAGAAAGGGATGTCCAATTGGGCATCCCTTTTATAGTAGCTTACTTATCTTATTTCAAATCTGTCAAAACCCTTAATTTGATCGATTTTTGTTATATCTATATTCGAAACTTTGGCATATGGACTTGGCCCATGCTTTAAAGCTTCTACAAACGCATCGATTTGTTTATCTTCACCTTCTGCTTCGACTTCTACGGTGCCAGTTTGGTTGTTTTGAACCCAACCATTTACATTAAACTCTTTTGCCTTTTGTTTAGCAGAAAACCGAAAGCCTACACCTTGTACACGGCCATGTATAGTTAAATGAACATGTTTCATGTTTTCACCTCATCTTTGAGTTTGTACTCGAACCCTATATAACAGTAACCGTAGATGAATGAGGTTAAACAAAGAAAATTTTACATTTAATCTTCAAAAGGTTGATCTGTAAAAATTTCATTATACGCATCTTGTGCGGCTTCTTCTGAAGAAAACAAAGCATCTTCATCTTCTATGAGGTGGTACGTTTCATGTAAAAACAAAGCAACTCCATCTGGATTGTGAGGGTGCTGCACGATTTCGGCCTGCTTAATATTCGCTACAGTAGGTGTATGAGGATTCCTATAAATAACGAAAACTTCATCACCCGCTCTTACCTCTTTAGGATCAATCATGTTATCCATGTAAAGCATCCTTTCCATTCAATTTGCCATTAGCTTATGTGAAATTGTGTAAAGTAACCGTACAAGAATGTGTTAAAATATGCTAAGTAAGTAGTGAGAAAATAATAAAAGGGTGTTTCTATGCCAGATTGGTCTTATCATCCGCTATTTAAACCATGGTTGTTTTCATTAAATGCGCATCATTCACGGGAATTTATATATAAAAGCATGCGGACAATCTCCAATATTCCTGGTGGTAGTTCGCTAATTGAATTTCTGGGACACTTTTCAACACCAAATGACTTACATCAAAACACCAATGGGGTTTCTTATAAGAGTCCAATTGGTGTTAGTGGAATGCTTGATCCAAATCTGACAGGACTAGAAGTCTTTGGAAGTTTAGGTCATAGTTTTATCGAAATTGGGCCTGTTACGTTGAGGGAGGAAGAAGGAAATGTTCCTCAGTTGAACGACAAAGATAGATTGTGGTTTCACAAACAATACGAAATGCCTCATTTAACTTATGTTGAAAAAAAGTTAAGAAAAATAGCATTACATAAACCGGTTATGCTGCATATTGACCCAAAAGCAACCCAATCACAAGTGGTTCAAATCGTAGAGAGTCTTAAACCATATGTCAGCTCTTTTATTGTTAAACAAGAGCAGTTAGAGTGGATTGAGTCATGTAATCAAGATACACCTATTTATGTAAGTATTGAAAGCACGGAAAAAGATACAATAATGAATTTCAATCATCCATATGTTTCTGGAGTAGTCATCAATCCTCCTATTAATTGGGATGGCGAAGAAAATTACTTTAAAGAAGACCAAAAAGTTTCGAATGATTTTATGTGTAAAAGGATTACCTCAGTAAAAGATATTGACCAGGACTTAACCATAATAACTAGAGGAGGAATTCGTGAACCTCATGATGCTTTACATTTAAAAAATGCAGGGGCGGACCTCATGATTCTGGAATCAGGCTATGTTTTTACAGGACCAGGATTACCAAAGCGAATAAATGAATTGATGACTCAAATGCCTGAAGAAGATGAAGGAACTGGTTGGAAGTGGGGCTTATTATTTGGTGCAATTATACTTATAGCAGGCATTATAGCTCTGATTTTTTCTATGACGCGTGTGATCCTTCCCTATGATGAACAGTTTATCGGCTTAACTCGTGAAGAAATTATTGCGATTAATCCTCGTATCTTGGCTTTTATGGCTCATGATCGTATGACTTTAGCGGGAACGATGATCAGTGGAGGAATAATCTATATTCAACTTGCGCGATATGGATTACGTTATCGAATACATTGGGCTACAAAAGCATTCCATACAGCAGCTATCTTAGGGTTTTTAGGGATATTTTTGTTCATAGGATATGGCTACTTTGATTGGTTACATGGTCTATATTATTTATTTTTACTACCGTTTTATTTGATGTGCTTCTGGAAAACAAGAGGTCATCTTCATACTGTGTCATCTTCTAATAAAAAGAACTCTTCTTCTTGGAAGAAAAGCTTAATAGGTCAATTGTTATTTGTGATCCTCGGAACCTCCATCGTGGTTGGTGGTATTGTTATATCCACAATAGGCACTACAGGGGTTTTTGTTTCGACGGATCTTGTGTATTTATGTACGACACCCGAAATGCTTCAATCCATTAATGATCGGTTGATTCCTGTGATTGCTCATGATCGAGCTGGGTTCGGTACTGCGTTAATCAGTGTAGGATTATTGGTATTAATGACAACCCTATGGGGATTTCGAGAAGGGGAGAAGTGGATCTGGAACACATTAGCTATAGGTGCACCACCGGCATTTATAGCGGGACTTGGGACACATTTTGTTATTGGGTATACAAGTTTTATTCATTTATTACCAGCTTACTTTCTTGTTGTGTTATATATCATTGGGTTAGTTTATGCTAAGCCTTTCTTAAATGATGGTGCTAACTAGAAATGGGGAAACACAGGGGAAGAGGATTTAACGGCATGGGTTTATACGATTCATCCCTCAAATGAACAAATGAAAAGAGAGCCGATTATTAATGGGGATTGGATCAAGTACATTGACCAACCCTAAAAAGCAGTCTTTTACAGGCTGCTTTTTTTATTGATCATTATACAAATTAAACAAGATGGGACATTCAGATTACGTAATAAAATTATGGTAAACTAAGTAATCAATATTATATATTACTCATACTTAGTAGTAACTCCGAACAGTGATTAAAAAGAAAGTAAAGAACATAAGGATATTTCACTTCCTTAATATAAGCAATACTAATTTAAAATTCATCGAATCGATTTTCAATTTTCATTGCTAAATTAGAAGCTGTTTCATTATGCTGCTCACGCACTATATCCTTTGCCCGTGATTTATTAACTACTCTTATTTTACCGTTATCTTGTAGTTTTTGAATTTCAATATAAAAAGGGTTGGCGTTTGGTCGATCTATTGTTCCAGTTAAAATTCTTAAGTAATCCCGAGTCCCACGTGTTAGTTTTGAATCACTCCAGGAAATATTGCCATCATACATATCTTCGTTGTAAACCTCAGCAAAATGTATAGCTTCGATAACAGCTTCTACAGCAGAACTATAAGCATTTGGTGAACTTACAAACGTATTTAACATTCCATCTACAACCATTGGCCGGTATACGATATCATTCATAGCATAGTCCATATTTTTACACCTCGCAGAAATACACATTTCTAGTTGTAGTTTGTCCGTATCCTAAAACTTTATTCGATAACAATTGTGGTAGAGATAAGATTAGCTTAAATGGACTTTAAAAAGAAGTTAATCAATGGTAAAGGGAGAGGGTTATTTGGTTGGAAAGATATAAAAACTATCATCGTGCTTTTGGTGTTTATGGTATATGTGTACAACAAGGAAAGCTCCTCGTCATCGATAAAAACGGTGGGCCATACATAAACCGATTTGATCTTCCTGGTGGCAGTTTAGAGGAAGGAGAAAGTTTAGTGTCTGCTCTCCATAGAGAGTTTGAAGAAGAAACAGGTGCTTCCATTCATGTGAAAAACCTCATAGGAACTAGTGATTTTTTTGTCAAGTGGGATTGGGAGCCATACACACATGTTCATCACATTGCTGTGTTTTATCATATTGATGTAATTGGGGAGCTCGACCAAAACCCAACCCAATTTGAGGGACAAGACTCCACTGGGGTTAGGTGGATTTCACAAAACCAAATGTCAGAAGAAACCTCTTCACCTTTAGTTTTAAAAGCAATGAAATGGATGTTCTCTAATGAATTTAATTTCAATGCAGAGGTGTATAATAATTGGATTGTTAAGAAATAAAATAAATAGAATGGAGCTGGCCAATGAATTACATCGTATTTGCTATATACATACTTATACCTATCGTAGCATTAATTGTTATAAGAAAGCGTAATGCTGTCTCTGAACAAAACTTCTTATTCAAATGGATTGGCTATTATGTGCTGGGGGCATTTTCTTTTGCTTTTAATGAGATAGTTATCCCGCTTGGCTTCCTCATATACTTATTATACCTCCGTCCTAAATCCAAGGAAAACGGGGCATTAAAGGGAACTGCTGCTATGTTGGGGTTAACATTCTTTTTTGTTCCACGTTAAGAAAGTATAAAATTTTAGCAATGGAGCAATTCGACGTAGTGAAAATTTTGAAAGCATGAAGTATAAGCGCAACTAAGCCTCTGTCTGCGCCTTAAAAGGCTTGCCAATCGGCAAGTTTTCTTTAAATTAGCTAGCCCCACAATTGAAGCAAATATATTTCAAAGACCACATGAAATTCAAGGTGAACAGGAGAATATCTATGAATTTTCCTTCCAAGAGCCTTGGGAGCTGGTATCAAAAGAATTTGGCATTTCTACATCAGATTTAAAGTTAAATCGTTATAAGATTACATATCAAAAAGATGGTTCAATATCTGAGATGAGTTTTGAGATTGTGAGGAAAGATCAAGATAAATTTATCCATTACGATATAGACTATTCATCTAGTAATCAGACTTATATCGTCAGTAGACATCGAACTGATTCATGGTTGCAATATAATCGATTAGTAGACGTATCTTATTACTTTAGCAAAATACATGATTTTCCTTTCAAGAGAATCACAAATAAGTATAATTATGCTCAGTATAAGATTAATGGGAAAGGAGAAAAAGGATCCTATTCGTTAAAGGATCATCCTAATTATATCATCGATCAGAATAATCTAGAGAAAGTCAGTATTAGTGAACTACCAATAGAGGGATATTTAATACATGTACTCGGAAAGGAAAAGGGTGGATTAAAAAGCGAATCTCTTGCTTATTGTTTCTTTGACGAATCATTTAAATGATTTCATCGTGAAATAATATGGATGTTGTTACACTGATGTTTTTCGATTACTAAGGAGTGTTTGAGGATGAGTGATTATACTTCATTAACTATAATTGCATTACTATTTATTATTTTAATTTCTATATTAAATATAGGAATTATACTATCTAAAAGCCTAAAAGCTCAAATAGATCTTGAAAAAGCTTTATACCGTTTAATTGAGGTTACAAAAGAAAGACATTAGGGCACCAGGAACTACTGTATAAGGAAGGAAAGGAAATTTGTGATATGTTATCAGTAATCTTGGAATCAAGATTTCAGTAATAGGGCCATTATGTTGAAGACTTGATTTCGAGATAAATGTTATAAATGTACCATATATAAAGGATTATCACTCTATATATTGAATTAGAAAATGAGGCAAGAACTATTACATGGTAGACTTTGAAAGTAGTGCGAATGACAGGAGTGTACTTTATGGATAAGTTAATAATTGACCCTGGTATAGGTATAGGGAATTTTAAACTTGGAATGAACAAAGATGATATTAATCAATGTTTACAAGAATATGAAGCAAATTATTATTCAGATTATAGAAAGCATTTGTTTAGAGATGTGTTTATGGTTAAATATAATTCTGAACAAGTAGTCAATTTCATTGAAATTCCAAATTTAAAGGATGTTTTTCAAGGTGTCTATAATGACATCGATCTTTTTAACACTAAAGCTGATGACCTTGTAAAAATGATCGATAAAATCTCCCCCTACAATAGAGATAATGAGGAATCTGAACGAGGTTTCTTATATGAGTTTCCTCTATTAGGACTTAGTCTTTGGAGAGGAAATGTTCTTAGTGAGGAAGATTTGAATGCAGATTGGTCTAAAGAAATTAAGCCAGATATACAAGAAGATATGATAAGAGAAGGAATGTATTTTGAATCGGTAAGTGTTTGGAGTTAAATAAGAAAACCAATCATAAGGCGCAAATATTTAATAGAATTTGAGCCTTCTTTTGTAATTTGGGAAACGATAAATAACTTCTCTGATCCGATTAGGTATAGGAAGAAGGAGAATTAAAGTATTGAGGAAGGGGAAGATCTATTGAATAAATTTAAAGAAGAAATTATTAATCATCATTTAGAAACAATGAAATTTGTAAATTCACTACAGCGTTTAACTGATAAGGAATGGCGAACTCAGATTGAAGATAATAAATGGACTATTGGCGAAATTATTGGCCATTTTAAGCCTTGGGATGAGTTTGTAATTCATAAACGCTTACCTTACTTATTTTCTAATAGTGAGCTTCCAAAAGGACCAAATGCTGAAAAAATGAATTCAGAATCAGCCTCTATTAGTAGAGGGCAAAGCAAAGAAGTTACTATAAATGAGTTTATCTCTATAAGAGAAAAGCTTTATGAGGCAATAAAAATAATTCCTGATCAGCAATGGGAGAAAAAGTTTTTAATAGGAGAAACTGAGCTTTCTTTGTATGAATACTTAAATGGTTTGGCAAAACATGATAGTCATCATTTTGAACAAGTCAAAAAAGTTTTAAATAGAAAAGAGCAACAAACCTAGTTTAAGCGCAAGAAATTCATACATAAATTATCTCGAATTCAATTCTTCCATGTTTGGGCGCAATCATGTAGTAATGATTGTGCTTATTTTTTTGAGAAGAGAAGGATATGTCTTGGTATTAATCGAAATAATTGGTGTTGATAATTTGGAAATATTCATCAGGTTGATGAGGGGGGAGAAGTAATGTCTCTTGAAAAAATTAATACGGCAATTAATTATTTAAAAAAGAATGAATATATAAAGGAAGCTGAGGATTTGGAGATAATTCTTAACCAGCTAAAGAAAGACTTAAATAATAAAGAAATTTTAGAAAAACTTATTCAAAGGTGTCATATTCGTTGGTTAGGTGATCTCTATATTAGAGATTTTCAAGGAGGTTCCGAATGGTGGCAACTACTTGGTGAGATTGATGATTATGCAAATAACAAGTTCAAATCAGTGAATGATTAGAGTGTAAGGAAGTGAATTTATTGCCTATTCTTAGTGAATTTGATTTAGACATACCATACTTAAATAGGGAGGGTAGTAAAGAAGATTACGAAAAGAATTGGAAAGAACGCAGGATGAGGTTTAGGGATGAAGTCCGTTGTGTAGCGTCACTGCTTGAAAGGAATTTTGAAAAATATAAAACAGAGGACTGCTGGAAGGTTTTGGTGGAGTGTGTAGAGGATATGAAAGACAATAACAACGAACACAAACTCGTAGGTGGTGTTAGTCATGTTAAAGTTGGCTTAAATATTGATTATTACTTTAACTTACATAATTATGAGAAGAAATTATTAATTTACAAACTTTTAGAAAAAGGTATTAATATAGTTATTAAGGAAAAAGAATGGGATAAAAAACCGTTTCAAAGAATGTATCAGAAGGTTAGTGATTGTAACTACAATAACCAATGGATTTGGAATAAGCCTAAGAAAAGCCCGAATAGAAAATATATTGCAGAAGTATCCTGTGAGCATAATATTGATAATTTTAAGGTCAGCATAATAATTAAAAATAAAGCGAAAGAGATTGTTAAAGAAGAAAAGATAATAGAAGAACGGCCAAACGAATGGGCATTTGCTCAGCATTTTGGAAGCTTGAAGTGGTTCTCATCAAATGAAGTAGCATTAATAGACAAGAAAGGTATTAATACATACAGTATTCAAATATAGATGGAAAAATCAAATGATATGTGAAAATATATCTCGAGATCAAGTATTCCAGAAACGGGCGC
>NZ_AULJ01000044.1 GCF_000425225.1 Pontibacillus marinus BH030004 = DSM 16465 | reverse complement strand
CGGGGTTATCCCGATCTCTCAGGTAGGTTACCCACGTGTTACTCACCCGTCCGCCGCTCGATCCACAACAATCACCCCGAAGGGATCATGTTGTTTCACGCGCTCGACTTGCATGTATTAGGCACGCCGCCAGCGTTCGTCCTGAGCCAAGATCAAACTCTCCATAAGAGTTCGCCTTTGCATCAAAATGATGTCTGGCTTTAAAAAAATAAAAAGTAATTCATTGACGTAACATGTCGTTTCGTTCAGTTTTCAAGGATCAAATGGTGTTTCTTTTATTTCGTCGCCTCAAAACAGCGACTCAATAAATATATCATTTATCCGAAAGAGAGTCAATAACTTTTTGTAAAAAAGTTTATTTGATTGGTTTCTTTCGAATGTTTTGCGTTGCCGCTCTCAATGCGACAATTAATAATGTACCACGCACACAAATCGTACGCAATAGGAAAAAGCGATTTTTATTATTTTTTTGTGATCTCCATGAAAAAAGGCAAGGAAACAAGCCTCCTTACCCTAACAAGATTATATATTTTCCACTGAGGGTTTCTTGTATTTCCTATAAAACAAAAAGGTGAATGGCTACGAGAGAAGCTAACCCTGGTAAACCTAGAAACCCTGAAATTAAAGCTGTAAACACATTAATAGGAATGTGTAACCCCATTGAAGCTCCAAAAACATTAAAGAAGAAAATAAACAACACACCTATTACAACTTTTACCGCCCCGTTAGCCAGAAACTTCATAGGTGTTAAAGGTGCTCCTGCTATTAACAGTATTCCAATGAGAAGTACAATAGAAATAACAATAATGGTTGAACTCAAACAAAACCCTCCTTTGCTTGTCCTTTTGATGTATTCTATGAACAAACAAGGAGGAAAAGAACTTCTATTGTTATCGTGCACTCAAGTTTCGATTGCGCGCCTCTCTTAATAGATAAAAATATTTACATTCTGCTATTGCAAGATCATTTGCACCAGTAGAACTAACATCGACGCTGTGTTTCATAATCTTCCTTAGGGTTGCCACTTCTTCTTTTAGACGCTGAAGATCTTGAAGCAGCCTTTTATCATAATCTTCTTTTTTTACTTTTTTCTTACCAAACATTTTGGAAACACCTACTTCTATAGTTCCCTTCTACCTTCTAGGGCTTTGGATAAGGTTACTTCATCAGCGTATTCAAGGTCTCCACCTACAGGAAGCCCATGAGCAATTCGTGATATTCGGATCCCAGCAGGTTTTACTAACCGTGATATATACATAGCTGTTGCTTCCCCTTCAATATTTGGGTTGGTTGCAACAATAAGCTCTTCAACCCCCTCGTCTTTAAGGCGGTTAATTAGACTTGATATATTAATATCCTCTGGACCCACACCATCCATTGGTGATATAGCTCCATGTAACACGTGATATCGACCACTGAAATCTTTCATCTTTTCCATAGCAATAACGTCTTTTGGATCTTGAACTACACAGATAACTGAGCTATCACGTTCTTCATCCTGACAAATCGCACAAGGGTCCTGGTCGGTAATATGACCACAAGTTGAACAGTGTGTGAGTTCACGTTTGGCATTTACGAGCGATTTTGCAAAATCCAGTACATCGTCTTCTTCCATCTCTAACACGAAAAAAGCCAGGCGTGCAGCCGTCTTCGGGCCTATCCCTGGCAATTTTGTAAAACTATCGATTAATTTGGAAATAGGTTCTGGATAATACATTCAGCTACCCCCTACATTCCAGGGATATTCATCCCTTTAGTGAATTGTCCCATTGTATCGTTTGTTTTATCTTCTACTTGCTTAATAACATCATTTGTTGCAGTAAGGATAAGGTCTTGAAGCATATCTACATCATCAGGATCTACAACGTCTTCTTGAATTTCAACGTCTGTAATTTGTTTTTTACCATTTGCAACTACCTTAACCATTCCGCCACCTGCAGTGGATTCAAACGTCATTTCGTGAAGTTCTTCTTGAGCTTTCTCCATCTTCTTTTGCATCTTTTGCATTTGTTTCATCATATTATTCATGTTTCCCATACCACCCTTCATGGCAGTACCTCCTTTATTCTTCTTGGATTTCTAATAAATCTTCGCCAACAAGTTTACGTGCCTCTGCAATAAGTGGATCTTCTTGAGGTTCAGCCTCTTCCCCATCTTGAGGTTGTTCCTGCTGACGTTGTTTTTGAACATATTCTTCTCTTAGCTCTTGCCAATTATCTTCAGGAATTGGGATGATTTGAACTTCTTTTCCTAGATGATCAGCTAATAATTGTTGAATGACCTCTTGGTTTTCAAGAGCTAAAGAGCAATGAATTTCATATTTAAACGATAACACAATAGCATGGTCCGATGCAGCGCGAGGTTTACTATTCATCAATCGCGCATGCGCAGGTGGACTATTTTGCTTCAAGGAATCCATAAAGCTAGCCCACTGAGTTTGAACCGCTTTTAAATCTTGTTTCGATGCTTCATTCAATACATGTCGTATGCGTTCATAAGGAACTTTATACTGGTTCCTTCTCGTTCTTTGCTGCGGACGTTTTTGCTCTGGTTGAGCTTGCGCGGCATTTGCAGGTGCTTGCTGTATATTTGAAAGCTTCTTCTCAAGCTCATCTACCTTTTTCTGTAGCTTTTGTACAGATTCAGGTTCAATCGCCACTGAAGAATTCGCAGGCGCAGATTGAATATCACAAATATTTAACATAGCAATTTCAATGAAAACCTTCGGACTTGTTGTCCACTTCATTTCCTGCTGGCACTGATTTAATGTTGAGATTGTTTGTTGGATCCAGTTCGGTTGCAACTCTGAACTAAGTTGCTTGAACGCATCATCTGGAATAGCCCGTTCTAAAATCCCCTCTAAACCAGGCGCACTTTGATAGAGCAAAAGATCCCGCAAGTAATAAATTAAATCAAAAATGAATCGACCTGGGTCTTTCCCTTCTTGAATGAGAGAATCAACAAATTGCAAGGCTTCTTTCACTTCATTTTGTTGCAATGCCTGAACGACACCTGCTAGCTTTTGTTGAGAAACCGATCCAGTTACAGCTAGAACATCTTCTATCGTAACTTGTTCTTCACTATAGGAAATCGCTTGATCCAACAAGCTTAAGGAGTCCCTCATACCACCTTCAGCTGAAAGGGCTACAGCTTCAAGGGCATCTTTCGAAACAGGGATATTTTCTTCCTCGGCGATATACTCCATTCGCTCGACCATCGAACGTTGTGAAATCCGTTTAAAATCAAAGCGCTGACAACGAGAAATAATCGTTAACGGAATTTTATGTGGTTCTGTCGTTGCAAGAATGAATATCACGTGTTTAGGTGGCTCTTCTAACGTTTTCAATAACGCGTTAAAAGCCCCAATCGAAAGCATATGCACCTCATCGACAATGTAGACCTTATATTGCACTGCACTTGGAGCGTATTTAACCTTGTCCCGAATATCTCGAATTTGCTCTACGCCGTTGTTGGAGGCTGCGTCAATTTCAATAACATCTGAAACAGAACCATCTTGAATACCAACACAAGCTGAACACTCATTACAAGGTTCCTTAGCAGGTCCACGCTCACAGTTAACAGCTTTGGAAAAGATCTTCGCCGCACTTGTTTTCCCTGTTCCTCGAGGTCCTGAGAACAAATAGGCATGAGAAAACTTTTCTTGTACGATCGCATTTTGCAGTGTGCGCGTGATATGTGATTGTCCGACAACATCAGAAAAGTTTCTTGGTCGCCATACACGATATAATGCCTGATAACTCATTGTCCTCGTTCTCCTTTTTGGTTTCTTCCTAATTATACCGAAAAAAAGCCTTGGTTTTCAAAAAATCTTTTTATATAAGAAAAGTGCAAGTGCCCGTTTAGCAACGAAGGGACTGGACTGAGCCCGTAGTACGATTAACAAAACTTGCTGATTGGCAAGCCACAGGCGCAGACAGAAGCTTAGTTGCTGTGGTACTTTCACCTAGAAATTTTAACTACGTCGAGTTCCTTCTTTGTTAAAATTTCATATCGCAAACGTGTAAAGGAAACACGATGAACCTTGGTGAATCGATGTTGACTTATCGTACGGAGGCGAGGGAAGTCCATTCGTTTCTGGGCACTGGAGCTAGACATTTATGAGCAACACCTTATACTACCCTCACCTTATTGTATAAAAGAAAAACTCACCTTAAACAGGTGAGTTGATTTTATGTATGAGCCGTGCACCCACCTTCGATGAGGTGGCCCCAAGCGTTACTCAAGGTCATGGCTCGACCCAGGCGACCCTGCAACACATCAGAATGACCGCTTACTGCTGCTTCCTTCCGGACCTGACAGGGTTCACGGGTTCCGATTGTGCAGGACCCAGGTGTCAACACCAATCGCTTAAGGCAGGCCTTGAGGCCACCCCACCTCGGGCGGGGATTCGGCCTCGCTATAGCGGATTGCGAGTACAGGGCACCGCTACCTCCCCGCTTAGCACGGCAAGACTGTTATCAATTTTGTTTTGCTCATCTCTATCGATGTGCAATACCTAGTATAGCGACTGTAGATTAAAAATGCAATATCAAATGCTTGTTAATGTTTGTAAACACTTCATCATTTATCATTTGTAACGCTTTTTTTCTTCTCTTAGCTTACGGAAGAAGGTTTTCAGCATGTGACTGCACCGTTCATGTAGAACTTCTGGAATCACTCCGGACTGGTGATTAAATCGTTCATCACCTAGAAGGTTCATTAGTGAGCCTGTACAGCCAGCTTTGGGGTCATATGCTCCAAATACAACCGTCGGAATTCTAGACTGAAGAATAGCTCCTGCACACATTGGACATGGTTCAAGGGTAACATAAAGCGTACATTCCTCTAAACGCCAACTCCCTACTACATCATTAGCTCGCTCGATCGCGATAAACTCAGCATGGGATGAAGTTTTCTGGCTAGACTCCCTTAAATTATGACCTGTAGCAATAACTTCTCCATTTTTTACAATTACAGCTCCAATAGGAACTTCTCCTATATCTTCTGCTTTTTCAGCTTCTTTAATGGCCAATTCCATAAATTCTTCATGATTCATGTTATCACTTCACTTCATTCAGGGTTTAAATTCTTTCAACGTGAAATACTACTATTTGAAAGGAGACATCTTTATGCACCCTCCAAACCAAACTGCAGTATTAATTGTAGATATGATCAACGATTTTCAGTTTTCACATGGAGAAACTTTATTATCTGAAACGAAAAAAATGCTTCCTAATATTATTCAATTAAAACAGTATGCGAAACAACATCATTTCCCTATTATATATGTAAATGATCATTATAGTTTGTGGCAAGCTGATTTACATCGCATCTACCAAAAGTGTCTTCATGATCAAAACCGAGAGCTTCTTGATCAAATTGTTCCACATGAAACAGATTACTTTCTTATTAAACCAAAACACTCCGCTTTTCATCAAACCGCTCTACAAGCTTTGCTATCTGAGCTTGGTATAAAACACCTCATCATCACAGGAATAGCAGGTAACATTTGTGTTTTGTTCACAGCTAATGATGCTTATATGAGGGAATACTCTTTATCTGTACCCCAAGACTGTATCGCTTCAAATGATGAACAGGACAATGCTTATGCGCTAAAAATGATGGAGAATGTACTTAAAGCGGATATAACGCCTACATCACAGTTTTTATAACATACTTCCCTTCTTACTCTCATAAGTTTCTAAGAGAAATAACTTATGAGGGGGATACATGTGCAAATTCACGTTGTGAAAAATGGGGAGAGTCTATACAGTATCGCAAACAAATATAGCGTTAAAATGGATGAAATTATTGTAGCAAATAAACTAGAAGAACCAGCATTTTTAGTGGATGGACAAGCAATTGTTATTCCAGTTAGCGGAGAATATTATTTCGTGAAAAATGGTGATAGCTTAGAATCAATTGCTCACCAATTTGGTCTTACAGCTCAAGAGCTTGCAGAAATTAATGAGTTTCCCATCAATGATTTTCCGCCAGTAGGTTTAAGATTATATATTCCATCACAACTTGAATAAGTATAGACCTTACAGGGAAATCGCTTCAATATAATTCTGAAGGGGCTTTTTTACCTTGGAACAAACTTTATTGTACGGTTATGAAGGACACTTTCCTTCCAAGCTTGGGGAAACCCTACCTCCTCGATTTGCTCTGGTCTTAACTCACGAAAAGGTATATCGACTTGAAAGGTGGATTGAAATGGGAATGGTTCTAATGCTACGGCGTTTTTTCCATCCCAATAAGCAACAATCCCGTCCGGCGCGAAATTAAAACGTTGGGGAAACCCATCTCGAAACCAGGATAATTCCTCTTCTTTCGTTACCCCAGGCTCATTCATACAACAATACAAGGAAAGATCATCACAAAATTGAAGAAGGTCAAAATGAAAGTTCAATTGCTCATCTCCAATCATTTCCCCCAACTCATTCTTCAACTTCTTCTGTCGCGCTTCTTCATCACTAATGAAAGCTTGGATACTCTCATCCTCAGACACTTCTGGAAAAAAAGAACGATAATGCAGACTGCATAACAAGCCTCCATAATTCGATCGCATTTCCACCTGGTCTACACCCTCTTGATAGCGAACCATCTTTTCTTTCATAGGATAATCAATAAATGAATAGGGCTGTTGTTTATCATCATTCCATATTGGGTGCCCGTCAAGAGGAATCCACGCACGATCATGCTGTGCAACAGCGTATTCCACTTGTTCGCGTAGATGCTCCCCTAAAAAACCATCAAACCTCCAATGCATGGCCATGATACCAGAAACCAAAGCGTGGTGATGCTGCTCGAATAAAAACATGCCTTTTTCCATATTTAAAACGATCATGAATGTCACCTCTCTTCCTATTTCTCTTTCTTCTTAAAACTTTCCTTCATTCCTATTAAAAAACAAAGCCCAACCCTCTATTAATGAGAGCTGGGCTGATATCCATTGACTAATCTTACTGTCCTAGAACCTTAAGAGATTCATTGATAAATGCCGGGATATCATCTGGCTGTCGGCTTGTCACTAATTGATTTCCACATACAACAACTTCTTGGTCTTTATAGTTCACACCAGCATACTCCATATCAACAGCAATAGAAGTGAAGCCTGTAGCTGTTCTTCCTTCCAAGGTTTTTGCAGTAATGAGAAGTTGTGGTCCGTGACAGATTGCAAAGACAGGCTTGCCTTCATCCATGAAGTGTTTGGCAAATTTCACGAAACGTTCGTCAGCACGTAATTGGTCTGGGGAGAAACCACCTGGGATGAATAATGCATCAAAGTCTTCAGGTTTCACATCGTCAATGCCTTTATCAATGGTTTCTCCAGCATCTCCTTGTTTCCCTACAACTTTATTTCCTGCTTCTTTTTCAATCGTTGTAACCTCATTGCCGGCATCCCGAAATGCATTTGCTGGTTCTGTGTATTCGACATCTTCAAAAAGATTTGTCATTAAGCAAGCGATTTTACTCATTCCATCATCTCCTTAAAAATCTAATACATTTTGGTCATTCCCGATGAACTCAATCATAAACCTTAGGTGTGTTAACCCTCATCTGTCATACGGAATTGTTGAAAGATTGTATCATGGCCCTCTTCATAAATAGGACGCCCAGACATATAATTAATCATTTTTACATTACGGTTCACTGAAAGCCCTAAGTTATTCGCTCCCGTACCATGAGCATGAGAGATATTGGTGGTGGTGAAGATCTCATTTTTCCGTTCATCTTTAAAAGCGATTTGGCAGTCTTTTGACACTTTAAAATGCTTCTCACTCTCCCAAATGACTTCATGTTCAAATCGATCCATAAACCAATCAGGGATGTTGGGCTTGTATCCCGTAGCAAGTACAACTTTTTCAGTGTCATAAGTGAATGTTTCATCTTTTTGCCATTGATGACAAGTTAAAGAATACTCATGATTTGAATTACGCTGGATTTCTTTAACCTCCGTAATCGGTTGAATGGTCACCCTCTTCCCTTTTCCACCTACTGTTCTTTGATAAAGAAGATCATAAATTTCACTTAGAGTAGAGGGATCTACACCATTTTGTAATGTATGAAGTTTTGGTAAGGTGTTCATTCGTTGTTCATAAGACAATGATTGAAAATAATTCACATAGTCTGGTGAGAAAAACTCTTGAGGTAGCTTTGCTGTATCCAACTGAAAGATACCTGCAGACCTTGTGAACCAAGTTATATAAAAATCATGCTCTTGTTGTTCGTGCAATAGATCTGTGACAATTTCAGCTGCACTCTGACCAGAACCTATCACGGTAATGTGATTGGATTTAAGAAGATGATCTTTTTCATAAAGATAGCGACTTGTATGAACTACATCTTCATTAGGAAGATCTTTTACATTTTCAAAAACTAACGGTTTACTGCCTGTACCAAGGACAACATGTTTTGCATAATAAAAATGCGTTTCGTCTTTTTCTTTATCCAAAACAACAACTTTATAGCACCGCTCTCCTTCATACTCAACATCAACTACATCAATTACTCTACAACCAAAGTGCAGTGCCTTAAGCTGATCTGCTACCCATTGAAGATAATCATTATATTCAGGTCTTGGCACTTCTAACTTTTGAAAAAAGAAAAAAGGATACATCCGACCTTGTTTATGTAAGTAATTCAGAAAGGAATATGGGCTCGTTGGATCGGCAAACGTCACCAAATCCGCCATGAAAGGCACTTGCAGATCTGTACCCTCTATTAACATTCCAGGATGCCATTGCATACGGTGGGTTTCATCAAAAAATAACGCATCAAGATCATCTATACGATCTGTTAAAGCTGCTAAACTTAAATTAAAAGGACCAATCCCTACAGCAATAAAGTCATGTATCTTATTATTCATTCTCCGCACTTCCTTTTAAAAGGTTCTTCATTATGTTCCCTCAAAACCAGAAGAATAAAACAAACGCATGTTTCGAAATTAAAAAAGAGTGAAGCCTTATGACTTCACTCTTTCCCTGAAAATGATCCTATTCACCAATTTCCATTACACTATTCACTTCTACAGTATTCATCAGAACATCATGGAGACTATACTTGTCTAGCTCCTGCAAAAACAAGGTTAAAGCATCATTAAAAATATGAGTTAGCGCATAGCCTGTGTTTAACCCACAATCGTGCTCACTTTTTCCTAACCATTCCACAAGCGTAAAGTCATCCTCCATATTTCTCACGACGTGCCCTACGTTAATATCTACAGGTTCTACAGCTAGACGCATGCCTCCACCACGTCCACGAATCGTATCAATTAGTCCCAGCTTTGATAGTTCGTGTACAATTTTACTGAGATGATTTTGAGATATACCAAAAGAATCCGAAATCTCTTTTATTGAGGAGAGCTCCCCGTTTTCTTTAGAACCTACATAGACAAGTACGCGTAAGGAATAATCGGTATATTTTTTTAAACGCATATAACGTCCCCTTTTTTGCGTGCAAATTCCATTTTTACTATATCATAATAACAATAATCCGTCACAACAACTTTATAAATATAGAAAAGTTCTTAGTATTCAAACCACGAAAAGAAGGCTGTTATTTTATCAATATAAAAGATGCGTCGTGAAGTAACCTTTTTTACAGTATTTCGGTATATTTATTTTATTGTTGTAGGTCGTAGCAAAATTTCTAGTTAAAAGATTCTAGGTAAAAAAGCATGTGCACGGTAAGATGCCTTAGAACAAAAGCACAAGCACCCGTTTAGCAACGAAGGGACTGGACTGAGCCCTTAGTAAGAAACAAGTCACAAATTTTATAATTTCCTAGACTATAAAAAAACTCCAGTGCCCATTTAGCAATGATGGGCACTGGAGCTAGACATCTATGGACTATACCGTTTTTTAACGAACTTGAAATGATTGAAATATACTTTTTTTCGGAAGAGAATATACATTCTTCCCCATTAAATGATTAATAATTACTTTATTACGGTGAACGGCTAGTCCTAGGTTAGTGGACCCAACACCATGAGTGTGCGAAATACCGCTGTGAACATATATTTCATTTGAGGTAGACTCTGATGTTTCAAGGCGATAGTCAGCTTCTACTTTATAGCGCCCTTCTTCATCCCACTGTAAATAAGAGCCTAGATCATGAATAAATTCAGGTACATTTGGACGATAACCTGTTGCCATTATGACAACATCACTTTCATGAGTGAAGCGGTCACCAGATTGCCATTGGCGACATTCAAGTGTGTAACCACCGTTCTCGTTTGGCTTGATATCATTTAACTCTGATAGTACTTGGAGTCCAACATCCGGTTCTTCATGACCAACAGAATATTCATATAATAAATTATAAATATCTGTTATCGTATGGTTGCTAATACCTTTATAATATAAGCCTTGGGTAGCAAATATCTCATCCTTTTTATCCTGAGGAAGACTATAGAAATAGTTCACATAGTCAGGTGAAAAATGCTCAAGGTTCAGCTTCGATTCCTCCATGGAAGCAAACCCTGGAGAACGCGTAATCCAATCTAGTCTAAAACCACAATCACGTTGTTCTTTTAATAACTCTCGAAAGGTCTCTGCTGCACTCTGACCAGAACCTACAACCGTTATAGACTTTGCTTCACGACAACGTTCTTGATGTTCGAGGAATTGCGATGTGTGGAAAACATCATTTGAAGGCAAATCTTGAGCGGAACCAGGCATCGTAGGTGATGTTCCTGTCCCTAAGATCAAATGGCGTGAGTAGTATGTCTTTTTTTCTTCCGTTTCTAGGTCCAACACTTCTACCTCAAAATGAGAATCATGATCTTCAATATGACGTACATTCGTCACTCTTTTACCAAAACGACAACTTTCCAACTGCTCAGCCACCCACTGACAATAATCATTGTATTCCCGACGAGGGATATCTAGGCGCTGTAAGAAGTAAAACTGATACATGCGGTCATGCTCACTAATATAATTTAAAAAGCTATAATGACTTTTCGGATTTGCCATTGTAACCAAGTCAGCTAAAAATGGCACCTGCATTTTAGTTCCTTCAATTAACATCCCTGGGTGCCAATCGAATTTAGGCGTCTGCTCAAAAAACAGTGTATCTACTTCTTCTTGCTCATCTAATAGAGCGGCTAAGCTAAGATTAAATGGGCCTACACCAACTCCGATCAGATCGTACATATTCTTTTGTTCTTCCATTATTTCACTTCCCCTAATGTTTTCGCTGTGTCGGTTTCTACAATAATCGTACCACAATGTTGTGAAAACCTTAACATTAGCGGAGTGAAGGGCTAAAGAAGGACATTCTGGTTGCTACTCTCCCAACCACGTCCCTTTACTTTCGTTTCCAAAATAATAAATGAACACTCTTTCCTAGCGAAACAAAAAAGACTACTAGCTCAGAAGCCAGTAGCCTTTTTGAAGTTTATTATTCTTCTAATGTTGATGTGTCTCCTGTTGGAAGACCAAGCTCCCACGACTTAAGAAGACGACGCATAATTTTACCACTACGCGTTTTTGGAATCTTATCAGCAACTTCAATCTCACGTGGTGCTGCATGGGCACTTAAGCCTTTTTTCACGAACTGACGAATATCTTCTAGTAATTCATCAGATTTATTATATCCATCATTTAACGTGATGAATGCCTTAATAATTTCTCCGCGCTCAGGATCAGGCTTACCGATAACACCTGCTTCAGCCACAGCCTCATGTTCGATTAACTTGGATTCAACTTCAAACGGTCCTACGCGCTCACCGGATGTATTAATCACATCATCTAGGCGACCCTGGAACCAGAAATAACCTTCTTCATCCTTATAAGCACTATCTCCAGAAACATACCAACCGTTTAAGAAATAGCTCTCATACTTTTCGGGACGCTTCCAGATTGCACGCATCATAGATGGCCATGGCGCTTTAATCGCTAAATTCCCCATTTGATTTGGAGGAAGTTCATTTCCTTCATTGTCTATGATAGAAGCTGTAATCCCTGGGAATGGTTTACCCATTGATCCCGGCTTCATATCAAGTGCTGGATAGTTACAAATAAGCTGTGCACCTGTTTCGGTCATCCACCATGTATCATGGATACGTAGTTTGAAGGCATCCATTCCCCAAGCAATAACCTCAGGGTTTAGCGGCTCACCAACACTTAGGACATGACGAAGGTTTGAAATATCAAATGGTTTCACAGCATCTTCTCCAGCACTCATTAACTTACGGAAAGCAGTGGGAGCAGAATACCAAACGGATACCTTATAATCCTGAAGGGTTTTATACCAGTTTTCAGGGCTAAAGCGACCACCAACAATAACGTTTGTTACACCGTTTAGCCATGGACCGAAAATGCCATAACTTGTTCCCGTTACCCAGCCTGGATCTGCTGTACACCAATAGACATCATCTTTTTGAAGGTCAAGGACCCACTTAGCAGTTTGGTAATGCTGTAACATGGCATTATGAACATGATAAACCCCTTTTGGCTTACCTGTAGAACCAGATGTGTAATGAAGTAGCATCCCATCTTCTAAATCTACCCACTCAATATCAAAGCTCTTAGAAGCTTGCTCCATTTCTTTATAAAAATCAATATGATCACTTGAGTTTGTGTCTCCAACAAGAACAATTTTCTCAAGGTTTGGAAGTTCATTTACTGGAACACGATTTAATAATTCAGGTGTAGTGATAAGCATTTTTGCTTCACTATCTTCTAAACGATCACGAACAGCTTGTTCCATAAATGCTTCAAAAAGTGGTCCCGCAATAGCACCCACCTTTAAAATTCCCAAGAAGGACATGTAGAATTCCGGACTGCGTGGCATGAATAGAAAGACTCGGTCGCCTTTTTCAATTTCATGCTTCTTCAGAACGTTCGCAAACTGGTTACTTTTTTGCTTTAACTCAGAGAAAGTAAGTTTCTCTTCACGATCAGGTGCCGTATAGATAAGAGCTGTTTGATCAGCTTTGTCTGGATTATCAGCATGTCGGTCAATGGTTTCGTAAGCGATATTGACCTTACCAGAGTCATACCAGCTGAACTCTTTCTTCACTTCTTCCCAGTTAAAGTTTTTGTACATTTCTTCGTAGTTTTCTAGGTTGTAGTTTCCTGTCATTGTTTCAATGCGTTGCATGTTCATCAGATCACCTCGTCCATAAAGATTGTAAACGATTTCAGATAACGCAAAATTTTTTAGTATCTATACATATCTATGCACAGTACTAAACACTTATTAAAATTTTTAAAAAATTTAGTGAATTACTTTCTATTTTAGAGGATTCATTATGTTTTTTAAAGTGAAAAGCTATTATTAAATAGGAAAAAGTTAGAATATATAAATTAAAAATAGAGCTCAGATATCCCGAGCTCTATTTCCTATTATTTCTTATCCGTGTTGTAATCCATATACACAACTTGCGTTACAAGAAAGTCTTCCATTCCGTGCTTACCATCAGCACCACCAAGCCCTGATTTACGCATTCCCTGATGATAACCTTGTACCGCTTCAAAGTTTTCACGATTTACGAATGTTTCACCAAATTTCAGTTCATTTACCACACGCATAGCCTCGCTAAGATCTTGTGTATAAACACTAGATGACAGACCATAATCTGTATCATTGCCTAGTTCAATTGCTTCATCAATTGTTGAGAATGTCATTACTGGGATAACAGGGCCGAAGATCTCCTCTTGAATAATCTCCATATCTTGCTTCACATTTGTAAGAATTGTTGGCTCATAGAAGAACCCACTTGTATTTTCTTTACGTTTTCCACCTGTAACGAGGTTTGCCCCTTCCTTACGTGCATTTTGCACCATCTCATCAACCTCTTGGAGACGGTCTTCACTAATAAGTGGCCCTACATCAGCCTGTTGATTTTTTAATGGGTCATCAAGTGACTGATTCTGGAACTCCTCTTTCAATCGATTTACAAACTGATCCTTTAATGATTCATGAACATAAACACGTTCTGCATTCGTACAAGCCTGTCCATTATTAGCTAGGCGTGAGATTTTAATATTTTCCACGGCTGTTTCAATATCTGCATTAGCCGTTACGATTGCTGGCGCCTTTCCTCCAAGCTCTAGATTCACTTTCGTAATGTTCTGTGCTGCTGCTTCCATTACTTTAGTTCCAGCTCCTACACTTCCTGTCATAGAAATCATATGCACGTTTTCGTGAGAGGCTAGTGCATGACCAATTGTGCCACCTGTACCTGTAATGTAGTTATAGAGGCCTGAAGGAAGATCCATTGAATCTATTATTTTAGTGAATTCTGCAGCTGTATTTGGAGTTTGTTGACTTGGTTTAAGAACAATGGAACAACCTGTAACAAGTGCTGTTGCTACTTTCCTTGCTAAAATAAATACAGGGAAGTTCCATGGTACAATGCCTGCAACGACTCCAATTGGCTTTTTATAGATTAAGATATTTTCATTTGGTCGATCACTTGGCACAATTTCCCCTTCGATACGTCGTGCCCATTCCGACATATAACGGAAGTAATCAATCGCTAAATCCACTTCACCGCTAGCCAATTCATAATCTTTGCCCTGTTCTTGTTGTAAAAGCTCTATAAAGGTATCTCTTTTCTCCTCAATTTGGTCACCCATATAGCGAACGGCCATCCCTCTTTTGATCGCAGGGGTCTTTTCCCATTCCTTTTGGGCTTTTAAGGCAGCTTGTACGGCTTTGTTGACATCTTCCTCAGTTCCTTTAGGTGTTCTTGATATAACTTCTTCTGTAGCAGGATTGATTACATCTATTGTTTCGTTTCCTGTTGATTCAGCATATTGTCCATCAATATAAAGTCTATGTGTTTGCATTCCATTTCCCTCCTTCATGATGGTAGGGGTCTTTTCCTCGTGACCAAAACTATCAAACATTTGAACATGCTATGCTAGCTTGGAGGTCTGTTGACAGGTATAGGAAGGGGGGATATAATAAAGTCGCAAACAAATGGATACAATTTTAATCATAAAATTCCGTTTAAGTCGGGAGAGGTTCTAGCTCAACCCTCTATAAAAAACTAAGGGACGACACGTATGCCATCTCCTTAGGAATGGCTTTTTTTATTGGAAAAATATAAACCAACAGAGGTGAAGACACCATGGCAGGACGAAAAGATGAAGAACTAACCGATGTAACGCTTCTTGGAAATCAAGGCACACCGTATAGTTTTGAATATAACCCTGAAATCCTTGAAAGTTTTGATAACCAGCATCCGTACCGTGATTACTTTGTGAAATTTAACTGCCCTGAATTTACGACACTTTGTCCGAAAACAGGTCAGCCTGATTTTGCAACGATCTATATTAGTTATATTCCAGATGAAAAAATGGTGGAAAGTAAATCCCTTAAGCTATACCTGTTCAGCTTCCGTAACCACGGAGACTTTCATGAGGATAGTGTAAACATCATCATGAACGACCTTATCGAATTGATGGATCCTCGCTATATTGAGGTATGGGGGAAATTTACTCCACGTGGCGGTATTTCCATTGATCCGTATTGTAACTATGGGAAATCAGACACAAAGTATGAAAAAATGGCTGAGCACCGTATGATGAACCACGATATGTATCCAGAAACGATTGATAATCGTTAAGAGGGTTTGCTAGAACTACCTCCTCCCTGCAAAGGAGAGAGATCAATATGTTAATGTATTTGAACGCATTGTTTGTTGGGTTACTCATTTTATCCAATATTATAGGCGTCAAGCTGTTTAGCGTAGGAAACTTTGTCCTACCTGCAGCAGTAATCGTATATGTTGTCACATATTTAGTGACAGATGTTATCGGAGAAGTCTATGGGAAAGAAACAGCAAAGAAGACTGTAAAAGCTGGATTTTTAACACAGATTATAGCTATGATTTTTATTATGATCGCTATCAACCTTCCAGCCGCTCCTATTTTTGAAAAACAAGCTGAATTTTCTACAATCCTTGGTGGTAGTTTCCAAGTGATGCTAGCTAGTCTTATCTCTTATCTTGTTAGTCAAAATACGGATGTTTGGATATTTCATAAATTAAAAGCGAAACATGGTAACAAAAAACTTTGGTTGCGAAACAACTTATCTACTATGACAAGTCAGCTCTTAGATACAACTGTATTTATCACGATTGCTTTCTATGGTCTTCCATGGAGCATAATCCTTGGAATGATTGGAACACAATACGCATTTAAGTTCCTTGTAGCTGTAATTGATACACCGATTGCTTACTTGCTTGTTAAAATGGCTAAAAGAGAAAAGCATTCAACTTCAACAGGTGCAGAGGTTACTTCTTAATAAAGACAAAAAGGGAGCTACAATTACATGTAGCTCCCTTTTTTCACACTAATAATTCTCCGTTTTTCCGGTACATTTTGATCCCTTCAGCTGCTCTATATGCTAAAGCTCCCACAGTGTCAGTCGGATTCACCCCACCGTTGTGTGGAAAAGCGCTGGCTCCTACAACAAACAGATTATCTGCATCCCAGTGCTGTAAATAACTATTCACTACAGAAGTATTAGGATCCTCTCCCATTATTGCTCCTCCTGTATTATGTGTTGTCTGATAGGGCACGATGCTATAATCCTTAAGCTCTGGATGAGGAACGGTTTTAGATGCTCCCATTCTCTCCGATATTTCAGCTGTCTTTTTCGTTATATATCTATGAAGCTTTTTATCTTGATCCGTAAAATTGTATGTCATCCTCAGAAGGGGCAAACCGTATGCATCCTTATAAGTCGGATCAAGATCAAGATAGTTCTCACGGTGAGGAAGGGATGCGCCCTGTGAACCTACTGATAATGTTCGTGTGTAATACTTTATCGAATTTCTTTTGAATTCTTTGCCCCATCTTGGCGTATCAGGTGGGGTTGGGTTGTTTGCAATTGGCCTTTTCCCCGTTTGTGTGATGGAAATAACACCTCCATGGATAAAATCAAGATCTGAGTGATCAAAGTTATCCCCGTAAAAATCATTTATAGACGTTCCGAGTGCTCCCGCTCCCATAAAAGAATTAAACTGCTCTTCATCATAAAATCCCGTAGCCCCTGGTAATATTTGATAACAATAGCTACGTCCAACGACACCACGTCCTGTATTTGGATTGTATGGTTCTCCGATATTAGACATTAGCAAAAACTTCACATTGTTCATGACGTAAGATGTTAGGGCCACAACTTCTGCAGGCTGAATGTATTCTTCACCACTATAAATATCTACATATTTCACACCCGTAACCTTCTCTCCATCATAGAGGACCTCTGTCACATTGGAGTGATAGCGAATTTCATAATTCCCTGTTTTCTTAGCAGCAGGGATAACGGTTACAACAGGATCTGATTTCGCTCCATATTCACACCCGAAACGCTCACAAAAAGCACAATACTGACAAGCATTAATCTGTTGATCATATTGATTCATGTATGGTTCTGATAGATTTGCTGAGGGGATTTGGTAAGGTTGGTATCCTAATTGTTTGGTTGCTTTTTTAAACTTTTCTAAAATAGGCGTACTTTTCATCGGAGGAGTCGGATATGGATTACTGCGCTTTCCAGCCATAGGGTTTTCCTCTCCAGAAATTCCACACGCTTTTTCAAATTGATCATAATAGGGTTCCATCTCATTGTAGGTAATGCCCCAATCCTGAACGAGATAGTCTTTTTTTATTTTTTCTTTGCCATATTTCTTTTCGGTCAATGATTTAATTTCAAAATCGTATGGAAAGAAGCGGTACGTTTGTCCGTTCCAGTGAACCCCTGCCCCTCCCAGATTCTCTCCTAAAAGAAACGAACCTAGCTGTCTCATAGGAAGAGCACGTTGACCCCGGTTGTTTCGAAATGTAATGGTTTCCTTGGATACATCTTGCATGAGTTTATACCTTAGCGCATATCGAAGTTCATCATGACCGTGTAAATAATCTGCTGTTGTACGTTCCTTTCCACGTTCAAGACCAACCACTTTCATTCCATCCCTAGCTAATTCAGCTGCTAAAATTCCACCTGTCCAACCAACGCCTACTGTTACAACGTCAACTTTCGGTAATGTTTTTGGCACTTCAGTATCCCCCTTTCTTATTTGTTCAACATATTGTGTAAACTTTGAGGTTTCATTTCTATGAATTGATCGCTCTGAATCTGACGGATATAAGCCATTTGAGCACCTGGAAAGTCTTTCATTTTCCAGCCCTCCATATTTCGATTCCCACCATACATGGGGTCTGCATATACTCCTTCAATAGTAGCTGCACGCATGAGCTCGAAAAACTCTGCTGAACTCGTACCTGACATGTTCACTTTATTCTGGGCAAATGCTGACAGAATGTTGTCTTGTTGATCCGCTTCTAACTCTTGAAAACTCTTTTGAAATTCCATTTGACTCATGACTTTTATTTTTTGAATTCCTTGCCTAAAGATCTCGCCACGATTTAAGCGGGATTGATACCCTTGTGTCCGTTTACCTTTATAAAATGGACCCAGCATGTATTCTTTTGTGTTATTTCCCCAAGGACCAGCTAATTGATGATCAATATAGAAAGGAACCCCTAATCGAATGGCACCAGGTCCGTTTTCATCATCAGGAAATATTCGTTCACAGCTTGAAGCAAGCACACGAAAGTCATCACGATTCGTGAAAAACATAAACGCATCGTTAAAATGATCATTCGATAAATTCGGATCAGAGGGGTTTGTTTTCGGATCCTCTTCCATGACTTGTTTCGTTATTAAACTAGCAATTAACCCTCCACCTACTAATCCACCTGCAGCATAGCCACTTTTACGCAAAAATTCTCTACGACTATACGTCTCTTCATCTGCCATATATAGCCCTCCTCGACAGTATAGATAGCATTCATTATTTCTTTTTTCATAGATTTTATACACGCTAAGAATTTTAAAAATGTAAGATTAGGATTTTCTTTCTTGTGCATTTTCATTATAATGAGTGAAAATGGTTAAATTTTCTAAAATATTGAGAAGTAGAGAGAAGAAATTTTCAGGGGGATCAATTCGATGCAAAAAATGATAGGGTACGATACAAAGCCTTTAAAAATTAGTTTTATTGTGGTTAGTTTTATTAGTAGTTTTTTTATGCCATTCGTATTTGTAATTTTACTCCATGACGTGTTTCACTTTTCTAAGAGTCATTGGTTCTTCCGAGCACCTTTTTCTGCTTATATATTAGGGTTTAGTGGTTTGTTTTTATTAAGTATGTTTCTGACGCTTGATGAAATGATTCGTTCCAAACGCGAGGATACTGGTAAAAGTACAGGACCATGGCTTATCTTATTATCTTTTATAATCTCAGTTACTTGTTATGTGTACGCAGCTAACAATTATTATTTCTTTGATGATAAAGGGCTTCACTATAACAAAACATTCGAACTTAGCCAGAGAGACCTCAATTGGGATGACTTCTCAAAAGTCGAACAGATTGTTACAAGGGAAAATAACATGGAGGTTTATAAAGAACACATCTTTATAACAAAAAGTGGAGAAGAATTCGTGATCCCCTATGAGCCAGAGTTCCGAGATCACCGCAGTAAAATTCTCTATTTAGTTGAACGAACGAATACGCCTATTGTAGAGCGTTTCGTTGAAAGTGAATAATATAAAAACTGGACAGATACGAACCTAGCAATTAGATCCTCCTCTGTCCAGTTTTCTTTTTGAAATGTTGCTCGTTACTGAAAATTATACCTTGAATTTCTGCAATTGATCATCGAGATTGGAAATTAAGTCTCGTAAACTCTGCACCTTTTCCTGAACAGTCTCAAATGAACGTTGCTGTTGTTCAGTGGAGGCATGAATTTCTTCTGTACTTGCAGCTGTTTCTTCAGTTACAGCACTAATGTTTTGTTGGCTGGCTGCTATTTGTGCAGCTATAGAATTGGACTTCTCAACACCTTCAGCAAGGGTCTCTAACTCTTCATGAATAACAGATACCTGTTGATCAATATGAGAAAACGCCCCTTCTGTATGTTCCATAGATTGCTGTTGCTCTTGAGACAAGTTCATTGAACGTTCTGTTACTTCTTGAATATTGGTTACTCCATTTTGAATATGTTGAACCATTTCAAATATTTGTTTTGTAGCCTTCGTCGATTCATCTGCTAGTTTACGAACTTCCTCCGCTACAACAGCGAATCCTTTACCATGCTCACCTGCTCGAGCTGCTTCAATAGCTGCGTTAAGGGCTAGTAAATTCGTCTGTTCTGCAATTTCATTAACGAGTTGAACTGTATTTTCTATCTCATCCGTATACTGAACAAATGATTGAACAGAATTCTCTACTTGCTTCATAGATTGAACACTTTCATCTACAATTTGTCGCTGGTTAGATAAGGATTCTTGACCTTGATTAACAGACTGTAATGCATCACGACTTTGAGTTCTAGATTGCTTCGTTGCTTCTACATTTGCTTCGAAATCACTTGCCATATTATCGATTAATGAACTAGATTCTTGAATATCAGAGGAGATAGATTGGCTCCCTTGAGCTAATTCTTCTGTAGATGAAGCGACTTGTTTGGACCCTTCCGTTAACATATTCACTTCTCTAGTTAGATCCTCACTGAATTCATTGACTTCACGGTTCATCGTATCAATCGATTTAATCGTGTCTGTTAAACTCGTCATCATGTATTGAAAGGCTGACTCTAATTGACCAATCTCATCTTTTCGAGTCTTGGTCTCTTGTATTTCAACGGTTAGATCTCCTTCAGCCACTTGATTTGCCTTTTCGGCTAACCTCTGAATAGGTGTTGCTGTTTTTCTAGTTAAGATACCGGATGCAATAACAGATAAAATAATGAGTACAACACTCGCTATAACTGTAAACCATATGAGTTGCTGAATATCCGCTTTTCTTTGTGCCATCTCTTTTTCATACCATTGATTGGCAGAACGGTTTAACATGAACACATCATTTAAAATTCCACCTGTACGAGCCGCCTGACGTTTCACTTCATTCACATCACTTGACTGTAACGCTTCTTGAGCGGTCGTTGATAGCTTCTCATACTTATCACTTATGCGTTCATACCAATGCATCTGATCATCCGTTTTCAATTGACCTTTTAAGTCATTAAGGTCATTCTGAATTTTTTGTACAGCTGAAAGTGCTGCTATTTTGTTTCCTTCAGAAGCATTTGAAGAATAATGACTTAATGCTTGTTCAGCAGATATAAAATCTCCATTTAATGTTTCTGCTGTTAACAACAGCTCTACTTCATTGCTTGAAGACCTCTGTAAATCCACCATTTGCGAAATGATAAAACCAATAAGAAGTAGGCTAATGACTAATGGAATGGATGAAAATAAAATGATTCGCTTCCCAATCGACATGTTCTACTCCCCCTTTTCCTTTGCTTTTTCTAAAATTGCTTGTTCATCACTTGTTAATTGAATAATCCGGATTGGAGCAAGCCCCACTCCACCTTGTTCTAAGCCAAGCTCAAGATGCTCTCCAGTAAATTCTTGATTACTCTTTAAGCGTTTCGCCATATCATACAAAGCAATATCTACTCGTTTAAGCATGGAGGTTACGATGGCTTCTTCAGCTAAATAATACTGATCACTATCCACACCAAAAGCATATTTGCCCTGTGCTTGAGCTTCTTTTAATGCACCAATCCCCGAAAAACCTGCTGCAGGGAAAACAAAATCAGCGCCTTTCTGAATTTGTTTCTGAGCTACTTCAGCGCCTTTTTCATCATCTTCAAATGTGTTTGTGTAATTCACCAATACTTCCGCATCCGGGTTCGCTTGCTTCACGCCTTCTCGAAAACCCTTTTCAAAGTTTTGTACTACAGGAATATCCTCTCCACCGATAAATCCAACCGTATTACTTTCTGTGCGCATTCCAGCAATTAACCCTATAAGCTTACTACCTTCATCTTCTTTGAAAGTAATCGATGTTATATTGTCATAATCTGAAACGGAATCGATTAATACAAACTCTTGCTCTGGATACTTTTCAGCCAAGGCTTCCATAGCAGCTTGTGAACGAAAGCTTAAACCAATAATTAAATCATGGCCTTCCTGAATTAGTTCCTCCATATGTTTTTTATGTCCACCTTCAAGCGGCTCACGATAATCAAATAGAATTCCTTCTTCATCTCGGGCACGTTCTAAACCTTTAAATGCTGAATCACTAAAGGACTCATCCCCTAATCCACTTTGCGTCACAACAAGACCGATACTCTTTTGCTCTGAAGATGCTTTCGTTTCTTCTTTCGTGCTACATGCACTTAAAACGAATGCAAAGACTGCCAAAACAACTAAAAGACTTTTCTTCAATTGAAACTCTCCTTATTTATGTAATGTTTGTTGTATGATGTCAGACATCATATGTATCGGATGGTTATGACTAATGTTGTATATGAAATATAAGAAAAAATAAAAGACATGGTTTATAAACCATGTCTTTAGAGTTCATTATTCTTCAGTAGTTGCATCTTTAGTAAAATTAACGACTAATGGAAGCTGTACAATTGCTTCAGGCTCGCCTTCTTCCCCCCATATTGCCGTAATCATGTAATATTCTTTTTTCTTATCACTACGAACTAAGTTAAAAGCTTGATTAACAATTTCTTGTTTTTCATTTGAAGATGGAGATTGAAAGTATAACTTAGAAGGGCTATTCATAGGAAAGGATATTTCTACTGTATCTCCGTCACTAGCTTGTACGTTTGCAGCACCTTGACTCTTAAAGTAAGCTTTCCACTCTTCACCCTCTGGTACAGCCTTAACTGCATCTTTCGTTTTCCCTTTACATTCTTCTTTACCTAAGCATTCTAAGCGAGGTGTTACCGCTACATTTTTTCCGTTAATTCTTAAATTAATTTGATTTACCTCATCTTTAGAGAAGGTTCCATTTTCTTCAGCTTTATCGGAACTCTCTTTTGTTGAACATGCAGATAATAATAAAACCGACGCCATTATAATAAACCATATTGATTTCTTCATAAGTAACTCACCTCTAATTAGTCTTTTGGATTGTTTTCCATTTTGAGATGAGCTTCAAACTTTTAATGGTATTCGATTAATTAGGCGATACAGTCTCAATTTCGTTATTGAGAATTTCAAACGGCCCCGGCAGGATTCGAACCTGCGACGCATGGTTTAGGAAACCAACGCTCTATCCCCTGAGCTACGGGGCCATAATGGGATTGTAATGTGCACTTTATTATAAATAACCTTTTCTAATTTGAAAAGCTTGCTGCACTAAGGTTTAAGATGAATGAATCTTCACATAATTTTGTGATTTTTATCTATGGAATGAATTTCAGTCGTTTCACATGTTACTTCCAATCCAATGGTATGATAAAATATAATTTGTCTGTCAGAACGTATCGAATTTTGACTGTTGGTGAAGGAGGAGGAACATGGGACGCACACCCTTTATAGCAGTGGAAGGCCCCATCGGTGTTGGGAAAACATCTCTTGCCAAGAAGATTGCCTCCCAATTTGAATACACGCTATTAAAAGAAATTGTTGAAGAAAATCCGTTTTTAGGAAAGTTTTATGACGATATTGAAGAGTGGAGCTTTCAAACGGAAATGTTTTTCTTATGTAATCGTTATAAGCAATTAGAAGATATCGAGAAAAAATATCTCGCTTGTGATAAACCGGTTGTATCAGATTATCATATTTCCAAAAACTTAATTTTTGCTGAACGAACGTTGAAAGAAGAACAATATGATAAATATGTACAAATTTACGATATTCTAACACAAGACATGCCAAGGCCAAATATGATTGTTTATCTTCATGCAAGCCTGGACACATTGTTAGATCGTATCCGTATGCGAGGTCGCAAAGTCGAGCAAAATATACAAGCAAGTTACCTGGAGCAGCTCTCTGCGGATTATGACCTGTTTATGGAGAAGTTTGAGAAGGAGAATCCAGATATTCCTGTCATTCGGTTTAATGGTGATGATTTAGACTTTATCAAGCATCAGGATGATTTGGATTACATGATTCAAACGATCGAAAATCATTTTGAAAAAGGGGAAGTTATAAAATGAATCGAAGAAATGAATATGGCATCCCGCATGATTCGGTCATCACAATTGCCGGAACAGTTGGCGTAGGAAAGTCAACGATGACAAATGCCTTAGCGAAAGCTCTAAACTTTAGAACTTCATTAGAGAAAGTGGATACCAATCCGTATTTAGATAAGTTTTATCATGACTTTGAACGTTGGAGCTTTCACTTGCAAGTGTACTTCTTAGCAGAACGATTCAAAGAACAAAAGAAAATCTTTGAATATGGCGGAGGCTTTATTCAGGATCGTTCTATCTACGAAGATACAGGGATCTTTGCCAAGATGCACTATGAGAAAGGCACAATGAATGAGGTGGATTATAACACGTACACAAACCTCTTTGATGCCATGGTTATGACACCTTACTTCCCTCACCCTGATCTATTAATTTATCTTGAAGGATCGTTTGATGATGTAGTCGGCCGAATCCAAGAACGGGGACGTCCAATGGAGCAACAAACACCGGTTGAATACTGGGAAGAAATGTTCAATCGCTATGAAAACTGGATCGACAACTTTAATTCATGCCCAGTTCTTCGTCTAAACATTGCTGATTATGATGTTGTAAATGACCCAAGTTCTATAGAACCAATCCTAGAGAAAATTGGTCACTTCATTCAACAATCAAGAAAATGGAGATCACGTCAATTAACATAAAAGCTTAGGGCTATGCCCTAAGCTTTTTTTAATTCCCACCTCGAATGTCTTCTCCCATTCCATAATGCGGGCGTTCATCAGTTTTCTGTACCGGCTCAGTTGGACGGTGTCTATCGTAATTTGTATTAATACGCTTTCGTCGTTTAACCTCTGAAAGAATGCCAATGATGATCAATGGACTTAGTAACATGATGAGCGTAAACCCCACGTCAGATCACCTCCACCCAGCTACATCTAGAATAACCTTATTTCTAATATATGGTAACAGTAAAAAGACATTAAAAAAACACCCCATTCGAAATGGGATGTTCTCTTACATGCGTTATTATAAAAATCTATCCAAAGAGGACGATTTCCAATCTCCAATTTTTACGCGCATAAAAAATGGCGGAGGAGGAGGGATTCGAACCCCCGCGGGGCGTTAACCCCCTGGCGGTTTTCAAGACCGCTCCCTTCAGCCGAACTTGGGTACTCCTCCGTGCGACAAATACTAATATATCATGGTCCCCTATTAGAGTCAATGCATTTTCTACATTTTTTTATCTTTTTTCTGTTTGGGGCTTTCTTCCTCTACAAAAATCGACAAGCATTCGATATGATATGGAAGAACCTACATAAGAAAAAAGGAGAGATCCCATGAAAAAATGGTTATACCCTTTTGCAGCATGTTCATTGATTTTCATTCTAGCTAGCTGTCAGGAAAAACCTGAACAAGAAGCTGCAGCAAATGAAGAATCAACTGTCCAAAAAGAGGACAAAGATGCTGCCCAAAATGATTCTATCGAAAATGAAGACAAGAATCAATCCCAAAATGAAAATGATTCTGAGAAAGAAAACAAAAAAGAAACAGAGGGGCAAAAAACTTCTTCTGAGTCAGAAGAAAATAATGGGACTCAAGAACTAACAGCTCAATTGTTAAAACAAGAGCTATCTCTTGGTCTTCCAACCAAAGAAGTTAGATCCCTGTTAGGTGAACCAAATCAAAAAGTCACAAGTGATAAAGACGGAAAAACTATGTGGCGTTATGACAAGAAAACAGTTGATGGTTATAGCTATAATGCTCCAGGTAACCGTGACAGCCTAGATTATGAGTCTTTTATCAATAAAGATGTTCAATTAATCGTCTTTGTTGGCGTGGAAGATAACAAAGTAAACAGCTACAGTATTTATTACTACGATGAACAAGGTGTTCCGAAAAACTATCGTAAAAATGATCAATTTGAAAAGACAGATACTATGCAATAAACTTACGAAAGAAATAGCCGCTACCTTCATTTAAAAAGGTGACGGCTATTTTTCCTATCCCTCACAAATCATAATGACATTTCCGTCAGGATCTATCACATTAAAGAATGAAACATCGTCAAACCTTGTAATATCAGAATCAATTTGATAGCCAAGCTCTGTTACATAATTAAAGGCATCATCTATATTCGTGGAGTGTAGGTTAAACAATGGATAAGGTGAAGGGGTAAATTCCTTGGTCATTTCAGACGGCCCTGCATCTAGTGTTAGGCTCGTGTGATGATTTACATGTATATTGTGAACAGGGTCTTCTACTGACTCAAAGTAATAAGATTGCCCTAATAGATCACCATACCATCTCACCGACCGTTTCAAGTCTCTTACATGAACAAATACTGTATTCATTAGATTTTGAATTGGACTTTTCATAGTAGTCACTCACTTTCAAAAATTTGGTATAAAATATTCTTTCGTGATGAATAAGAGGAATTCCTTCATTATGAAAAAGCCACAGGGTCTATTCAGGGCTCCTGTGGCTTTTTTCTTCTACTATATAGAATTTTATTACTTAAGCGTTTGTTCTGTTGTTCAGCGTCACTCTCAACCCTGAATTTACTTAATAACTTCCTTGCCACCCATATATGGACGAAGGACTTCTGGAATGACCACTGTACCGTCTTCTTGCTGGTAATTTTCAAGGATAGCAGCTACCGTACGACCGATGGCTAAGCCAGATCCATTAAGGGTGTGTACGAATTCTGGCTTGCTATTATGCTCACGACGGAAACGGATTCCTGCGCGACGTGCTTGGAAATCTTCAAAGTTAGAGCAAGAAGAAATTTCACGGTACGTATCTTGGCTAGGGATCCAAACTTCGATATCGTATTTCTTCGCAGCAGTGAATCCTAGGTCACCTGTACACATGCTCATCACGCGGTACGGCAACTTAAGTAACTGTAAAACCTTCTCTGCGTGGCCTGTTAATTGCTCTAGCACATCATAAGATTCTTCAGGCTTCACAAAGTGTACAAGCTCAACTTTGTTAAACTGGTGCTGACGAATTAACCCACGCGTGTCACGACCTGCAGACCCTGCTTCAGAACGGAAGCAACCACTAAAGGCTACATATTTCTTCGGCAGATCTTCGTCTGTTAAGATCTCTTCCCGGTGATAGTTTGTAACAGGTACTTCAGCTGTTGGAGCAAGGTAATAATCCCATTCTTCGATCTTGAAAGCATCTTCCGCGAATTTAGGGAGCTGACCTGTTCCTGTCATGCTTGTGCTGTTAATCATGTATGGAGGAAGCATTTCTTCATAGCCGTGCTCATCAGCATGAATATCCATCATGAAACTCATTAAAGCACGCTCTAGGCGAGCACCTAGGTTTTTATAAAAGACAAAACGGCTTCCTGTAACTTTAGAGGCACGTTCGAAGTCTAAAATACCTAATTGGTCTGCAATGTCCCAATGTGGTTTTGCTTCATAGCCAAATTGAGGGATATCTCCCCACTCGCGATCCAGTACGTTGTCATCCTCATCTTCACCAACTGGAACACTCTCATGAGGAATGTTTGGAATGGAAAGCATTAATGTTTCAAGCTGTTCTTCTACCTCTTTTAACTCGGTATCAAGAGCTTTAACACGCTCACCAACCTCCCGCATTTCTGTAATCAGATGATCCGCATCTTTTTTCTCTTTTTTCATTGCAGAGATTTGTTTAGATACTTCGTTACGCTTGGCTTTTAGTTCTTCTGTTTCACGAATAAGCTCACGACGACGCTCATCTAATTCACCAAACTTATCAAGATCAGATAAGTCTTCTCCTCGTTTTTGTAATTTCGCTTTCACTTCATCAAAGTTCCCTCGTAGGTACTTCATGTCTAACATAGATATATCCTCCTTTTTTTATAAAACAAAAAACAAAAGCGCAAGCGCCCGTTTAGCAACGAAGGGACTGGACTGAGCCCGTAGTGAGATAAAGGAAACACAAATTGTGAAACAATTTGATGTTGACTTATCGAACGGAGGCGAGGGAAGTCCCTTCGTTGCTGGGCGCTGGAGCTGGATGTGGCCACGCTCTCATAAATGAGTTATACACAAGCCACAAATTTTATAATTTCTTAAGCAAATAAAAAACTCCCGTCCCTAATTAAATAGGGACGAGAGTTATATATTCCCGCGATGCCACCCTGGTTGAAGGCACAAATGTCCTTCCGGCTCACTTCAAGAGTAACGATGCGCTAGCACCGGATCGACCTACTATAGGTTTCAATCGATCAGCTCAAGGATGGATTCACAAGGCTTCTTCACCGATTCACACCAACCATCGGCTCTCTTGAGAAGAAGACCATTGTTACTAATTCCTATCATCACGTTTGCTTGTTAAGTTTGTTGTTTATTAAGATTAGCGAATTTTGGATTAACATGCAAGGGATTTTTTCGATTCTTCCACCATCTTAACAAAATGGGCTGTTAATCGATGATCATCCGTTAACTCTGGATGGAAGGCACATGCCAAGTAGTGACCTTCCTGAGCTGCTACAATTTTATCCTGATATTGAGCAAGCACTGACGCACCTTCGCCTACTTCAGCGATATAAGGAGCACGTATGAATACTGCTTCAAAATCATCCGCTACACCTTTTATTTCGAGCTCAGCTTCAAAACTCTCACGTTGACGACCAAATGCATTTCGTTCAACCTTCATATTCATTAGGCCTAAGTGAGAGGTGTCACGACCTTGTACATTTGTAGCTAATAAAATCAGTCCTGCACATGTTCCAAAGATCGGCTTTCCGCTCTTTCCGAAAGCTTGAAGTGGCTCTAAAAAGTGATATTTATCGATCAGACGGCGCATAGTTGTACTTTCGCCACCCGGGATAATTAAACCATCAATTTCATCTAGTTGTTCAATTCGTTTAACAACGATGCCTTCAGCACCACTCTCTTCAATAGAGCGAACATGCTCACGAACAGCACCTTGTAAACCTAATACACCAATTTTCATCATGATGCATACTCCTTTAGTGAATTACTGGCTGCGATCTTGCATACGATCAGATTCTGTAAGAGTAGACATTTCCATACCCTTCATCGCTGTACCAAGATCTTTTGAAAGTTCCCCAATTAGTTTGTAATCATCGTAATGCGTTGTTGCTTCTACAATCGCACGAGCAAACTTCTGTGGGTTATTGGATTTGAAGATTCCAGAACCAACGAAGACCCCATCAGCACCAAGTTGCATCATAAGCGCTGCGTCTGCTGGTGTCGCAATACCACCTGCTGCAAAGTTTACGACTGGAAGACGACCTTCTTCCTTGATTTGAAGAAGAAGCTCATATGGTGCACCATGGTCTTTCGCATACGTCATTAACTCATCATCTGACAGGCTTACAACCTGACGAATTTGTGATTGTACTTCGCGCATGTGACGCACTGCCTCTACAATATTACCTGTTCCTGGTTCACCTTTTGTACGAAGCATAGAAGCACCTTCACCAATTCGACGAGTAGCTTCACCAAGGTTACGACAGCCGCAAACGAATGGAACTGTATAATCATTCTTTTTAATATGATAAATTTCGTCTGCTGGTGTTAGAACTTCACTTTCATCAATGTAGTCTACACCAAGAGATTCTAATACACGAGCTTCCACAACATGACCAATTCGTGCTTTAGCCATTACCGGAATGGATACAGCGTTCATAACTTCCTCAACAATTGTTGGATCAGCCATGCGAGCAACGCCGCCTGCTGCACGGATATCTGCTGGAACACGCTCTAATGCCATTACTGCTACGGCACCTGCTTCCTCAGCAATCTTAGCCTGTTCTGCGTTAACAACGTCCATGATGACGCCGCCTTTTTGCATTTCTGCCATACCACGTTTTACACGATCTGTACCTGTTCTTGACATGCTGAATTCCTCCCAATCCTTCTTCTTATCTCTTTATTTAGACAATCGTTCTAACTTTTAGGACGTTTGTACTCTATCCTTTATTTTAACGCATTATTCTTAAAATGCCTATATAATGAATCAGGTTAGAACCAACCTTTTACTGTATCAGCAACACTTGTGAAAATATCACTGAAAAAGTCTCCAATTGTACGTAGTGTTAAGACGAACCAGTTTGCTTTTTCTACACTAGATTGAGTAACCACTGCAACCGTTTCTCGGTCACTTTCATTGTCGGTAATATAACCAAAATCATCTCCACTATTCTTAAGGTTCATCGTACCAAGTTGCTCACCTTTTTTGATTGGAGCTGTTAGTTCACCTTCATCGTTAAACTTCGATTCATCTAATTTATATTCTACACTGTATTGATCTTCTGTCCCCTTTTGAATCGTCACAGATATCGGTTCTTTAGAAGCAATTTCTACAGAATCCTCTTTCCCTTTTGTTACAGCAAAAGTTGATTCTCCTTCAATCTGATAATCTGCAGGGTATAATTCTTTTTGCGTAAATTGATTAAACCCATAGTCCATCAATTTGCGTGTTTCTGCAAATCGAGCTTCTTTACTATCTGTTTTCATAACTACGGAGATCAAACGCTGTCCATTACGTTCCGCTGTTCCTGTAAAACAGAAACCAGCCATGTTTGTCCAACCTGTTTTCAACCCATCTAAACCTTGGTAGCCGAACTGAGCAAGGTGTCCAGGCATATTTGGTAGCATCCAGTTCCAGTTTTCAATTTCTTTATCCTCGAATTGAATCGTTGTCATACTGGAATAGGTTAAGGCATCTGGATAGTCATTAATTAAATTATAAGCAAGGAGAGCTGCTGAACGTGCTGATAATAGGTTATCAGCATCAGGTTGTGTCCCTTCTGGGTAATTATCACCTAAGTCTGAGTTTGAAAGACCTGTTGAGTTCACAAATTTATAATCTGGTAATCCCATCTCTTCAGCTTTTTGGCGCATCATTTTAACAAAATCACCTTCTGAACCTGCAATGAGTTCAGCTAAGGCAATGGTTGTTGCATTATCAGAGTTAACGGCCATCGCTTTATAAAGTTCTTTTACCGTGTAATCTTTATCCTGACGTAAGCCTACTCCAGAAAAAGCTGGATCAGCGGATATACTATAAGGGTAATCACTTATACGAGTTGTTGTATCCCAACTAATCTTACCTTGATCAATGGCTTCAAGGACTAAGTATTCTGTCATCATTTTCGTCATACTTGCAGGAGGCAAAGCCATATCTGCACTTTTTTCAAATAAAATCTTTCCTGTATCACCATCTACTAGAATAGCAGATTTGGCCTTCACATCGACAGCTGCTGAAGCCGATATTGGGCTTACGAGCATGGATGTAAATGTCATCATTAGCATAGTAAGTAATAAAAAGGTAACTCTTAATCTATGTTTCAACCATCTCAACCTCCATTTATTTATCTACATGAGGCTATTTTATCACATGTACAGATAATAAAGAAACACGACTTTTGCCTCTGTGACGCATTGTTTATGGGTATAAAAAAGAACTACCAACCCGGGGCTAGTAGTCCTCTATCATCTAGTATTTACACACTATAGTTTGGTGCTTCTTTCGTAATTTGCACATCATGAGGGTGACTCTCGCGTAAGCCAGCATTTGTAATTCGAGTAAACTGAGCTTCTTCTCTAAAACGATCTATTGTGTCTGCTCCACAGTAACCCATGCTTGAACGGAGACCTCCAAGCAGCTGATGTACAGAATCAGATAATGGACCTTTATAAGGTACGCGACCTTCAATTCCTTCAGGTACAAGTTTGTTAGCTTGTTCTGATTCTTGGAAATAACGATCCTTTGATCCAGATTTCATAGCACCAACAGAGCCCATACCACGATATACCTTGAAACGGCGTCCTTGGAAGATTTCTGTCTCTCCAGGGCTTTCTGTTACACCTGCAAAAAGGCTACCAAGCATAACTGCATGAGCACCTGCTGCAAGAGCTTTAGCGATATCACCAGAGTATTTAATTCCTCCATCCGCAATCACAGGGATGTTATGCTTAGCTGCTTCTGATGCACATTCATAAACCGCTGAAATTTGCGGAACGCCAACTCCTGCAACAACACGAGTTGTACAAATGGAGCCTGGCCCAATACCTACCTTAATAATATTCGCTCCTGCTTCAATTAAGTCGCGTGTACCTTGTTTGGTACCTACGTTACCAGCCATAATATTTAAATCTGGATATTCTTCTCGTACTTTTCGTACTTGATCCATAACTCCTTGAGAATGACCATGCGCTGTGTCGATTACAATAACATCTACGCCAGCTTCAACAAGCTTTTGAATACGAAGGTCTGCATCAGCTGTTACACCTACTGCAGCTCCAGCAAGTAAACGACCTTGTTCATCTTTAGCTGAGTTAGGGAATTCAATTACTTTTTCAATATCCTTAATCGTAATAAGGCCTTTGAGTACACCATCTTCATCGATGAGTGGGAGCTTTTCAATCTTGTATCCTTGTAAGATCTTTCCCGCTTCCTCTAGCGTTGTCCCAACCGGGGCTGTAACGAGATTTTCACTCGTCATAACTTCTGAAATTTGAATGGAATAGTCTTGGATAAAACGAAGATCACGATTTGTAATAATTCCTGTAAGCTTCTGTTCTACATCATTATTTACAATCGGCACACCTGAGATGCGATATTTTCCCATCAAGTGTTCAGCATCATAAACTTGGTTTTCAGGCGTTAAAAAGAATGGATTTGAAATCACACCACTTTCACTGCGCTTTACACGATCAACCTGCTCAGCTTGCTCCTCAATGGACATACTCTTGTGGATGATACCTAGCCCACCTTGTCTTGCCATGCCAATCGCCATTTCTGCTTCCGTTACAGTATCCATACCAGCACTAATGATCGGTACATTCAGATTAAGGGTTTTCGACAAACTTGTTGCCACATCAACCTCTCTCGGCAGTACATCCGATTTCGCTGGAATAAGCAATACATCATCAAACGTTAAGCTCTCTTTTACAAACTTATCTTCTCTCATGATTTAGCCCCTCCTAAACATTCATGGTTTCCTCAAAAGTTGGTTACACTAAGCAAACAGACTTTATATTGTACATAACCATACGACATTCTAAAGGCTTTTTCAACAGTTTTTAGGAAAGGGGGAAGAACTTATAAAAATGCAAAATATTCAGTCCATTTATACTCAACTACAATCTGCCCCTTTTACGCAAAAATACTTAAAAGAATGTTATAAAAAACAAGGATTTGAAGATGCCGAGAAGAAATGTTTCGACAATACGTATCGATTTATCTATTTTCTTGAACATGCCGAAACCTACTATGAACAAGGAAGAAAAGCACCTCTCTCTATAAAGCCAGTGCTATATTTTTATGGCATGTCCCAACTCTTAAAAGCTGCTCTTTTAACTTGTAGGCCAGATTATCCTGAAACAACTGCTGTACTAGCTCATGGTGTATCAAGTCGAAAACGTAAAAAGCAAAACTATACCTTTTTACAGGATGAAGTAAAGATCCAACATAAGGGATTGTTTTCCTATGTTTCTAAGCACTTATTTAATGTGGAACATCTCCTTGATCAAAAGTTTTCTATGGATGAGTTGCTACGGCGAATTCCAGAAGTGGATCACGTTTATCAATTCCCTAATAAACCTTCATCCTTTTACACTATAGGACATCAAGAAAATCCAACACTTAGAGTCCCTATTGGAATTCTTGATGATTACCATTGGACATTCTCCTATTTTGAACAACATATGAATCAGGTTCTACCAAATATTAAGGATGTTGATCAAGAAGAAAACTTTATCGTTATTAACTTGGATGAACCTATTGGTCATCTAGGTCGCTCCTTTTTTTATATGGATTCACAAACAAACCAACTCGTCTTACCAAAACGCCGGAGCTTATTCTCCTATGTCCCTGAAGTACTCAATCATTATATTTTGCTATATAACCTTAGTATGATCTGTCGTTATGAAACGGAGTGGTGGGGGGATGTGCTTCATTCATTCTCTAGTGAAGATCTGGTGTTCATTCAAGCTTTTCTTGAGACCACAAGTGAGAAAATTCCCCGTTTGATGGCTCATATTTTCATGGATTAAGACATAAAAAAGGACTGACCTCCAATAGAGGCAGTCCTATAGTTAACTTGGATTTGAAACGATTTCTTCAATAAATAGATCCCGGTAATTTTTAAGATGGATAATCTCATTGTTATGAAATAAACGAACCATGGGGCGTGTCGGAGTTTTCGCTTCGATAAATACAATCTCGCCTTCTTGGTTATTTGATAATTTCACTTTGGTACCAGTAGAGAAATTCGTCATACTATCTATAAATGCCTGAACAACTTTATGATCAAATTTACCGAATTGGTCCTGCATCATCTCTTCTATTACTTTAAATGGGGATTTCTTCGTTTTATAAATACGCTCTGATGTCATTGCATGGTACATATCACTAACAGCTACAATTTTTCCGTATGGATGTAGCTTATCCTCTGCAATTCCAATAGGATACCCTGAACCATCACGTCGTTCATGGTGCTGTAATACACCGATACGAACCTCATTTTTTAATACAGGTATTTTTTCTAAAAGCCTATAAGAATAGGTAGGATGTTTTTTGACTTCCTCGAATTCTCGCGAAGTTAACGGACCGCGTTTCTTCATAATTCGTTCCTCTATCTTAGACATGCCAGCATCACTCAAAAAGCCAGTTAGGCCGATCTGGATAATTTCCCCTTGCGAGAAGTTCATCTGTTTAGCAATGATCGAGGAAAGTAAGCCAACGGCAATACTATGATGGTAAAAGTAATTTTCCTTAGTAGAATAATGGTGCAACATAAAGACCTGACTTTTATCCTTCAAAGCTTCGTGAATTAATGGGACAATCGTTTTACGTACTTTAGAGATATCAATAGATGATCCAGCTTGCCAATTTTTAAACATGCTTTTATAAGCTTGAACAGCATCAAGATATTGATCCGCAAAGCTCGTAATTCCTCTTACTGGGGTATTCTTTGCTTCCTCTGATTCCTCTTCCTCTATATACTCCTCAGGTTTAAAAACTTCACCACTAGCAAGTTTTGGACCCACATCGATTTCTTCAATTAAAAACTTATGTAAAACCGTAATATGAATAGGCTTAATAACTGTATTCTTTTCTATAATAGGATGATTTGTTTGTCCCATTACATCTTTCAAGACCATACATCCTGGAACTAACTGACTTGGGTGTACACGCATGGTTTCACATCCTCTTATTACTTATGTAGATAAGCGAAGGCAACCGCTTATAGTCTAAATGTGGAAGGTTTTAACTATAACCTCATTATTACTTAAAACAGGATAAAAGAAAAGAGGAACACTAAAACGTGTATCCTCTTTTTCATTCTTACTCTTCTTCTGTTGACTCTTCTTGTTGTTGTTCACTTACGACTTCTGCAGGTTGGGTTACTTCATGTTCATCGTCTTCGCTTTCGATTTGAGCCAATGTAGCTACTTCTTCTCCTTCTCCAAGGCGAATGAGGCGAACCCCTTGTGTGTTACGACTTGTTTGAGAAATACTTTCTACTGGCATCCGGATTAACACACCACTAGCTGTGATAATCATTACATCTTCTTCACCCGTAACAGATTTAACAGCTACAACCTCACCATTTTTATCGGTCAAGTTACATGTACGAATACCTTTACCACCTCTACCAGTGATACGATATTCTTCTGCAGGTGTTCGTTTTCCGAATCCTTTAGTCGTTACGTTTAGTACTTGAAGGCCATCTTCAATGATTTCCATTGATACAACCTCATCATCATCACGTAAAGAGATTCCTTTAACACCAGTAGCTGTACGCCCCATTGTACGAACGTCTTCTTCAGGGAAGCGTATTAGATAACCACCTTTTGTACCGATCATGATATGCTTCGAACCATCTGTTAATCGAACAGATATCAATTCATCATCTTCACGAAGGTTTAAGGCAATTAAACCACCTTTACGAATGTTCGCAAACTGATCAAGAGATGTTCGCTTGGAAATACCGTTTTTCGTAGTGAAGAATAAATACCAATCTTCAGCGAATTCTTCAATTGGGATTACGGCATTAATCCATTCTCCCTTATCAACTTCTAACATGTTAATGATCGGGATTCCTTTCGCTGTTCTGCTAAACTCAGGAATCTCATACCCTTTAGCGCGATACACTTTACCTTTATTGGTAAAGAATAATAGCGTATTGTGCGTTGAAGTAGATAAAAGATGTTCTACGAAGTCATCTTCATTAGTGCCCATACCTTGAACACCTCTTCCACCACGACGTTGTGAACGATACGTAGTTGCTGGAAGACGTTTAATATATCCTTGATGCGTTAATGTTACGATAATTGTCTCTTCAGGAATTAAGTCTTCATCTTCAATGAAATCTGTTCCTCCCGCGACAATTTCAGTACGTCGCTTATCATTAAAGCGCTCTTTAATGTCTTCTAATTCTTCTCGGATAATTTCAAGAACCTTTTCGTCATCCGCAAGAATTGCTTTGAGTTCTTCAATTAACTTCGCTAGCTCTTGATACTCTTCTTCGATTTTGTCACGTTCTAAGCCTGTTAGACGCTGTAAACGCATATCAAGAATCGCTTGAGCTTGCTTTTCAGACAACTCATATTGAGTCATTAAACCTTCGCGCGCAATATCTGTTGTTTGAGATCCACGAATTAAGGCAATAATCTCATCAATATGGTCTAGTGCAATCCGCAGCCCTTCTAGAATATGAGCTCGAGCTTGTGCTTTCTTTAACTCATATTCTGTACGACGACGAATAACTACTTTTTGGTGATCTAAATAGTGCTCAAGACACTGCTTTAAGTTTAATACCTTCGGCTCACCATTTACTAGTGCAAGCATATTAATACCAAAGGAAGTTTGTAAGGCTGTTTGTTTATATAAGTTATTTAATACAACATTTGGATTTACATCTTTGCGTAACTCTATTACTACACGAAGTCCATCGCGGTCAGATTCATCACGTAAATCTGTAATTCCATCAATTTTCTTATCTCGAACAAGTTCAGCTATTTTTTCAATTAATTTCGCTTTATTGACCTGGAATGGTAGTGCTGAAGCAATTAAGCGTGCTTTTCCATTCGCTTGTTCCTCAATTTCAACTTTAGCACGAACCGTAATAGAGCCTTTTCCAGTTTCATAGGCTTTCCGGATTCCAGTTCGACCTAAAATTTCACCAGATGTAGGAAAATCCGGGCCAAAAATGTACTCCGTCATCAATTCATCAATCGTAATCTCTGGATCCTTACTAACAGCTAGAACTGCATCAATTACTTCACCTAATTGATGGGGTGGGATATTGGTCGCCATCCCTACAGCAATCCCGCTAGCTCCGTTTACAAGTAAATTTGGGAAACGAGCAGGTAGTACGAGTGGTTCTCTTTCTGAACCATCATAGTTATCATCGTAATTAATTGTATCCTTGTTAATATCTCGAAGGATTTCCATTGAGATTTTGGACATACGTGCTTCCGTATAACGCATGGCTGCTGCTGCATCACCATCCACAGAACCAAAGTTTCCGTGTCCGTCCACAAGCATATATCGATAGTTAAAATCTTGTGCCATACGTACCATAGAGTCATATACAGCTGAGTCACCATGCGGGTGATACTTACCGATAACTTCTCCAACAATACGGGCAGATTTTTTGTAAGCTTTATCAGAATGCATACCTAAGTCATGCATTGCATATAAAATACGACGGTGTACGGGTTTAAGTCCGTCACGCACGTCAGGTAATGCACGAGAGACAATAACACTCATTGCATAATCTAAAAAGGATGTCTTCATTTCCTGACTTATATTGACTTCCTGAACCTGGGGGCGATCTTGTTCCGCCATAGAATTACCTCCCTCTTAAAACGAAAAGTGTAGGCGACTGTATAGCTCCTTGTGCATAAGCAAGATTTCATAGGTGGTAAAGTTTGCTTTAGAAAGATTACTCATGTCACTAGAAGCTAGGAGTCGAAACTAGAATAATGGTATTTACGACTGCTTTATACGTCTAAGTTTTTAACGTATGCAGCGTTATCCTGAATGAAATTACGACGAGGTTCTACTTTATCGCCCATAAGGATCTCAAAAATTTCATCTGCTTCAATCGCATCTTGTAAACTAACCTGAAGCAATGTACGAGTTTCTGGATCCATCGTCGTTTCCCAAAGCTGTTCAGGATTCATCTCACCAAGACCCTTGTAGCGCTGTAAACCAGGCTTAGGTGTCTTTGATAGTTCCTCTAGCTTCGATTCCATCTCTTTATCGTTAAACGCATAGTAAATGGCTTTACCTTGTTGAATTTTATACAACGGTGGCTGTGCAATATAAATATAACCATGCTCTAACAATGGACGCATATATCGGTAGAAGAAGGTTAATAATAACGTACGAATATGAGCCCCATCGACGTCAGCATCCGTCATAATAACGATTTTTTGGTAACGTGCTTTAGAAATATCAAACTCTTCTCCAATGCCCGTTCCAAGTGCTGTTATGATTGCTCGAACCTCATTATTGGAGAGAATCTTATCTAAACGTGCCTTTTCAACGTTAATGATCTTACCTCGTAATGGTAAGATTGCTTGGTAATGACGGTCACGCCCCTGCTTAGCTGAACCTCCCGCAGAGTCACCCTCCACGACATAAAGTTCACTGATAGAAGGATCTTTAGATGAACAATCAGCAAGCTTACCAGGTAGATTTGAAACCTCTAAAGCATTCTTACGTCGTGTTAACTCACGTGCTTTCTTCGCAGCTGCACGAGCGCGTGATGCCATTAATCCTTTTTCAACAATTTGTTTTGCAGAATCAGGGTTTTCAAATAGGTATTTAGAGAAATACTCGTTAAAAATATTGTCCGTAACTGTACGTGCTTCGCTATTTCCAAGCTTGGTTTTCGTTTGACCTTCGAACTGAGGGTCAGGGTGCTTGATTGAGATAATAGCCGTTAAACCTTCACGTACGTCATCACCAGTTAAGTTCGGATCATTTTCTTTAAACATTTGATTCTTACGTGCATAGTCATTAATTACACGGGTCAATGCCGTTTTAAATCCTGACTCATGCGTCCCACCTTCATACGTGTGGATGTTATTCGCAAAGGAATAAATGTTACTCACAAAGCCATCGTTATATTGTAACGCGACCTCAACACTAATTTCTTCACTTTCACTTTCAACATAAAACGGCTCATGAAGTCCATCACGTGTACGATTTAAGTGCTCAACGTAAGAAACAATTCCGCCTTCATATAAAAATTCTTTGTCTTCTTGTTCTTCATCACGCTCATCGTTGATCGAGATTTTAATTCCTTTGTTTAGGAAGGCAAGTTCTCGTAAACGATTTGCTAATGTATCAAATTGGTATTCTTGCGTTTCTGAGAAAATTTCTGTATCAGGCTTAAAGTGAATGCGTGTACCAGACACGTCTGTTTCACCAATCACTTTTAAATCTTCATCAGGTACGCCACGATGATATTTTTGGTAGTGAATCTGGCCATCTAGATGAACGAATACTTCTAATTCACTAGATAAAGCGTTAACTACAGAAGCACCTACACCATGTAGTCCACCAGATACCTTGTAACCGCCGCCACCAAATTTACCACCAGCGTGTAAAACAGTTAAGATAACTTCAACAGCTGGACGATTCGCCTTTTTGTGCATCCCTACAGGAATTCCACGACCATTATCGGTAACAGTGATACTATTATCCTTTTCAATCGTTACCGTAATATGATCACAATAGCCAGCTAACGCTTCATCGATACTGTTATCAACGATTTCCCATACGAGGTGGTGTAACCCCTTTTCATTCGTTGAACCAATATACATCCCTGGGCGTTTACGTACAGCTTCTAATCCTTCAAGGACTTGTATTTGATTTTCATCATAGGCTTGTTGCTCTGAAAGCTTTTCTTCCATTGTCATAATATTCACCTACACTTCTTTCCAGAGGTTATTATTTATCTTGTCTTACTCCACAGTTCCTTCAGAGAAATCTTCTAATTTATTTAAAGTAGATGTCATGTTAGCACGTTTTTTTAACGTTAGAACGGATAATGAGCTAAAGTAGATATAGTCCTTTGTGATGACAATGGCTTTCGCATCCGCATCTGGCGTTTCAAAAACTCGTTGATTTTTCCTTTGGTTAAAAATCATTTCTTCCACAATGGAAGATGAGGATAATAGTTCACAATCAATGATTGAAATGACATCCTCAGATTCAATTACATGATCATCTCCGATATGAATAAACATCGTGCCACCTCAATTCTCTCTCGATACATGGCCTTCTTGAACATAAAATAACTCCGCTTGTTCAAGGGTTTCGTGTTCGATTCCTTCCACACTCGTTGTTGAGACGAATGTTTGAACTTTTCCTTGAATGGTATGTAATAAGTGTGATTGACGATAATCATCTAACTCACTTAATACATCATCCAATAAAAGTATCGGATATTCGCCTACTTCGTTGAAGATCAACTCAATTTCAGCAAGTTTTAAAGAAAGTGCTGTTGTACGCTGTTGTCCTTGTGAACCATACGTTTGCACATCCTTGCCGTTTACCTTGAAAATCAAATCATCACGATGAGGACCAACAAGAGTTGTCCCCCTCTCAATTTCTCTTTTTTCAACTTCTGCAAATTTATCTTGAAATACCCTTACCAGTGTTGACAAATCCATGTCCTCTGATACATCCGCCGAGGCATCGTACTCAATTTGAAGTTCCTCTAGCTGTCTGCTTATTCCATGATGAATCGGTCCAGCCCACTTTCTAAGCAAGTGTAAAAAGTTAAATCTACGCTGAACCACAGTAGCTGCATGCTCAATCAGTTGTTCTGTCAGGATTTGTAGCATGGTAGTATCTTGTTGTTTATGCTGATTCCGCTGGTATTCTTTTAATAAATGATTTCGCTGCTTTAAAACTTTTTGGTACTGTCCTAAATGATAAATATAGGCAGGTTGTATTTGTCCGATCTCCATATCTATAAAACGACGACGAACCTGAGGATTGCCTTTTACCAGGTTTAAATCTTCAGGTGCGAACATTACAATATTTAAAGCACCAATATAATCACTTAATCGCTTCTGCTCTAAGTGATTTAATTTAGCTTTTTTGCCCTTTTTAGACACGATAACTTCCAAAGGGAAACGGCGCTTTCGTTTATAAACACTACCTTTTATTTTAGCATATTCTTCGTCCCACATAATGAGTTCTTTGTCACGGGGTGTTCGATAAGATCGCGAAAAAGCTAAAACATAGATAGCCTCCATGAGATTCGTCTTACCTTGAGCATTCTCACCGATAATGACATTAATTTTATCATCAAAGGTTAAATGGAGATCTTTATAGTTTCGATATTGCTTTAACGTTAACTCTTCTATGTGCATGAATATTCCCCTTTAGTTTTCATGGGAATTAGGATTCTCTTACAACAGTAAAGGTTCCAACCCCTTCAACTTCTACAACATCGCCAATGGAAATTTTCTTACCTCGTCGATCCTCTTGTTCACCGTTTACAAAAACTGGATATTCAGAAAGGAACCACTTTGCCATTCCGCCCGTCTCAATGACATTGGCAATCTGTAAAAATTGACCCAATTGGATGGTTTCTGTTGCAATTTCAATATTTTCGTTCATGTTATCCACCTTATTTCTTCAGTCTTGGCCTTCTATCTATTTTACTAAAGATTTGCCCATAAGAAAAGGAACGGGAAAATGTATTTCAAAAAGCCTTTTTGTTGCAGTTTTAAAACGTTCCTAAAGGAAGTATTAAAAAATCCTACCACCATCTTCATAGCAGTAGGATTTTTTGGATTGAATACCTTTTTTTATATTGCTCTTAATTTTAGTAAGTTCTTACTGGTAGGATTAGCTGAAGAATTTGTTCATCCTCATTTGGACGAATAAGGAAAGGTCGCATAGCTCCAGTAAATTGAATATGAACTTTATCCGTATCCATAATCTTCAGGGAATCCATCATATATTTTGCACTAAATGAAATCTTTAAATCTTCCCCTTCAACTACCTCTGCATGCACTTCTTCCACTACTTTACCAATCTCAGGAGAATTACTTGTAATTTCTATTTGGTTATTTTCTTTCGTTGTTAATTTAACAACACTATTTCGATTTTCTTTGGCTAGTAATGCAGCACGATCGATAGACTGTAGAAGCTCTTTCGTATCAATCGTTACAAGTGTTTTCGTTTGATCAGGAATTAATCGAGATGTTTCAGGATAGTTGCCATCTAACAGTCGAGATAAGAAATATAGATTCTTCGTACGGAATAAGATTTGGTTTTCCGTAACACTGATAACAATACTCTCCTGAGAATCTCCAAGAATTTTATTTAATTCCGTTAAACTTTTCCCTGGGATTACAACGTTGTTAAACGAAAGGTTTTGAGCTTGTTCCTTCAAAGGAATATCACGTGATGCCAAACGGTGACTATCCGTTGCTACAAAACTTAAGTTCTCATCTTCCACCTTCATGTTTACACCTGTCAAGATGGGGCGTGTTTCTGAGGTGGACACCGCAAATACGGTTTGACGAATAAGGTCTTTGAGTAAATCGATTGGTACCTCAAAACTCTGTTCTGTTGAAAGTTGAGGAAGATGCGGATATTCTTCTGCATCCTGGCCATTTAGGTGAAACTCAGCACTACCAGAACGAATACTAACGTTTAAGTGATCATCAACTTCAATTTCTACAGTCTGTTGAGGAAGTTTCCGAACAATATCAGGAAAGTATTTAGCCTGTAATACGATACTTCCAGGTTCTATATTTTCAACATAAACGATCCCATCATCTTCTCTAGGGATAAACGATTCAATAGAGATATCAGAATCACTACCTGTTAGCTTAACCCCTTCTGTAGTTGCTTCAATTTTCATCCCGGTCAGAATAGGAATTGTTGTCCTAGAAGAGATAGCTTTCATGACATCTTGTACGCTATCCATCAATTGATCGCGTTGAATTGTAAATTTCATTGAAACGAATCCTCCTAAATGGATCTTTATATTATATATTTATTTATATTTTAAAGATCGTAATAGTAATAGAGCGTGTGAATTTGTGAATAACTTATTTAAACACATGCGAAAAAGGATATCCACATGTGGATAGTTTGTGAGTAAATCATGGGACAGTTTCTGCAGTTATCAACAGGGTGATTTTGAAGAAACGTGTCGAAATGTCTAAAAAAGTAGATAATTGGAGTTAAATTTAGCGTTCATCTATCATGATTAAGACTTAAGTGTTTCACGTAATTCATCTAAATCTTTTTGTAACTGCTGATCGTCTGCTAGTTGTTTCGAAATTTTTTCATGAGCATGAATAACCGTAGTATGATCACGCCCGCCAAACTCTTCACCAATCTTCGGTAGGGAGTAGTCCGTCATTTCTCTAGACAGATACATAGCAATTTGTCTTGGGAATGCAATCGTTTTTGTACGTTTTTTTGCTGCGAAATCCTCGAGTTTTACATTATATTTTTCAGCAACTACCTCTTGAATAGCCTGGATCGTAATCACTTTTGGTTTCGAACTAGGAATAATATCCTTCAATGCTTCAGCAGCAAGTGATGCATCAATATCCTGATTAATCAATGACGAATAAGCTACCACTCGAATGAGGGCACCTTCCAATTCACGAATATTGGTGTCAATTTGATTCGCAATATATAGCATAACTTCATTTGGAATATCCAAACCTTCAGCCTTTGCTTTCTTGCGTAATATCGCAATACGAGTTTCTAAATCAGGCGGCGTAATATCAGTAATTAAGCCCCATTCAAATCGAGAACGTAGTCGATCTTCTAAAGTTGGAATCTCCTTAGGTGGTCGATCACTAGAAATAACGATCTGCTTATTTTCCTCGTGAAGTGTATTAAACGTATGGAAAAATTCTTCTTGTGTTTGTTCTTTTCCAGCTAAAAATTGAATATCATCTATTAAAAGCACGTCCACATTTCGATATTTATTGCGGAAGTTGATGGCTTTATTATCACGAATTGAATTAATGAACTCATTTGTAAATTTCTCAGAAGATAGATAAACCACTTTTGCTGATGGATTATGATCCAATACATAGTGCCCAATTGCATGCATTAAGTGGGTTTTACCAAGTCCCACGCCACCATATATAAATAATGGGTTATATGCTTTGGCTGGAGCTTCCGCAACTGCAAGTGAAGCTGCATGGGCAAATCGGTTACCTGAACCAATAACAAAAGTATCAAACGTGTATTTAGAATTCAGCATACTTTGAGGAGATTCTTGTCCATCCTCTTTATCATTAGGAACCTGTTTAATAGCCGGTTTTATATCATCATGTGAGACGTCTTTGGTTTCCGGAATAATAAATTTCGTTTGAAGTTCCGCTCCAGTCACTTCATATAATGTGTCGGAAATCAAACTTGCATAACGACTCTCCAACCAATCTCTTGCAAACTCATTCGGTGCCACAATAACTAGCGTGTCATCCTTTAAAGAGTCAGCCTTTGTACTTTTGAGCCAAGTTTCAAAGCTTGGTTTACTAATTTTTTCTTCAATTTTCGTTAACGTGTTTTCCCAGAGCTCTTGTATATTTTCCAACTACATGTTCACCCCTTTCATCCTAAGGAACCAGTATGAAACAAAAAACCTCACGTATCCTTTCTCTTCTAAATTGAGAAAATAAGCTAGAAGCAGAAAGATCCGGAGGTGCTGTACAACATTTGTAAAACTATAAGAGAAATTATGGCTGTGGATTTAAAACTGTTACTATAACAGTACTGAAATAAATTGTTAGCATAATCCACATTATTGTTGATAAGTGCTTCAACACCCATGTGAATGTCTATCCACAGATTATCCACAGACTGTGGAAAACAAATAATGGGCTTGAGGTTTATTCAGAACTAAAACACAAATATGATACCAAATAAATCCCATTGTTGCAATGGTTTTTCGACACTTATCCACATTATCTAGGGATTGTAGATAAATTTTATCCACAACACTATATTTTGTGATTATCTTGTCGATAATGTATGTGGATAAAAAAAAGAGCAGAAAAAATTATTCACAGGATATGTGAGTGGAAAAATTGAATAGAGGATCTGTGGTGTATAACTTAAAAATAAGTTGACATTTCCCTGGTGGATTTTTTATAATGAATTGGACTGTCTTAAGAAGATTATTGTATTTACATTCCTCAGGGAGGTGTCTATAAATGAAACGTACATTTCAACCAAATAATCGTAAGCGTAACAAAGTACACGGTTTCCGTGCACGTATGAGTAGTGCAAACGGTCGTAAAGTATTAAAACGCCGTCGTCGTAAAGGTAGAAAACAATTATCCGCATAGGCCACTGATTCGATCTCAGTGGTCTTTTTTCTAGTTTTTTTATAATAAGTTCTAGAATGACCTTAATTAAGGAGAACATGGATATTCACCATTTCAGGTGGATATCATGTTTTTCTATATAACATGAAACAATCGCGATTTTGGAAAAAGGTATATGATGCCTGAACATAAACTTTCTACATATGTAGAGGGAGTGTTGTCATATATGAAGTCCTTTCTTTCTAATAATCTGCTCTACATTATTGGAGAGTGAATTGAACCATGAAAAAACAAAACCGAATTAAGAAAAACGAAGAATTCCAACAGGTATTTAAAAAAGGGACTTCCTTTGCAAATCGTCAGCTCGTTTTGTATTACTTAAAGAAAGAAAACCAGGGTCATTTTCGAATTGGTTTGTCTGTAAGCAAGCGAATTGGCAATGCTGTGACTAGAAACCAAATAAAAAGATATTTAAGACAAGCGTTTCATGAGATGGAAGATCGCATTCTTTCAGAATATGATCTTGTTATTATTGCTAGAAAACCAACAAGTCAAATGAACTATCATGAAATGAAGAAAAGCTTGAACCATGTGCTATCGAAAAATAATCTTTTGGTAAAATCAAAGAAAGCCTAAAGATTTCATATAGAACTGTTCCATAGATTAGTGGTAAAATACATTTGATGTTTCTATGGATATTGGAAGTATAAGGAGGAAGTGACGTTGCGAAAGAAAGTCCTTTTAATGGTCGTCTTGACAGGACTCCTCAGTTTATTAACAGGCTGTATGGAAATGGATCAGAACATTACAGCTGAAAGTGAAGGAATTTGGAATAAATACTTTGTATTCCCACTGTCCCAAACGATTATATATTTCGCTGAACTATTCGGAGAGAATTATGGCCTATCTATTATTGTTGTAACGCTTATCATTCGTTTGGTTTTATTACCGTTAAACGTAAAACAATTGAAAAGTTCAAAAGCTATGCAGGAGATTCAGCCTGAATTACAGAAAATTAGAGAAAAGCACAGTTCTAAAGACCAACAAACACAACAGCAGTTGCAAAAAGAAACGATGGAGTTATTCCAAAAGCATGGAGTAAATCCATTAGCTGGTTGTTTCCCGATTATAGTACAAATGCCGATTTTAATCGCATTCTACCATGCAATTATGCGTACTCAAGCCATAGAAGGACATAACTTCCTATGGTTTGAACTAGGAAATCCAGACCCGATCTTTTTAATGCCACTCATTGCTGCAGCAACAACGTTTATTCAACAAAAGCTAATGATGGCAGGTATGGCGAACGCTAATCCACAAATGACTATGATGCTTTATATCATGCCAGTCATGATCGGTGTATTTGCAATTAACTTCCCAGCAGCTCTTGCACTTTACTGGGTAGTTGGTAACATCTTTATGATCGGACAAACGATGTTTATTCGAAAACCAATGATGAAAGATACAGAAACAGGAGGCGCGGCCAAGTGAGACAAATAACTGCTACTGGACAAACAGTTGAGGACGCGGTCCAATCAGCTTTAGAGCAGTTAGACACCTCGAGGGACCAAACCAATGTAGAAGTCATTGATGAAGGCAAAAAAGGATTTTTCGGTCTATTTGGATCCAAACGTGCTATTGTGAAAGTTAGCATTGTGAATCAAGAGACGGAAGAAGAAGAAAGTCAAGAACACATCCATCAAGATGAAGCATCGGAAGGTACAGAAGAACAGGTCGAAGCTTCAGAAATAGTAGAAGATGATAAACACGATACTGAAACGGCTATTGAAGAAACTAAGCAATATCTTGAAACTGTAGCAAACGGTATGGGTGCTTCTATTCATGTTGAAGTTTATCGTAAAGGGAAAGAGATTACGTTTGATTTAGTAGGAGATAAAATTGCACTTCTTATTGGAAAACGTGGACAGACTTTGAATGCACTTCAATACCTCACGCAACTTACAATTAATGGTAAAACAAACCAGTATGTAACTGTTATTGTTGATGCTGAAGGGTACAGAGAGCGCAGAAAGGAAACGTTGACGCAATTATCTAATCGTTTAGCTGATAAAGCTATTACAACTCGTCGAGAAGTAAAGTTGGAGGCTATGCCATCTTACGAACGAAAAATCATTCATACTGCTTTACAACATCATCATGAGATTTCAACGTTTTCAGACGGAAATGAACCCTATCGACACGTTGTCATTAAACCGAAATAACTCTGGATTAGTTCCAGGGTTATTTTTTTTGCTTATTTGAACCTAGTTATTCAACAATATGGCAGTTATGTTGAAGACTTGAAACTGAGAGGAGTCCGTTGCTGTTGAGTAATTTGTTGCGGTCAGTGAAACGGCAAGCCTGTTGTGGAAGAAAAGCCGAGCCTCCTCGTGCCTGCGGGGTCTCGTCTTCCCTTTGTTACCACGACAGTTTGCCGTTTCCTTCCCTCCACGCGATTATGGAGATTAACGGACCATAATTTGGACTTTCCCATCTCAAATTGATTGGAATTTATATTCACAGAAGTTGCTCAAAACCTTGTCATGATAGGATTA
>NZ_AULJ01000043.1 GCF_000425225.1 Pontibacillus marinus BH030004 = DSM 16465 | reverse complement strand
CGTGAGGTTTATTTGGCATGCCAAATTTTATTCCTTTAAACCTAAAGAAACATTGATTTAGATACTTGACTTTTTATAGCTGGTCTTATGTGGAAGACTTGAATTCGAGATAACTTTCAAAGCTCAATTCAATTTAGTCAGGTGGCTTGTATTGTTTGGTATGATTTGAATTATATAGTTTTATTTGTGTAACGAGATTGATGAGTTCTCAATTACCTATCCTATATGAACCCTGCTTTCTCCTTGGGTTGTTCCTCGTAATCAATACGAACTTTTACTAAGTTCTCATACTCTTGTTCTGTAATAATTTTTTCCTCTCGTAACCTTCTATAAATGTTTACTTGATCCTCAAATGAATAACCTATATCAATTTTAGTATATTTGTCTCTTAAGTAATCTTTTCTTGCAAGAAGAATATCTTCTATATATTCACTTAAGTCATATGAAGATGGCTTATTTTTAAAAAATGCAAGATTATGGCTTCCACCAGTTATAATGAGATAATTTTTCGCTTTTGAAAAATATACAGTAAAACATATAAATGAGATAGATAAATAAAAAAATCCCGCTCCAAAACTAGCCTCTTCTGTCCCCAGAAAGAAGTCCTCTATTAAAACGCCTAGCGGGACTATCGTAGTAATTATAGCCCCTATCAGCCAACCTAGACTTCCGTTTTTATAGTACTCTATATCTCTCCCAAGCGTCTCAAAATTTATTTTATATTCATGATTATTTGTGATACCTTTTGCCTTAACTTTTACTCCATCTTTTTGAAGTTCATATTGTCGTAGTGATAAAAATTTTCTTTGTTTAAACAATATTGTCCCCCCTCTAACGTTTGCTTAATACTTTTAATATCGTTCGTAAACTTGTTTATTTAAATTAATTTCAATTCTACTATAATATAACAGCCACTTCTTACTATAGAAAAAGTACCTGGCTACTCTCAAGTTACTGTGTAAAAAAGACGCTATTCATATTACAGAATAGCGCCCTTATCATGAAGGATTGATATCGTAATATTTTCATTTAACGTCCTTTCCTATATCCTCCTTCTTAGGTTTCCCACGTGACCTAGTTCTAGATATTTTATTTAGTATATTTTCATCAATAAATAAAGGGATACAGGAAATCATTATGATCAAAAGAAATACATATATAAAGAGTTGGTTAATTTGCTCATCTTCACTAAAGAAAAATATTGAATTGACTACAGCAAGACCATAGAAAAACACTACAAAACCTGATTGTTGATACTTTTTATACTTAGTTTTTGCTTTAAAGACGTGTTTTAATTTAATGGAACCTAATATAATTCCTATTAAAACATATAGCAGTAGTATCTCCCCCTATAACCTAACTCTTATTTTTTTAATTGACAGCTATCTACTTCTTCATCCATTTATTCTTAAAGCGTTTAAACTTTTTCACCTTTTGCTTAAAAAAAACAGAAATGCTATGAAAATCTGTATCCCTTAAGTCATTCATGAACGGAATATCAATATCCAATAAAAATGTATTGTGTTTTACTAATTTAAATTGATTGGGTTGATCTCCTTCACCTATCTTTATAAAGGTATTTATAAAATAGTTAGCTTCTTCTTTACTTCTAAACTTTGCTAATTGGTCAAATTCAATGTTACTTTCCAATACACCACTTTCAGAAACATACTCACCAGTGGGAATATGTTGAACTTTATAAACAAATCCCTTATTAATGTCTGTTTGTTGAAAACTCATAGTATTCCACCTTTAATTAGGACAACTATACAACAATTGTTCTATATAACATTTATGTTTTCATTGATAATATCGTACAAAGTACATCTAATCTTTATTATTTTTAAGTAGTCTCATTTTAGTATATATATTTCAATATTTATTTCGAAACTGAGTCTTCCACAATCTGGCCCTTAAGACGAAGACTGATCAATAAAAATCTACACAAAATAATACAGAGAACTCTTTTTCAACTACATATTGGGGATATAAAAACAAGGCTTAGAGATAAACTTTCTCTAAGCCTTTAAATATACTATTGTATTGCCTTCCTATCTTCTCTTTTCACACAATGTTTAGAACTTCTCCAAAAACACTTCAGGCACTTGTGATTCAAAGTGTAAAATCTCACTTCGGGAAGGGTGTTTAAACGCAATTTCTTTTGCATGAAGTCCTAACCGACCTAATGAATTACTTGTGGCTCCATACTTTTTATCCCCAACAATCGAATGGCCGATATCCTTCATGTGTACGCGGATTTGATTCTTTCTCCCAGTTTCAAGGTTAAGTTTAACTAAGGAGACATTTAGATTCGACTGCAACACCTTATAATGGGTTACAGCCTTTTTACCATCGTTTGGTTTCTTACTAGAATACATGACATGTGTTTTTGTTTCTTTTAGCCAAGATGTTATCACACCTTCTGATTTTTGCATCTTCCCTTCTACAAGAGCTATATAAGTTCGCTCCTTCACCATGTCTTTCCATGCATTCTGCAGCTTGTTTTTCACCTGTTCTGACTTTGCAAAGATCATGACACCAGAGGTATCTCGATCTAACCGATGAACAATGAAAATGCGATTTTTAGGATGACTCGTTTTAACATAATCAGAAAGCTGGCGGTGAGCCGTTAAAGTTTTCTCTTTACCTGAAGAAATAGATAAAAGACCTGAATCCTTTTCTACTACAATGATGTCCTTATCCTCATAAAGAATTGTAAGTCCTTTCAACGTATGTTCAGATCGCACGTTATCTTTGTGAATTTCCACCACTTGATCCTGTTGAAGTGGATAATTATGCTTCGTAACTACATTTCCTTCTATCACTACATTCCCACTAGTAAGGACAGATTTAACAGCATTACGACTCAGATGGGATAGAACCTGTTGTAAAAACGGAAGTAAAGTCGTTGATTCTCTTACTTTATACCGTCTGGCTCTTTGATCTTGACTTCTTTTTACGTTTCCTTTCTTTTTCACACCGTGACCTCCATTTATAACACTATTGCAAAGGTACTTTGATCTACTATTAGACTTTTTCTCTCTTAAAATTATACACTCCTTTTTTTATTTATCTAGAAAAACTTAACCCCTTGATCACGGACTTAAAAATCTTATTATCCAACCTCAAAAACAAATAAATGCATAAGAATGTATAATAATTTATAAATAACCTCTTTTAATGAATAATTATGTGTGTTAGTATTCTAAATACTAATAAAAATACATGAACACTTATAATTATCTAGGAGGAAAAGTCATGAAAAACAAATTTGTAGTAAGCGCACTAATGATTATCTTATCAATTGGGTTAATTGGATGTAGTAATTCTTCAGCAAGTGAAAATGAGAAAACATTGGTTATGGGAACATCAGCAGATTTTGCTCCATTTGAATCTAGAAATGAATCTGGTGAGATCGTTGGATTCGATATTGATTTAGCGAAATATATTGCTGACGAACTAGGTTACAACCTTGAAATTAAGGATATGAAATTTGATGGATTAATTGGAGCTCTTCAAACAGAGAAAGTAGATATGGTTCTAGCTGGCATGTCTGCAACAGAAAAGCGTAGCCAAAACGTAGATTTTTCTACTCAATATAATCACTCCGGTGAAATGTTCGTTACGAATAAAGATGCAAACATTGATTCACTAGAACAACTAGAAGGTAAAACGGTAGGCGTACAGCTTGGAACGATTCAAGAAGAAGGCGCTAAAAAAATTCAGGAAAAAGTAGATTTTAAGATGAAACAAGTAGATACCAGCTCTACACTTATTCAGGAATTAAAAACTAACCGTATTGATGTTGCATATATGGACAAAGCAGCAGCTAAAGGTTATATCAAAGAACAAAATCTTGGTGGCTTTGAAGACCCTACTTCTAGTTCTCCAGGAATGGCTGTCGCTTTTCCAAAAGGTAGTGACCTTAAAGAAGACGTAAATAAGGTATTGAAAGAGATGAAAGAAAGCGGAAAACTTGAGGAATTAAAGAAAGAATGGCTTGAAGACTTAGAATAAACTATAACATCACGATTTAGAAATGAGGTGAAGGCATGAATTTGGATTTTACCCAAATCGTGCCTTATATTCCTTTTATGCTAGAAGGAATATGGGTAACGTTAGGATTTGTAAGTGTATCAATCATATTTGGTTTTATCTTAGGAACATTAATAGCTTTAATTAAAATCAGTCGAATAAAATTCATGGTTGGGTTAGCTGATGCATACACCTCCGTATTTCGAGGGACGCCATTAATTCTACAGCTTATGATTATCTATTTTGCTATCCCACAATTAACGGGATATAATATTCCACCATTTTTTGCGGCTGTTCTTGCTTTTGGTCTAAATTCTTCTGCCTATATATCTGAGATCATCCGTGCAGGAATTCAAGCTGTTGAGAAAGGGCAAACAGAAGCTGCTCAAGCACTTGGGGTTCCCTATCGTCCGATGATGAAAGACTTGATTTTACCTCAGGCATTAAAAAACATTTTACCAGCATTGATGAATGAATTTATTACACTCACAAAGGAATCAGCTATTGTGTCGACCATCAGTTACTTAGATCTCATGCGTCGTGCACAGGTAGTTGGCTCTGATATTTATAGAAACTTTGAGCCCCTTTTATTTGTTGGACTTATTTATTATCTATTAGTTATGGGATTAACGATGCTTGGTAAGCTATTAGAACGGAGGTTACGTGTCAGTGATTAAAGTAGAAGATCTATCCAAAACATTTGGTAAAACAGAGGTATTAAGTGATATTTCTACACAGGTGAACTCGGGTGAGGTGGTCTCTATTGTAGGTCCATCAGGCTCAGGAAAGTCCACTTTCCTACGTTGTTTAAACCTACTAGAAACACCTTCAAACGGAAGTGTTTGGATACAAGACTATGAAATTACGAATCCTAAAACCAATATCCTTAAAGCTAGAGAGCATATTGGTATGGTCTTTCAGCATTTTCATTTGTTTCCACACTTAACGGTTATCGATAATATAACGTATGCACCTAAACAAGTAAAAGGTGAAACAGCTGATCAAGCTGAGACGAAAGCAAAGTCCCTCTTGGAGAAGGTAGGACTAACTGATAAAGCGAACGCCTATCCGAATAATTTATCAGGTGGACAAAAGCAACGTGTTGCTATCGCTCGTGCGCTAGCTATGGAACCTGAAATCATGCTATTTGATGAACCAACATCTGCCCTGGACCCTGAGATGGTTAATGAGGTACTAGACGTAATGAAAGACTTGGCTAAGTCCGGAATGACAATGGCTGTGGTAACTCACGAAATGGGGTTTGCAAAAGAAGTAGCTGATCGTGTTTTCTTCTTAGACCATGGCAAGTTAGTTGAGGACTCCCCTCCATCCACATTTTTCAGTAAACCAGAAACCCAAAGAGCACAGGATTTCTTGGAGAAAATCTTATAATAAAGAAGCTTTAGCGACATCAAATCTGCTATTAGGTTTGATGTCCGTAAAAGCCTATTGTTTAGTAACATCAATGACCTTTTTTAAATCCTCCAGCACTTTTGGATGCTTTTCTATACTAATCAGTGAAAGTTGTTTATCTTCTCTCTCTTGATCGGAATAGAGAAGCGTTCCATCCTCCAGAATCAAGAAAGCAAATTCAGGATGAAGATCTTGAACCTCCCCCTTTTCATCTATAAAAGTAAAGGAATAGTAACTCTTATCTTTCAATTCGTTAAAATGACCTTCTGTATCTTTCAACCGTTTAACAGACTTCTTATTAACCAATTCGATAATCTCCGAAATAAGTGAAGTTTTTTCACTAGTGAAGTTAAATATAGACTTTTCCGTATCCACTTTTTGAATTATTACTTGTTTAAACTCATCTGTTTTTTCTATACTTAGTGTTTTTGTTTCATCAACTGAGCAGGAAGTGACCAAGATTAAAACAAATAATAGTATGAACGATTTATAACGAATGCTATCCCTCTTTTCTTAAACATCACTTTCTATCCCTTAATATTCCAGATTCTATTCAAAAAAACCTTCATCCAACTGCATATGAAAGTTCCTTATACAAATCCTATAAACAGTCCTCTCCAAATAAAGGATGTTACATCATATCGCGTGCGTGGTATTAAATAGTAAGTTAAGACGATGTAGGAGGAAGGCATATGTGGATCAAACATCCTTATTTTAAATTCGTTACAGGAGCTATTCTATTCTTAATCCTGATTTATTTCTTGAATTTATTAAATATATTAGCGCCTTTTAAGACAGCCATTAGCACGTTATTCTTTCCAATCTTAATTGCTGGATTTTTGTATTACATACTAAAACCGATTGTGCGTCTGATACGAAAAATAAAATTCATCCCTGAAGAGGTTGCTATTTTGTCTGTGTTCGCAGCTATTGCAGGACTTCTGTTTTTAGCAGGAAGATTATTTGCACAAAAAATTAGTACCCAATTCTCTAATATTACGCAAAAGCTTCCTAAACAATTAAAAGAAACAGCAAATAAGGCCCAAGAAACGATTGATAAGCATGATATGGGAATGTTGTCCGTCAATCAACTACGTCAAGAAGCAAGCTCTTATTTAAGTGGAATTACTCAAAACTTAGGGGAAAATATTAGCCAAATTGCATCTGCTTTGACTGGAGCTACTACAGTTCTAGTCGTTGTGCCATTTGTTTTATTTTATTTTCTTAAGGATGATAACCGCTTCATTCCATTCATACTTAATTTCATTCCAAAAAAACACCGAGATGAAGGTACCAAAGTATTTCAAGATATAAGTGTGAAACTATCAGGGTACATCATCGGACAAATTACTGTCGCTATAGTTGATGGTGTTCTTATGTATATTGGTTATGCCATTATTGGACTGCCTTACGCTTTATTACTAGCCATATTTGTAACAATCACAGCAGTTGTCCCGTTTTTTGGCCCAATCCTCGGAGTGCTGCCTGCACTTGTTGTAGCTTTAACACAACAACCAAGTATGATCATTTATGTTCTGATTACATTGGTTGTCGTCCAGCAAATAGAAGGGAATTTAGTCGCACCTCTGGTATTAGGGAACAAGTTAAATATCCATCCACTGACAATCATCCTCCTTCTACTAGTAGCTGCAGCCTTATATAAATTTATCGGAATGCTCATTGCAATCCCGTTGTATGCAGTTGTAAAAGTCACAGTGTTGGATTTATATCAATTCTATAAAAATCATAAAAAAACAGCTTAATTTAGGCTCTCATTCTGTAAATGGTTCAGGATGAGAGTTTTTTAACGCTATTTTATAAATGACCTTCCTCTCTTGCCTTTCTCCTCCCAAAATAAACACAATTACCACTTTCACTAGGGTTTTGTAGTTTTAGCCCGCATTTCTCATAAAAACTATAATTATTAGAAGTTGTATGAGCATACCAAGTGCCATGTGGCAATTTACTCATACAAGATTCAACTAGCTTTTTCCCAATTCCATGCTTTCTATAGGGGTGTTTAATGATTAAGTCCAGAATCGTAGCAAACATGATTTTATCTGATAAAACTCTTACCATTCCCACAAGCTCTTCATCATTCCAAACAGTAAATGCCCATGTAGAGTTCTCAAAAGCTAATTTGAATTTTTCATCCTGCCATTTCGGGGTGTTATTACCTACCCAACCTGCATCAATATATAATGCTTTCAAGGCTGATTCATCAAAACCATCTATACCTTCTCGTATAATGAATCCATTGAAATATGTGTACATATAGATCCCCCCTTTTTTATTAACTAACCGTTTCATAAATTACATTAAAATGAGCAATTGAATTTAATACCAATTATTTCAAAACAAAACGAAAACCACAACTACTACACAATATAAGAATGAATTTGTTTAAGGTTGGAAAGATAACCATTGGATGATTTAACTATAAAGTTTATGGTAAATTGTAGTAAGGTATTGTTACTCATAGAATCTTTGTTAAAAAGGTAATAATATAACTACCTTGTTTATATTGATTCTCGATATCCAAAAACCTTAATAAGCCTAAGATGACACAAGTTATTGTTAGAAAGGAGAATCAGTTTGGAATCAATTTGGTTAGAATACGGTTGGACTTTATTAATTCTAATAGGACTAGAAGGATTATTATCAGCGGATAATGCGCTTGTTCTAGCGGTGATTGCCAAGCACTTACCGGAAGAACAAAAAGAAAGAGCGATTAAATATGGAATATTCATGGCATTTGCTTTTCGGTTTATAGCTCTTTTTGCAATATCGTTTATTGCGAATATATGGCAAATACAAGCTATCGGAGCCGCTTATCTTCTTTACTTAGGTTTAAAACATGTGATAAAAGCGAAGTTTGGTAAAGAAAATGAAAATATTGAAAACGAAGTAGAAGAAGAAGCTGCAGGAAAAGGTTTTTGGCCAACAGTAGGTAAGATCGGACTAGCAGATCTTGCTTTTGCAATTGACTCGATTCTAGCTGCTGTTGCTCTTGCACTCGGCCTTCCAGATTCCCCACTCGGAGATTTCGGTGGCATGGATGGCGGTAAATTTATTGTCGTTGTGCTTGGTGGAATCGCAGGGCTTATTTTAATCAAATATGCTGCAACTTGGTTTGTAAAGCTACTTGACAAGCGCCCAGCGTTAGAAACAACAGCCTATGCAATTGTCGCCTGGGTCGGAGTTAAATTAGCTGTTATAACGCTTGCCCATGATGATATTGGTGTCTTGGATCACGACTTCCCTCACAGTACACTTTGGACACTGACTTTCTATGGTGTTCTAGTGGCTATTGCATTAATCGGATGGTTTGCACCAGGCAAGAAATCATCTGAATCATAATCTAAACAAATGAATTCATAAAAAGATCTCTGCGATTCATGTAGAGATCTTTTTAATACGCTATGTATGAACAATACTTCCTTGAAACATATAAGGAACCGAATCACGCTTGAATAACAAACCTTCCAAATCACTAGGAATGCGCATATGCTTTTCCGCTTCTTGAGCATCCATCCATACCACTTCCTCTATTTCTTCAGGATAAGTTATGGAAATCTCTCCCCCAATAATCTCTCCTATAAATGTAAAAAAGATTGCATGATGCCCTCTGTCTTCAAAGAAGGCTTCGCTGACACTAAACATTCCCTCGACTTCCACATCAAGGCCCGTTTCTTCTTTAACTTCCCTTATCGCAGCGTCTTGAAGTGTTTCACCCTTTTCGACTGCTCCTCCTGGTAAAGTATAGTAAGAAGTAGGACTTCCGCTATTTTTAACCATCAACACCTTTTGTTCACTTTCATCAAAAAGAATTACGTACGCTACATCGACTCTTTTCATGTATATCACCCTCTCTTCTTTTTATATACCATATTTTACTAACATTATTATAAGATTAAAAGCATCTTATAATACAAATAGGATGGCTCTATTAAGGAAGAATTGAATATTTTGCATAAAAAACGCACAACGAGGGGATAAGACCTGCTCGTTGTGCGTTTTTCTTATTTTTATAAAAGTGTGCTTATTCTAGTTGATTAGAGCCTGGAGAGGAGCTGGTATGCGTCCACCACGGTTGATAAGTTTGTCAGATCCATAAGGGTTGACGCCCATTACAGGTGCGCGACCGAGAAGTCCACCAAATTCAACAATTTCTCCTTCTTCTTTATCTGGAACAGGAATGACGCGGACTGCGGTTGTTTTCTTGTTAATCATTCCGATGGCTGCTTCATCAGCAATCATACCTGCAATCGTAGTAGCTGGGGCATCTCCTGAGATCGCAATCATATCTAAGCCGACAGAGCATACACATGTCATCGCTTCTAATTTTGATAACGATAATGCGCCATCAGAAACCCCTTTTATCATCCCATTATCTTCACTAACAGGTATGAAAGCGCCGCTTAGGCCACCGACATATTCACTTGCCATCGCTCCGCCTTTTTTTACAGCATCATTCATCAGGGCGAGGGCTGCGATCGTTCCATGTGTACCGACGCGTTCAAGTCCGATTTCTTCTAATATTTCAGCAACGCTATCGTTTAATGCATTTGTCGGAGCTAAGGATAAATCCATTATGCCAAACGGAACACCGATACGTTCAGCGACAACACGTCCTAGAAACTCTCCGGCACGAGTGATTTTAAAGACAGTGTTCTTAATGACGCTAGACACAGAACCAAGGTCTGCATTCGGATTTGGATGACGCTTCAATGCATTTAACACAACGCCCGGTCCACTTACTCCGACATTAAGTACTGCTTCACCTTCACCGGTACCGTGGAAAGCTCCTGCCATAAATGGGTTGTCTTCTACTGGGTTAGCGAAAACGACTAGTTTCGCACACGCAAGGCCGTTTTGGTCACGAGTCTTTTCGGATGCCTCTTTGATCACTTTGCCCATTTGTTGTACTGAATCCATATTAATCCCTGTTTTCGTTGTTGCAACGGAAACAGAAGCACATACCCGTTCAGTTACACTTAAGGCTTCAGGTAAAGCATTTATTAGCGTTTGTTCTCCCTTGGTAACGCCTTTATGTACTAAAGCTGAATATCCACCAATAAAATCAACACCTAGATCTTTTGCTGCTTCGTCTAATGTTTTTGCCAGTGCTATAGCTTGTTCAACAGTGGCTTGACCTAGAAGCTCTGCAATAGGAGTTACAGAAATTCGCTTATTGATAATAGGAATGCCATATTCTCTTTCAACAGATTCCGCCACTTTTGTTAAGTCTTTGGCATATTGAAGTATTTTTTCATAGACACGTTCTTGCATTTGTTCAAAGTTCGGATCCGTGCAATCGCGTAGGTTGATACCAATCGTGACCGTACGTATATCAAGATTTTCCATTTGAACCATTCGGATCGTTTCTGTCATTTCATGTAAGCCAATATTTCTAGTCATGATGGTACCTCCTTAAATACGATGCATTGCTTGGAAAACATCTTCAAGCTGCAGGTTAATTTTTAGTCCCATTTCATCACCAACAGTTTGAAGCTTATGTCGGATGTCATCCAACTGTTCGTTATCAGATACATCTATAATCATCATCATTGTGAAAAACTCTTCTAAAATGGTTTGACTAATATCAAGTACATTAATCTCTTTACTTGCCAACACTTGAGTTACCTTGGCAATAATCCCTACTTGGTCTTTACCGATAACACTAACGATTGCGCGTCTATTTTCCATGTTGTCCACCTCTTCTGGTCGTTAAAATATGTTTCATTATCTAGGCCAATCTTTATGGGTATTAGCAAAAAAAGCCAATAAAAAAAGATTGGACAGTATCCAATCTCAGCAAAAACGTTTAACACATATTCATACACGTGCTACAACGATTCTGTCCATTTGCCTGAGATTGTGAACCCTTCGGCGCTACAAAATGTAGTCTCTCCAGAATGTGCTCCAGTTATAGTGTTACCCATAACCTTCATAGCATTTATATTTTGTTATAAGAAGCTGTTCAATAAGTCCTCATGGAACCTTGTTTTCTTCTAATAAAAGCTAGCATAACAGTGAGGTGAGAAGTTGGTCAACTATTTTTTCGTTTATAGCTGACATATGTTTTTCTAGTAACAATGTAAAATCCGTTCAAATTGTTTTTCAACAGTATTATAAACTTGTTCTATTGATGTATTTTTATCTACATGGATCACGCTAAGTCCTAACTCATCGGCCTGTTCTTTAATCATGCTCCCTATTTTAAGGTCCCGTTGTAGCATGTTTTCTTCTGCCTGAATTTCTTTTTCTGGGTCATTAAACATCCCGTTCATTTTGTTTCTTTTCAGCATCATTTCTCTTTTCTTTTCTTCACTAGAGATTATCCAAACAGCATCTTTAGGATGATCAAGGTAAGGAAAAACCAGTTCAGGTGTAAGACCAAAACCTTCTGCTAAAATAGTCGAAGATGTCTGATATTTGGAGAGATCTCTTAAAACATAAGGAAACCGCCCATTGAATGACTGATGAGCCCAACTCAAGAGGTTTTCTTTTGACGTGTGAAGCCATACATCCTCAGGAGATGAGGGGATTTCTATCTCGCCTTCCTTTGAACCACTTGCCATTAATTGATGATGCTTGTCTTCATATAGATCATAATCATAGTAATCCATTTGATACTTTCTCACCAATGCTTTTGCAACTGTAGTTTTACCTGAATCTGGTGATCCACCAATCCAAATTACTTTTTTCATTACCAATTGATTCCTCGCCTTTTACGATTCTAGTTCTTGATTGGCTAACTCAACATTCGAATCATGAATATCCTTCATACCTTCAAAAAATGTGTACTTCTTAGATAACTCATCCACTAACGCTTGTTTCTTTGTTAAAAGGTTCTGTAGATAATACTGAGAAAAGACAAGTCTATCCCTCATCTCTTGTTGATTATCGGTTGTGTACCCATGACCGGGAACCTGTATCGTAATATCGTAGTTTTGGTACACGTTTGCGGCTTTTTCAATTGTATCAACATAATCCTTGTAGCTGCTAAATATGAATGGAAACTCTACATCAGATAAGTAATCTCCAGAGAGGAAAATGCCAAAAGGTTCAACAACGGTAAATAAACTATCATTAGTATGGCCAGGGGCTTTGAAAAAGCTTAATGTAATATCTTCTAACTCCAGGGTTTGCCCATCTTCTGATATGCCAATATCCACTGTTGGATAGGTATGTAAGTAAGAGCGTTGGAGATAGTATTTTTGATCAAAATCATAATTTTGTTTTATGATTTCTTCTTTATGAGGATTTTCATTAAATTCTTCTGAAGCAATAACTTTGGCTTCTGGGAATGCACCTGCGCCAATAATGTGATCAAAATCACTATGTGTATAGATGATATATAGTTCCCTATCTCCTATATGTTTCATGACATATTGCCTTATGGATTCCACCTCTTCAGGCAACCAATTCGGATCGGTCATAACCATGGAATGTTTGGTTTCAATAATGGCTGAGGATGTTTTGTATAATGTACTTTGAAATACGGTTATGTTGTTGGTTTTGTATTGGATCAATTTGTATCCTCCACTTTCTTTTCTAGAGTTTATAAAATGCCGGTCCCTATAAGTTTTAACCAATCTTCTGTAAATGCGTATCCTTAAATTGAGTAGGATATTTTAATCCATACCCTACTGTACGGTCCATACCGATATGAGCAACCCAAATGATTCCGATGCCAATGAAAAGCGGACTTTCTAGTATTACACTTACTAGCAAACAAAGTAATGGAACGCTGTAGGAATGGAACACATTATATGTAACCGAGCCTAATTTGTTATTAATTAAATAACCTAGCATGGATAAATCAGGTGCTAATAATAGAAGGAAGAACATCCACCAACTTTCCCCTATTTGTGAATAAAAGTAGATTGAAAGAATAAATACAACTAACCCTTCGCTATGCAATAATCGCTTCACCAATTCCTCCACCTCCCCGTCATACCATCTTACATGACCATATGTACTTACTCTCAAGATTACATGTTTATTATTATATGTTTTGAAGAAATTTACGAACTTCTTGTGGTGACCTAAGAATGATAATATCTTTTTCATCAGACAATCCCTCAAGTTTTTCTAAGATCTGAGGCTTTTTCGTTTTAGGATAGTGCCAAACCCATTTCAGAAATTCTAGCCTAACTCTTTCAGTTCCAGCTCCCATATCAGGTCGCGTTTGATTTCGATATTGGAACCACCTTTTAAATACTCTATAAACACACAACAACCTTGGCATATCTAAGAATATAATCGTATCCGCTGCACGTATTCGTATATCCATCGTTCCGCCATAGTTTCCATCTATGATCCATTGTCCTTTTTCCACTAAATCATTTTGTATTTTTCTTTGTTCATCCTTTGGAACTCCTACCCATCCAGGCTTCCAAAAAAGTAAGTCCAAGTGATGCACTTCAATGTTAAGCTTCTCCCCCATTTTTCTGGCGAGCGTGGACTTCCCAGAACCACCTGAACCAATCAGTATAATTTTATTAATGAATATCACAACCTTACCTACATTACTTCTCACATAAGAAAAACATTCTCCCTTTTTGCATACGAAAATCCTCTGAAGGATAGGCGTTGATCTCCCTGAATCCTTCTTCGATTAACAAGTGAATAACCTCTTCTTTTTGGTACCAGGTTTGTTCTAAAGTTAGATCAGACCGCTTCCATTGCTGATCCTCCAACATAAACATCGTGATGTCCATTTGAGCTAATCTATCTTCATGTTTAGAGGTTGAGCGGACTGCACATACGTGATCATCTTCTACGATATTGAAGGAACCATTCCAGTGTCCCTTATAAGTAGATTCCATGTTCATATCAAATAAAAATAAACCATCTTCTACAAGGAACTCATTGACATTACGAAAAACGGCCTGTAGTTCCTCAAGGCTCATGATATGATTTAAACTATCGTAAGTAGAAATAATTCCATCAAACTGTTTATCTACGTTAAATGATCTTGCATCATCTTCCAGAAACGTACTAGATGGAGAATTTTCTTGCGCTAATTTCAGCATCTCTCTTGAACCATCAATTCCGGTGACTTCATAACCTCTTTCGTTTAAAATTTGAGCTAATTGGCCTGTCCCACAGCATAGGTCAAGTACGGAAGCTTTCTGAGGCAAACTTGTGAAAAATAGTTTATCAATAATAGGTTCTATTCCTTTAGGCATGCGACCCCAATATTTGTTGTAGATCCATGCAAACGGATCATAGGCTGCATATTTCTCCATAGATTTTACCCCTCTCTAAGAAAATGATTTAAGCTTTCCATGGTTGAGTATAAAAAAGAAAGGGATTCTCTTGTATCAAATCCCTCTATGTCTAAAGAATGATTTGCACCCTCTAACTCTTGTAAGTATATAGAAGGGATATTTCTTAATGCCTCTATTTTTTCTGGTATGTAGTGAGGATCTTGTGTACCAATTGCAATAAAAATGTCACCCTTCGATCTGGGTAACGAGTCGAAGAGTTGTTGTCTTTTTAGTAAAGGAGTGAGCAGAACCATCTTAGAGGTGGCAAAATCATTATCCTTTAGAAACTCTTGAATGATCGGAATTGTGCCCAACGACTTTCCTATAAAGATCGTTTCTTCATACTTATTTTTCGTTAGTACTTCTGTTACTACTGGTTTCACGTCACCTACTATAAGTTCAACAAATTGCTCCAATGGTTGGCTTAACTCTTCTTCAGTATAAGAATAATGAATATGCACAACATCAAAGTGATTTTCTAACGCTATCATAGTGGAATAGTAAAGCAAGGGTTTATTATAGGTGTATGCTGCTCCTGAAAACATAAAGCAAACCTTTCTGGCGTTGTTTTGAATATGTGTATATGGAATACTTCTTTCCTTAACAACAACAATTTGTTCTTCAACTCTCATGAATGGACACCTCTCCATAGCATCGGATTGTAATATATTTCTATATCTACTCTTTTTCCTCCTTCTCAAATGTGAAACCTTTTGTAGATACATAAAAAAGCTTGGAGCTGCCTCCAAGCTTTTTCAAATCTGGTATAAAGATTCCTAGATATAATCCCGTACTGAACCTGGGAATAAATTATCTCCACCTATAAAAGGAGCTACACAGTCAATAACCTCTCCAGATATCGGATGCGGAAACGTAACCTCTGCTGCATGTAAAGCCTGACGGGAACCCTTAATATTACTTCCGTACAAGCTATCACCATACAGAGGATGACCAAGGTGACCTAAGTGCACTCGAATTTGATGCGTACGCCCTGTATCTAATTGAATTTTCACTATAGAGAGCTCGTGTTTACTCATATAGTTAAGGACTTCATAGTTGGTTACAGCTTCTTGACCAGTCGGAGAAACTCTTCGTCTAGAAGGGTGATGACGATCCTTGCCAATCCGTTCATTGATGACTCCTTTTTTCTTCTTCAGCTTACCATGGACTAAAGCCAAATAGGTTCGTTTAATGGACCTTTGTTCTAGCAGCCGATCCATTGTGGCCACTGCTAATGGATGCTTGGCAAACACAACTGCTCCTGTTGTATCTTGGTCTAGTCGGTGAATATGACGGACTTTCACCGCTAACCCCTGACTTTGGTAGTGATAAGCCACTCCGTTTGCTAACGTATTGGTCTGCCTCTCTTCATTGGGGTGTACGTTCATTCCAGCAGGCTTGTTTACGACCAGTACATGGTCATCTTCGTATAACACTTCAATATCCATATATGTAGGAGTTACGCCTAACTCTTCAGGCTGGAACAAAAGAGCTTGGAGCTTATCCCCTTTTTGTAGAACTGTTGACCAAGGAACTTCCTTACTGTTTTGTTTGGCCCCTTTACTCATTCGAATGTGGTGCAATAACTTCTTAGGAACATGCAATTCATTCTTTAAAACCGACTCAATAGAATGCCCTACCCAATGTTGTGGAATAGTGATTTCAAGCCATTCTCCTTTTTTACTCATTTGCATGGACCTCACCTGCTTTCTGTCATTATTCTCGCTCATTCACTATACTAGTCCCTCTAACTTATGACAATTCGTTATATATAAACTGACTAGAACTCATCCTCTAATAACCTATCTTCAATACTCTTCCCAAATGTGGACGCATACATCTTTTCAAAGATGGCTACAAATTGATGAAAGTTCCCTTCATACGAACCATCAACGTCAACCGTCCAAGTCGTTGATAAAACCGTGTGACAATAGCCATATAAGATTAAGCGTTCTTTATTTAGATTCAGTTCTTCAGTAAACACGTCTACACGTGTTTTTGTAACATCATAAACATTATGATCCGGCAAACGATTTAACATGTACTGAATAAGGTCATACTCAATTTCCCCCACTACGCCTTTTGGATCTATTGCTAACCAGTCACCTTCTGATGCTAAGATATTGTAATGATGAAAATCGCCATGAAGTAGCCAATATTTTTCGATCGTTTGGTTCAAGTATGTAAAAACATTCAAAGCTTTCTCTAGTGTTTCTTTTGAAAATGGCCCAAATCCGTTTGGGTTCTGATTAAAGGTTCTTCTTAAGTTTTCTTCTCTACCTTTTGTAGTGGGTAGTCTTGTTTCTGAAGGTGCTGGAACAATTATGTTACTCATTACATGAGCTGCACACCGACATGCTTCTGCATGGTCAGAGATTTCTGCTAGCGTGTGGCCTGGTGAGAGCTTTTCTAAAATGAAGATCCCCTTTTCCTGATCATAATCTAATAAAGAAGCCATTCCCTGATCCTTAAATAAACGTAACGCCTCAAGTTCGTCTAAGAAACCTTCACCCGGAATACATATTTTTACGACAACTTCTGTGCCATCCTCTTTGATAGCCGGTGCCACATAATTAACAGATAAAGTATAGGGATCTCTCATAGAAAGTGACCACTTTTCTTCACAATACGAAATTAGCTCAGGTAAAGAATCTAACCATTCTTTCCCTTTCTCTTTAAAAAATAAGTTTACTGAGTCTACAAAGTTCTTTTGTAAGTCCATCTCCTACTCCCCTTTACACAGCTAGCATGAATATAATGTTAGTTTGTCATGTTTTGGTTGCATTTTCCACAAAAGTAACATATACTACGGTAAAATAAATTTTACCGAGTTGAAGGAGTTTACTGATGCAGGATATTAAAGTCATAACAACCCATGCACAACTAAAAGCTCTAAGTGACCCTTTTCGTTCGGATCTCATGCTAAGACTGATGGAGAAACCTTTTACCGGACAACAGCTTTCGGAAATCTTTGAATTGTCACGAGCTCGTATCCATTATCACTTGAAGGAGTTAGAAAAGAACGATTTAGTTGAAGTTGTGAAGAAGCAAGAAAAGAACGGAATTGTTCAGAAGTTCTACCAAAGCACTTCAAGAGGGTTTGTAGCTGACAAGGAACTGCTCCCTTACATTGAAGATGTGTCAGAACCTGTTAAACTAATGATTGTAAATATGCTGGAACGCACCAAACAAAGAGTGATTTCCGCTCCAAATGAATCCTTCCAAGAAGATACAGGATCTAAAGATTTTACCGATTGGAAATATCACAATGTTTATTACAATATAAAAGCTACTGAAGAAGATTTTAAAAACTTTCTCAAAAAGTACAATGAGCTTATGAAAGAATTAGCACAAATTCAGAAGGATGCTCCAACAGAAGATGCAAAATCCTATTTCATCCATACTTTAGGTTTCCAAGTAGATGACACGTTGTTTGAAGAATTTAAACAGAATGATAAAGAATAAGCCTTTCTAAAAAGGCTTTTCTTTTCAGACTAACGGTAAAAATTATTTTACGGTGTAAATTTTATTTAAGGATGGTGGTTTTTCATGAGTGAACTAATCATGAACCAAACTGAACATAAGCAGGTAAACTTATTTCGTTCTCGGTCATTCTTGATGCTCTGGATTGCAACGCTTGCATCTACTCTTAGCATGTCTATGTTCAATTTTCTTTTATCTTGGTACGTCGTAAAAGGATTAGGTCTTGAAGCTGTATTAGGAATCGTACTTATATCATTATCTATTCCTCGTATTGCTTCCATGTTATTTGGCGGTGTTCTATCAGACCGTTTTGATCAAGCACGAATTATGTTTTATTCAGACTTGTCCAGAGGAATGCTTGCCATTGTGTTTGCGGTTTTACTATTCATCGTGCCCACATTACCCATATGGGGATTAATGATTTTAGCAGCATTGTTTGGCACATTAGGTGGCGTGTTTGAACCTTCACGTGACTCCATTTTGCCCACTGTTGTAAACCAAGACCAAATCACGCGTGCGAATTCCGTAATACAAGGTTCCATGCAAGTAGCTATGTTTTCTGGTCCTCTTATAGGTGGTGTTATGATCAGCTTTTTTACTTACACGACTGGATTTATTGGGGTTGGAATATGTCTACTAATAGGGGCAATCAGCATAAAATTCATTGCGAAAAGTAAGGACGCATCTGAAGCGCGTACTCATGAAAATATGTTCAAAGAATTAAAAGAAGGACTTCAATACGCGTGGGATTCATCATTAATTAAAGCGTTATTTATCATTGCTTTAGTGGTGAACTTCTTTATGTCCGGACCTTTATTCATGGGCCTTCCCATTTTTGTAAAAAACATTCTTCAAGGTGAGGCCATCCATTTCAGTATGGTTGAAGGTGGCTTAACTTTAGGAATGATCGTAGGGTCTATTCTAATTGGATGGCTCAATTTACAAAAGAAACGTGGTTTGGTTGCAATGATTTTTATGGGCGTATTGGGAGTTCTAATGTTTTCCTTTAGTCAACTTCCCTTCTTATGGTTGGCAATCTTTGTTATATCATTGATTGGAATGTGTAACCCTATCATTAACATTCCCATTATTGCGCTTCTACAAGAAAAAGTGGATCAGGAAAAATTGGGTAGAGTAATGGCTTTAATCAAAATGGCTGCATTTGGTCTTGGGCCGCTATCTTTTGCCACAACGTCCTTTTTACTTTCACTAGGAATTGAGATCAACACCATCATGCTTTGGAGTTCATTACCTCTCATGTTTACAGTATTCATCCTGTTTATTCTTTTCCCTACTTTAGCTAAAACAGATTGAGCAAAATTGCGAGAAAATTACAATATTGCTCATACTGTTGTTTACAGAGCGCAAATCCCTTAATATAGGAATAGCGAATTTTTTAAAGAGGAGTCTATAATATATGAAACAATCCATTTACGGGTTAACGTTCGAACAACTGACGAACTGGATTATAGAGCACGGTGAGAAGAAGTTCCGCGCGAAGCAAATCTGGGATTGGCTTTATCAAAAGCGTGTAACAGAATTCTCCCAAATGAAGAACTTGAACCAATCTTGTATCGATCTTTTAGATGAACATTTTACCATTGAGACCTTAGCAGAAGAATTAAAACAAGAATCCGAAGACGGAACGATCAAATTCCTATTTAAACTTGCAGACGGTAACGTTATTGAAACAGTACTCATGCGTTTTAACTATGGACTGTCGGTATGTGTAACAACGCAGGTAGGCTGTAATATCGGTTGCTCATTCTGTGCAAGTGGTATCTTGAGTAAAAACCGTGACTTATCAGGCGGCGAAATCGTTGAACAAATTATGCAAGTACAACAACACTTGGATAAGCAAGGTAAAGATGAGCGTGTAAGTCACATCGTTGTTATGGGTATCGGTGAACCATTTGATAACTATGACAACTTAATGGATTTCCTAAACGTGGTTAACGATCAAAAAGGTTTATCAATCGGAGCGCGTCACATTACGGTTTCTACAAGCGGAATTGCACCGAAAATGTACGACTTTGCAGATGAAGGAATTCAGGTTAACTTAGCCCTATCCATTCACGCACCGAACAACGAATTACGTTCTAAAATTATGAAGATCAACAAGGCTTACCCATTAGAAGATCTAATGCCAGCCATTGATTATTATTTAGAGAAGACAAACAGACGTATTACGTTTGAGTATATCTTATTGAAGGATGTTAACGACCATAAAGAGGAAGCTGAACAACTTGCAAGATTGCTCAAGAACAAACGTCACTTATCTTACGTTAACTTAATCCCTTACAACCCAGTAGCAGACCACCCATATGAACGTAGTGAAAAAGAATCCATCTTAACGTTCTATGAAACCCTAATGGACCGTGGCATTAAATGCGGTGTTCGTACCGAGCACGGCACAGATATCGACGCAGCATGCGGTCAGCTACGCAGTAAGCAGATTGAAAAAGAAAAAGCACGTAAGAAGAAAAAGTTGCAAAATAGCTAAAAGAAGAACACATGTGGTTTCTTTATAAGAAATCGCATGTGTTTTTTGTTAGTTAACGGCACATATAAAAGATATTGCTTTCTTTCAAATTTAAATAAATGAATGTACAAGCAATTGGGTATTTTATTGAAAGAAGGAGGGTTTCCTAATGATTAACGAAGACTTTGATAAGTTTGTGAAGTATCAAGAAAAAGAAAAAACGACATATCTTGGCAATGGAAAACGTGGCGAAAATAAAGATAAGAAAACAAATAACCCTAATGAATCAACAGAACACCCAGGTGCAACGGGACGAGAGGTTTAATCATAAAAGTCGAGTTGGTCTGTAAGGAGGCTACTCGACTTTATGGTTTCTAATGGCATACCTATCATTTAATAATTTTAATGTATGATCAAACTATATTTAAATAATCATTGACCAACTGAGTAAATTTTTCTTTTTCTTCTAAGTAAGGGATATGATTACTTTTCTCAAAAACATAAAGCTGCGATTCCGGAACAAGTTGATGGATTTCCTGCGAATAAACCAGCGGGCATTGGGAATCATGCTTGCCGCAAAAAATAATTGTCGGAGTAATGATGTTAGTAATATCATCTCTAATGTCATAACCAGGTAGTTCTTTATATGAGTAGTAGTCCAACCGTTTATGAACTACTTTGCCACTACTCGGCTTTGAAAAGTATTCATCAAATCTACTTGGATCATAGAGTGACATTTCAGTCCATTCTCTTCCTGCTTGTATTCTTTCTTCTCGTGTATAATCATTGGATTTTAGAATGGAAAATATCTCTTTAAGCCTCTTATTCTTTCGATTTTTCTCACTATAAATGCTATCTACATGTTCCATATAACTATTTGTAGCAGTAGCCCCTCCAACTAACAATCTATTCAAAGAATGGGGGTGAGTGAAACCATACACCAACCCCAACATTCCACCTGTTGAATGGCCCGCAAAGCTCCACCTATCTAAGTCTAAAGCTTTACGTATGGCTTCTAAGTCATGTACTGTTTCATTCATACTTAACTCTTCTTTGTATTCGATCCGACTCGAATTACCCGCTTCTTTTAAATTAACCAGGTAAACACGAAACGAATCTAAAAACATATCTGCAAAGTAATTCCCACGTTCATTAAACTCACTATACAAATGTGTTACACATAACGGTTCTCCGCTACCTGAAACAAATACTTCAAATCGTCCTCTGTCTGTATTAACAAACTTTTGCTCCCACATATTCCCCCTCCTTTTTTGATTAAGAAATTCATTTTAATAACTTCGATCAAATCCTAATTTTTCCTTCTCCACTCATTAAAAAGGCACAATCATTACTATTGATTGCGCCTTATATCTAAAGACTCGATATCTTTTACTTTGCAAACCCAATATGCTTCTTTTGTTCAGTAATGTTTAATTCAGGGGTGTGTTTCTCTGCCAAAACTAACACCTCTTCAATTAGGGATTCCAACTCCTTCACACTAGATTCTGGATTTCCTATTAATGTATTGGTTAGTCGGTCATAGAGGTTCTCAGGCTTAATTCTCATTTTTTCTATGTTGAACTCCATCCACTTAAATGTGGGGTGGTGTACATACATATGATTCATACCGAACAAAACACCAAATAATTTCTTTTGTACGTCACATATTACATCATAGAGCATAAGCCAATCTTTTCTATTTAAAAGAGCTTCTCGGTTATTCCAGCGGTTACCAAGCCAAAGATTTTTGGATATCATTTGTTTAGAAAGCTCTAAAGGATATTCTGCAACTTTAGATTTTAACTCATGAACTGTTTCCTCACCATATAAGCTCACTCCATCATAAATGGAAGCTACAATACATTGTTTATCATAGTCCGTTTCGTACTTATCAATCACATCAGAGATAAAACGTTCAACTGTTGAAGATAAAAAATTACTAATTTCTAATTTAATTCCATCTTCAGTAAGGTAAGATTCGGACCACTCTTCCTCCTCATAAGGGTGGTATCCCAAAATGCTCCCACCCACTAGATGAATCGGTCCAAGGCGATCTTCATCTTCTGGAGATGCTGACCATAAAATATGTAACTCAATATCTGAATGTTGATCCTGCAAGTTTTTTGAAACCGAGCCAGCAAGAATAATTGCTTCTATTTTTGGGTTTTGCCTATAAATTTCTGCCATATCTTTAGACTTCTGTATTAAATTCATTTTACTCCTCCAAAAATCTTTGGTATCGATTTACGCTTTTCTATTAATAATGTGCTTAGATTCGTTGTTAAATTGCTCTTCGGAATTTTGCTTTTTTAACTCTTTTATTTCTTTTCTTAATTCTCTTAGCAACTTCGAGTCATCTATACCTTTTGAAACTGCAGCTCTAATAATTAGAAACAAAATGAGTAGATAAATTAAACTTATAAAGATCCAAATCTCATACTCCATTTAAAGCCCCCCCCCCCGAACTCTCAAACTCATATATTATTATTTTTGATTCTTATATAGATGGACTATTTCAAGATCGTTTAATTGAAATAAAACTATGTTACCTCTCCCTTTCATAGCTCTTACTCTGCATTACCACTTTTTTGAGAATATTCATCATGATAGAAATTTTCATTTACTCCCCACATTAAATAACCAAAAAGGATTCCACATAGTAAAAAGGAAAATAACCATATAATAAGTTCTCTTACCCAATCACCAGTGAAGTATCTAGAAACCATAATTCCATGATCAAATACTTCACCTAGAATGAAAGATAATACTCCTGCCGATAATCCCCATCCAAAAACACCGTAGTAAATTATAAAATGCTTTTTTCCTTTTTCTCTAACCTTTTCCCATTTGTTTTTATTTTTCTTATTCATTGACTTCACCTAGTTCTCCTTTTTCATTCTTAAAAGGAACCAAAAATCCAAATAGTAAACTCATAGGTATAAATTTCATCCACCCATCTAGAAAATAGTCACCAATTGCTAAAGAAAGCATAATAGATGATGAAAATAAGACTCTCCACAAAACTTTTTTCAATTCATTTCTTCCTTTCCTCACCTTACTACTTCGTTAGTACCAGCTTTTTTCTTAATGGCGATTAAAATTTATTTTTATTTTGTTCAATCCATTTATGAATTTCTTCATAGTTACTGTCTGTATTTTGATCTATAATCTTAGGCGTATGTTCATCAAGCTTTACAATTTCAAAATATGTATTGAATACGGTTACATAATAAGACTTGAATGGCGTTGCCTTAACAGCTTTCATTCCATCCCATTGTTTAGGATAATTACTTTTAATAGTAAGTGCTACTTGTGAAGGAGCATTAAAGTATTCATCTGGTTCTCCTTCTATTTCAGTAGTTTTTTCTATTGTATCCTTCGTATTATATTTGGATTTGTTTTTTAGGTTATCCTCATTCTCTTGAGAACTATTTTGCTCTTGTAACTCTATAAGCTTATCAAGTTTTTTAGCTATATCTTTATTATTGCTGTAATTATTCTCATTTGACCATTCTAATAACTTGATAACCTCGGCAAATCCTAAAAACAAAAACCCATTAACGATAGAAGTTATAAAAACACTAAATCCCAATGTTGCTCCGAATTCATCCCCTAATACCAAACCTATTATAACTCCTGCGATCATTTCCACTACCCCAAAGACTGTCAAAGCATTTGCTATCCCATTCCTGTGCATCTTAACTCTCTCCTAGCATTCATTAATATATAAAGAACATTGTATCTGCTCGAAAAACAATACGTAGTTTTTCAAAGGAATTACCCCTAGTGCTTACTTTCTATTTCAGATAAATTTACAACTTCTTTGGTAATAGCGTCGATGTAATATATAGTTTTATTACCAGGTGGATGAAAGGCTTTAACAACCCACACATCTCGAACTAAGTTATCTTCATTATTTTCATCATAGTCGTAATCTTCGTTAAACGTCACAGACCACTTTTCAACCTCATTACTTGTTAGGGATTCTGCTTTTTTACGGGCTGCTCCTTCAGATATATAAATTCCCTCTAAATTTCCAACCATGCTTTTTATATATGTAGTGTCTTCCTTGATTTCTAAGATGTCGGATTGTTTTACCATTTTAGACTGTAGTATGTATAGACGTTTTTCACTTTTTTCTAGCTTAGATTGCAAATCTTCTTGTTGTGTTTGCAGTTCTGTAATCTTTTCATTTAGTTTTTGAAACTCTTTTGTATTGTTAGTACTAGTGGAGCAAGATGTCATGATCATTGTAGCTATCAATACTATAGGTATTAGAATGGATCGCATGTACACTTCCCTCCTCCTACACTAATGTAATTTTATGTGATAGATTCCTAGATAGCCTATCTTATCGTTCACTACACCCATTCCCCATGCATAAGTTATACAGATACTAAAACCGGGGGAATGTATATGTATTATCGTCAGCAACCTCAACATGATAACCAATGGATGAATCCTCAATATACAACGGTTATCGATCCCTTTGTAGTCGTTCGACTGCAATTATTACGGGGAGAGAATTTAATTGTTGAAACAACGAAAGATACCATTAGAGGGGAATTAGTAGAAGTTCAACCTGACCACATTGTGCTACAAGCTGGAGACTCTCTTTTCTTTGTACGTATTCAGCAAATTGTTTCAATGATGCCGATTTAAAGAAACTGACCATCAATAGCCCTTCTAATTAATCAATCGCACTGCTCACCTCATGAATAGCCTTTTGAATCTCATTAGGTTTTTTATGAAGTAAGATAGAATCATTCAACCCTACTTTAATCTTATGGATCTCTTCGTAAAGTGAATTAATCCGCTCTAGATTTGAAGGGCTATTCGTTTTCATATCAATTAATTGATCGAGATTCGTTAAAACAAACACTTCCTCTACATCTCGATTAAATGCAATCCCTTCCTTTGCTGCTTCGTAACGCAAACCTCTATAAGCTGTAACCGTTCCTTTGAGCCACATGGCCGAGCTATGGACATGCTTAGTAAATTGGTCCTCACCCTCTTTACTATTTAAAGATTTTTGCAAATATAGGTCTGCATGATGAAGATTGTGATAGAACACCTTAGCTGCTTCTTCATAATTTTCACGTTCTACTTTATTATGTTGAAACACCATTCCCCCCAGTACGACTACCAATCCGGAGAAAAGAAATATAAGTAAATCCTTTATATAACGCTTCTTCAAGTTCCACACCTCATTCCATTATCAAAAGATTTTATTACGTTACAGAATCATTCTTTAAAGATCTAACCAACATAATCCCTGTAAGAATCCCAATCATTAATAAAACATGGGTTTGTTGCATGGGGGCGAATAAAATCCCAAATGGAATGTGACGAAAAGAAGCAATACCAACGAACTTAAATGTGTAAGTATATGGAGTTAGGCTGATCATTAGCAAAATAACTGTAGGGATCATGAGCCAATTAATCTTAAGATCACCCTTCAAAATCTTCAAAACCCGCTTCCACTCAATAAGAATCCCGAATAATATGCTAAGTAGTGAGATAGAAAAGTAAATCCATAACCTCTTCGCATCTATTCTCGCAATTGCTTCCGAATTCATCGCCATGCTTCTCAAAATATCTGCTATAGTATTTAAGATGATTAAACCGGTTAAAAACACAACAACATATTGAATAAACGTTTTGATCGTTTTCCATCCCCTTCTTTATTCATTAGGACTCAAAGACCTCACAAGGAGTACTCCAGATAGAATACTGAGTGCCATATGTGTGTCTGGCACCAGGAACATCCAAATATAAAACGGCTCATTTACTCCAAACCAATGCAATACGTAAGTTCGAGGTATGAATACTAACACTAATAGAATAATAACCGGTGCAAGTAACCAATTTAGTCTGATGTTTCCTAGAATTAATGCGATTACTCTTTTGGATTCCAAAAGAACTCCAAATAAACAACCCCAAAGTGTCATTTTTGTAAGTAAAAACCTTATATTATCATTTCTATTATTAGCTTCCTTCAAATCATCATAGGAATCTACCATTAGATAAAGAAGAATCAGAGCTCCAACAATTAATGCTGCATGTAAAGCAATTTTTTTATAAATAAAATCACACTCCAATACTTCACTTTAATACCAATTATTTCAAAAGGAACCATTTAACTCAATCCTTTTTCGTAAAAAAAGACGCTTTCCTTAAAACAAGGAAAACGTCTTATGATTTACTTACACTTGGTTTATAACTTAAAAGTCGTTGGTCGATATGATACATGCCCTTCATAAACAAGTGAATAACCATTCCACTTGTAAAAGCGATGATCAACGTTCCTATACCAATTGCTCCCCCAAAAAAGGCAGCAATGATCACTAAAACAATGCTAATTAAAGCTCGAGCAAATGAGACTGATTTACCCGTTAAATTCTTAACAACAAGCATCATACGATCAAAAGGATTAGGGGCAAAATCCGCTTGAAGATTGATCGCAATACCTAAAGCAGAAATGATCAATCCAAGTGAAGAACATATGATTTGGTACACAATCGACTGTGGTGCAATCCACCCACTAAATAAATGGACCCAAAAATCAATCCCTACTCCCGTAAGCAAGGATGTAAATATAGCAATGATCTCAGGTTTGCGTTTTTCTGCTACTGAGTTAAACAGAATCATGCTTAAGCCAACAACAATTTCCCAGCTTCCTATCGTTAAGCCAAATGTTCGATACAAACCCACAAGCAGGGCATCAAAAGGAGAAGTCCCTAATTTGGCAAGGATGGTTAAAGAGATTCCTGCAGTTAAAATCACAATGCCAAGTGTGTAATACAGGATTCTTAGGTAGATCCGATTCATTTTTCTCCCCTCCTTGTAAGGTAAACGTCAGTACATCCTATCATGGAGGGCATGATAGTTCAATAGGTGTTTGATTTATTTTCTTACTTTAGCTCGTAAACGCATTTGATTGTTCCTTATCAAATTTGGCTTTTTCTGAAAATAAAAAGATTGAAAATAGGATCGCTGCAATTAATGTTCCTACACTAGCAAAAATCAAACATACGATTTGAAGAGAAAACCACTCAGAAGTTAGACCTAATAATAATGTAAATCCTATTTGAATCAATCCTTGAACCATATTCGCAATACTACCAAACCTCCCCATAAGATCGACTGGGATACTGTTTTGAAAAAAGGTAGCATAGCCAGTATTCGCAAACGCCATAAAGAATCCTAAGAAAACGAATGCAAAAGTAGCTGAGATAAAGTTAAAGGAAGAATAAAACATCACATAACCAACTGATGAAAGCAGAATCCCTCCACCAATATAAAAGCGAAGCTGTATCTTTTTCGACAGAACAGCAGCTACACTCCCTCCAAGAAGAGCGCCGATTCCAGTTATACTTACAATAAGGCCGTAATCACGTTCCGAAAGCTCTAAGTTTTGTTTGATAAAAGTAACCTCTTGTGAATCCAATGCAAACCCAATCAGCATAGCTATTTGAAATAGCAAGTAGACTGTTATAAAAAAAGTAGCCCTCTTTGAAAAATCGACTACAGCTTTTAGATCCTTTAAAAGAGTCTTCCATTTTATAGGTTCACGAACTTCACCAGTCTCTTCATCCACATCTGGAAGAAGGAAAATGAAAAAGGCACAAACAATAAATGAAAAAGCATTGATGATTATACATAATTCAGTACCGACATACATGATAAGAATGCCAGAAATAGCAGGCCCCAACAAAAATGCACCTGAATTAGTCATGCTCATCATGGAATTAAATCGCTGTCTCCGCTCTGGTGGAATAAGCTTTGTTATATAGACCGCAGAGCTAGGACCAAAAAAAGCTCCCACGATATTGATAAGAAAGATCAATCCATATATCCCCCATAGAAAGCCTACAAAAGGAATACAAAAAACTAAAATCCCTCTAACAATATCCACTATTATCATGAGCTTTCTTTTATTTACTCGATCAATGACACTTCCAGACCAGAAATTCGTGATTAAGAGTGCAATAGGTTTGATAATATAGAGGCCAGCTACAGCTGCTGCAGATCCCGTTAAGTTTAAAATTGTAATATTAATGGCGATCAGATATATCCAGTTACCTAGATAAGATATCCCTACTCCAGAGAGCAGGAGCACATACTTACTTATCCATCCATTCAAGTCATCACCTACTAAAAAAATATAAAGTTTCATGATGTAAGGGAATTTCCATTTCAAACCTCTTCTATATGTATTTATGTAATCCTTCTGTATAGAAAAAAAGACACAAACCTGTCACATGGGTTTGTGTCTATCTTCCTTCTCTCTTAGATTAAACATTTTGCCAAGCTTGATAAAATTCTTTAACAGATAAAAAACGTGCGTCCCTATCCTCTGAAGTTGCTTTAATAGCTACATAATATTGATTTTCATCCGCTTCCCATTTTGAAAATGAATGATCGGTTTCTCCACCCAACAATCCAAAAGCAATAGCTCCTAAATTATATACATTCGTTATGGAATCAATGGGAGCCCCTAATTTATACTCTTCTGGAGATTTTGATCTGTCTGCTCCCCAGAAGCTCTCCCCCATATCATTTACAGACGGAGATTTTTGGTAAAAATCTATATCACAGATTTTTGCCTCATCATTTTCAAAATTATATAGAATACTCCCGTCGTAAAAATCAACAGCTACATACCCCTGTGACTCTACAAAGCTATGAAAAGAGAAGAGTCTATCTAATGCTTCTAATCGTTTCGAAATCGGAAGTCTCTTAAAACGATAAAAAGGTGAGGCTGGATTTGTGTATTTAGCTATTCCTCCAAAAGACCAATGAGCATGCAAACATTCCCCATTAAACCATTCAAAAACCGCTGCAAATCCATCTGTTGTTTTGAAATGATCAACCAACTTGATCAAATGAGGATGATCTAAGGTCTGGTAAACGGGTATAGCTTCTTTTAACCGGTTTACAGCATCTTCAGGATTTCCGTTATATTCCATTGGTTTTGCACCAGCGTATTTCACAAAAAACTTCTGGTTATCTCTTTTTAATCCAAAACTTATATTACCGGAATCTTGCTCATCAAAAACACAAAATACTTCGCCCATATTCTCTAACCAAGAGAAGTCATGATGTTCTTGTAATTGAAACTCTAAACTCCCAAGTTCTATCGTAATTAAATTGTCCAAGTAATGATCCTCCTATTTATGGGATCACGTAGTTTATAGGGGTAGTGATACGTTCACCCTCGATTGATTTAGTCCCCTGTAAAGTGTCATGGTCATTTTCATAATACATCTCCCCTTTCAAATACTGATGAACCTTAAAATTCTCGAGTAAATAATCCAGGATAATCTTCAACTAAGCCGTCCTGGTCCACACGAATGGTAGTTTTATAGTCTCGACATTCGTATTGGAAAAATCTCTTTCCCTCGTCTTCATTAACCAACGTATAATGTTGCTTTAACTGTAATAACTCTAGTGAAGGCACGTCTATATACAACATATGAAAGGACTTCCTCTCTCCTACTGCCCATTCAAATCGATTGATGGGAAGCGAATTAGAAAAAGGGGTTACAGATATATCTACATCGATAGCTCCCTGCATGCCCTCTAAATATGTATCATTTGACCACCAATCGCCCATTCCGTTTGAACGTAGATGTAACGTGTGGTCTTTACCTTCTACAGCTACTTCAACACTTTTCGTCACCCAATTTTTCTCTAGCTCTATTTGATACATCACCTTGTAAGCATCCTTTTCATCAGCGTATATCACTGTACCTTGGGCGGTTATTTCTTGAGGATATTGAATTAATTTAAGATATTCACATCCAATAGGGCTTTTACTTTGCCACATCACCTTTTCTTCTTTCATATTCCCCCTCCTACTGTACCCTTGTTATTTAAACTGATGGTTGGAAACGTATGAGATAAAATCGTTTTCTAAAGAATGGTTATACTTCGTTAGAGCAAAAGTATGTGCTTGAGGAAGATCAATTTGCGGGATAGGCACTTCTAATATCCTACCTTCCAGCAATTCTTTCCTCACTGTAGATTTGGGTAGAAACGAAACCCCCAGACCACTTTCAATAAACCGCTTCGTAATATGAACCTGAGACACTTTCATCGTTTTTGTTCTCGGAAATCTTGACTTAATTTTTTGATGCAAAGTGTCCCAAACGCCCGGATAATTGTGTGTGAGTAAATAGTTATGTTTTAAAAATTCCTCTGGATAGCTTAGAGGTGCAGATTCAGAATCATACCCGTCATGCGGGACACAAAAAATGATTTGGTCCTCATATAGTTCAACACAGTTCAGTTGATCATCTTGGCTTTTAAGTAGTGAAAAACCAATATCCACTTCCTCATGGCTAACTGCCTTTTCAATATTCGTTGATTCCATAATTTCTACGTCAATCTCTACTTCTGGATTGCTCTTCAAAAACCCTTTTAAAACAGTTGGCATAATCGTATCCGCTATGGAAGGAGATATGGCTAATCGCAACTTCTTTCTATACCCTTGACCAAAAGAATTCATATCCTCAATACCTTCTCGATGAGCATCAATCATCCTTCGAGCATGTTTAATGAACCTTCTACCTTCCTCAGTTAGCTTGACAAACCGATTATTCCTTTCAAAAAGACTGACCCCTAATTCTTTTTCCAATGACTTAATATGTACCGTTACAGTTGGCTGGGAGACGTATAAAACATCGGCTGCTTTACGAAAGCTCCCTTCCTCCGCAACCGTTATAAAGGTATTCATCCATGATAATTCCATTGGCACACCTCATGCATTAATATTTTTAATCACTTCCATTAATTTTATTTAATTTTCTAAATTCACAATACATTTTATACTAAAAATAAGCAAATATTTAGGAGGTCAATGATGATACAAAAAGGATTAAAAGGTGTAGTCTGTACAGAAACTAAAATCAGTCATATTGATGGAGAAAAAGGAAGATTAATTTACCGGGGTTTCTCGGCACAAGACCTAGCAAAAGAGCATTCATTTGAAGAAGTAGCTTATTTACTTTGGAATGGTATGCTTCCTAATACCGAAGAATTAAGTAACACAAAACAACAGTTTAAACAATCACGTAAGCTTCCAAATTACGTAAAAAATATAATAGACAATATTCCAGCTAACCATGAGATGTTAAGTGTTTTAAGAACGGCTATCTCATCTATAGAACTATACGATACAAAACGAATTACACTCCAAGATGCCATTACACTGACTTCACTTGTACCTGCCATAATTTCTTACCGAGAATCCATTCAAAACAACACTACCTATCCAGAGGAACGAACTGATTTAGACCACGTTGCTTATTATCTTTATATGTTAACAGGAGAAGAGCCATCTCCCTCTTATGTAAAAGCGTTAGAGACCTACATGATTTTAACCATGGAGCATGGGTTAAATGCTTCTACCTTTTCAGCTAGAGTGACCGCTTCAACGGAGTCTGATTTGGGGTCAGCAGCAACATCTGCGATTGGAACAATGAAAGGTCCTTTACACGGCGGTGCTCCTTCTGGCGTTATAGATCTATTAAATGACATTGCTAAAAGTGGAGATATTCGAGGAAGCATTCAACAAAAGGTGGAAAACGGGGAAAAGCTTATGGGATTCGGGCATCGAGTTTATAAAACCATGGATCCAAGAGCGCAGGCAATTAAAGAGACTCTTCAGGATAACAAAAAGGAAGATGATTGGTTTGACCTTGCACTAAAAGTTGAAAAGACAGCTATTGAGGTATTAGAAGAACTTAAGCCTGGCCGAAAACTTTACACGAACGTAGAGTTCTATGCAGCTGCTGTTCTAAGAGAATTGAATATTCCAAGTCACCTGTTCACAGCTACATTTACTGCAAGTCGTATGGTGGGATGGACGACACATGTTATGGAGCAGTTAGAGGATAATACAATCTTCAGGCCATCAGCACAATATGTAGGACCCCTTTATGAGAAGAATTTAGATAAGTAATGTATTTTAAAAGGACTCGCGAAAGCATAACTTCACGAGTCCTTTTTATAGAAGTAGAACCTAGTTGGTATTTCCGCCCATCATTTTCTCTCTTCTTCTCTTTGCCATGTAAGCTGCAAAAAAGGCCACAACAGTAAAGGCGCCATCAATAAGTATCAGTTCCCCTGCGGTAAATAGGGTGTACAAGAATGATATTCCGAAGATAGCACCTAAAATGATGTAAAAGTAGGTTAAAAACTTGTCTAATTTTTGCATATGAACACTCCATTTGTTTAATGCTTTTCACATTTTACTATTATATAATATTCTTACTAATACTATAACAAATGATTGTTATTTCAAGGAGCTAAATTGATAAAAAGTATAATAGAATTCAGAAGGGTATCTTATTTAGATAACGAATGCTACAATTTGGTAACTATACTTCCATACATATATCAACTTCATATACCTTGAAGAGAGGTGATTATTCTGAGAAGAAAACTTCTAATAACTGGTCTCATTTTTGTCTTTTTGTTATGTGGGTGCTTCATATATCTAAAATCTAACCCACCATTATCGTCAAAGGGAGTAAGCTTTTATGCAGATTATGAAACAAAAAGAGTTGTGGAAATAGAAAACAACGGATTTGCAAATCTTAAACTTAAAGATGTATTAGTTAATGGATTTAAAGCTGAAAAAGTTGAATTGGGCGTAAGTAGGTCAAATCATATGATTGCTGGGGGAGGTCTGGATGAAGATCGATATATTACTTTCCACAAACTTAGTGAATTAGAAATTCAACCTGTGTTACCACTTGATGAACAAAGAAAGCTATATCAAAAGGGTGACAAAAAAATCATAAAACATTATGGGTTACGGGTATTTGGTAATGAAGTGCCTAAAACCTTAAATATAAAATACACGTATCTTGGTATTCCTTATTCATTAGAGGTAGATGTTACAGAGTCGTAAATAATATATTGCTGACAGGATTCTTTACTTAATTAATTCTATAACACAAAAGGACTTCCAAATATTATAAAACTGGAAGTCTTTTTTCATATCATTATTAATGGATATTTTAATCCAAGTAGCTATTTAATATTTAGAGCCTTTGAAAGATCAACCCAAATTACTGCCCCCATAGGATGCTGGTATGGAATTGGGGTGTCATAAATGATTGGATTATCTAAAACCCAAGCATAAGTTTTCTTGTATGGGAGTTGGATAGTGTCTTCACTACTCACGCAATGAAGATGTGAACCATTTTTATATTCATCTAAAGTAAGTTCTTTACTTTCAACAATATTGACTGTTCCATAAACGATGCCTGAGCCACTTTTGATTAACCCAATTCTCCCTCTCTTTTTAGTATTGGACCCTCGTATCTCCCAAGTCTTTTTACCTTCTAAGATTAGATCAATCCATGGTGATCTTATTAGCAGTCCTTTCACGCGAACTCCTCCATTTTAGATAACGCAATTTAAAAATTATAATTAGTGCAATTTATTACTCCAATTAACCACTTCTGCATTCGAAATATCTACTTCTCCATAACTAAAGAGATGTGGAATGAATTGAAACATTCCAAACTTGTTCCCTTTTCCACTTTCCTCTTTATAGTAATCAACTGTGTCTTGAGGGATTGAGGTAAGTTCATGATATTGCTGGGTATCTATGGTATGTATATGTTCATCAGGAATAACTTTATCAGGGCCTCGATAACTTGTTTTATCAGTTTGATATATAACATTTTGGTTGTTTGATAGGTTATCTATAGGTATTTCAAAAAAGAGTAAATCTGTTCTTGCATTCACTTCAAATGTCTTGAGAGCTTCATATACATGGTTTGGGTGTAGAGGGAGAAAATGAAGGACACCGTTCCATAAACAATCAAGCTTAGGGATTTTCCTTTGAGGTAATTTCTTACGTTTTGGATGATCTTCGTACTTTTTAATATATTTCTTATAAAGCTCTTCATCTTTCACCTTTAATCTGTTCAAAGGCATGAGTTGATCTCCAAACATCTTCTTAGGAACCATATGATAGACATATTCTTCGATAAAGATCTCTCCTTTTATTCAAAATACTTATAATAGGATTCCGTTCTTGCCCTTACCTTACAACCATTCCTCTCAAATACCCGCTGCATCTTTACGTTATCTTCGTGAGTATTACCAATGTAATACGTCGCTCCCATTTCTTTTAAATGAATAAGAGATTGATAGTGAATGGGGGTGCTATGTCCCTTGCCTCTTTCTTCTGGTAATATTCCAAAGTAAAATAATCTACCTTCATCATTTGTACCAGGTTCAATATGGGGCATTGTTACTCCTAGTGGTTTACCTTCAAGAAAAACAACCTTACATGTCTCCTTCCAAGAGTCCCCTAGTTCACTTTTAACTGAATCCAGATATTGCTCCATTGATAGAGTTGACGGTTCATTTTCAGAATCGCTCATACATTGCTCCCAATAGTGTTTAAATGCATCTTCAGAAATGGAGAGATCACTTATTGAATGCCATTTATAATCATGTACTACGTTAGGCAGATCGATCAGCTCTTTAAACACTTCAACTTTATTAGCATATGGTTCAAAGCCATGTGAGATCATTAGGTTAGAGAGCTCTTGATAATGCTTGGTACTTCTATGTATAACAGCACTTATCCTTTTTATACCAAGGGATATACCTGCGTTAATTATATATTGCAGCTGTTCCTGAATTTTTGATTGTTCATATATCGATTCGTCTTTTTCTTCAATTAGAATATAATCTGGAAGTCCATTTAATACTTTAAAGGTACCTTTAAGTTGTTGCTGCATTTCTTGAATATCTCTCAATCTCTTGAACTCTCCTTTTTAGGTGAAAATGCTTTCCTAATTCACCAGATGTATGAGTGAGTTACAATTTAACTATGCTTATAATTAGGTTTTTAGGTATTCCTTATGGGAAACATCACCTTCTAATAAGATTTTGCATTCACTTTGATGAAGCTCTACAATACTCAAGCTTGTATCCTGTATATAAGGAGGTGCCCATATATCTTCTGTTTTGAGATTCTTAAAAATTGAAAACATGCATTTGATCACGTTTGAGTGAGAAACTACTAACACATTACCTGACTCATGGTTTTTTCTAATATGATCTATAAAATCAATTGTTCTATCTCTCACTTGTTCAAATGTTTCTCCTCCAATTGGAGTAAATAGATGAGGAGTGTTCCAGAAAGAGTCAAATTCTAACGGAAATGTATCTTTAATGGTTGGTAGCGTTTGTCCCTCCCATTCCCCCATATTAATCTCCTTTAGATTGTCATCGTAAAAGATCGGTATATCTCTTGTTCCCTTTATTAAGTCAGAAGTTCTTTTCGTTCGATCACTAGGACTCGAGTATATAGCAGATAGATTAGTATCTTTTAATCGATTCCCTAAGGATTCAGCATTTCGTTCTCCGTTTTCTGTCAGTTTGGAGTCTGACCAGCCTTGCATTCTTTTTTCTGTGTTCCAAACTGTCTCTCCATGTCTGGTGATATATAGAGTGACCATAAAACAAACGCCTCTTTTCTCAAAGTCATAACAATACATCATAAAGCTCAATTAATTACTTCTATTCCCCACTGATGGAACGAATAAATAGAATGCCAGATGCTGCATCTAGTAATGGTTGTGTTTTTGGAATATAGAACATTTCTATAAAAAATGGATACCCCACTCCGAACCAAGATACCCAGTGGTAGCTTGGAATAAAGCTTAACACGGTTAAAATGATCGCAGGAATGAACAACCAGGTGATTTTAAATTGTCCCTGGATTAAACGCTTTAAGCTCTTCCATTCTAATAAAACGCCAAACACAAACACCCATAAGCTTAGTTTTATACTTAGAGTAGTTGACAAAACCCCATTGTCTTCAGCTTCTTTCAAATCCCAATATGTCGATATTGATAAATGCATGAAGATCGATAAACCAGATAAAATTAATATTACAAAAATGATATTCTTCTTAATATAAACACCTCTTTACTACTCGAAAATAACTTTCCAAAAATGAGATCTGCACCTTCAAGCCAAAATCCAAAAAGGTCACCAAGCTCGACCATTGCCTTTTTGTGCTTCTGTCAATTTTTCAGCATGTTCTTTATCTTGATTTACATCACTTTTTGATTTCCCTTTATGGTTTGTTGAAGGGTTTTGTTTGTTACTCTTATGATCTCTGTATATGATAAAGCCAATGAGTGTTACAACTAAAATTACAAAAACAACATTAACAATAATAACTTCCACACTTTAGCCTCCTCATAGGTATGATTTTATAATGACATCCACATCCGCTCATCTTATACCAATTATTTCAAATAAAGGTAATTTCCTCAATACTTTCTTTTTAATTATCAAATTGGTTAGAAAATCTCATATAAAAGTGACCACACTTAATGCGTGGCCACTAAAAAAACATTATTCATTTTCGATAATCTTAATTTCTTTTGCTAGAACTTTGGGTGGCTTAGATTCAGCAATGATACCATTAGTAATCACTTCTACTTTTTGACCTACTTTTAATCTATTGATGTCTATTTCCAATTCTTCTTCATGAATGTTAACAATTAACGTATATGCTCCCTTGAAACTTCCACTTTCAAGATTTATTTTGATATAGTCAATCTCATCTTCTTGCTCTTTTATAGTTTTAACCTCTATTATTTCTCCTTTAAAGCCATTATCGTTATTGCCGCTACTATCACTACAGCTAAAAAGGATAGAAGCTGCAAATATTAGTAAAATAAACAAAAAGGATTTTTTCATTAAGCAATCACCTAAACTTTCTATCCCACTACTAATCACTACTTTAGTTGATAAGATTAATACGTTTTAAAGGACTTAGCTATTTTAAATATTTCTTTCTTATCGACCGGTTCTCTTTCTTGTTTTTCTTTAGATTTTGTCATTACGTACATGTTATAGGTAGAACCCTCATCTTCCCATGAGAGTATTTGTGCCCTTCCATTAAAGTAATATAAACCTTTCAAGCCATCTCCTATATCTATTAAATTGTCTTTAGAATAACGGCTATTGACTTCTAAAGGAGAAACAGAAGAACTGCTTTGTTCAATTTCCAGAATGGTTGTTGGTGAATCTTTAGATGTATAACGAGTTATTATTGTTTGAAATTTAGGTTCGCCTTCTTTTGATTTTATAACCTTATCATCTTTAATCTCTTGAGGGCCTCTATATTTTATATCAACAGAGGTCTTACCTACTTCAAATGGTGAGTAAGTCGGAAATTTAATTGTACGGTTAAATTCTTTTAATTTATCACTATTTTTAATTTCTTGTTCACCTAGGTAACTAGACGACTGTGTACAAGCACTTAAAACAAATACAATCAGTAATGAAAATACGATATTCTTATTCATAATGCACCCCTTATACATTTACTTAACACTTCCACATTAACTTAAGACCAATCGTTACAAAAAATTTACATATCCTCAATAGTATTTTTTAACTAAATACTTTTAAGAGAATAAGAAAACAAAAAAGACGCGTTTTTAAATAAACGCATCCTCATCATGTTGGTAGTGAAAATGTTATTTTTCTAATCTATTGGCCGTTTTAAGGGTTTAACATCGATTTCTCTCTTTTTATCAAAACAAAACACAACTATAGTACCTACAATACCTAAAATAAAAAACACATATGGTAAAACAGAACTGAACGAAACAAAATTCAAATTTAGAGAGTTATGTATTAAAGATCCAAAGAAGCCGAGAACACCTATATTTTGAATTATTAATCCTATTCTTCCCTTTACACCTTGTTCCCTCCACTTACTTAGTTTCAAATTGATCTCCAAGCTAAGAACCCCCATTTAAATGTCCATTTCGTTTATACCCCAGTTACACTTGAGTAGATTTAATAGTAACCATTATTTCAAATAAAAGTGATCTCGGCAAATCGTTTATTTAGCTTTTATATTTTCGCATTAAAACCCAAAGAATGGAGCAGACCAGGGATAGAATAGATACTGCTAATAGGACCTTAAAATACGGTGGGTAGTAGGTAAAAGATATATGGTTCGTCCCCTGTTCAAGCTTCACTCCTAAAAACGCATAATTCGTTTCTTGGACTTTTTTCTTCTCGCCATTTACCTCTACATGCCAGCCCTTTTCATAAGGAACTGGGATAGTGAGATAACGGGCATTTTGGCTATTCTCTACTTCGATCTGAATGTGATTCCCATTGATCTTCACATCAGAAGGCGGATTAGATTTCTTTGCAGCACGCTCCAAGGTACGGTAGTTCTCATGATAAAGATCTAATTCCTCAAGTGTATAACTGCCTTTTGGAACCCTTATGGAGATCTGATCATCTTTAGGCACTCTGATGGTAATGTCATTCATTCCAGTACGATAAAATGACGAGCGTGATTTCCTAGCTGTTTCAAAATCATTTACAGATAAATGAAACAGTGGAGCGTCCTTGTCATTGTTTTGCAGGTAGAACGATACATACAGATCCTTTGCCTCTTTCGGAAGAGAAGATATATTTAGGTCAATGCCACCTTTTTCTTCAGTAACCTTAAGCTGTCCATCTTCATAAGTAGCCCCTACAGCTTCGACTTCAACTTGATCCAATAAATTTACGAGATGATTTGGCTTTTTTGTCTTACCCTCTGGATCTTTGACAATCACACCATCAAGCATGGCTTGCTCCCTGGCTACTATAGGGACTTTTTCTAATGTTTTTTCACTATACACCGTACTTGTTGTTCGTACGAAAGGAAGTATATTGGTATTTCGATAGACCTGATATTCTTGATTTTCCATATAGTGCTCAAAACCATAAGGAATGTTTCGGTCATCACCTTTTTTCACCATAAAATACTTTCCCCGAAGCAAGCTAAATACATTAGCGCGATCCCCAAACCCAGAGTATCTACTAATACTTTCATGCTTCATATCAATTTCTAAATCCTTGTAATACCAAAAGAGGATATTTTGATTCAAAATACTTGAATACACACTGGTCCCATAAAAATCCTGGATTAGAGGAATATTATTTCGTTCATCCGCTCCTCTCCATTGGAATCGGTAAAACGGAGATGTATCTTGCTTCTTCACACGTTCAACGATCTCCCTTTGAGCTTCGGAATAGTATCCATCACTAGTGATATATTGTTTTGTTGTATCCTCTACACCTGCCGCTTTATATATTTTGTCATATTGGTACACGTTCACCATTCCCGCATTCGCTAGTAACACTAATACACACGCGGTGATCCATACCTTTTGGTTACGAAGGTTTAGGAGAAAAAAAGCAGTTATCATAAAAATAGGCAGTGCAATCATGTACTGATCATAAATCGTACTTATGCTATAGGTTTGATCAAAAAAGCCACACAAGATATAGGCCACACAAGTCAGCAGGGATGCTATTAGTAAACGTAATAGTTTGGTTTGTTGCAGTAGTTGAAGTCCGGCTGCTACCATTCCTCCAGCCGTAAAAAAGGCAACGTATTCAAAGCGGTTCCTAGGTGCGGAAAAGCCATTAAACGCGCTTCCCATGAAAGGACTAAAATGAAATACGATCAGCAACAAAGTCAGTGCAGCAAATAGACGAAACAGGTTATTTTTGTAAAAAGAAAACATAAACAGAAAAAGTACCACAATGGTAGACAGTAAAAAAGTATAGCTATTCAGTAAAATGTTATCAGAAAGATCGAATAAAGGAATCTCCTGATTGAATGATGGACGATAATTTTGAAAATAGGCATAGATGGTTGGGATAAAGGCGATCGATGAAATACCAAAACCTAGAACCCCAGAAGTTGCGAAAAGCTTCACCTGTTTCAGTTTATGGCTTTCGTTTTCATTAAGTGGAATCATCCAGCGGAAAAGGATATAAATTCCTATAAAGATAAAATTAATATAGGCAAAGTAAAAGTTGTTAAAAATCGTTGCTGCCACGACAAAAACAAACCATGCTGGCTTTCCTTCTCGAATAATTTTCTCCACACCTAGAACCAGTAACGGGATGAACAAAAACGCATCCGCAAAAAACTCCCAGTATGTAGCATGTCTAAAATAGATCACACTGGACCCATAAAGAGATGCTCCTACAAATGCGGGCATACTTCTGAATGAAAAATATTTAAAGACCAATGTTGTTAATGTAATAACAAGGGTCATCCTAATGATACTCGTGAACACTATAGCCTGAGCCCAGAACAAAACATCCGGCTGCTCAATGATATGAAGGAGTTCCAACAAAAATACAACGATAATCGTCATGATAAAGAAAAGGTTTGTAGAGAAATAATAGCCAAGCTGACCATAAAAATCTCCCCCAAATCCAAACTGAAGAGAATAAAAGAGATTCCCACTTGTATAGTTTTCATATATAAATTGTTTAAAAGGAAGCATTTGATTTAAACCATCATTCGGTCCCGTCATAAAACTCCCCTCTCCCCATTTGTACAGAAAGAAAAGGTGAGAGAGAACGGAGACCATTAAGCTTCCTGATACTAATGCAATCCAGCTTCTTTTACTCATAATAGTCACCATTATTGTTTTAATATTTTACTAGTTACGATAAATGTAATGGGAACGGTAAAAAATACAGCGATGATCGGTGCAACATTACTATTTATTCGCAACCCTTCCACAAATACGATTGAAAGTAATGAGGAGGTTGATATATTTACGACTTGTGTTAATGGGAATTTTAAAAATTTAGATAAAGTTGGCTTTACCTTGTACGTAAAATAGGTATTTAGAAAAAAAGAAATAACATAGCTTACTAAAAAGCCAGTAATATGGGAGACCATATAATGTAGGTCTATTACATTATGAAGGAACAAAAACACAATATAATAATTAACTGTGTTAATGCCCCCGACAAGTATAAATCGAGTTAATTCATTGTTGAGTGATTTGATTTTGAGATTCATGTACATTCGTTTCCTTTATTAGATAGTGAGGGCGACCTTTTACTTCATTATAAATACGACCTATATATTCTCCAATTACGCCTAAACTGACCAACTGGACTCCACCAAGAAAGAGAATGGAAGAGATCACACTAAAGTAGCCTGGCACCTCGATTCCGTTTCTTATAATCTCAACAAATATGAACGTAATGTAACTTAACGACAGCATTAATATAAGAAGTCCTACGTATAAACAAATTCGAAGGGGTTTTGTATTAAAAGATACTAACCCATCAATCGCATAGTTTAATAATTTTCCAAACGACCACTTCGAATCCCCTGCATTACGCGATATGTTATCATAATGAATGATCTTTTCTTCATACCCTACCCAGGAAAACAAGCCTTTTGAAAATCGATTTCCTTCACTTAATTTCAAAATATCATTCACAACACTTCGGCTAAGTAATCGAAAATCTCCAACACCGTTTTTCAATTTCACATCGACAAGTTTATTTACAAATTTATAATACAATGTTGAAAGCGTTTTTCTTGTAGTTGATTCCCCATCACGATTACGACAGGCAACCACCTGGTCATAGCCCTCTTCATACCCTTCAAGCATCTCTGGAATAAGGTAGCTCGGATGCTGCATATCAGCATCTAAAACAATGACTGCATCTCCTCTAGCTTTCTGTAAACCTGCTAACAAAGCAGCTTCTTTTCCAAAATTTCTAGTAAACGAGATATATTTCACATGCTGATGTTCATTTGCAAGATCTTGTATGGCAGCTAACGTTTGATCTGAGCTCCCATCATCAATAAAAATGAATTCATATTCGTAGTAAAGATGTGAAGTATCTTGGTGAACTGATTCAAAAATTAGTGGAATATTTTCTTCTTCGTTAAATGAAGGAAGAATAAAAGAAATGAGCTTCCCATACATATGTCATCGCTCCAATTTATTATGTAGTTAAGAGAATAGATGAAGAGCGTTCCATTACCTCACGTTACTTTATCCCTTTCCCTTGAGGTTAAAACATAAATCATGGTCGATTGTGTAAAGTAAATGAAAAAGGCTTTGATTAGTAAAACTATGGGATAAACATCAGTCTGGTTGCCTGTGTGCTGGAGTTAGAATCTTAGAACCCCCGATATACTTTTAGAACGGGGTCCTTTAAAGAAATATAAAAATTCCACTAACGTTATCTGTCAGTGGAATTTCTATATTTATACGGTAACTAGAAAGTAAAGTCAGGGACTAATTGAGATAGCTTTCTACCAATTGGTTAATGATGTTGATTTAATCAATTGGAAAAAGATACACGGAATAATTAAAATACTTTTCTAACCCTATCTTTTTAGCAACTATATTGGAAGGCTTGTTATTATCCATAAAATCCCAGTATGGAACCATACCGCTACTCAAACAATCTTTTACCACATAGTGGCCTACTTTTTGACCTAATTTATTCCCTTGGTGAGCCTCGATTGTTTCTATGTCTAAACCATGAACATTTCCGGCTACAAATGCCGAAAAACATAAACTCACTATTCTATTTTGATAGACTATACAATAACCAATTCCCTTTTGAAAAAAATGATCGGGAGAAGACCAGAATTCTGATATTTTCGTGCGTAGGAACCCAATGTTTTCTAGAGTATTATTTTCATTCTTAAAAAGAGCTTTATTAATTACTTTTACTTTATAGTCATGTTCAATCGAAGGTTCAGTATTACCTTTATAATCACCATTTTCTAGAGTATAAACATTTTGATTCAATTTTGTTATTTGGTGATTTTTAAAGATAATTTCTAAGGTCTTATCCCATTTTGAATGATTACCAATTGCTATAAAATTCTTTGATCGCAAATTCTTTAATTCTGGAAAAATCACCTTATCAATAAAATCATTTATATGATTATTAAATACCTCATTCTCTTCATTTCCAATAAAGAAAAAACCATCATTATTACCTAACCAAATCATTCCTGTACTAGGTGATATATTATTATCTACAAAAATTCGACCAGGGTTGCGTCCTTCTATTACTGCCTTAACTTCCAAATGACCTTCTTGATTTATTAACTTTTTACATTTATAGAACTCATCTTTATCAAGTTCACAAATCATTTTGAACCTCATTCCTTATTTAACATTTCTGTAACAGTAACTTGAGAACATTTCAATCTAAATCAAATTTTAACAAAATTAATCTGTTATAATTCCTTGCTTCACACCAAATTGTATAAGACCAGAATAGGAATCTCCGGTAATGTTTAAAACCTTACAAAAAGCTGGTTCAGTCTTGTAGCCTTGTTTTTTTAGTTTTATCACTTCCTCCTTTAAACTGGGGTCATTCTCCATCAAATTATGTTCTATGATCATATGGAGATACGCATTTTGTTTATGTACAGGGGTAGATTGCCCAAACAGTTCAAACTCGAAGTTATTAAATATGAAATTTGACTTAACTACTTCCCTTCCTCTTATTGTTATTCTTTTCACTTTAAAATTTTTCTTATTAGAATATAGAGCTTTCACTTTTTCTTCAAAGAGATTGAAGTCATGTACTTCCATTATGATGTCTAAATCCGAACTCGTGATATCTATACCGATCGGCAGTGTTCCACATAACACAGGAGTGTAACTCTTTAAATGTTTTAAAATATCTAGGTTCTTTATTGCAGCATAAGCTTCTTGTTGTTTTTTATTACCTGTTTCCATTTCTTTAAATAAATCATTCAAAGTGCCGTCACTCCCAGTATTTTTACAATAGCTTCTTTCCGAACCCAATACTTTTAGAGGTATATCCCATACTAGAATAGAATTGATGGGCTTCTGCTCTCTCTGAACGGTTTCCACTGTTTAAAGTTATTGCAATAGCGCCTTGCTTTTCTGCCCAGCTTTCCACTTCTTCTATTAGTATTTTTCCTATTCCTTTTCTTCGATAGTTTGTATCTATGATTTATATTGTCTAATTGTTTTCTTCTCAGCAATAGTTGTATTCAACTACTTACTCAAATATTAAATATTCCGGAGGTGACACTTCATTGAAGACTATAACACCGTCATAATTCTTGGCAGGTTTTAGACTCGATATTTTTCTACCAGCAATATAAGTAGTAGTCCAATCATTCAGCCATCCATTCTCTTCAAACTCTGTCGCTCCATTGATGTCCAAAAATGTAATGGGGTATCCACTCTTAGCAATTCGTTTTTCTAAACTATTCTTGTCAAATACCCTTGCACTATATATTTCCCCATAATTATTCGCCAGATCACCGTCCACCAAATATAAGCCAAGTGTATATGTTGAATATTTGCCGGATTGCTCTAGTAATTCTCCCATGGAAGCATTTTTCTTACCATTAGAAACATTATTACGAATATGTTCATTATGTGCCCATACAATGATCTTTTGGTCAGGATATAACTCTGATAATAACCAGTCCAAATTTTCTGCCATGATTTTATCGCGGATGATACTTCGATCGTTTGAATCTTTAGGTAAACTATAATAACCTTCTAAACTTTTGACTCTATCTTCAATAAAGTGTTTATGAACCTCAAAGTTCGCCAATTCATTTTGCGCATCGGGTAACATTTCCTCAATCTTTTTATAACCTTTTATAAGGGAATTGATTTTCTCTTGATTTAATTCCCCTCTATTATATAAGTCTCTAAATTGAATTTCACTTTCGTAAACACTCATAGCTAATTCAGGGTTCGTACCTTTATACTTCTCTTTAAAATACACACCATAGGCTCCAATTGGTGCTTGCATATCAAAACCAACTAGATTCAAAGGGGGTTCACTTTGATGAGAACCTTTTATATAGTCATACAAAGTATCCACATTCTTTGTGTGCCAAACAACGAAGAGTGAACGTCTTACCAATTCCTTAGATGAGTATTGGCTACTTGTTTGCTGAGCAGTCCACACATCAGCCATAGGACTTTCAAATGCAAGAACTTGATAGCCCATTTCTTGATGAAGAAATTTTATTAATCGAGTTTTCATTGCATTATATTCCGATACACCATGAGAGCTTTCCCCAAGCATAACAACTCGTTTATCACTAAGTGTTTCTTTTAAAAACTCTAGGTCAGAGAAATCATCTTTAGATAAGGATAATTTTTTTGAAAATTTATCCAAAGATTTATTATTGTTGCTCTGTTCCCCCTCTTGCTCTTCTAAATCTAAATTGTTTTTCTTCGTAGTAGTTATTTCTTTCGTTTCAGCCACTTTAGTCTTTTTTTGAGTGTCGCATGATATTAAGAATAATATTAATATAACAATCACCCAAAATATTGGATTTCTATTTTTCTTTATATTATTCTTCAAAAAATCCCCCCAAATAAAAGTTAATTTCATTGCATTTAACACATGCTAGTAATAAAATCTGCTCCTATTACAGCATTTCTTTCTGGCTCTCCTATCTTTTTTTATATCCTTATTTGTGAAACTCTTTCATTTTTTGTCCAGTATATGTATGAAAATTCACTTCTAACGCTCGATGCAACATAAACTTCTTCAACATTCATCCCATCATTTTGCATTTACCCAAAAGCTCCCTTCATTTTAACATAATTATCCATAAAATTTAGAGATGAGTTATTCTAGTCATTTAAAAAAGCGCAAAACCTTTTTAAAATATTGCGCCCGCACCTGAAATCACCCAAATACCCCCATCAATACCATTAATCTTCGACCTATTATTAAGGTATTTCATAGATGCTATTTTCGCTTGGACTAGTACAATAGGATAAGTATGGATTTTTAAAAACTGACTATTAACCCTCTTATCTATATAGCTCCTATTTGGAAAACTCTATTTATTTTTCAAAAAAAATGGAGCAGTAACACTCACATGTGTTACTGCTCCTACAAATTTCCATTCAGACTTTTTATTTGTCTTGATCGTATAATGGTCCGAGTTAATTCAAACGTTAGTTAAATAACTGATTTACTTTACTTTCATCTCCTAAATAATTTTGCGTTAATTCTCTTAGCTCATTTTCACTTGAAAAATCGCTTAAATCCTTACCATACCAATCTTGTAAATTCTCTTTTGTTAATTCATATTCCTGTTGTTCAAACTTAAATGTAATCCATTCTACATTTTGAATCAAAGCAAAAATAAAGGTTGCATTGCATATTGCCCTTTCTTTAACAAAACTTTCTCCCTTTATTCCTTGATAGATTAAAATCATTCCATAAGGTCTTGTATCAGTTTTAAGTTCAAAACCTTGTAAGAGGTCACCACCTGGTAAGTGTGAAACAATGTCTCCAACTGCATTGTTATCTCCTATGTACGAACCTTTATACTTAAAAATATCATTATTTACATTATTTGAATCACAACCGCTTAAGAGGAGTAGCACCAATAATGAAAAGAAGAAAAGACTAATTAATTTCTTCACCAAATTTCCCTCCAAACTTTTCAAAGAATATTCTCTTTAACTTTCCAGGAAGGTCTAGTTGTTTTTTAAACATTCCTATTCGTTATACAAAATAGATTTCTTCACAATCGAATTAAAACTTTAACATAAAAAAACATTTATTAACCCCTAATTATACGAGCAATACAAAAATAAAGGGCACAACCTTATTCTAGGTTTGCACCCTAGTGCGGAATACTTGAATTCAAGATTAAATAAAAATCTTACATATCAATATTCCTTTACAATCTCCCCATTTTCACCCAAACCAACGTAATCAAATCTACCGTCAATTCCATATTCATAAAATGCAAACCATACACGTTGCCCATTTTGAAGAGTTACGATCTTTGCAACTTTCTTCTTTTCTTCTGTTGATTCGATAGTTAACTTTTCAATATCAGGATTATTAATAAAACCATATACATAGGAAAGGGGGATTTCTTTATCGTTAGAAATAATCCAATTGAATTCTTCCCCAAATCTAACAGTACCTGCCCCCATAACCCACTTCCATTTGCTTGATTTTTTACGAAGGAACCCCGCATCCAATCCATTATTTAAGGAACTATAAAAGACAAGCACACCATCTCTTACTACTTCTATATGATGTATTTTTTGTACTTGAATTGACTCTGGAAACGAATTCTTAATTTCACTTTTCAAGGTTTCTTGTTCATCGTTTAAGGAGCAGCCCATCATCAATAAAAGCAAAATTATTATGTAAACACCTTTTCTCATGTTCTCTCATCCACCAATCAGAAACCTACTTTAATACCAATTATTTCAAACATACAACGTTTGGGAAACAGTTATTAAAGGTTCCCCATTTTTGTTACGTAATTATATAATTAATAGTTCTCCCCTAAATAAGATAGGGCGCAAATCCTCTTTACTCCATATTTGCGCCCTTATCATGAACACTTGAATTCAAGATAATTATCAAAATGAACGTTTACCCTAACCAAATAGTTTAAATTCATTTTCACACATTTTAATCTTCTAAATCAGCGATATATAAAGGGAAATTGTCTGAAACTGATTTCTTCAAACATTCCATATGACAAAACATTTGTTGTTCCTGCTGAGTATCACTAGCCTTATCCCAATTAGATACTACTATAATTGAAGTAATATCTGGTTTTTTTGATATTATCCTCTTATCACAAAAACAACATTGATAGGAAGAATTATCATTCATAACATCACCACATTTCGTACTTCTCTTTTTAACTCAACTAGCCCTTAGTATAGGTACATTTTCTCACAACTAATTCAATTCTTATAACATACAAATATCCAGTTAAACCTAGAGGTTATAATATATCAAGATAAATAAAAAACGGGCTTTCCTTACTCCAGAATTGCGCCCGATT
>NZ_AULJ01000042.1 GCF_000425225.1 Pontibacillus marinus BH030004 = DSM 16465 | reverse complement strand
TCTTCCACAACAGGCTTGCCGTTTCACTGACCGCAACAAACTACTCAACAGCAACGGACTCCTCTCAATTTCAAGTCTTCAACAATCCTGCCATATTACTGAATAAATCCATTAGCAATTTTCTTATAAAACAGATCAAAATAAAAAAACATCTACCTTCGACATAAAGCCAAAAGCAGATGTTTTTACGACCCAAGGCAAGGGCCGTTGTTGTTGGTCATAATAAAGGGATCGTTATTAAGCAGTAAGCTCTTGTACTTTCTTAGAAAGACGAGCTTTTTTGCGGTTACCGTTGTTTTTGTGGATAAGGCCTTTACCTACAGCTTTGTCAATTTTTTGAGCAGCTGATTTCAACGCTTCTTCCGCTTCTTGTTTTTTGTTCTCACTTACTAGGTTCTCAACACGCTTCACAGCAGAACGCATGTCTGCTTTGAAAGACTGGTTTTGAGCACGGCTAGCGTTTTGTGTAACAACACGTTTTTTCGCAGATTTAATGTTTGGCATCTATTTTCACCTCCTAAAGAGATTCAAGCCTACTTTAACTTGGAACAAGAGACATTTTACCAAAGGCTGTGCAAGTTTTCAATAGAATTATCAAAGTGTGACAAGTAAATTATCTTGTATGAAAGAATCAGCTCGCGGCAATCCTAATAAAAAAAAGTGGAGGTTTTCATATGTCACTCGATCTGGAGCGTTTCCAAATTCGAACAGACCTTGCTCTAGAAGCTAACGAAATGATAGCTGAAAAGGAAGAAAAGAAAAATAAGAAAGGTCACCAAGGTGTCACAGTTAAGGAACAAGAAGAAGGAGAAGTTAAAGTCACATATGTTGAAATTGATGAGTCAGGTGCTGAACGAATGGGAAAAAAGCCAGGCACCTATATCACGATTGAGTCACAAGCGATTCGAAACCATGATACGGAACTAGAGCACCACACTGCATCCATTTTTGCAAGAGAGCTAGAAGGGATTATTGGAAAAGCGGACCTTCCGAAAGATGCTACTTGTTTAGTCGTAGGATTAGGAAATGACAATGTCACTCCTGATGCGCTAGGGCCAATGGTGGCTGAAAAACTTTTAGTAACCAGCCACTTATTTGAGCTCCAGCCAGAAAGAGTGGATAAGGGCTTTCGTCCAGTATCATCAGTAACGCCTGGAGTTATGGGGGTTACAGGTATTGAGACGAGTGACATTATTTTTGGGGTTATTGAAAAAGTGAAACCTGACTTTGTCATTGCTGTAGATGCTTTAGCAGCAAGATCAATTAGTCGGGTAAATGCAACGATTCAAATCTCCGATACAGGTATTCATCCTGGATCAGGTGTTGGGAATAAACGAAAAGAATTAAGTGTAGAGACGCTTGGTATTCCGGTGATTGCAGTAGGGGTTCCAACTGTTGTGGATGCTGTCACCATTACAAGCGATACGATTGACTATGTATTGAAACACTTCGGACGCGAATGGAATACAAAAGATGACCCATCAAAAGCACTCACACCAGCCGGAATGGATTTTGGAGAAAGAAAGAAATTAACAGAAGAAGATTTGCCTAATGATAAGCAACGCGAGGCGATTCTTGGTATGATAGGCGGTCTATCAGATCAAGAAAAAAGAAAACTTATTCAAGAGGTATTAACACCAATCGGTCATAATTTAATGGTTACCCCAAAAGAAGTAGATGGATTTATGAAAGACATGGCTCATGTTATAGCTTCTGGTATGAATGCTGCTTTACATGAGGATGTAGATACGGATACAGAGGACGCGTTTACAAGATAATATAAAAATTAGAAGAAGAGTTCTACTCTCTCTCTTACGCTCATATAGATTTACTAGAGTTGCTAGAAATGAGCAGAGGGAGTGGAACTCGTGTCTAAAAAGAATTTTTCTTTTATTCATAAAGAGTTAAAGAGTTGGTACAAACGAAGTGGTGTATTTCTTTTTTCTGTCATAGCCTTGTTTTTGCTGATTGGGTTGTTAACGTCGATACAACCTGCTTATAGATTATCTTCTTCTTCTGTTCATCATTGGACAGGTCAAATTTCAGGAGGGTCTTTTCTTCATTTGATGGGGATGGAAAATCGCCTTTATAAAGAGGCTTATCCTGAAGATCAAGAGGATATTGAAATCACTCAGCTCGTTTTCCAGAGTGCTACATCGATTAGACCTGATGATCCAAGGTCTTTATTAGGGAGAGAGCTACCTGGATTTGCAGCTTACGATGGGAAGATCATTGTGGCTGGTGAAGGAACGGATTATACAAATATGCCGATAGAATCTTCACCCCCAATGGAAGTGTTTGATGAGGAAAAAGAAGCTGTCATAAATGATGAAGAAACTCCTGATCCACCTAAGGCTGAAGAAAAAGATCCAGTTCAGACAACTGGTGAACGGGATGTTGTATTTATTTATCATTCTCATAACCGTGAATCATTTTTACCTTTACTTCCACCAGGGACAGTCGCCGATGATGCCTATCATTCAAAGGCGAATATAACCATGGTTGGTGATAGGCTTAAGAAAAGTTTAGAGAATAATGGGATAGGTGCAAATATTGATAAATCGGATATAACCGGAAAGTTATTAAATAATGGAATGAAATATTACGAATCCTATGAAATGTCTAGACCAGTCGTTGCACAAGCTATAAAGCAAAATGATAACCTTCAATTCTTTTTTGACCTTCATAGAGATTGGCATTCGGACAAGTCCTTCACAACTAAAGAAATAAAGGGTAAATCTTACGCTCGCTTGTTTTTTGTAGTTGGTGGGGACAATCCGAACTATGAAAAGAATGCCAAATTAGCTTGGGATTTACACAAACAGCTCGAAAAGAAATATCCAGGGATCAGTCGAGGTGTGACAGAGAAAAAAGGTCAAGGAACAAATGGTGTATTTAATCAAGATCTTTCAAGTAATTCAATCGTAATAGAGTTCGGTGGAGTAAGTAGTAATTTAGAGGAGCTATATCGAACAGCTGATGCATTTGCAGAAGTCTTTAGCGACTACTACTGGCAGGCTGAAAAAGTGAACGGTAATTAAGGAGCTGAGCCTAAATGGTACGAATGACAATGACATTTCTTGTGATGGTGATCTTATTTTTAGGTGGTGTGCTGGTTGGCTTGAACCAAGCTAGCCAAGGTATGATCAAGATGCGAGGATACGAAAGTGAGACATTTCAAGAAGCAGTTCAAACTCGTCATGTCGATACTGGAAAAGTAGAAGTTAAAGTATTAGGTCAAGATTTTCAACAAGTGTCAGTAGATGCGAAGCAAAAAAAGTATGAAGAGTTACAATCTAGTCATGGAATTCAAAAGGTAGCGGTTACGCTCGAAAAGTCAGTGCAATGGATGTACAATCAAATGATTATGGTCGTTTATCAATTTGTCCAAGTATTCTTTTAATAAGGTGGATTGTAAAATAAGGCGCTTGTCTACATCCTAAGACAAGCGCCTCATTTATGCCGGCTACCCTTACCTTTAATCATCTTTAATTTAAAAATAATTTCTTATACAAGTGCCCATTTATAATAGGATATTGGACTTTTCGTTGAAGTATCCCTATTCCATTGCTATAATCTAAGCTAGCGATTGTTGCGGTATAAAGTAGGAGTGATGAATGTGAGTAACAACCAAATTAAACAAGATAATGTGCGTAATTTTTCGATTATCGCTCATATAGACCACGGCAAATCAACTTTAGCCGATAGAATTTTAGAAAGAACGAAAGCTTTAACTCAACGTGAAATGAAAGAGCAATTTCTTGATGCAATGGACTTAGAACGTGAACGTGGTATTACAATTAAGCTAAATGCGGTTCAGTTGCGTTACGGAGCAGCTAACGGGGAAGATTATTTATTTCACTTAATTGATACACCAGGTCACGTAGACTTTACGTATGAAGTATCTCGTAGTTTAGCTGCTTGTGACGGAGTACTTTTAGTGGTTGATGCTGCTCAAGGAATTGAAGCTCAGACGCTAGCGAACTTATACTTAGCGCTTGATAATGATCTTGAAATCATACCTGTTATTAATAAAATTGATTTACCAGCAGCAGATCCAGAACGTGTAACAAAAGAATTAGAAGATTTACTAGGCGTAACGAAAGATGAAGTTATTCACGCTTCAGGGAAATCTGGAATAGGAATCGACGATATTCTAGAAGCAATTGTAGAACGTGTTCCAGCTCCAGAAGGTGAGCCAGAAGATCCATTGAAAGCACTTATTTTTGACTCATTATATGATCCTTATCGAGGTGTTATCGCTTCAATCAGTATTAAGGAAGGCACAGTACGTGTTGGTCAACGAATTCGTATGATGCAGACTGAGAAAGAATTCGAGGTCACTGAGATTGGTGTGTTTAACCCTAAGCCAACACCTAAAGATTCCTTAACTGTAGGGGATGTAGGTTATTTAACGGCTTCTATTAAAAATGTGAGTGACTCTCGAGTGGGTGATACCATTACATCAGCTGAGCGACCAGCTTCTGAACCATTACCGGGTTATAAGAAAATGAACCCAATGGTGTTCTGTGGGATCTTCCCAGTTGATGCGTCAAACTATAATGACCTAAGAGAAGCACTGGAGCGATTAGAGTTAAATGACTCTTCTCTACAATACGAAGCAGAAACCTCTCAGGCACTAGGTTTTGGTTTCCGTTGTGGATTCCTTGGTTTACTACACATGGAGATAATCCAAGAACGTATAGAGCGTGAATTTGGTATTGACCTTATTACAACTGCGCCAAGTGTTATTTACGAAGTTGAACTAACAGATGGCGAAACCATTACCGTGGATAATCCATCTATGATGCCAGATACCCAATCTGTATCAGAAGTGCGTGAACCGTTTGTAAAAGCAACCATTATGGTTCCAAACGATTATGTTGGTTCTGTTATGGAAATTTGTCAGGCAAAGCGTGGCGCCTTTCAGGATATGCAATACCTTGATGATAATCGAGTGAATATTACGTATGAGATTCCACTTTCAGAGATCGTGTATGATTTCTTCGATCAACTTAAATCTCAAACGAAAGGGTACGCATCCTTTGACTATGACCTTGTGGGTTACCGTGCATCCAACCTAGTCAAAATGGATATCTTGTTAAACAATGATACGATTGATGCATTATCCTTTATTGTTCACCGTGACTTCGCTTATGAGCGAGGCAAAGCTATTGCGAATAAGTTGAAGGACCTCATTCCAAGACAGCAATTCGAGGTGCCAGTTCAGGCAGCGATTGGGAATAAGATCGTGGCTCGTTCGACCATTAAAGCGATGCGTAAAAACGTTCTTTCAAAATGTTACGGCGGTGACATTTCCCGTAAACGTAAACTTCTTGAGAAGCAAAAAGAAGGTAAAAAGCGTATGAAAATGGTTGGTTCTGTTGAAGTGCCTCAAGAGGCGTTCATGGCCGTTCTTGAAATGGATACCGACAACGATTAATACACGAGCAAGATTACCAGCAATTAGAGGATTATGATAAATGAACAATACTAATCTCTAGACAAAAACCGCAGGATGCTATTCTTGCGGTTTTTAAACTTTTTAAAAGGAACGTGACAAGCATGATATCTTCAGCGTATATTCATATACCGTTTTGTAACTATATATGTCATTACTGTGATTTTACCAAGTTCTTTTATAACAGAGAGCTAGCTGACCAATATCTAAAAGCTTTAGAAAATGAGATGGTTACAGCAGTAGGGAAGAAGCAGCAAGCAGTAAACACGATCTATGTAGGCGGAGGAACTCCTACAGCCCTCTCTTATGAACAGCTTGAAGTGTTATTGAAAGTGATAGCAGATTCGTTTGATGTAATGGCTTGTCCTGAATACACATTTGAGGCAAATCCAGGAGAGTTTGATGAACGGAAGTTAGCTCTCTTGAAGCAATATGGTGTAAATCGTATTTCATTCGGAGTACAGGTGTTTGATGATCAGATGCTTGAAAAACTAGGTCGGAATCATACAGTTGCAGATGTTTATGAAAATTTACGTCATTTTGAAAAGCAAGATTTTCAAAATGTATCTGTTGATTTAATGTACGGGCTGCCAGGGCAGACTTATAAAGATTTTGAATCATCAATAAATGAAGCAATCGGATTAGGGTTACCTCATTACTCTTCTTACTCATTACAGATTGAACCTAAGACCGTCTTTTATATGCGAAATAAAAAAGGAAAGATTACAAAGCCTGTTGAAGAGGAAGAAGCAGCAATGTATGAGTTACTTCTTAATAAGATGGAGTCAAATGGCATTTATCAATATGAAATTAGTAATTTTGCAAAACCAGGATTCGAAAGTCAGCATAACTTAACATATTGGAATAATGATTTCTATTTTGGGTTCGGAGCTGGTGCACACGGTTATTTACCAGGTAAGCGTACGGTTAATATGAAGCCATTGAATCATTACAATAAGAAAGCTTTAGAAGATGGACTGCCAAGACTGCATGAAGAAACCGTTGAGAAGCGAGACGCTATTGAAGAACAAATGTTTCTAGGCTTACGTAAAACAGCAGGCGTATCTAAGAAAGGATTTGAAGATCGTTTCGGATTATCTATAAATTCTTTATATCGTAGGGAATTAGATTACCTAAAAAGGAAAGAATGGATAGAGGAGAATGAGGAAACGATTCGCCTTACAAAGCAAGGTCAGCTATTCGGAAACATAGTCTTTCAAGAATTTTTATTAGAGGATGAAAAACTGTAATTAAATATCGTTGACAAGGTGAATCGCATTTGATAACTTATTATTAGATTTAGCACTCACATTATTCGAGTGCTAACAGAGGTGATCATCATGTTAACAGATAGACAATTGCTCATATTACAAGTGATTATTGATGATTTCATCCAATCTGCGCAACCTGTAGGATCCAGGGCGATTTCCAAAAAGGATGAAGTATCTTTTAGTTCGGCAACAATTCGCAATGAAATGGCTGATCTTGAAGAGCTTGGTTTCTTGGAGAAAACCCACTCTTCCTCAGGGCGGGTACCTTCTGAGAAAGGCTACCGTTTCTACGTAGACCATCTCATGTCACCATTTGATCTGCCTAAGAATGAGAAATCGTTTATTCAACAGGCTTTTGCCAATCAATTGTTAGAGTTTGAAAAAGTAGTTCAGCAATCTGCTCGAGTGCTCTCAGACCTAACAAACTATACATCCATTATTCTTGGACCTGAGGTTTATGAGACAAAGTTAAAGCAACTGCAGATTATATCTCTTTCAGATCACACAGCTGTTGCCATACTTGTTACCAATACAGGTCACGTGGAGCATCGTTCCTTCACAATCCCTGTTCGGATTGAACCTCACGATCTTGAGAAAATGGTTAATATCCTAAATGAGCGTTTGCAGGGTGTTCCAATTATCCATCTTAATCGAAAATTGAGAACAGAAATTGCTTCTCTTCTTCGTAAGCATACAGATGAATCGGATAAAGCTTATGAATATTTACAAGCAGCTCTCTTTGAAGAGCAACCCGTTAAACTGTATGTAGGTGGAAAGACAAACATCCTTATGCAGCCAGAATTTAAGGATATCGATAAAATTCGTTCCTTATATTCGATGATTGAGGAAGAGAATGAAATAGCTCATCTACTTCGTCACGACTCACAGGATATTAAAGTTTCGATTGGTCAAGAGAATGAAATTGAAGCGATGCAGGATTTAAGTATTATTACTGCTTCTTACTCATTAGGCGATGAACAAATGGGAACGATTGCGTTATTAGGGCCAACGCGGATGGAGTATTCCAAAGTGATCTCCTTGCTGAACCTGCTATCTAATCGAATGACAAAAACGTTTCATTCTTGGTATCAGGACGATTCAGACGGGGAATAAATGGTAGAGTTGGGAGGCCATCTAAATCTCCTCCCCTCTTATAATGTTTAATGGTTTATATGAATCGCGTTTTCTGATATATTCGTAATCGGTGTTTAAGAGACCCGGAAATTCGAGGAGGTGACATACATGGACGAGAACAAGCAGCAATCTGAAGAAATGAATCAAACAGAAGATCAGCAAGAAGAAGTCGTTGAAAATCCTGAAGTAGAAATCCTGGAGGAAGAGCAAGAAAACCAAGATAATCAGGAAGATGCTGAAAAAGCACAACTTCAACAGGAAAAAGACGAATATCAGCAGCGTTTACTTCGCTTACAGGCTGACTATGATAATTTCCGTCGTCGCACTCAAAAAGAGCGCGAAAACGATAAGAAATATAGATCACAAGATTTAATTAATGAATTATTACCTGTTTTAGATAACTTTGAACGTGCTCTACAGGTTGAAGTGAAAGAAGATTCTGCACAGAACTTCGTAGAAGGTATGAACATGGTTTATCGCCAGCTTAAGGATGCATTAACAAAAGAGGGCGTAGAAGAGATCCCTGCACAGGGAGAGCCATTCGATCCTCATATGCACCAAGCTGTTATGCAAGTAGAAGATGAAAATTATGATTCAAATGTAGTGGTTGAAGAGCTTCAGAAAGGGTATAAACTCAAAGATCGAGTTATTCGACCTGCTATGGTGAAAGTGAATCAATAACTACATATTGAAGTAAAGGAGGACATTTAGTCATGAGTAAAATTATTGGTATTGACTTAGGTACAACAAACTCTTGTGTCGCAGTAATGGAAGGCGGCGAATCAAAGGTAATTCCAAATCCGGAAGGTAATCGTACAACACCATCTGTTGTTTCTTTCAAAAATGGTGAACGTCAAGTAGGTGAGGTAGCGAAACGTCAGGCTATCACAAACCCTAACACAATCCAGTCAATCAAAAGACACATGGGTACAGACTTTACTGTAGAAATTGAAGGGAAAGAGTACACTCCACAAGAGATCTCTGCAATTATCCTTCAGCACATTAAGTCTTACGCTGAAGACTACCTTGGAGAAACTGTAGAAAAAGCTGTTATCACAGTTCCTGCTTACTTTAATGATGCAGAACGTCAAGCTACTAAAGACGCTGGTAAAATCGCTGGTCTTGAAGTAGAACGTATCATTAACGAGCCAACTGCAGCAGCTCTTGCATACGGCATTGATAAAGAAGAAGAAGATCAAACAATTCTTGTATATGACCTAGGTGGAGGTACATTTGACGTATCTATCCTAGACATCGGCGACGGTACTTTCGAAGTAGTAGCTACAGCTGGTGACAACAAACTTGGTGGTGACGACTTTGACCAAGTAATCATCGACCACATGGTTGCTGAATTCAAGAAAGAACATGGCATTGATCTTTCTAAAGACAAAATGGCACTTCAGCGCTTGAAAGACGCAGCTGAAAAAGCGAAGAAGGATCTTTCTGGTGTAGCTCAAACACAAATTTCTCTACCATTCATCACTGCAGGTGAAGCTGGTCCACTACACTTAGAAATGAATCTTACTCGCGCGAAATTCGAAGAGCTTTCTGCAGGCTTAGTAGAGCGCACTATGGAACCAACTCGTCGTGCTCTTAAAGATGCAAACATGTCTCAAAACGACATTAACAAAGTACTTCTTGTTGGTGGTTCTACTCGTATCCCAGCAGTACAAGAAGCAATCAAGAAAGAAGTAGGTAAGGATCCTTCTAAAGGAGTAAACCCTGACGAAGTTGTAGCACTTGGTGCAGCTGTTCAAGGTGGCGTACTTCAAGGTGACGTTAAAGACGTTGTATTACTAGACGTTACTCCACTATCTCTTGGTATTGAAACAATGGGTGGCGTAACAACGAAACTAATCGAGCGTAACACAACAATTCCTACAAGCCAGTCTCAGGTATTCTCAACTGCTGCAGACAACCAAACAGCTGTTGATATTCACGTACTTCAGGGTGAGCGTGAAATGGCACAAGATAACAAAACACTTGGTCGTTTCCAATTAACTGATATCCCGCCAGCACCACGTGGCGTACCACAAATCGAAGTTAAATTCGACATCGACGCTAACGGTATTGTTAACGTAAGTGCGAAAGACATGGGTACAAATAAAGAGCAATCCATCACGATCAAGTCTTCTTCTGGTCTTTCTGAAGACGAAGTTGAACGTATGGTAAACGAAGCAGAAGAAAATGCTGAAGCGGACAAAAAGCGCCGTGAAGAAGTAGAACTTCGTAACGAAGCAGATCAGCTAGTCTTCACAACAGACAAGACGATCAAAGATCTTGGAGAAGCTGTTACGGAAGAAGAAAAACAAAAAGCAGAAGAAGCTAAACAAGAACTACAAACAGCACTTGAAGGCGAAGACCTTGAGCAAATCCGCGAAAAGAAAGACGCACTTCAAGAGCAAGTTCAACAGCTTTCTGTAAAAATGTACGAACAGGCACAACAACAAGCTGAAGCACAACAAGGCGAAGAAGGCGGCCAAAGTGCAGAAGATGTTGAGGACGCTGAGTACGAAGAAGTTAAAGACGACGAAAATAAACAGTAAACCACAGAACGTATATGCCGATGTGGGAATAAGCTAAACAAAAAGTCAAAGTCAGGATTTTCTTGGCTTTGACTTTTTTAGGCCCACACGACTAGAGTGCAGCAATCTCTGATGGATGACATTCCATATTGAGATCAATAATGAACAATGTTAAGATAAACTTTATGTGAGTAGAGATTCGGGAGAGTGATCTTCAGTGAGTAAACGCGACTATTATGAAGTCTTAGGTGTATCAAAAGACGCATCTAAAGATGAAATCAAAAAAGCGTATCGTAAATTAGCGAAAAAATATCACCCAGATGTCAGTGAAGAAGAAAACGCATCTGAGAAGTTCAAGGAAGCCCAAGAAGCTTGGGATGTGCTAGGTGACCAACAAAAGAGAGCACAGTATGACCAATTCGGTCACGCTGGTCAAAATGCCGGTCAAGGCTTCGGAGGTTTCGGTGGTGCAGAAGACTTCGGTGGCTTTGGTGACATTTTTGATATGTTCTTCGGTGGAGGAGGTCGTAGACGCGATCCGAACGCTCCACGTAAAGGTGCAGACCTTCAGTACACGATGACTTTAGGCTTTGAAGAAGCTATCTTCGGAAAAGAGACCGACATCCAAATTCCGAAAGAAGAAACATGTGATACATGTGACGGATCAGGTGCTAAACCAGGTACTGAACCAGAAACATGTTCACACTGTAAGGGTGCTGGCCAGCTTAACCAAGAGCAAGACACACCATTTGGTCGTGTTGTAAACCGCCGCGTATGTCATTATTGTCAAGGTACAGGTAAGATTATCAAAGATAAGTGTAATACTTGTGGCGGAAATGGCAAGGTGAAAACACGCAAAACCATTCACATTTCCATTCCTGCTGGTATTGACGAAGGACAGCAAATCCGTGTATCTGGCCAAGGTGAACCTGGTGAGAATGGCGGACCTGCAGGCGACCTTTACGTAGTCGTTCAAATTCGTCCACACGAATTCTTCCAACGTGAAGGAAACCATATTTTCTGTGAAATGCCAATCACATTTGCACAAGCAGCACTTGGTGATGAAGTAGAAGTACCAACTGTTCATGGAAAAGTGAAGCTTAAAGTTCCTGCGGGTACGCAAGCAGGTAAAACATTCCGTCTGAAAGAAAAAGGTGCTCCAAGTATTCGAGGTACTGGACATGGAGATCAACACGTTAAAATGCGCGTTGTTACTCCAACAAACCTAAACGATCGTCAGAAAGAGCTTTTAAGAGAGTTTCATGAGATCGAAGGAAATGAACCTACAGAAGAGCAAAGTGACGGGATTTTCTCACGCATGAAGCGTGCTTTCAAAGGTGAATAAGAAATTAGAGTAAAGTGAGTTGATCATAGTGAAATGGTCTGAAATGTGTATTCATACAACGAATGAAGCGATTGAACCCATTTCAAATATCCTTCATGAAGCTGGTGCAAGTGGAGTGGTAATTGAAGACCCACAAGACCTTGTAAAAGAACGAGATACCTTCATGGGTGAGATGTACGATTTAAATCCCGAAGATTATCCAACGGAAGGTGTGTATGTAAAAGCATACCTTCCTGTTAATAGTTTTTTAGGGGAAACCGTTGATGAAATCAAGCAAGCTATAAACAACTTGTTAATTCATGATATTGACCTTGGTCACAATAACATCACGATCAGTGAAGTTAATGAAGAAGACTGGGCAACAGCATGGAAAAAGTATTATAAGCCTGTGAAGATTTCAGAACGTATTACAATTACACCAACCTGGGAAGATTACGAGCCAGTTTCTAGTGATGAGATTATACTTGAATTAGACCCAGGTATGGCTTTTGGTACAGGTACACATCCAACGACTGTGTTAAGTATCCAAGCTATTGAACAAATCCTGCAAGAGAATGATACTGTCATTGATGTTGGGGCAGGTTCTGGTGTGTTAAGTATTGCGTCCGTATTACTCGGTGCAAAAGAAGTATATGCTTATGATTTGGATGATGTAGCTGTAAAAAGCACTACGATAAACGCTAAGCTAAATCAGGCTGAGCACAAAATTTATTCCAAGCAAAATAACTTACTGAACAATGTGGATGTAGAAGCTGATCTTATTGTTTCTAATATCCTTGCTGAAATTATTGTTCGTTTTACAGATAATGCGTTCCGTCTTCTTAAATCGGGAGGCCATTTCATTACTTCAGGTATTATTCAAAATAAACGTAATGAAGTGAAAGCTCGTTTAGAAGAGTCAGGTTTTGAGATTGTGGAGACGAACAAAATGGAAGATTGGACTTCCATTATTGCTCGTAAACCATAGGGAAGCGGGTGCATCTTGTGCAACGATATTTTGTTCCCTCTACAGGGTGGCATAAAAATGAAGTGATTTTGACAGGAGAAGATGTTCATCACATCACTAAGGTGATGAGAATGAAGGAAGATGATGAAGTTCTTTGCTGTGATCCTGAAGGACATGTAGCATTGTGTAAAATTCAAGAACTATCTCCTTCAGAAGTAACATGCAGCATCGTATCCTGGAAAGATGAAAACCATGAACTTCCTGCTCAGGTAACCATTGTTCAAGGCCTGCCCAAAGGTGATAAAATGGAGCTTGTGATTCAAAAGGGAACCGAATTAGGAACTCATTCCTTTATCCCTTTTGAAGCAGAACGCTCTATTGTAAAATGGGATCATAAAAAGGCTAAGAAAAAGGTTGATCGATACCAGAAGATTGCGAAGGAAGCTAGTGAGCAATCTCATCGAAACCTTGTGCCTGAGGTTAAAGAAATCCATTCATTGCATGAAATAATGGATATTGGCAAAGAGTATGATTGGGCGTTATTTGCTTATGAGGAAGAAGCAAAAACCGATACATATCGCTCTTTGCAAGAAGTCATTCCGAATATTAAACCATCACAAAAGGTTCTCCTCGTTATTGGACCAGAAGGCGGTTTTTCGGAAAAAGAAGTGGAAAAGCTGAAGCAATCAAACTTTAACTCTGTCCGTCTAGGACCTAGAATTTTAAGAACAGAAACTGCTCATGCCTATTTTCTATCAGCTCTTTCCTTTCAATTAGAAGAATTGGGGTGATCCAATGGCAACAGTAGCTTTTCATACGCTAGGTTGTAAAGTAAACCATTATGAAACAGAAGCAGTTTGGCAATTGTTCAAGGATCAAGGTTATGAACGCGTTGATTTTGAACGTCAAGCGGATGTATATGTCATTAATACGTGTACTGTTACAAACACGGGAGATAAAAAGAGTCGACAGGTTATTCGTCGCGCGATTCGTAAAAATGATAATGCTGTAATTTGTGTAACTGGATGTTATGCTCAAACATCACCAGGAGAAATTATGGACATTCCAGGTGTTGACATCGTTGTCGGTACACAAGACCGTGTTAAAATGCTTGAGTACATCGAGCAGTATAAGAAAGAACGTCAACCGATTAATGGTGTCACAAATATCATGAAAACGCGTGTGTACGAAGAGTTGGATGTACCAGCATTCACAGACCGTACGCGTGCTTCTCTGAAAATCCAAGAAGGGTGTAATAACTTCTGCACATTCTGTATCATTCCATGGGCGCGTGGTTTAATGCGTTCTCGTGATCCAGAAGAGGTTATTAATCAAGCTCAACAACTTGTTGATGCAGGTTATAAGGAAATCGTTCTTACAGGTATTCACACTGGTGGATATGGTGAAGACATGAAGGACTACAATTTAGCTATGCTTTTACGTGAGCTTGATAGGCGCGTAAGGGGATTAAAGCGTATTCGTATCTCATCAATTGAAGCAAGTCAAATTACAGACGATGTCATTGATGTTTTAAATGAATCCGATAAGATTGTACGTCACCTTCACGTACCATTACAGTCTGGTTCTGATTCTGTGTTGAAACGCATGCGTCGTAAATACACGATGGAGTTTTATAAAGAGCGTGTTGAACGTATCAAAAAGGCACTTCCAGGTCTTGCGATTACTTCAGACGTAATTGTTGGTTTCCCTGGTGAAACGGATGAGGAATTTATGGAAACCTATCGAGCTATTCAGGAAATTGGTTTTTCTGAACTTCACGTTTTCCCTTACTCTAAGCGTACAGGTACTCCTGCAGCTCGTATGGATGACCAAGTAGATGACGAAGTTAAAAATGATCGTGTTCATCAGCTAATTGAATTATCTAACCAACAAGCTAAAGAATATGCATCTCAGTATGAGAATGAAGTTCTTGAAGTGATTCCAGAAGAAAAATTCAAGAAAGATGACGATCAGGATAACCGTTATGTTGGTTATACAGATAACTATTTGAAAGTGATCTTCGAAGCAAGTGAAGATATGGTAGGCGAAATTGTGCGTGTAAAAATTACACAAGCAGGATATCCTTATAATGCTGGACAATTCGTTCGTGTAATGGACGAGCCAAAGTTAAATGAAGAAGTAGAATTATCTTCTTAATAGATGGAGATCCCCTTTCTTGCTATAGCTTGTAAGGGGATCTTTCATATTTTGATATACGGTTAAAAACGGCTAACCTTGTGAAGGTGTAGCATTTTTCTTAAGAGAATGCTATTATAAAAGAGGTCCGTACAACTACGTTTTGAAAGGAAGATTTAAATGGACACTAAAATGGCTAAAATGATCGACCATACACAATTAAAGCCTGATACAGCACAAGAAAAGATTGAGCAAATTTGTAAAGAAGCAAAAGAATATGGCTTTGCTTCAGTTTGTGTAAACCCTTACTGGGTATCATTCTGTTACGACCTTCTAAAAGATACAGATGTTAAGGTTTGTACTGTAATCGGTTTCCCACTTGGAGCTACTACAAAGGAAACAAAAGCTTACGAAACAAAACAAGCAATTGAACAAGGCGCAACAGAAGTAGACATGGTTATTAACATTGGAGCTCTTAAGAGCGGAGATTACGAAACTGTAAAATCTGATATTGAAGCTGTTGTTCGTGCAACAGAAGGTAAAGCTCTTACAAAAGTAATCATTGAAACATCTCTTCTAACAGATGATGAAAAAGTTAAAGCATGTGAACTTGCAAAAGAAGCAGAAGCTGATTTTGTTAAAACATCAACTGGTTTCTCTGGCGGCGGTGCTACTGTTGAAGACGTTGCCCTTATGAGAAAAACAGTAGGCCCTGACATGGGCGTTAAAGCTTCCGGCGGTGTTCGTGACCGTGAAGGAGCAGATGCAGTAATCGAAGCAGGCGCAACTCGCATTGGCGCAAGCGCAGGTATGGCTATCGTATCAGGTGGACAAGGTACATCTGATTATTAATAGTGAAGAATGAGAAAAACCGCCTTTTTTGGCGGTTTTTTATGTTAGGTTTTGTTTAGCCCTTCTTCCATGAAAGCCCCCTATTGTTGAAGACTTGGAATCGAGATAAAGTGCGTATGGTTCCGTTTCTTTAGTGGAGTGCGGTGGGCTGTGGAACGGGTTGCTTTCCCCGGACGAACTATCGAGTCTCCTCATTCGCTAAAGCTCCTTGCGGGGTCTCGCTAGCCCGTTTTTCCGGAGGAGTCAACCCGTACCACAGCCCACCTTAGCCGAATAGTGACTAACGGAACCGCCGTAGTTCTGGGAGAGAGTGTTCTAATTCCAGGTTAATCCTATCATGACAAGGGTCTGAGCAACTTCTCTTACTATGATTTCCAATCAATATGAGGTGGGGAAAGCCAAATTATGGTCCGTTAGTTTCCATAATCGCGTGGAGGGAAGGAAACGCCAAACTGTCGTGGTAACAAAGGCAAGACGAGACCCCGCAAGGAGCGTAGCGTATGAGGAGGCTCGGCTATACAATGGAGGTTCTACTAAAACCGCCACATCATGTGGCAACGTAGAACTACCCCACGTCGTGTGGGGCAACAACAGGCTTGCCGTTTCACTGACCGCAACAAACTACTCAACAGCAACGGACTCCTCCTAACCAATATCTCAGATTCAAGTCTTCAACAATCCTGCCATAATACTGAATAAATTGTTAAGTGCATTACTTCCCCCTCTAATGATTATATTGTTATAGTTTTCTCACTTGGACAGACACAATCCGCCTTTTTCGAGCATAAAGTGACTATATAGGCAAAAGCCTAAAGCTCTCGTGGAGGTGCATGTCATTGTCCAGTTTACTGTCAGCACTCGTGTATTTTGTTAAAGAAACGATCTTCTTTGTATCGTATGTGAAGAACCATGCCTTCCCACAACCATTATCGCCTCAAGAAGAAGCAAAATGTCTTGAAAAAATGCGCGAGGGGGATGAGGAAGCGCGTAATCGGCTTATCGAGCACAATCTTCGTTTAGTTGCACACATTGTCAAAAAGTTCGAAAATACAGGCGAAGATAATGAAGACTTAATCTCTATCGGGACTATTGGTTTAATTAAGGGGATTGAAAGCTTTTCTCCAGGTAAGGGGACAAAACTTGCAACTTATGCAGCTAGATGTATAGAAAACGAAATACTTATGCATTTAAGAGCTCTGAAAAAGACCAAGAAAGATGTTTCTTTACAAGATCCAATCGGTCAGGATAAGGAAGGTAATGAGATTAGTTTAATTGATATTTTAAAAGCAGATAATGCGGATGTTGTGGAACTCATTCAGCTGAATATGGAAGTAGAAAAAATTCGAGAATACTTAGGAATACTCGACAAAAGAGAGAAAGAAGTTATTATTGGAAGATATGGCTTAGGAATGAAGGAAGAAATGACTCAAAGAGAAATAGCTAAGACCTTGAACATATCTAGAAGTTATGTATCACGTATTGAAAAACGAGCGTTGATGAAAATCTTTCATGAGTTTTATCGAAAAGAAAAGAGTACTAAGAAGAAAAAAGACAATTAAATACATTAGAAAAACACGGTTATCGCCACAAATGGCGAAACCGATGTCTTTTCTTATACTTTATACCTTTACAATAGTTGAAATTTCTTAAAGTACAATTAAAGCAATCCCTTATGCATCATATGCAGGGATTGCTTTTTATTTATTGTTCATTTTCAGCTAATGTTTGTTTATATTTTTTCCACTTTAGTACAAAGTAGAATGAAGTTACAATACTTACAGTCGTTAGGATCATTAGAGTAATAGATCCTTCTGATGAAGGTTTTAAATAGACCGTAATCAAGGATCCCATATAAAAATAGAAACTAACGATTAGTAAGGTGATGACAAAACGGCTATAGTCTTCTACTTTTGCTTGAAGCTGTTTTGTTACGTTATCCATCACTATCACCTCTCCCTATAAGCATATTAACATGGTTTTAAGGGGAGCGATTCTAGTAAATAATGGGAGATTATAAAACACGAATCATTTTCTGGATCAGAGTCGCTGCATTTTTACCTGCTGTTTCTAGATATTGTTCGAAGGATACATTTGATTCCTGACCGGCAATATCAGATAGTGAGCGAATAATAACAAATGGCGTTTCATAATGGTGGCAAACTTGGGCTATTGCTGCAGCTTCCATTTCTGCTGCTTTCATTGCAGGAAAATGACCGCGAACAAAATCAACTCGGTTTGCATCCTGCATAAAGGCATCCCCAGTTGCTATAAGGCCTCTTACAGTTTGAATATCTGTAATCTCTTCAGCTGCTTTTTCAGCAACCTCTACAAGCTTCTCATCAGGAATATAGGAAGCTGGCATATTAGGAACCTGGCCATACTCATATTGGAAAGCTGTAACGTCTACATCATGGTGACGTACTTCCGAGGATATAACAAGGTCTCCCACGTTAAGATCAACAGCGAAGCCACCAGCTGAACCTGTATTGATAACATGAGTAGGTTGATAACGTTCATGTAAAATACTTGTTGCTAAGGCTGCATTCACCTTTCCAATCCCCGATTTCAACAGAACGACATCATGTCCTTCTAGTTGACCTTTATAAAACGTAACACTTGCTACGGTTTCTGAATGCTCTACTGCCATCCATGTCTTTAATAATTCTACTTCTTCATCCATTGCTCCGATAATTCCAATTACCATAATTAACGCTCCTTACTGCTCTTCATCATCTTGTTGTTCATTTTCATTATTGTCTTGATAGAGTTCCTTTTTATCATTTTCTTTTAAAACTTCAACCTTAGTTGGTTTCCATCCTTTTTCATCTACCCACTGAATGTAAACGCGGTAGGTTTCCGTTTGTGCTTTATTCGTTATAGTTCCAATTGCTTTTTGAGGACTTCCTCCATTTCCAATATGCCAAATGATAGAGTTTCCCTCTTGTAAATCGGCGCCGAGACGAACAGCTTTCTCCATCTCTGCCCAGTCTTGAGAGTCCATCTCATAGGTTGCCACATGATTTCCTTCCTGTTTTGTGCCTACAGGTTTCCAATCTTTTTGTATAATTTCAATTACATTTTCATCATTGGATTCTTGAGTCGTCGTTTCATCTGAATCAGCATCTTCAGACTTGTCGGATGCTTCTTTATCCTTTTCATTGGTTGCCTCTGAGGACTCTTCATCAGAATTCTCTGAAGCACGATCGTCATTCGATGTTGAATCTTTTTCGCCTTGATCTTCAGTTGAATCATCCCCGTTTTCAGAGACAGGAGGTTGTTCACCTTCTGCTGGTTCTTGGGCATTATTATCACCAAAAGGCAAAATTATAACAGCAAGCAATATAATCGCCAAAAGACCTCCTGCTATACCTAATACAGTCATTAATTTAGTGTTTTTACGTCGTTTTTCATAACGGTCATATCTTGAATTGCGATCGTACATGATTCCTTCCTCCTTTGCTCTATTATACTATGGGCAAAAAAGAGAATAAAGAACAACCCCTACGACAATTCAGAAGGTTTTTTCATCCAACCGCTCTAATTTTGTCGAAAAAGAACTAGTTTTGCTAATAGAAAGGATTTAGAAGGATTTTGTCAAAAATAGTCCATATGAAAAATACAAATGTGAGAAGGCGGTGGACTTTGGTGCAAACTACTCAATTTGACCAAAGAAAGTGGAATTTAAAAACGTTTGATAAAATTGGCTACGACCATGACGAGAAACGTTTATACATTTTTTACTTAAACGGGTCTATCGTGGAGTTTTCAAACATTGAAGAAGGAATGGTATTTCAATTCATTGTTTCTATTAATAAAGAGAGTTTTGTAAAAGATACATTCTATCGATATTTTCTTAATCGGGTTATCTATAAAGAGGCTTCTCTTTCCTGTTAAGAAGAAGCCTTTTCATAGTCATATATTTCGTTCACCATATGCTTATATACATCATAGGTCGGTTGCGATGATGGTGCATTTAAATTAACGACAACCATAGCATATCGTGGGGTTTCGTGCGGAAAATATCCTGCAAACCAACGATGTGGATCTACTTCATCATTGATTTCAGCAGTACCTGATTTCCCAGCCACATCTAGCCCTTTTAACTTGCCTCCTGTACCATTTGGATCTTCCACGACCTTTGCGAGCAGCTCTTGTAATCGAAGTGTATTGTAAGAAGATAAAATGTTCTCATCGTCCCTATGCTCTGCAAATGTGGTCATTGTAGCGTCGTTTTGATACAGAATGCGTGTAACACCTCTAACTTCCTTCTTCACCCCTTTTTGAGCTATAGTAGCCATCATATTAGCTATTGATAATGGAGTAACCTGTACATTTAACTGCCCTATAGCTGTTTGTGAGATGGCTAATGGAACACGTTTATCTGTATCATTCCCCCAAATTGTCGAAGAGTTTTCATTCGGGAACTGTTCAAAATCACTAAAATGAAATACATCCCCATTCCACCCTACCTTTTCTGTGAGCCCTAGTTTCTTCGCATAGTTTTCGATCACATCAGGATCTTCAGCCATCATTTCATTCGCTAGTTCTGCAAAGGTACGATTACAGCTTTGGGCAAAGCTATCTTCAAAAGAGAGCATTCCGAGTTCTCTTTCAGGCTTTTTTCCCTCATTAATGCTCTTATTACAATCAAAGAGGCGATGCGTGTTGACATTCGGATGTTCAATAGCAGCTGCTGCAATAACGGTTTTAAAAATTGATCCTGGAGCATAGGCCGTAAGCATATGATTCACACTAATCGGATCTTTCGGGTCCATGTCTGGCTTACTAACCATTGCTAAAACATCTCTTGTTTTTATATCCAGTAAGATAAGACCACCTTTTTTGATTCCAAACCTCTCCACGATCTCTTCTGCCTTTTTCTGCATGTTCACATCTAGTGTTGTTTTTAATTTTACTGGATAATAAGGTTCCTGTTGTCCAACATAACGGACATTTAAGCCAAATATAGGCGATCCTACTGCATCTACGTGATATAGTAGTTTTTCCTCTTCAGTAGACTCTAAAAAAGGGTCAAAACTGTTCTCTAAGCCTAAGACACCTATTTGTTCTTTAAAAGCTTCAGGATCTTCTCTTACGACGCCTAAAAAATGCTGCGCGAACGATGGATCCCCTTCAATCGAACGTTTTACAGGAATGATGCCAGGCATACTTAAATCTTTTAGTTCTTGATATTCGGTTTCGGTTAAGGGCTTTTCTCTTTTCTCTGTTAAGTAAAACGGTTCTTCAGCCTCTTCAATCCATGTTCGTATTTTGTATGTACTTTCATCGAGTATTGAGGCAAGTTCTGTAGCTGGGTAAGAGATTGATTTAATAAAAGGAAAAAAGACAATATCCTGAACTTTCTGGTGTGTAAGAGGGACATGGTTACGATCGATGAATTGACCTCTTCCATTATTCAAAAGCATTTTTTGTGCTCGTTGTTCTACACTTTCCTCTAGCAAATTAACGTTTTCAGGACCGAATTGTTCTGTTGTTATTAGCTGGATATGTGCTAGCCGATAAATAAGTAATCCGAATGAGAGAACTAGTAGTAGTCCAATAAACTTAGCTCGTCTTGTTTTCATATGCCCTCACCTCATTCTCATTATCGCCATGGAGTGAGGTGGTTAAACTTTGACGAGTATTTATTTGTGTAAATAGGATTTATTCTACCATAGCCCCCCTTATCTTGAAGACTTGGATTCGAGATAAAATGTGGTTGAGGTCCGTTGCTTTTGTGAGAGTAAGGGGATCGGTGAAACGGCAATACTCCTGCTGCCCCACACGACGTGGGGTAGGTCGACGTTGCCACACAATGTGGCGGTCTTAGTCGATCTTCCATGTTTACTTTCAGCTTCCTCGTTCGCAAGCTCTCTGCGGGATCTCGTCCGCCCTTTCTACCGCGGGAGTTTGCCGTTTTCCTCACCCCTTTGCTGTTATGAAAGTTAACGGACCCATGGCTGAGATCATTTTATCTCTTGCTTAAGGAAACTGTATTTTAGCTCTACATATAAGCCTTTAGATCACTTTGGTGCATATATGACTCAACCCCATAATCTACATCAGAAAACCTTACGATAGCTGCGGTTCCGTTATTCACCATTCGGCTAAGGTGGGCTGGGAAATGGGTTGACTCCAGCGGAAAAACGGGCTAGCGAGACCCCGCAAGGAGCGAATAGCGGATGAGGAGGCTCGATAGTTCGTCCGCAGGAAAGCAACCCATTTCCCAGCCCGCCCGCTCTCTATTTGGCAACGGAACCTCTCTACGCTTTATTCCAGATTACTGTCAGATTGTTTAACAACTAACCAACTAATTTTCCCCATAAAAAAATAGCCCAGTTAAAGAGTACAAATTACTTTATACTCCAAAACTGAACTATTTACTAAACCGTGATTGAAATTGTAAGACTACTCTACTTTCATAATCTTAACGTCGATGTCTCCACCTGGAGTGGCTACGGTTACTTCTTCACCGATCTCACGACCAATCAGGCTTTTCGCCATTGGGGATTCATTTGAGATTTTGCCTTCAAATGGATCAGCCTCAGCGCTTCCTACGATTGTGTAAGTTTCTTCGTCCCCGTCAGGAATCTCCTGGAACGTAACAGATTTACCAAGTTGAACTTCGTTTTTATTACCAGTATCATTTTCAATAATTACAGCGTTACGTATCATATTTTCCACATGAGAGATACGAGACTCTACAAAGGCTTGTTCATCCTTTGCAGCATCATATTCAGAGTTCTCAGATAAATCTCCAAATCCACGTGCAATTTTGATGCGCTCTACAACTTCCTGGCGCTTTTCTGTTTTCAAATAATGCAGTTCTTCCTCTAACTTCTCTTTTCCTTCTTGAGTCATATAATAGCTTTTGTCTTCAGCCATACCAAAATTCACTCCTTAATTGCATCAAAAGAAATCTCCAATTCCTATATAAAAATGAGCGGCACATGGATGTGCGCTCAGGTGATAAGCTTGTTCTATTCTATAAAGGAAATTGGTGTTCTAGAACTACTACCACATATAATGGCAGATTTTCATGTTGTTTTCAACATTTTTTTCTAAATGTTACTAATTTGCACGCTCGTCTAGTATAGTCTTGATCTTCGTGGTCATAAGATCAATCGCTACATGGTTTTGTCCGCCTTCAGGAATTATGATATCTGCATAACGTTTCGTTGGCTCTACGAATTGTAAATGCATCGGCCGAACGACGTTAATATATTGATCAATGACAGAGTCAATGGTTCTACCTCTCTCATTAATATCTCGCAATAGACGACGAATAATACGTACATCTGCATCTGTATCTACGAAAACCTTAATATCCATCAGGTCACGTAAACGCTCGTCCTCAAGAACCATAATACCTTCTAGAATGATTACATCCTTTGATTCTGTAAGGATAACCTCATCCGATCTAGTATGAAGTTTATAATCATATACTGGTTTTTCAATGGATTCACGATTTAAAAGACTTTGAATATGTTCCATTAATAAATCATTGTCAAAGGCTAATGGATGATCATAATTTGTTTTTAGGCGTTCTTCAAATGGAAGGTGGCTTTGATCTTTATAATAATAATCTTGTTCCATCATTAAAATCGTTTTATCTGTAAATTGTTGAAAAATAGAACGTGTAACAGTGGTTTTACCAGAACCAGTTCCTCCTGCGACACCAATGACTACTGGTTTCTCACTCATGGTACATGCTTCTCCTTTCGGTGGTAAGACACCCTTTGCTGATTAATTCTATGACGTATCGTCTTATGGGTGTGGATTACTTTTTACACTTTTATCGTTTTGTACTTATAGCCACTCCGTCACCAATAGGTACAATGTTGGTTTTAAAATCAGGATGTTGGATAAGCCATTCATTATAGGCTTCTATTTTACGAGCTATTTTAGCTTTGTTAGAACCATCATTTGGATTATCAGCAACATAACCTTTAAATAGGACATTATCCGAGATTATTACGCCATCTTTAGCCAGTGAAGGGGTAAACAATTCAAAAAATCGTTGATACTGTCCCTTCGCTGCATCGATGAAAAGGACATCATAAGGGCCCTGAGATAGAAGGTCGTCTGAAACTTCAAGAGCATCACCGAAAACGACGTTAATACGATTTTCTAGTTGAGCATCTTGAATATTTTGCACCGCTTCATGGTAGCGTTGTTCCTCACGTTCAACCGTTACGATTTCACTATGAGGGTAGCACTGAGCCATACGTATAGCTGAATAACCGATAGCTGCGCCTATTTCCAAAATTCTTTTTGGCTGTTTCATACGGATCAGCTGTTCTAGAAACTCTATGCCTAACGGTTCCATGATTGGCACACGATGATCTTGAGCATATGTTTGCAACTGTTGAATGTGTTCATCTGGTTCATCCAACGTTTTCATTAAATAAGTTTCTTGCTTAGGATCAATCATTCCTTGCCCTCCCGCAAGTTTTTTCGTGCATCATTTTAACACAACCTTTGTATTTTAACATAGTACAAAAGAAAATGCATTCACCTATTCAGGCAAATGCATTGATGTGTTGGTTTTTATAGAATTATGGTAAATATTTGTTTTTTAATCTTAGATGTTCATCATAATCCTCTGCGTAGTAAACTTCACCACTTGGTGCAGCTACGAAATAGAAGTTTTCTGAGTTCACAGGGTTTACAACAGCATTTAAAGAATTCTCAGCAAAGTTCGAAATCGGTCCTACTGGAATACCTGGGTACTTATAGGTGTTATAAGGAGAATCTACTTCTAAATCCTTGTGCAGGACTCTATCCTTATGTTTACCTAACGCGTATAATACCGTAGGGTCCGTTTGAAGAGCCATGTCAATTTCTAAACGGTTATAAAAGACACCTGCGATTTTTTTACGATCCTCTACAGTGCGTGCTTCTTTTTCAAGTAGGGATGCAAATGTTACAGCTTCATGAACCGTTAATCCTTTTTGATTAATTCCATCTAGGTAAGGGGTAACAACACTTTCTGTTTTTTGCAGCATTTTTTCAATAATTTTTTCTATTGATGGATCTTCTTCATAAAATTGATAGGTGGCTGCAAATAAGTAACCTTCTAGTGGATTGCGAATCTCTGGCTCTAGAATAACATCAGATAAAATACTAGGATGTTTTTCTATTAACGATTCAACATATTGAACATCTTTGGTTTTTTCGACAAATTCCTCTTTATCAAAACTCATCTTATTCGAGTAGATATCAGCAATTTGTTGGATTGTTTTCCCTTCAGGAATCGTAACTGTAGCTACAGCTTCTTCAACAACTTTCCCTGTTTTCAATGTCTCCGTAATTTCATCAAGCGTCATAGATGGTGAAAATTGATACTCACCAGCTTGGAAGCCTGATTTATTTCGGAATTTAATATAAAATCGAAAAATTCGACTATCTTCAATAATACCTTTGTTTTCTAAGATAGAGCCTATCTTTGAAACGGAAGAACCGATCGGGATCTCAACCGTTTTCTTTGTCGTATCATCTGGGTCTACAGGTTCTAAGCCTGATTTGACATATAAGTATCCTGATATACCAACAGCAATGATGGCAATGACGATAACACTTAATACGATAGCTACTATTTTACGTACCGTTCTCGCCTCATCGCTATGTTTTTTCTTTTTTTCATTTGAATGATCATCATGGTTCGAGGTCGACATGACAATTCCCCCTTTCATCCGATATATTATACTACAATTCTCTAATATTTTTCTATTGAAACGTGAAAATTGATTCGAAAAGCTGAGATCGTCCGAATAACCATACCCCTAACACTTTTTTACATTTATCCCTAAAGAAAAGAGCCTGACTAAGCAGGCTCCTGTTCTTTATTCTTCCTCATCTGTAAGTGTATTGAGGACTTCTTCAACCATTTCCCATTCTTCATCAGTCTCGATCTGATAAAGAGCTAGATCGTCTTGCTCGTCATCTTTTTCCTCGTAACGGAAAGCAAATACTTCAACTTCTTCAGATTCTTGTTGTTCTACAGGTACTACAGCGATGTAAGAATGACCTGTTTGATCAACATCGAACTTGAAAAGTACTTCAAATAAGTGCTCTTCACCGTTCTCGTCTGGAATAATAATTCGCTCTTTTTCTTCTAATGCCATTTTTATTCACCTCATCTACTTTTTGCATCTAAATAACTTTGCAAAATCATAACAGCAGCCATTTTATCAATGACTTGTTTACGTTTTTTTTTACTCATATCTGCATCCAAAAGAACACGTTCCGCGGCCATTGTTGTTAAACGTTCGTCCCAAAGCTCAACTTCTAACTGAAATTGTTCACCTACATGCTTCGCAAACGTTTGACTAGCTTCACCGCGTTCACCAATCGTACCATTCATATTCTTTGGAAGTCCAACAACAATTTTGCTGACTTCGTGTTCCTTAATATAAGGGGTTAACTTCTGTACAGCATCATCGTAGTTCCCTTCTTCCCAACGAAGCGTGGTAATCCCTTGTGCTGTCCAACCAAATGCATCACTGATTGCTACCCCTATGGTTTTTTCTCCAACATCTAATCCAATTATTTTCATGCTCGCCCTAGCCTTCTTGTTTTTGTTGTTCCTCTATATAGAATTTCACTAACTCTTCAATTAATTCGTCTCTTTCCATTTTACGAATTAAATTTCGAGCATCCTTGTGTCTTGGGATATAGGCAGGATCACCAGATAATAAGTAGCCGACAATCTGGTTAATCGGGTTATATCCTTTTTCTTGCAATGTTTCATGAACGGACAATAATACTTCCTTCACATTTTTCTCAAATGGTTCCTCAGAAAAATTGAACTTCATGGTCTTATCCATGGAACTCATTGAATCACCTCTTTATAGATGTACCCGCATATTCCATTTCTTAAAAGCATAATATGGAATATGCGGACAAGCTGTCTTCATTATATACCTTTTTAGCCTTGAGAAGAAACGGATTGCACGTAAGTTTTTGCATATTCTAGTGCTTCGTCTACTTGTTCAGGGTTTTTACCGCCAGCTTGAGCCATGTCTGGACGGCCTCCACCACCGCCACCACAACGAGTAGCCACTTCTTTAATTAAGTTTCCAGCATGATAGCCTTGGTCCATTAAGTCTTTGGAAACTCCTGCAGCTAATTGTACTTTACCATTGTTAACAGAAGCCAAGAGGATAATCCCCGAAGAAACTTTTTGTTTTAATTCATCAACCATGTTGCGTAATGCGTTCATGTCGGATACATCTACTTTTTTAGCTAATAATGGTACACCATCGACTTCTTCGATTTGGTCTAGGATAGAAGATGCTTCTAAATTGGATAACTTCGTTGATAGAGATTCCTTTTCACGTTGTAGGTCTCTCATCTCTTGGAACAATCCTTCAATTCGCTCAGGTACACCTTCAGGCTTTGTTTTCAGCAGGCTTGCTGCTTCATTGAGTAAAGCTTGCTTCCCGCTCATATACTCGTAAGCGCCTTTTGCTGTTACAGCTTCAATGCGTCGTGTTCCAGCTCCAATGCCTGATTCTGAAATAATCTTAAATAGACCAACTTCAGCTGTGTTGGTTACGTGACAACCTCCACATAGCTCAATGGAATAGTCACCCATTTTTACAACACGTACTTCATCTCCATACTTTTCACCAAACAGAGCCATAGCACCCATGTTCTTCGCTTCCTCTAAAGAATGGTAGTCAATAGCAACAGGGATTGAATTCCATACCTTTTCGTTCACGACTTGTTCAATTTGCTGAAGCTCTTCATTTGATACAGAACCAAAATGAGAGAAGTCAAAACGTAAGCGATCTGGAGTAACTAAAGAACCAGCCTGGTTAACATGATCGCCTAATACATCCTTTAAGGCTTGATGTAAAAGGTGGGTTGCCGTGTGGTTTTTCACAATGTGTGAGCGTGATCCACGTTCAACTCGTGCTTTAACTTGCTCCCCTTTACGAATCGTTCCCTCTTGTACCATTGCATGGTGTAAGTTTTGACCATTCGGAGCGCTCTGAACATCAAGGACTTCAAGTGTTGCTTCTTCCGTTTGAATCCAACCTTTGTCGCCAACTTGTCCACCGCTTTCAGCATAGAAAGGTGTTTTCTCTAAGAACAAGTACACTTCGTCGCCCTCATTTGCTTCACTTGCAAAATCCTTGTCTTTAATAAGTTCAACGATGTTTGTATATGTTTCAAGGTCTTCATAACCGACAAACTCACTATGAGCTGTCACTTCACCTAAGACGCCTGATTGAATCTGCATGGAATCAACTTTTTGACGAGCATTACGTGCACGCTCACGTTGACGTTCCATTTCTTGTTGGAACCCTTCCTCATCTAGTGTGAAGCCTGCTTCATGAACATACTCTTCTGTAAGCTCTTTCGGGAACCCATATGTGTCATACAAACGGAATACTTCAGTGCCTGGGAATACGTTTTTCCCTTTCGCTGATTCTTCCTTAATGATTTTCGTTAAAATATCTAACCCATCGTTTAATGTTTCGTGGAAACGTTCTTCTTCTGTTTTAATAACATTTTGAATGAAATCTTGTTTATTTTGAACTTCTGGGTAGAAATCCAACATAATTTCTGCAACATCTGGTACGAGTTTGTACATAAATGGCTCATGAATGCCAATCTGTTTCGCAAAGCGGACAGCTCTTCTTAATAAACGACGCAGAACATATCCACGGCCTTCGTTGGATGGCAATGCTCCATCACCAATTGCGAAAGAAACAGTACGCATATGGTCAGCAATTACTTTAAATGCAACATCTTTTTCTTCAGATACATTATATTCGGTATCAGCAAGCTGTTCAGTGTGCTTGATTATTGGCATAAATAGATCTGTTTCAAAGTTCGTTGGGGTATCTTGCATAACGGAAAGAATACGCTCTAACCCCATCCCTGTATCAATGTTTTTCTTAGGTAATGGTGTGTAAGTATCATCTGGGTTGTGGTTGAACTGTGAAAATACTAGGTTCCAGATTTCTAAATAACGCTCATTCTCACCACCAGGGTAGAGTTCCGGATCATTCAAGTCATTCCCATAAGACTCACCACGATCATAGAAGATCTCGGTATTTGGTCCACTTGGCCCTTCACCAATGTCCCAGAAATTTTCCTCTAAACGAATAATACGCTCTTCTGGAACACCCACTTGGTCACGCCAAATCTTTAGTGCTTCATCATCTTCTGGGTGTACGGTGACACTTAAACGCTCTTCATCTAGATCTAACCAATCTGAGCTTGTTAAGAACTCCCACCCCCATTTGATGGATTCTTCCTTGAAGTAATCACCAATGGAGAAGTTTCCTAGCATTTCGAAAAACGTATGGTGACGTGCTGTCTTTCCAACGTTTTCAATGTCATTGGTACGGATCGATTTTTGAGCATTCACGATTCGTGGGTTATCTGGAATGACACGACCGTCAAAATACTTTTTCAGTGTTGCAACACCACTGTTAATCCAAAGAAGTGTTGGGTCCTCATGAGGAACGAGTGAGGCACTAGGCTCTACACTGTGCCCTTTTTCTTTAAAGAAATCGAGAAACATTTGTCGTACTTGCGCTGAGTTAAGTGATTTCATGATTGATCCTCCTATATTTTTAAAAATGTAAGTAATTAAAATTAACCATTAAAAAAACTCCCGTCCTGCATTATCTGCAGGGACGAGAGTTGGAATCCGCGGTACCACCCTGATTATGAACCTTAAACGAAAGGTTCATCACTTCATGAAGAGCATTCTCTTCGTTCCGCTATAACGGGGCGAAACCCGGCGATGTTTTAAAAACCGCACTCCGGACTAGCGTTCTGTGACCCTTCACCTAGAATTCTTTCCAGCCTCTGAGAATTCCTCTCTGTAAAGATGGTCTGTCACATACTCGATCCTTCTTTGTATTACTGTATTCGTTTAAAAGCGTTAGGATATGCCAAAATTATAGTCAACTCTACACCAAATGTCAACGCTCTCGTTGTAATGGTTTGATGTGATGAATCAATACACGAACAATTGTTAATACCGGAACTGCAACAATCATACCAATCACTCCTGCAATTTCTCCTCCCAATAGTAACGCAAAAATAATCAAAATTGGATGGATATGCAGACTCTTACCTACGATGAAAGGTGATAACAAATTACTCTCGATCAGCTGTACCACAAACACTGTTATAATCACAAAAAGCACCATTTTAGTCGAAATGGTAAAAGCTAATATCACTGCAGGCACTGCCCCAATGATCGGACCAAAGTAAGGAATAATATTCGTAATTCCCATGATTCCACCTAAAAGCAATGGATATTTCATGCCGATTAACCAAAGGAGTAACATAGATATAACACCAACGAAGAGGCAAACAAGCAACTGCCCGCGTATGTATCCACCTAAACTTTCATCTATTTCAGTTAAGACTTCTTTTCCTTCCTCTCGATACTTAGAAGGCGTAAGATTCCAGAGAATATTTTTCATAACAGGGAAATCTTTTAGCATATAGAAAACGAGTACAGGGATTACAGCCACAATAATAAACACATCAAATAATCCTGTTAGTCTTGTGCCAAGAGAAGTGATAAAGTCTTCTCCAAACTTTTCCACGTTTTCTAGAATGTGATCCATGCGATCATGTACACGCTCCGGTAAGAAGGATGTACGTTCATATAAACTGTATATCCACTCCCGATACGTATCTACAAACCCTGGCAAGCTTTGACTGAAATCTTTAAGCTGGCTTAAGAAGACTGGGTAAGCACGATACAACCCATAGCCTACTCCTCCAAAAAATAAAATATAAATAATTAAGATAGCTGCCCATCGTGGAACATGTCTCTCATGTAATCCTTCGACAACCGGGTGCAATAAATATGCTATAAATAATGCTATGACAAACGGAATCATTAATTGAAATAAGACTTGAAGAAATGAGCGATAAAACGGAAATAACTTCATGAGTAAAAATATAATCAATAATACCAGGAGAACAAGGACACCCCGATATATCCAACGCTTCGTTGTCTCTAGGTTGTTCAAAATTACTCCGCCCTCTTCTGGTGAATTTTGTTTTTATTTTGAACAAAATCGCGTTAATTATGTGAGAGAGACGTAATTCTTATTATGGAGAGGAAGCTACTTGCTCAATTAAAGCCCCTTATCTTGAAGACTTGGAATCGAGATAAAGTACTAAGGAGGTCCGTTGCTTTTGTGAGAGTAAGGGGATCGGTGAAACGGCAATACTCCTGCGGAAGACCGGCCGAGCTTCCTCGTTCGCAAGCTCTCTGCGGGATCTCGTCCGCCCTTTCTACCGCGGGAGTTTGCCGTTTCCCTCACCCCTTTGCTGGTATGTAGATTAACGGACCCATAGCTGAGATCTTTTAACTTCATTCTTAAGGAAACTGTATTTCAGATCCTAAAACCCTCTACATATAAGGCTTTAGATCACTTTGGTGCATATAGAATTTAACTACATATTTTTAATCAGAAAACCGCACGATAGCTGCGGTTTCGTTATACACCATTCGGCCAAGGTGGGCTGTGGAACGGGTTGACTCCAGCGGAAGAACGGAGTGACGAGACCCCGCAGAGAGCTTGCGAATGAGGAGGCTCGGCGCTTCGTCCGCAGGAAAGCAACCCGTTCCACAGCCCGCCGCTCTGCATAAAAGCAACGGAACCACCACGCACTAGCTTATTCAATATTACTGCCATTAAACTGATAAACCGAAAACAAAAAACGCATGCAGTTCAGCTAACTGAACCACATGCGTAAAATTCAACCATTACTTAACGAAAAGCTTTGTTTACTCTCTTACGGATTCGTTTCATCGATTTTTGAGAAAACAAATCGGAGAATCCTCTACGTCCTCTTTTTCTTCTTCCTCTTGAAAGGAATGCAGCACTTGCTCCGATTGCTGCAAGAGATGTTAGTGTACGATTCATCCGCTTCACCACCCATAAATGGATTTACCATTGGGCTGTTTGCTCATGTTCTCCAAACAGATCATCCAGAGAGCTCAGGGAACCATCCTCTTCTACTTGGTGTACATGTACCTTCCCCTCTGCTACAGAGAGTTCAATGAAACATGTCCAGCAATAATATTGGTTATTTCCAATCTTTCCAATATCTTTTCTTTTACAATTTGGGCAATGCATACATATGACACTCCTTATCGGTTTACTGCCGATCGCTTTTGAATGTCATTATTGCCAAATTTTTGCTAGTTCATACACCTTGAGTAAAAGGGATGGCACCCAATGGTAGGTTCACATGTACGATGTGAACACCTTTAGTATGTGTCCATTACATAAAGTCATAAGGGGAAAGTTCTTCCTCATCATCCTGCTCGTCTTCTTCAGGCCGATCCAGTAGTTCCTGCAATCTTTCTTGAAGAGTTGTGTAGCGCTGATTGGTGTCCACTGTATTTACCCCTCGTATAAATGCTTCTTCATCTCCACAAATAATTAACGACTGCTTACTCCTTGTAACAGCAGTGTACAATAAGTTTCGACGAAGCATACGAGAAAAACCGCGTACTACTGGGAGAATAACAATCGGGAATTCACTTCCTTGAGATTTATGGATCGATGTGCAGTAAGCATGGGTGATTTGGGTTAAATCTTTTCGAAGATATTCAACTTCTTTCCCTTCAAATGAAACGGTCAGTTTTTCCTTCTGCTCCTGTGTTTCATCTTCTTTGTAAATGGCTACAATTTCACCAATATCTCCGTTATAAACACCAGATTCAGGCTGATTGATAAGCTGAATCACTTTATCCCCAGTTCGATATGTTAAATCCTTTAACTGAATTTCTCTTTTCTGTCTCGAAGGTGGATTCGCCAATTGCTGAATATCATGATTTAACGAATGGATCCCAATTTTGGAACGATACATGGGGGCTAAGATTTGAATATCTTTAAGATTATGCCCTTTCTCCATTGCTTTAGCGTACACTTTTTCAATTACGGGTAACACTTGTGGTTCTGGACATGAAATGAAATTAAAGTCATTCGCCTTCGTCAAGGACTGACGATTACAAGTCCCTCGTTTCATATCATGGGCTAGTTGAATAATCTTCGAGCCCTCTTTTTGGCGGTACACTTCCTGTAACTGAACGGCTGGGATCTTCTCAGAAGAAATTAAATCCGATAAAACTTGTCCTGGTCCTACAGAAGGAAGCTGATCATCATCCCCAACTAAGAGCACTTGCATGCCTTCTGGAATGGCTCTGAACAACTGATTAGCAAGCCATATATCCACCATGGAAAACTCATCTATAATAAGTATTTTTCCCGCCAGAGGATTATTGTGGTCTCGTTCAAAAGCTTCTCCTCCAGTCCAACCTAAAAGACGGTGTATGGTTACCGCAGGAATACCAGTAGATTCATTCATGCGTTTTGCAGCACGGCCTGTTGGAGCTGTAAGTAAGAAAGGATAGGGCTCATCTTGATCATAATCTGCAGGCTTTAATGACTTTCGATTCATTTTGGCGTAGGCGGTAATTATGCCTTTAATAACGGTGGTTTTTCCAGTACCCGGACCACCTGTCAAAATCATAATATTTGAGTTAAGAGCTTTTTCTATCGCTTCAAATTGCTCTTTCCCATAACTGAGATCTTCTTCATCCTCGATCTCACCTACAATTTTCATCAGTTCCGCTTGTGTATATTCTTCCTCTACTTCATTCAACATCACTCGATGAAGTTGCTGAACAAAGCCTGATTCTGCATAGTATAGAGAGGGTAAGTAAAGATTGCCCTCTTCCAATATGATTTTCTCTTCATCAGCTAGCTGTTTCATTTCTCGGGAAATAATATCATTGGATATCATCCCCTCTTCATCATTTAAAACAGCTAATACTTCTTCCGCAAACCGATCAGAAGGAGCATAAACATGACCTTGTTGTACCCACTGATTCAAGGCATAGAGACAAGCAGCCTGAATACGAGTGGGATGGTCCATACTTATTTGATGTTTAGAGGCAATTTCATCTGCCCTTTTAAAGCCAAATCCATCAATATCAAAAACAAACTGATAAGGATTGTCCTGAAGAACCTCTAATGCTCTATCTTGATAAGCCTCATATATCTTTTGTGCCATTTGCAGGCCGAACCCATACTCCGACAGCGCAATGACAACATGCTCAAACCCTTGATGTTTACGTAGATCCGCTACAAGTTGATCCGCTTTATCACGCTTTAAGTATGGAACATCATCAAGAGCTGAAGGATCTTGTAATATTCGTTGGATAGCACGGTCACCTAACGTTGCTACAATACGCTCAGCTGTTGTTTTTCCAATTCCGTAAAATAAGTCGCTAGATAGGTATAAGACAATACCTTCTTTAGATGTGGGGATATCTTTTTGGTAATGATTCACCTGGTATTGCTCACCAAATTTCGGGTGATCCTTTACATCCCCATAAAAAATGTACATTTCTCCTTTATCTAAAGGAGAAAAATGGCCTTTTACAACGACTTCACTATCTTCAATCGACTCATTCGTTTCCTCGATACGAATGAGTGCAATGGAAAAGTGTTCTTCATCATTATGGTAAATCATACGAAGGGATTCACCTTTGATAAAGCCACGTTCAGTATCTAATTGTCCTTCTAATTGCTCTTCCATTGCCATGATTCGTAACTCCCTTTATAACGTTGTTCAAAAACACCTATACTAGAACAAATTACTCTTTCTCTTTATTAGAATTCAACATTTCTTCTACTTGTCCTTTAGCATGCATGGCTAACATGTGATCAGACTGAATTTCAATTGCTTTATCAAAATGCTCCAATGCGTTATAAGGCTCTTCTTTAAAAAGGTGAGAAACTCCTAAGTTGTAATGAGCATCACTATGCTGGTCATTTAATTCTAGCACATTATGGAAGGTTTGCGTCGCCTCATCTAGTAAACCTACTTGAGCTAAGCAAAGACCATATTGGAAGTGAACATCTGCATCTTCTGGAGATAATTCAGCTGCACGTTGTAAGTAAGGCATAGCTAATTTAAATTGCTCTTGGTATAAAAAGCTCAATCCAAGCATGTAGTAAGCATCGCTTTCTTCTAACCCTTTTTTAATTGCTTGTTGGAAAGGTTCTTGAGCTTGTTCATATTTTTGCTGCTCGTAATACACATTACCTAGACCGTAATGAGCTGTTGCTGTTTCTGGGTCCTTCTCAATTGCCTTTTGAAAGAAGCGTTCTGCACGTTCTAAGTCGTTCATGTGAAGAAGGAGATTTCCAAAATTAACATAACCTAACGGGTCTTCTGGGTTTTCTTCAATGGCTTGTGTAAATGATTGTGCTGCTTCTTCATATTTTTGTTCTTGCATGTATTGAATTCCTTGATTTAATGCATCCATCATAAGTTCCTCCTCATAACGATCCTCTGTGATTTAAAACAAATTGAAAGAATCCCCAACTCAATGGAGTCAGGGATCTTAACCTACATAAGTTAAATACTCATTATTTTTAACGATACCATTAATCGTACCGCCGCCTAAACATAATTCTCCGTCATAAAATACAACAGCCTGTCCAGGGGTAATGGCACGCTCAGGCTCATGAAAATCTACTTTGACACGTCCGTCCTCAAGTGGCGTCACCGTTACTGCACTATCCTCTTGGCGATAACGGAATTTTGCTGTACATGTGAATGGTTCTGTCGGCGCTTCACCAGATGTCCAATTAAGGTCAGAAGCTTCAAGACCATCTGAATAAAGGTAATCATTATGATAGCCTTGATCGACATATAAAATATTGTCTTTCACATTCTTTCCTACAACAAACCAAGGCTCACCTGGTCCACCTATACCAAGACCTTGACGTTGTCCTAAAGTGTAATACATCAGACCATCGTGTTTACCTTTCACTTCACCTTCAAGTGTTTCCATATTACCTGGTTGTGCAGGAAGATACTCACTTAAGAATTCCTTAAAGTTACGCTCTCCAATAAAGCAAATACCTGTGGAGTCTTTTTTCGTAGCTGTTGCTAAGTCATTTTCTTTAGCAATTTCCCGCACACGACTTTTATCTAAATGCCCAAGCGGGAACATGACTTTAGATAATACATCTTGTGAAAGCTGATTTAGGAAGTACGTTTGGTCCTTACTATTGTCTTTCCCACGTAGCATTTCGTATTTGTCTCCATTTTGACGAACTTGCGCGTAGTGACCTGTCGCAAGGTAATCTGCCCCTAGAGACATTGCATGATCAAGAAATGCTTTAAATTTAATTTCTTTATTACACATTACGTCCGGATTTGGTGTACGTCCTGCTTTATATTCATCTAAGAAGTACGTAAACACTTTATCCCAATATTGCTTCTCGAAATTCACTGCATAATAGGGGATGTCGAGTTGGTTACATACTCGTACCACATCGTCATAATCTTCTGTTGCTGTACACACGCCATTTTCGTCAGTGTCGTCCCAGTTTTTCATGAAAATACCAACGACATCATAACCTTGCTCTTTCAATAACAAGGCTGCGACAGATGAATCAACTCCACCTGACATTCCAATGACAACGCGTGTATCTTTTGGATCTTTCATGTTTGTCACCGCCTTAGGTTGTCTTCGTTAAGCGTTCAACGATTTGAGCGACTTTTTGCGCTCCCTCTTGAACATTTTCTCCAGTATTCGCTAAGCCAAAACTAAATCGAACAGAGTTTACCGTACGTTCATCACCTTCACCATACATCGCACTTAAAACGTGAGATGGTTCAACAGACCCTGCCGTACATGCAGAACCACTTGAGGCTGCTACGCCAGATAAGTCAAAATTCGTTAAGAGTTGTTCAACATTCGTACCTGGAAAACTAATATTAATGATGGAAGGAACATTAATTCGCCCACCATTTTGACTAAATTCAATACCACTCTCTTTAAGAGTTCGTACAAATAATTGTTTAAATTGTCTATATGACGTTAATCGTTCTTTCTGATCTTCTTGCATCAGTTCAACCGCTTTGGCAAAGCCATGAACAGCAGCAGTATTTTCTGTACCAGGTCGTCTCTTGCGTTCTTGTTCTCCTCCATGCTGCATAGCGTCTAAAGAGATTTTCTCTTTTGCATACAACGCTCCGACTCCCTTAGGACCGCTTACCTTATGAGAAGAAACGGTTAACATATCAACATTTAATGCATGGACATCGATAGGAATCGTCCCATAAGCTTGTACAGCATCCGTATGCAGTAAAGCTTGATGTTCTTCTAATAATGCCCCTATTTCTGCAACAGGTTGAATGGTGCCTGTTTCGTTATTGACATACATCACGGATACAAGAATCGTATCTTCTCGTAACGCAGCCTTCAAATCTTCTACAGAAACTGATCCTGATTCATTTACAGAAAGGTACGTTACTTCGAAGCCCTCTTTTTCAAGTTGTTCAGCTGCATGTAATACGGCGTGATGTTCAATTTTGGTTGTGATGATATGCTTACCTAGGTGTTGGTTTGCTCGAGCAGCACCAATCAGAGCTAGGTTATCTGCTTCCGTACCACCGCTTGTAAACGTGATATCCTTTTCGTTTGCCTGTATACTTTGGGCAACCGTTTTTCTTGCATCATCTAGCAGTTTTCTAGCTTTTCTTCCATAAGAATGTACACTAGATGGATTTCCAAAAACATCCTGGAAGACCGGGATCATTGCGTCAATTACTTCTTGCCTCATTGGAGTAGTTGCCGCATGATCAAAATAAATGGACTTCATGAGATCTCCCTCACTTTTTCATAATGAATTAACTTTGCTTTCTAAATATAGAACATGTAAGCATCATGCTCATCATCTTCATGGTGTTGAGCTAAATCATAAAGCGTTGTTGTATCTAAAACATCTTTCACTGCATCTCGAATTCTTATCCATAAAGCTTGTTTAGCAGGTTCTTCATCTTCTATTCCTTCAACAGGGCTTATCGGTCCCTCTAACACACGAATAACATCTCCTGAAGTGATTTCAGCAGGGTCCCGTGTTAACATATAGCCACCATACGCTCCTCGTACACTTTTTACAAGTCCAGCATTTCGAAGTGGAGCAATGAGCTGCTCTAAATAGTGCTCTGATAATTGATTTTCTCTGGCAATAGATTTTAATGAGATTGGGCCATCACCGTACTTTTTCGCTAGAGCAATCATGATAGTCAGTCCGTACCGTCCCTTGGTTGATATTTTCATTCAATTCACCTCGTTTAATCATATATTGTAGCAATTGTTGCATTTGGGGTAATGAATAGCCAACAACTGTTCCTAAAAAGAAAGCAATGAAAACTGTCCCAATACCAACTGGACCACCTAGCATCCAACCTAATAGAAATACAATCACTTCTATCCCGTTGCGTACCCAGCTTACTTTCCAGCCTGTAACATCTCGAATCACAAGCATTAAGCTGTCTCTTGGACCAGCTCCTAGATTAGGTGCTACATAAATTCCAATCCCATAGGCTAGGACTGTAACACCTACAACAAATATAATGATATTCATTAAGATCCCTTCAGGTTCAGGGAGAACATATAAAAACACATCTATAAAGATACCAATTAATAGCATATTTAAAATCGTGCCAATTTGAGGCAATGATCGTTGATAAATGGAGGTTATCGTTACAATCGTAATACCAGCTATAATGGACCAAGTACCCACTGTTAATCCAAACTGCTCGTATAATCCCACATGAAATACATCCCATGGGCCTATACCTAACATATCAGCTTTAATCGTTAGTGAAATGCCTAGAGCTAAAATAATAAGACCAATAACAAAAAACGACCAACGCATGAATAACTCTCTATCCTTCATACGTTTGGCATCCTGTCCTATCATTTTTGATTGTTTTACCATAAACATTGTCCTTTCCTACTCTAGGTGTTATTTGTGCTTTCAATTTCGTTCTTAAGCAAACATTACTATTATAGCACGAATGGCAAGTCTCTTGCATTTTAACAACTTGATCTTTATTGTAAAAAGAAAAGTGGAAGCGCCCGTTAAGTAATGAGGGGCGTGGAACTAAACATCTATAGCAAAATCCCGCTACACATGAAGGAGCGATCGACGTGAGTCAACAACCATTAGCATTTCGTATGCGCCCAAAACATATAGATGACATCATTGGACAAGACCATCTTGTAGGTGAAGGAAAAATGATCCGAAGAATGGTTGAAGCAAATCGATTAGCTTCTATGATTCTTTTCGGACCACCTGGAACCGGAAAAACATCTATGGCCATGGCATTAGCCAAAAGCTTACAATTACGTTTTAAAATGTTAAACGCTGTTGTAGATAAAAAGAAAGATATGGAGATTGTAGTTGAGGAAGCCAAAATGTCAGGCCAGCTCGTCCTCATTCTAGACGAGGTTCACCGCCTTGATAAAGCAAAACAAGACTTTTTGCTCCCTCATGTAGAATCTAACCTAATCACTCTAATTGGCTGTACTACAAGCAACCCATATCATTCTATTAACCCTGCTATACGAAGTCGTTGTCATTTGTTTGAAGTAGAGCGCCTAGAACAAAAAGATGTAAAAAATGCGATCCATCGAGCAATTGATGATCAGGAAAACGGGCTTGGTGAATACAATATTGAATTAACAGATGATGCGATGGAACATTTTGCACTATCTTCAAACGGTGATTTACGCGCTGCTCTAAATGGATTAGAGCTAGCAGCTTTCTCTACACCTGAAAACAATGAAGGTGTAATTCTTATTGATTTAAATGTAGCAGAACAATGTATGCAAAAGAAAAGTTTCTCACATGATAAAGACGGAGATGCCCATTATGATGTTCTTTCTGCTTTTCAAAAATCCATTCGCGGTAGCGATGTAAATGCCGCTCTTCATTATTTGGGAAGACTTATTGAAGCAGGAGATTTAGATAGCATCGCTAGAAGAATGATTGTCACTGCCTATGAAGATATTGGTCTTGCAAATCCGCAGGCTGGTCCAAGAGCTCTTCATGCTGTAGAAGCTGCTGAACGTTTAGGTTTTCCTGAAGCAAGAATTCCACTTGCCAATGCGATCGTTGAACTTTGCCTTTCCCCTAAATCAAATTCAGCATATAAAGCATTAGATGAGGCACTTCATGACATTCGTCAGGGAAGAAGTGGAGATGTTCCTGCTCACCTTAAAGACTCTCATTATAAAGGGGCAGAAAAACTAGGGCGTGGAATTGACTATAAATATCCCCACAATTATGAAAGTGCTTGGGTCGATCAGCAATACCTTCCAGATTCTATCAAAGATGCGATCTACTATTCACCTAAAAAGACTGGAAAATTTGAAAAAGGCTTAAGTCAAGTCTTTGAATCCATACAAAGCAGAAAAAAATAATATGTTTTAGGTATAAAACCCTCCAATTCGTCAACAATACAAATAAAATTACCAAACTAGTTCTAGTAGATGGTGTTCAATCCTAAGTAAAACAGCTAAGGTACGATGTTTTTTGTTGAACACTTTCTATTAAATGAACATTTGGTTGACGAAAAAAGGAGTGGAGTTATTTATGGTAAAAGTAAGACAAGATGCATGGTCACACGAGGATGATCTATTATTAGCGGAAACAGTGCTTCGTCATATTCGGGAGGGAAGCACTCAATTAAAAGCATTTGATGAGGTTGGGGATCAGTTAAATAGAACTTCAGCAGCTTGTGGGTTCCGATGGAATGCAGAAGTGCGTAATCGTTACATTCAAGCAATTGATATCGCTAAGCGTCAGAGAAAAGAAAAGAAACGAGCTATGGCTGGTCAACAAAAAACAAAAGAAGTACCTGCAGCTTTGACTGCTAATGCTTCAACTGAACAAGAATCTACTGAACTTCCTGTTTTCCAACAACAACCTCAATTACAGTGGGAGCCTCAAGAAGAACAAGAGGTTCTCCAGGAACAACCTATGGAAGAGAAACAAGAGCAAGTCACTTATCAAGAAGAAGAGCCTGTCTCTTTTGAGCAAGTTATCAAATATATGCGTCAACTAAAGCAACAATATAATGCTTCAAATCAATCAAAATCAAAACTTAGTCAACTAGAACAAGAAAATCATGTTCTACGACAAGAAAATGAAAAGTTACAGAAGCAAGTTCAACAAATGGACCAAAAATACAACATGGTACAAGAAGATTACCAAGTTCTGATGCAAATCATGGACCGAGCTCGTAAAATGATTGTATTTGATGATGAAGATCAATCAAATGCAGCTAAAGCGTTCCGCATGGAGAAAAACGGAAACTTGGAACAAGTAGCACGTCAGGCATAAATCCAATAAGAAAAATCCTATCACGAGTCGTGATAGGATTTTTCTTTATGATCTTGTACGTCAGCACCTAATCCTTCAGCTAACACAACGATCGATTGATTAATTTTCCAGATGTAATATAAGTGATGAATGAGGTCTCGTTTCGCTGTCCATCTGCTCGGAGCAACACGCTCGACCTTTTCTCGTTCATCAAATAACGTATAAACAATACCACTACGTTCTTCACCTTGCATAAGTTTACTTAGTGTATCCGTATTGTTCTGTAACTTTTCTTCCATACTTATAAAGACGTCTTCCAATTCATCAACAGATTCAAAATTTTTCTGATAAGATGAGGCCACTAAATGCTGAGCATAGTAATGAATAGCAGTAAAAACCGTTATATAGCGGGATAAGTTTGCATACCGAAGAAACGAAGGTCTTTCCACTAAAGATTGTGCATCCACTCTAATCGTTTGAAGCTGTTGATCCATCGAAAATGCTAGAGAAGAAAGGCCCTTAACATCTGTATCTTCACGGAACCGCTTCACGTATTTCAACAAATAACTTTGTAACTCTTCTAAGTATAATGAAAAGCCTTCGGACACTTTATCTTTGGTTTTGGTCGGTAAAATGAATGCTGCTGCTCCAAGTGCTAACGCTGATCCAACAATGGTATCAATCACACGAGCACCTAATAATTCGATAGAAATACCACCAAGTAGGATATCATACAAGAAAGCAATCAACATTGTAATAAATAGACTAGTTGACGTGTATGAAACAGTTAAAAGGTAAAAGGCAAAAAATACAACAATGAACAATAACGTAATCTCTAATGCGGCCCTACCAGATACAAGATTAGCTAACATAAACCCGAAAACTGCCCCAATTACAGTTCCTATAGAACGTTCCATTCCTTTTATATAGGTTCGTCCAACAGACTCTGTTCCCAGTAAAACAATAAAAGAAGTAAGTACGATCCAATAAGGTTGAATAGGTGAAATGATGTACCCTAATACAATAGACAACGAACAGGCGACAAGTGCTTGAATAGCCTTTTTCGTCGCAGCGTTCATCCCTTCTTCTTCAGATACTTCTTCATCTTCGTTCTCTTCTGTAGAGTCAGGCTCTTCTATTTCTCCATCCCATTTATGAAGTGAATGTTGAATTCGCGTAGCCCCTTCGATTACATGGTTTACAATAGATTCGATTCTACGAATTAAATAAAGCCACTTCTGTGGTTCTTCTCTATTATCAAGAAATTCATTAAGTGCTAAACGAAGAGCCTGTACAGCTTTTTCAGCTTCCTCTAAGTTTTGTGGGTCATAATCCGTTGCTAAAACCTCTGCCTCTCTAAGAGAGCGAACAATCCACAAAAGCAATCTTCTTAATTCCTGGGTTTCTAGTGCATCTTGATTTTTCAGCTTATTAATTGAATCTCCTAATGTCTCAACTAACATCGCAGTATCAAACACATACAAACGTAACTGAGAAGCTTTAAGACCTGGCCAAATTTCTTTGACATCCTGTTGGTCTAAGTCTTCTGAAACATTTCGAGCATAAGCACGGAGAATTTTAATATTCTTCTCCAATCGATTCTTTCTTTTTTCGCTTATATTAGGTTGTTGGATAATGGTAATCATCATATTAAACGTTAAGTTCGCCTGTATATGAAAGGAACGCATACCACGCTTTAAGATTGTGGCTGAGTCTTTAAAAACAAGAAAGTTAAAAAGATAAGCATACATAATCCCTAAAGCTATACCTAAGTAAAACCAAGGCAATTCAACAATATTCAGTTTCAAAAATGAAGATATATAGACTGTAAAGAAGCCAATCATGCCAAACGAAAAATATCTTACCCTAAATTGAGAAAAGAAAAATGCACTAAAGATCACGCTGATCATCAGCACACCTACATAATATGGATTCACAGAAGCTAATGACCCAAGTGTGATCCCCAATATTGCAGAGAGTGACATAAGAAGTGTGGTTACTTTTTTCTCTTGAGTTGTCTCGTCCATTACAACCATAATGCTGACTAATCCGACCATCCCAGCAACAATCGCCGGTGTGATTTGCTCGAAACCAGCAATGTGTAAAATAAAGAGCATAGTAAAAACCGAAAATATTAGACTTAGTGTTGCTTTCCCAGCCTTTTGTAACCTTTTCCGCCCCGGATCTGATGCTCTTACTCTTCCTAACCAATGTTGTTTTACATGATAAATGTTCCCCACTTCTTATCCTCCTCTCTTATTGAATGATAAAATCGCAAAGCAAAAATGCTTTGCGATCCCGTTAGTAGCGTTCAATAGAAATCGGTTTTAAAATTTCTTGAACAACATGACTCGCCATTATTAAGCCTGCCACAGATGGTACAAATGCATTCGAAGATGGCGGCATTTCTGCTTTACGAATCTCAGCGTTATCAGGAGCTACTTCTTGTCTTACGTCCTCACGAATACGAATAGGTTTTTCTTTGGAATATACCACTGGAATACCTTTTTTGTATCCTTCTTTACGAAGACGCGTGCGAATAACACGTGCGATTGGGTCATAACTTGTATCAAAAATATCAGCGATTTCGAATTGGGTTGGATCCATCTTATTGGCAGCACCCATGCTAGAAATAATCGGAATATCACGATGTAAACATTCTTTTATTAAATGAATCTTGTAAGAGATTGTGTCACTTGCATCAAGTACATAATCAGGTTGATATTGGAAAAGCTCTTCATACGTTTCCTCAGTATAGAACATTTTTAATCGAACGACTTCACATTCTGGATTAATATCAAGTACACGGTCTGCCATTAGATCAACCTTAGATTGTCCTACTGTAGAAAGAAGAGAGTGAATTTGTCGATTGATATTGGTAATATCCACATCATCTTTATCGATTAAGATGATTTTTCCAACTCCACTACGAGCAAGAGCCTCGACACTAAATGAACCAACACCACCAATACCTAAAACAGCAACAGTAGCGCCTTTCATTAAATCTAACCCTTGTTTCCCAATAGCTAATTCATTTCTAGAAAACTGATGAAGCATTTATGTACACCCCTTGTAACGTGTTTAGTTGTCTATTTTAGTATTCCTTTGCTTTTTTAAAGATAAACAATTAGATTTATGTATTTAAAGTATAAAAAAGACCTTAAGGCTCTCCTTAAGGTCTGCTCAGTTATGTACATGAATCAATCCCAATCGTGCCGTCATTAACCCAATGTTTTGAACCCGCTCTCGGCAGGTGGGTGCCCTGCTCTATATTTTGCAAGTCCTCTGAAGCAAATGAGGCTTGTGCGCCATATAGAAACTCAAGCTCCCGTATTCAAAAATGTTCGGTCAAAACGATTTGTTGGCTGACGAACACATCAGGATTGATTTCTTTAATGTTGTACTTGTATAGTAGCATACCTACTTTTTCTTATCAAGGATTAATAATCAGTAAATTTTTCTACTTATTTTTCTGATTTTCCTTAGCTTTTTCATTCAATTCAAGGTGAAGTTCCTTCAATTGTTCCTCACTTACAGAATCCGGTGCTTGTGTTAACAAGTCTGAAGCTGACGCTGTTTTCGGGAACAAAATGGTGTCGCGTAAGTTTGTACGACCTGCTAAGATCATTGTGAAACGGTCTAGACCTAACGCAATTCCGCCATGTGGAGGAGCACCATATTCTAAAGCCTCTAGTAGGAAACCGAATTGATCCTTTGCTTCCTCTTCAGAGAAACCAAGTACTTCAAACATTTTGTCTTGAAGTTCCTTTTCGTAAATACGAAGGCTTCCGCCGCCTAATTCATATCCATTTAATACAAGGTCGTATGCTTGAGCTTTCGTCTCTCCAGGTTGATCTGACATTTTATCAATGTCTTCACGCTCTGGCATTGTAAATGGATGGTGAGCAGCAAAATAGCGATCTAAATCCTCATCGTATTCAAATAATGGCCAGTCCGTTACCCATAAGAAATTGAACTGACTTTCATCAATAAGACCAAGCTCTCTACCAAGCTTTTGACGAAGTGAACCAAGACTCTCATGAACAACAGATGTCTTATCAGCAACGAAAAGGATTAGGTCTCCTTCTTCAATTTCAAGAGCCTCACGTAAGCCTGCTGCTACTTCATCTTCAAGGAATTTAGCAATTGGCCCTTGAAGTTCACCTTCATTTTCTTTCACCCAAGCTAAACCTTTAGCATCATAGATTTTCACAAATTCAGTAAGCTTATCAATATCTTTACGAGAAAATTCGCTTGCTTTCCCTTTTACGTTAATCGCACTGACGCTTCCCCCTGATTCTACAGCACCTTTAAATACTTTAAATTCAGAAGCTTTTACAACATCAGATACATTAACAAGTTCTAAGCCGAAGCGTGTATCAGGCTTGTCAGAACCGTAACGTTCCATCGCCTCATCATATTTCATACGAGGAAATGGTGTTGGTAATTCAATATCTTTTACATCTTTCATAACTCTCTTCATCATACGTTCAGTCATATCCATGATTTCGTCTTTAGACATGAAGGACGTCTCGATATCGACCTGTGTAAATTCAGGCTGACGGTCTGCACGAAGGTCTTCGTCACGGAAGCAACGTGCAATCTGGTAGTACTTCTCAAAACCAGACATCATGATCAGCTGTTTAAAGATCTGTGGAGATTGTGGTAGTGCATAAAAATCTCCTTCATGTACACGGCTTGGTACAAGATAGTCACGCGCACCCTCTGGGGTACTCTTTGTTAGCATCGGGGTTTCCATCTCAAGGAAATCATCGTCATTAAGGAAGTTACGAATAGACTGTGTTGCCTTATGACGTAATTTAAATGTTTCTTGCATTGGGTTACGTCGCAAGTCTAAGTAACGATACTTAAGACGTAATTCTTCAGCGACATCTAAGTCATCTTGAGGTTGGAATGGAGGGTTTTTCGATTTATTTAAGATCGAAATGGAGTCTGCCATTACCTCTACTCGACCTGTTGCGAGGTTTTCGTTTACAGCACCTTCGTCACGTGCTACAACATCCCCTGCAACTTCGATCACATATTCGCTACGTACTTTATCAGCTGTCGCTAACGCTTCAGATGATCTTTCTGGATTAAATACAACTTGAACCACTCCAGAACGGTCTCTTAAATCAATAAAGATTAAGCCACCTAAGTCACGACGCTTTTGTACCCAACCTTTTAAGTGTACTTTCTCTCCTACATGTGTTTCACGGATTTGACCGCTTAATTGACGATGCCCGCTCATGATTTACTCCCCCTTAAATTCCTTCTTCATATATTCAACGACGTCAGCTATGTCAATCGTTTCTTGTTCTCCTGTTGCCATTCGCTTCACATTGATTTGCTTATTCGCAAGTTCATCTTCACCTAACACAAGAACGTACTTGGATTGCAGGCGATCTGCTGCTTTAAATTGAGATTTAATCTTCTTCTGTCCGTAATCCTTATCTACCTGAATACCAGCTTTACGCAGCTGATACACAATACCAGCAGCTTCTTTTTTCGCTTCATCACCAAGTGCGACTATATAACAATCTAATTGCTCTTCAATTGGAAGCACTACTCCTTCAGCTTCTAAAGCCATAAGTAAACGTTCAATACTTAAAGCAAAACCAATTCCAGGTGATTCAGGGCCACCAATTTCCTCTACAAGCCCGTTGTAGCGCCCTCCACCACTTAATGTTGTGATAGCGCCAAATCCTTCTGCTTCACTCATGATTTCGAAAGCAGTGTGATTGTAATAATCTAAGCCACGGACAAGATTGGAATCAATTTCATATGGAATACCTAGTTGATCTAAATAAGCTTTAACTTGTTCGAAATACTCACGAGAGTAATCATTTAGATATTCTAAAATAGATGGTGCGTCCTTCATTGCAGGATGATCACGATCCTTTTTACAATCAAGCACACGCATTGGGTTTTGCTCTAAACGAGATTGACAATCGTTACAAAGCTCATCTTTATGAGGTTTAAAGTGCTCAATTAATGCTTGACGGTGATTTTCTCTACTTTCCTTATCACCCAGACTGTTTAAGACGAGCTTTAATGAACGTAAGCCTAGTTCTTGATAGGAGTTCATAGCAAGCGCAATAACTTCAGCATCAATACCAGGATCTTCACTTCCTAAAGCTTCAATTCCAAATTGAACAAACTGTCTTGTACGACCTTGTTGTGGACGCTCATAACGGAACATCGGTCCAAAATAGAATAACTTTGTTGGCTGATTTGGAAGTCCGTAAAGTTTATTTTGCACATAAGAACGTACTACGGAAGCTGTCCCTTCAGGACGAAGGGTCAGACTACGACCTCCGCGATCTTCAAATGTGTACATTTCCTTTTGAACAATATCTGTCGAATCCCCTACACCTCTTTGAAACAATTCTGTATGTTCAAAAATCGGTGTACGGATCTCTTTATAATGATAACGACGACATAAATCGGATAAGACTGATTCAACATATTGCCACTTCTCTACTTCACCAGGCAAAATATCCTGGGTACCACGAGGTAATTTAAAACTCATGTTCATCCTCCTAAAAGAGCTAATTTTATCTAAAAATTGTTTGAATAATATAAAAACTCCCGTCCCATATTCGATCATTGACCGAATAGGGACGGGAGTTGAGTTCCCGCGTTGCCACCCTAATTGAAGCAAAGGCTTCCGCTTAAACAGTTAACGCCTGCTACGTCCTACACCTACTAAGCTAAGCTTAACTGTTCGATGAGGAACCTAAGGAATGTCTTTCATAAAGATACGCTGCAGGAATGCTTCCAGCCTGTGGCATTCCCTCTCTGGCCAAGTGATTCTTTATTACTCTTTCCCTCTTTGGTTCGTATATGGATTTTCGTTCATTCAAGATACTTTATGAGTTGATTACTATCATAATCCCGTATATATGGAATGTCAAGCACGATTCAGACTTTCTTTTAATTTTTTAACGTCATTCAAAGATACCCCAAATTCTTGTGCCATTTCCATACGTGATAAGTGTGGATCTTTTTCGATAAAGTCATGAAAGTTCACACCGAATATATCTTTATTCGTTCGATTAAAGGATTGTTGCTTATGACCTTCTCTCACTATCAAAACTCCCTTCAGTCTTTCTACTCATTTTTCCCTAAACTTTGATTTTTTTACGTAAAAAAAGAGGATAATTGGACTTTTTGTCGAAAGTGGAAAATTACTCAATGAGTATGTTAGAAATGTAAGGGCGGTTTTTTGTAGCGACAGATTACTTAAATTAGATTAAAAAAATAGGAGGAATACGACATTGACACTTAAAAAACGCACCACGCTCCTCTTTTTTCTTATCATAGGTTCTTTTTTCATAATGAGCAGTGATATTTCAGCAGAGAGTACAGCGGTCATTAAGGTGGAGCCTTTAAATGTTCGAGGAGGACCTGGCTTATCACATGAACAGGTTACTCAAGTTCATGAAGGAGAATCTTATCCTGTCATACAACAAAAAGGGAACTGGGTACAAATTCAAATGGATTCTACAAAAGGCTGGGTAGCAAAATGGCTAGTTGACCTAAAGGGCACGAGTTCAGTTGATAAAGTAACTTCTGATGTTGACCGCCTTCGAATTCGCTCAGGACCAGGTACATCTCATGACATTTTAGGTCATATGAACAAAGGAACATCCTATACGAAATCAGGTGAACAAGGAAAGTGGATCCGAATTAATTATGAAGATGAACAAGGTTGGGTACATCAAGACTATGTAAGTGTTACGACAACAGCCTCAGCTTCATCCGATGAGCAAAAAGCTGAGGAAAAAACGGTCCAGGTAAACAACTTAAATGTGCGTGGAGAACCATCTTTAACAGCTGAAGTCATTGACCAACTAGACAAAGGTACTAAAGTTACAGTGACCTCTGAAAAAGAAAATTGGTCAAACATTACATATCAAAACAATCAAGGATGGGTAGCTTCACAATTTATTAAGAAATCCGCACCAGCTTCAACACAAGAAGACAATAACAATGACAACCCATCTACAGCCCAAGCCAAAGGTACCGTTACGGTGGAAACACCTATTCTCAATGTACGTAGTGAAGGTAACTTGGGGAGTCAGGTCATTGCTCAAGTAAAACAGGGAGATAAACTTTCTTTCCTTCAAGAAAAAGAAGCTTGGTATCAAATCAAACTTGATAACGGCCAAATAGGTTGGGTAGCTAACTGGCTAGTAGAAAGAGGGGCGGTTACTGAATCAAATAGTAAACAATGGATCACCCTACTCTACAATGCTACGAACATCCGAAAAGGCCCAGGAACAGATACAGCTATTGTTGGACGAGCATCTATGGGCGATCAATTTGTAGTTAAAAGCCATAAAAACAAATGGTATGAAATTGAATACAATAATAAAACGGCTTATGTTGCGGACTGGATCGTAGCAAACAGTCAAACAGATATCAAACAAATGTCTCAGAAAAACCAAACGTTAAAAAATAAAACAATCGTTATTGATGCTGGTCATGGCGGGAGAGATGTTGGAACTATTGGTCATGACGGTTTTTATGAGAAGAAGTTAACGATTAAAACAGCTAACCGATTAGCAGAACGCCTTCGATTAGCCGGTGCAAATGTCATTTTAACGCGTACGGATGATACGTATATATCCTTAAGCTCTCGAGCTACAATGTCTAATGTGAAGGGTGCAGATGCATTTTTAAGCCTTCACTATAATAGTTTCCCTCAATCCCCTAGTGTGTCTGGGATTGGAACGTATTATTATCACAAGCGCGATCGCGACTTTGCTCAAACTGTTCAGAGAGCAATGATTCAATCAACGGCTCTCCACAATCGCGAAGCACGATTTGGTGATTATCATGTTATTCGTGAAAATCGACAGCCTGCTTTATTGTTAGAACTAGGTTTTTTATCGAATCCTCAAGAGGGGAAAACGGTTCAAACGAAGAGCTTTCAGGAGAAAATTACGAAGGGCATTGCTAAAGGTGTCATTGAATATTTGAATAAGTAGAATCACACAAACAAGCTCAGAGCTAATCTGAGCTTGTTTTTTTGTATTTCTTTGTTCAACAATAGCCCCCGTTTGTGGAACACTTGGTTTCGAGATAATAATGAGAGGAGTCCGTTGCTGTTGAGGAGTTTGTTGCGGTCAGTGAAACGGCAAGCCTGTTGTTGCCCCACACGACGTGGGGTAGTTCTACGTTGCCACATGATGTGGCGGTTTTAGTAGAACCTCCATAGTATAGCCGAGCCTCCTCGTGCCTGCGGGGTCTCGTCTTCCCTTTGTTACCACGACAGTTTGCCGTTTCCTTCCCTCCACGCGATTATGGAGACTAACGGACCATTATTTGGACTTTCCCACCACATATTGATTGGAAAACATATTCACAGAAGTTGCTTAGACCCTTGTCATGATAGGATTATACTACCTTGGAATTAGAACACCTCATCCTAGAACTA
>NZ_AULJ01000041.1 GCF_000425225.1 Pontibacillus marinus BH030004 = DSM 16465 | reverse complement strand
CCCGCCGCTCTCCACAAAAGCAACGGAACCATACGCCCTTTATCTCGATTTCAAGTCTTCAAGATAAGGGGGCTATTATGGAATAAGAAGGTTACAAAACAGCTCCTCTTCTGAATTCTCCTGCTCACTCCTCATAATACAAAATTTTTACATCTCCACATTACGAATGATACCAGCCAAGGTGACTCATACTAATTTTAAACTTCTCTATCAAGGAGGGGTGTCAAATGGGGAAAATTGTTTACTTGCGTTTAAAAAATAAAGTAGAAGCTAAGCTTCATCAAACCATCAAACTAGGAGACATCGCACTTGTTTCAGCAGAAGATGAAATCAGAAAAAAGCTTATGAATACAGAGTTATATGAGATCAAAAAAGAAGATCGTAATATTGTTATTATTGATGTTTTTAGAGTCATTCATCAGTTAAGCCAACGATATACCAACCTTGAGTTTCAACAAGTAGGACCCAATCAAACCATCATTAACATACAGAAACCTAAAAAAACTTCTTCAATGGTATTTGTAACCCTTATTTGGCTCCTTCTATATATCGGTGCGGCTATGGCGATTATGAATTTTCATTATGATGTCAGCATGGAAGAGGTGCAACAGCGACTCCATTACCTCCTTACCGGTGAAGAGGTTAAGCATCCATTGTGGATTCAAGTCCCTTACTCGATTGGCTTAGGAGTAGGTATGATTTTATTTTTTAATCACCTGTTCAAGAAACGGATTAATGAAGAGCCCAGTCCACTTGAAGTAGAAATGTTTAAATACCAACAAGACTTAGATCAATATGTCATTTTACATGAAAACAAATTGGTAAAGGATCAATCCAAAGATGACACATCGAATTCTTGAAACATTTATAGGTCTTGCAGGTGGGCTTGCAGTTGGTGCAGGTTTTGTAGCTTTTTTGACGGTTTTAGGGATTATACCAAGGCTCGTTCAATTGAGTAAAAGTTCAAAGGCAACGAAGTTATATGAGTTTTCTGTGGTTATTGGTGTATTAAGTGGTACGTTTTTGTCGTTTGATGATATGACCATTTCAATACCTGTGATCTTTTTAGCAATATGGGGAGCCTTTCATGGTGTATTTATTGGCATGTTAGCTGCAGCACTGACAGAAGTATTAAATGTGTTTCCGATTTTAACAAGAAGGATCGGAATGGAACAAAGTTTATTGTGGTTTCTAATGGCCATTGTTTTAGGGAAAATTTCAGGATCTCTATTCCAGTGGATAATTTTTGTTAAATGACGAGGTGGAAGATCATGAGTGATCAATTTAATCAAAAGCAATACAACAATACATTGAAAAATTATCAGCCCAAACCTAATTTGATCGTAAATTGTTTGAAAGCTTTTGTAGTGGGTGGGCTAATTTGTTTGTTTGGACAAATGCTTACAGATATATATATGAATGTATTTGATATGACTGAAAAAGAAGCGGGGAACCCCACCGTTACAACATTAATACTGCTTTCAGCTTTACTAACTGGCTTTGGTGTTTACGATAAACTAGGACAATTTGCTGGAGCTGGTTCAGCAGTTCCTGTAACAGGTTTTGCGAATTCCATCACAAGTGCAGCATTGGAGCATCGAAGCGAAGGAATTGTATTAGGTGTTGCTACTAACATGTTTAAGCTGGCTGGGTCTGTCATTGTATTTGGAGTTGTAGCTGCTTATGTAGTAGGGATTATCCGATATGTATTTCAATCCATTTTTATGTAAGGAGGGATAGCTATGAGAAAGGTTGGTAAGCAGACATGGATGTATGAGAATCCAGTCTATTTAAATTCATCTGGGACAGCAGTTGGGCCTAAAGAAGCAGAAGGTCCATTAGGAGACACGTTTGATATAAGTCACGATGAACTCCATTGTGATGAAGATAACTGGGAACTTGCAGAGCGTAAGTTAATGGAGGAAGCTATTCATACCTGTCTTGAAAAAGGGGGCCTATCTAAAGATCAGATCGACCTATTTTTAGCCGGTGACTTGTTAAATCAAAATGTAACTTCCAATTATGTAGCAAGGTCACTATCTATCCCTTTCTTATGTATGTTCGGTGCTTGTTCTACATCTATGGAAACATTAGCTGTAGGGAGTGCACTTGTTGACGGTGGATTTGCTGAAAATGTTGTAGCAGCGGTCAGTAGTCATAATGCCACTGCAGAGCGTCAGTTTCGTTATCCAACTGAATACGGGGGGCAAAAACCAAAAACTGCGACCTCAACCGTTACAGGGGCTGGGGCAGCGCTTGTCTCTCGAAAAAAGTCGAATATTCGAATTGAAAGTGCTTCGATTGGAAAAGTTATGGATTACGGTACAAAAGATCCCTTTGATATGGGCTCAGCCATGGCACCTGCGGCTTATGACACCATAAAGACACACTTTGAGGACACAGGGCGTGATCCTGATCATTATGACTTAATTGTAACAGGGGACCTTTCTGGAGTAGGGAGTCCCATACTCAAAGATATGTTAAAAGAAGATAATTACGATATTAATGCTAATCACAATGACTGTGGCTTAATGGTATATAACAGTGATCAGGAAGTATTCGCTGGAGGTAGTGGATGTGCTTGTTCAGCAGTGGTCACATATGGTCATCTTATTCAGTCATTAGAAAGTGGAAGATACAATAAGATCTTTGTTGTGGCTACTGGGGCATTAATGAGTCCAACAATGGTACAACAAAAAGAAACTATCCCTACTATTGCGCATGGGGTTGTATTAATGCGAGAGGAGGGCGGAGTTTAATGGATTATTTCTGGGCTTTCGTTGTAGGCGGAGGGATTTGCGTAATTGGACAAATCTTATTAGATGTATTTAAGCTAACACCAGCTCACGTGATGTCTTCATTTGTTGTAGCGGGTGCTGTATTAGATGGTTTTGATATCTATGATAACCTGATTGAATTTGCAGGTGCAGGTGCTACTGTACCCATTACAAGTTTTGGACATTCACTCTTGCACGGTGCGATGGAAAAAGCCAATGAAAATGGCCTAATGGGTATCGCTATGGGGATTTTTCACCTTACATCAGTGGGTGTTGCATCAGCTATCTTATTTGGTTTTCTCGTAGCCATTATCTTTAAACCTAAGGGGTAGGTTTGTATGGAATCAAAAAGAGTGATCGTCATAACTGACGGAGATGCATATGCTCGAAATGCACTTGATTATTTAGCGAAGCGGATTGGTGGAACATGTCTTACCGACTTAGCTGCAAATCCTACAACGGCAACCAAAGATGAAATGTTAAAAGCTATTCAAAGAGCTGATGAAGAGCCAATTTATGTATTATTTGATGATGCTGGCGTTCCTGGAGTGGGGATGGGTGAGGAAGTTCTTGTGGATTTGGCGAAAGAGCCAGAAATTGAAATTATTGGTGCGATAGCAGTAGCTTCTCACACACGATCATTGGAGTGGTCACGTTTTGACTTTGCTATTGATGGAGAAGGGCAACTCGTTCCTAATGGAGTGGATAAAGAAGGTGTCCCTGAAATGGAAATTGGACGCATAAGTGGAGACACTGTCTACTGCTTAGACCAACTTGATATTCCTACCATTGTAGCTATAGGTGATATTGGGAAGATGCGTGGAAATGATGATATAGATAAAGGAGCCCCTATTACAAGAAAAGCGATCGAACTGATCCTGGAAAGGGCTGATGTAAATGGGAAATAGTGAATTAAGAGAACGAAAAGAAAAAAATGAAAAACAACCAATCTCTTCAGATATCAAAACAGTAGAAGCCTATATGAAGGAAAATGCAGGGGTAGGAGTTTCCTTTGATTTAGGTTTTCGCAAACTACAAATCCTAGGTACAGACATTGATATTTATTATTTAACTGGTATGGTTGATGCAAGTTATGTCATACAAATCATTGAGAACCTTGTAAAAATCAATGATGTTGAGAAGCCTGATCCATCTAAGATTGATGACATTATTCAGAATCGTCTCGTTCATATGCAGGTTGAAAAAATAGACTATATGAACAAAGCAATCACACAAATGCTTTCTGGCCTAATTGTCGTTTTTATTGATGGATTTGATCAAGCGATAACAATAGATACGCGTCATTATCCTGGTCGTAGTCCTAAAGAGCCTGATACTGAGAAAGTAGTTCGTGGTTCTCGAGATGGTTATACTGAAAACATTATCGAAAATACAGCTTTAACGAGAAGAAGAATTAGAGATGAAAGACTTCGTCATGAAATCTTTCAAGTGGGTGAGCGATCCAAAACAGATATTTGTATATCTTATATAAAGGATGTAGCTGATCCTGGATTAATTAAGCTAATCAAAGAAGAACTTCAAAACATAGATATCGATGGTCTCTCCATGGCAGATAAAACGGTTGAAGAATATATTGTGAGTCAAGGTAAAAACCCTTTTCCGTTAGTACGCTATACAGAGCGTCCTGATGTCGCCTCTGCCCATTTATTTGAAGGGCATGTCCTAATTATGGTAGATACATCACCGAGTATGATTATTACACCTACAACATACTTTCATCATGTACAGCATGCTGAGGAGTTTCGACAAGCCCCTATTGTTGGTTCTTTTGTAAGATGGGTCCGTTACTTAGGTATATTTATGTCGGTTTTCTTATTACCTCTTTGGCTCTTGATGGTTATGGATCCTACTTTACTTCCGCAAAATTTACAGTTTATTGGACCGCAAGAAGAGAGTAATATTCCTGTTGTGTTCCAGTTACTCATAGCTGACCTCGGGATTGAGTTTCTAAGGATAGCCGCTATTCACACCCCTACGCCGTTATCAACTGCTATGGGTCTGATTGCTGCAGTACTGATTGGACAAATCGCGATCGATGTTGGTTTGTTTATACCAGAAGTTATTTTATATGTTGCGATCAGTGCCATCGGTGCTTTTTCTACGCCTAGTTATGAATTAAGTGTAGCGAACAAAATTTGCAGATTGATCATGCTTGTTATTACAGCTTTGTTTGGCGTTAAAGGTTTGATGATTGGGTTCACCGTTTATATCTTACTGTTAACTCGTACAAATTCTCTTAACACTCCTTATTTATGGCCTTTACTACCATTTAACTTCGGAGCTAGTATGCAGCTACTATTCCGAGTATCTGTACCATTATCTAAAAAACGTCCAAGTATTGTTAATCCGCAAAATCGCCACCGCCAATCATAATTGAATATTGAATAACCATGCATGTTGTGATAAATTTATTTTAATCTTTCAGTGTGTGAAAGGGAAAAGAAGACAGATAATCTGTCTTCTTTTTACACGTTAAGAAAGTATAAAATTTTAGCACAAGTTTTCTTTAAGTGTACATTTAAGGATAATCTTTTATTAAAATGAAAAAATTGCATTTATATATTCTATGTACTTTTAGTCAAATTCATTTATGTTCTAGAGGTCGGGGAGTGATTTAACATGAATAGAGAACAGTTCAACAGTAAAGGTCATCTACTTGTAGGGGGAGTAGATACCGTTCAATTAGCTAATGAATATGGAACTCCTTTATATGTCTATGATGTCGAAAGAATCAGACAAAATGCACGAAGCTTTGTGGAAACATTTAAAAAGTTAGGTGTACAAGCCCAAGTTGCCTATGCTTCTAAAGCGTTTTCCTCTATTGCCATGCTTCAAGTTGCAAAGGAGGAAGGTCTAAGCTTAGATGTTGTATCAAGAGGAGAGCTATATACAGCTATTCAAGCAGAGTTTCCAACAGATCGTATTCATCTACATGGAAATAATAAGAATATAGAAGAATTGGAAATGGCGATTGAACAGGATATTGGGTGTATCGTCATTGATAACTTTTGGGAGATTGATTTACTCAATGGTTTACTCGAAGAACATGGAAAAGAAATGGATGTTCTTTTACGTGTAACACCAGGAATTGAGGCTCATACACATGATTATATTTTGACAGGTCAAGAGGATTCCAAGTTTGGGTTTGACTTATGGAATGGTCAAGCTGAACAAGCCCTAACGCAATTAATGGATCTTGAGAGAATTCATATAAAAGGACTTCATTGTCATATAGGGTCTCAAATTTTTGAAACTCATGGATTTGTGATGGCTGTTCGTAAATTATTTGAAGCTCTAAATAACTGGAAGAGTCAATATGGTTTTATTCCTGAAGTCTTAAACCTCGGTGGGGGATTCGGAATTCAATACACGGATGAAGATGAGCCTCTTCCAAGATCGACCTATGTTGAAGAACTTGTTACAGAGGTGAAAAGACAAGTTGAAAGTATGCAAATTGACATGCCAGAAGTTTGGATTGAGCCCGGAAGAGCGATCGTAGGGGATGCTGGATTAACCCTTTATACTATAGGGGCTATAAAGGATATCCCGAATGTACGGACTTATGTGTCTGTTGATGGCGGTATGACAGATAACCTTCGTCCAGCTCTTTATCATGCTAGGTATGCTGCCGCTGTTGCAAATAAGATGAATGCACCAAGAGAACAATTAGTTTCTATTGCAGGGAAGTGCTGTGAATCAGGAGATATGTTAATATGGGATGTGGAGTTACCACACGTTGAAAGTGGTGACATCCTGGCCACATTTAGTACAGGTGCTTATGGATATGCCATGAGCAATCACTACAACCGTTTTCCTAAGGCAGCTGTTGTATTCGTTGAGAATGGAGAACACCAGTTAGTGATTCAGCGTGAATCGTATGAAGATATCACACGATTTGACCTACCGTACGAAAGGCCGTATTAGAGGAGGAGAAAAGAATGAAAAAAGGTATCATCGAGTTTGAAAATGGAGAAAAGATTACATTTGAATTATATGAGGATGCTGCACCAGGTACAGTAGAAAACTTTGTAAAGCTAGCAAACTCTGACTTTTATAATGGACTTACTTTTCACCGAGTAATTCCAGATTTCGTTATTCAAGGCGGTTGCCCTGATGGTACAGGAGCAGGTGGTCCTGGCTATACGATTAAATGTGAAACCGAAGGAAATCCTCATAAGCACCAAAGAGGAACACTATCTATGGCACACGCTGGTAAAGATACAGGCGGAAGTCAGTTCTTTATTTGTCATTCCCCTCAACCACACCTTGACGGCCGACACACTGTCTTTGGACAGGTTGTAGAAGGTGTAGAAATTGTGGACCGTGTACGTCCTGGAGATGTCATGCAAAAAGTAACGATAATAGAGGAGTGAGTCTAATGACTCACTCTTCCTTTTTGTTGCTTAGAAAGGTGATCAGATGATTGTTGGGTGGCTCCTCTTACTCTTTATAATTGTACCTCTAGGCTTGTTTTTGCATGAGCTAGGACACGGCTTTTTTGCTTTTATTCGGAACGTTTCTTCCATTCATATTGGAATTGGGAGGGGTAAAGAAATCTTCTCGTTTCAAATGGGGAGGATTCATGTACATATATCTTTGTTCTTTTTTATAGGAGCATTTGCTAGTTATTCTAGTGAGGAAGCATTTACATATATGGATAAAATAATGATATCGTTAGGTGGTCCTTTATTTAGCATGGCTGCCTTTTGGTTAAGCTGGTGGGGGTTTCTTACAATTCAAACAAACTTTCTTTTTACTCTAATGCTTTTCAACGGTTGGTTAGCATTTATTAATTTAATCCCTTATAAAGTGAAAGATAAAAAATCTGATGGTTATACGATCATAGAAGCTGTAATAGCCCGTTTTTTCAATAAACCTGCTTAGTATCCCTTCCCTTATCTAGCAACTAGGATACCACTTGCATATTTACGCATTGTCGTTATAATAAGGGAGGAGTGACTACAATGAAGAAGAAAAATTGGACTCTGTTTGCCATATTATTAGGCCTAAGTATGGTCTGGGGTATTATCTATTGGATGATATTTGTCCTGAAATAAAATCATGCAATATAATAGCTGTGACTTTTTAGAACATGCCATTTACGCTTACGTATTAAATCATTGACAATTTCTAGGTATTACGTCATAAATAGAGAGACACATGAATATTAAACTTGAGAAGGTGTCGGTGAATGAAAAGCGATAAACAAGAGAAAAAACTATTCTGGTTAATAATTACTGTAGCTGGGATCTTTCTATTATCGATGCTAGGAAAGTTATTTTCTTAATGAGGGGTAATTATGTTAATTCGATATAAAAAAAGCTTTGAAAAAATTGCCATGGGGCTCTTGTCTTTCATGCCTGAGGAAAAGGATGTTAAAAAACTTCTTAGTACTATTAAAGAGTATGAGACAAATGATAGCTGGCAATTATATTTATGGAAAGAGGAAGATATTTTAGGAGCTGTTGGAGTTAAGTTTGATGAATCACAAGCAGTCATCCAACACATCACAGTTAATCCTTCCCATCGAAATCAAGGAATAGGAAAAAAGATGGTAGAAGCATTAAGAAGTGAGCTTCAAAATGAATATACTATTTGTGCGAATAAAGTAACGGAAGAATTTGTTGAGCAATGCGATTAATTCTTTGTACAAAAAGGAAGCCAGTTCCTGCTAGAACGAGGAACTGGCTTTTGTTTGCTTAATTCTTCTTTTCTTTTCGTTTACGTAGTTCTGCTTCTCGCTCTTCAATAACCTCTGTTCTATCACGCATAGAGTGACGGTGAATTAAATGTTCATTTTCAATGTCACTAGGCACTCCATATGAAGAGCCTAATTCTTCGCAGCGTTTCTTAACAAGGGACAGGAGTTGATCGTGAATGATAGGGAGCTCTATGCTTTGATAATCTTCACCCTTGTTAATCTTATTCTCTAACGTTTCTAATAAGCTAAGCGTACGTTTTTGGTCGAGACCATAAGAATCTAAGTGATCTTGTTTGGATTGAATGATATCATTCGCTTTTGCCAATGTTCGAAGAGCTCCTGATGTATTTCCTCTTCGATAATGATAAAGGGAAACTGATAGTTGAATGAGTCCAACCCACAAGGATTGTTTATCTAAAGGCGTTTCTTCTTTCCAACGCTCTTCTAGTAGTTCGTGACACTCAAAGTAATCTCTTGTTCCGTGAAAATGAGCGAGATAGTCGATATATGCTTGATCATACATGGGATTAGCTCCTTAACTCTTTTTGATATCAGTGTATCATATATGAAAAGCTGTAAGTCAAAGCCAGAACTTATTACATATACTATGTACAAATGAAATGGAAAACGCGTTAAGCTTGACAGCTTAACGCGTGAAATGAGGTTCTAGTACAACCAGCTAGCCCCTACGATAATTAGTAAAATGAACAACACTACGATTAACGCGAAACCTCCGCCGTATCCGTATCCACTCATTATGAATTCCTCCTTTTTTCTGTTAACGGATAAATGTTTTTTTGATAACATTTATCTTACAGTATTACTTTATGACGGCGGTGCATTTGACGTATGGGCGTTTGTAATGTAATTTGAATATTTAATTAGATGTTAGAAAGGAATAGCCTATGAACGATCGTTATACGGTTAAAATAGACGCCTTTGAAGGCCCGTTAGACTTGCTATTACACTTAATCAATCGGTATGAAATTGATATTTATGATATTCCTGTTGCAGAGATCACAGAGCAATATGTATCTTATATACATACGATGCAACAGTTAGAGCTAGATGTCGCAAGCGAATATCTTGTGATGGCAGCGACTTTACTGGCTATGAAAAGTCAAATGCTTCTTCCGAATCAAGATCTCGATCTTGAAGATGAAGAGTACGAGGAAGAAGATCCTCGTGAAGAGCTAATGAGAAGACTTATTGAATATCGAAAATATAAGGAAGCGGCAGATGGTTTAAAAGAACGTGAATTAGAAGCAAATCAAATCTATACACGACCACCCAAAAGCTTAGATGAGTATCAAGGGGAAGAAAAACCTATAACAACACAAGGTGATGTCACAATATATGATATGATCGGTGCTATGCAAAAACTTTTTAAGCGTAAAAAGTTAGAACAGCCCCTTGAGACAAGAGTGCAAAGACAAGAAATCCCCATTCAAGATCGAATGGACGAAATCATGACGGAAATTGAAAACCATAAAAATGGAATTAGTTTCTATAATCTTTTCCCAGTACCTACGAGACCGCATATTGTAGTAACCTTTATAGCAATCTTAGAACTTATGAAAAGTAGAAAAATATTATGTGAACAATCTAGTCATTTTGAAGAACTAGTGGTGTATAAGATGGAGGAGTAACATGGAAGTACAGAAATATAAAGCTATAGTGGAAGGATTACTTTTTGCATCCGGCGATGAAGGCATGACTAAAAAACAAATCGCTGATGTAATGGATTTAGATGATGAAACAGTTGAACTGGTATTAGATGAATTAAAATATGATTATGACCATGAGAGTCGTGGTATTGCGATTATGCAGTCAAAAGCTTACTTTCATTTGACTACCAAACCCGAACATGCTCCGTATTTCCAGCGCTTAGTGGAATCACCGCATGCATCTCGACTGTCTCAAGCAGCACTTGAAACCTTGGCGATTATTGCATATCAACAACCTATTACTCGTACAGAAGTAGAGGAAGTACGTGGTGTGAAGAGTGAGCGTCCCATTCAAACATTGGTTACACGTAATTTGATTGAAGAGCGTGGAAGAAGAGAAGGTGCTGGGAGACCAATTCTTTACGGGACTACTACAGACTTCTTAACGTATTTTGGCTTAACGTCTATTGAAGAACTTCCTCCCTTACCTGAAGCTGTCGAGCAAGGCGATGTAGAGGATGAAGCAGACTTATTCTTTGAGACGTTTCAGGGAATGGAAGAAGAACAATCAGATTGATCAGTCAAAAAACACTCGTCACTTGGCGAGTGTTTTTCTATACCCTTCCTTATGTAATTCAAGAATTCTTACATTTTGTCAGAATCATCAGAAATTACATTAGTATTATGATAATATAAGATGTAATTAGAAAGGGGGAACATTCTCATGCAATTGCTACAATGTAAAGGTAAAGAGTTAGAAAAAGAGAAAAAGAATTCTCCTGAAGATTTTTTTAATGAATCTACTATTAAATACGTAGATAAGGGAAATGAACATGAGTTACGTGTACTTTATGTAAGGTATTTTGAGGAAGATCTTTCTTCATTTACTCCTTTTGATACAAATCCAATTATGTCTTTTGGTGATCAAACATTTGACTTAAAAGATATAGTGGGGCTGGTTGCACTTATAAAAAAACCTGGTTTTAAACATAGAAAGAGGGTATATATCAATCAACAAGACGAATTCGATGAAATGTTTAAAGATCTTAAATGGGATAAATTACAACAAGTTTGCATGAAATTGGCTGATGGAAAACCATATGACTTAGAATCAACACTTGAGTTTATGACATCATAAGAGTATCTACTCATTTTGGTAACAGCGCAAGCTCATTATTTTGGGAGGCCCTCTCATGAATAATCAAATGGTTCAATCTCAGTTAGAAGACGTAAGAACGGTTTTAAACAACTCGGTACAACGAATTAGTTCTTACTTAGACCAACATTGTCTAGATCAAATGCTAAAAGAAGAAGGTAGTGGGAATGAGGATTACTACTCTTCTCTTTTGAAGGCACTTAGGCGATTAGAAGTTTTTTGTGATGAGGCACATGATGCAGTTCATGTAATCCTCAAGTCAGAAGTATTTCGAAAGCATGCAGCAGAAAAAACCTTATATGGCATATATCATCAATGCATTATGGAATTTTTCTCACCTAAGGGAGATATTTGGTACGAAAATAGTCGTGCTGCTTATACAGGAAAAGATACAATTACGTATCATCATACACCACCAGACTCATTTGAAACACTAATCCATTCTTTGGAAAATGGGTTTCAACAACTTCGTGAGGACTTGGCTTATTATGAAACAAATTACCAAAGAAAAAGCTCTCCATCCTAATGGAGAGCTTTTCACTTTTTCTAGGCGTTAGGCATACGATAGGTCGAGGTGATTGTATGCATAAATCCAAACAACAATATCTAAAATCTCTTCTTAATTGGGCCGAAGAAGTTGAGCAAAAAGTGAATGATACTCATATGAGTGAGGAGAACCAGAAAGAATGGAACAAGAAAATGAATGCTTGGAAAAAAGACATTAAGAAAGTTCTGGAGCAAGATGATGTAACTGATTCTGAAATTGTTCAATTACAACAACAAGGGAAAGAGTTAATCTACAATTTAGAAGAATATTACGATCAAGAAAGACAAAAAAGTTCTGTGGCAGTGGGTGAACATAAACTCCCACCACTCCCTTATCCGTACAATGCTTTAGAACCATATATTTCAGAGGAAATCATGCGTCTTCATCATGATATTCATCACAAAAGTTATGTAGATGGGTTGAATAAAGCTGAGAAGAAGCTTCAAGAAATTCGTCAAAGTGGAGATGCAGACCTCATTAAACATTGGATGAGGCAACAAGCATTTAATGGTTCTGGTCATTTTCTGCACACGATCTTTTGGTTTAATATGAAGCCGAATGGTGGAGGAAAGCCAAAAGGACCATTACTCAAGCAAATTGATAACGATTTTGGAAGTTTTCAAGCCTTTAAGAAAGAATTTACTGAAGCGGCTAAATCTGTAGAAGGTGTTGGTTGGGCCATTCTTGTTTGGGAAATGCGTTCTGGAAGGCTTGCTATCCAAACGGTTGAAAAACATCAAATGTTCTCCTTATGGGATGTTGTACCATTACTCGTATTAGATGTGTGGGAGCATGCTTACTATTTGCAATATCAAACCAAGCGCGGTGAATACGTGAACAACTGGTGGAATATTGTGAATTGGGACGATGTTTCGAAACGATTTAATGAGGTTAAAAATGTGACTTGGACTTTATATTAGAAAAAGCTTTTTGGAGGAAGAAATCATAACTGATTTCTTCCTTTTATATTATAAGGGGTAAATGTTGTTCAACAATCTGGCAGGATTGTTGAAGACTTGATTCCGAGATATTGGTTGGGAGAAGTCCGTTGCTGTTGAGTAATTTGTTCCGGTCAGTGAAACGGCAAGCCTGTTGTGGAAGAAAAGCCGAGCCTCCTCGTGCCTGCGGGGTCTCGTCTTCCCTTTGTTACCACGACAGTTTGCCGTTTCCTTCCCTCCACGCGTTTATAGAGACTAACGGACCATAATTTGGACTTTCCCATCTCAAATTGATTGGAAATCATATTCAGAGAAGTTGCTCAGACCCTTGTCATGAGCGGTTCCGTTAGTCACCATTCGGCAAAGGTGGGATGTGGAGCGGGTTGACTCCAGCGGAAGAACGGAGTGACGAGACCCCGCAGAGAGCTTGCGAATGAGGAGGCTCGGCGCTTCGTCCGCAGGAAAGCAACCCGTTCCACAGCCCGCCTATCTGCACAAAAGCAACGGAACCATACGCACTTTATCTCGATTCCAAGTCTTCAACAATAGGGGGCTATAGTGGAATAGGATATCTACACGTTTTGTATCAAAATCATTCATATGCCTGTCCTCCTAGCATAAATATGTACAAAGCATATTGAATGGGAGGACTACCCTTGAAACGAAAGTCGATCATAATACTAACATTGTGCTTAACCATGTTAATCTCCCCGTTACAGGCTTATGCAACGTCTAAGCCGAATGTTTCAGCGCGTAATGCTGTGCTCATGGAACAAGAAACGGGACGAGTTTTGATGGAAAAGAGAGCGCATGAAAAACGAAATATAGCAAGTATCACTAAAATAATGACTGCGATTGTTGCAATTGAATCTGGTAATTTAGATAAAAAAGCTACTGCTTCACGAAAAGCTGTTTATACAGAGGGCTCATCCATCTACCTCGAACAAGGAGAGAAGATGTTACTAAAAGATTTAGTGTATGGGCTCATGCTACGTTCTGGAAATGATTCAGCAATCGCGATTGCTGAAAAGGTGGGAGGAAGTGTCGAGGGCTTTGTTCATTTAATGAATGAAAAAGCTGATTGGATCGGTATGACCAATACGAACTTTGCCAACCCTCATGGATTAGACCAGGAAGGACATTATTCCACAGCTTATGATATGGCACTTCTAATGCGTTATGCAATGCAAAATGACTTATTTCGAAAAATCTCTGGAACAACTACTTATAAAGCAGACTCAAGGGTTTACGCTTGGGGCAACAAAAATAAATTGCTAACGAAATACTATGAATACTGTACAGGTGGGAAGACAGGATATACGAAAACCGCTGGTCGTACATTAGTTACAACGGCTAAAAAAGATGATATGGAACTTATAATGGTAACGCTGAATGGACCGGATGATTGGAATGACCATAGTCATTCATTTGAATGGGGATTTAAAGAGTATGATATGAAAGAAATTCGTAAAGAGGGCAAATACGACCTGGACTCAGGTGATGAGGAAACAATGGGGTATTTATGGGAAGATGTTCGAGTTCCTCTTACAAAAGAAGAGGTAGGTCAATTATCTGAAAGAGTTATAACAACAAATACAGGCGGATTATCACCTCTTTCATCAATAGTTGGAAAAGCCATATATACTGTCAATGGAGAACAGATTGAGGCCGTTTCGATCATGGCATCTCCTGAAGAGAAGGATCGATCCTATTTTGATCAACTTATTCAGGTCATCAAATCAATGGCAGGAGCCTATTAAATGGTTAACCTCATATGGGTGGCGATGGCAGCAATCGGTATTTTTTATGCCATGATCAATGGGACCATGGAAGATGTCAACGAAGCACTTTTTAAAAGTGCTGATGATGCCGTTATGTTATCCATTGGACTGATTAGTGTATTAGTTTTCTGGCTTGGTCTAATGAAGATTGCAGAAGCCTCTGGTTTACTTGAGGGGATGTCGAAAATATTTAGACCTTTTATAAAACGTCTTTTCCCTGACATCCCACCTGATCATCCAGCTATGGGTTATATTTTATCCAACATATCTGCAAACCTCTTTGGGCTTGGCAATGCAGCTACACCAATGGGCATAAAGGCAATGGAACAGATGAAGAAATTAAGTGGTTCGGATCGTGCTAGTCGATCTATGATTACATTTTTAGCTATAAATACGTCGAGTGTTACGTTAATTCCGACGACTGTTATTGCTATTCGAATGAAATACGATTCCATTTCACCGACTGAAATTGTAGGTACTACGATAATTGCTACACTTATATCAACTTTGGGAGCCATAATCGTTGACCGTATTTTTCACATCATTCGTACACGGAGGAATGAATCATGAGTATTGTTACTACCATAAGTACGTGGCTAATTCCTTGCATTATTTTACTTGTGTTACTAGTAGGGACCTGGAAGAAAGTTCCGACTTACGAGACGTTTGTCGAAGGTGGTAAGGAAGGGGTACAAATGGCGATATCCCTTCTTCCTTTTTTATTAGGGATGATGGTGTCGATTGCCATTTTTCGTGCATCTGGTGCAATGGAAGCTTTTGTTTCTATGCTAAATCCTATTCTGAGTATGATAGGGATCCCAAGTGATATTGTACCATTAGCTATGGTTCGTCCGATTTCTGGTACAGCAGCCTTGGGAATGACAACTGAACTTATATCAACACATGGTCCAGATTCGTTTATTGGTCGATTGGCTTCTACGATGCAAGGTAGTACAGACACTACTCTTTATATCATAACTGTTTATTTTGGAGCCGTAGGAATTAAACGTATGGGAGATGCCTTGAAGGTTGGACTATTAGCTGATTTTATTGGTATAATGGCTTCAATCATAGTAGTCTCAATTGTTTTTGGTTAATAAAAGCGTTAAGATAGGTAGGGTGCTTTTTAATAAGCCTTTAAACAAAGCGTTATAAAGAGGTAAGTTACAGGAAACAACTACTTTTAACCTATAAAGGTCGGAAGTAGTGTTTTCTATTGGAAATAAAAAAGAATGTACGCGCCCAGTTAATATGGGGAAACCAATTCATACGAACGAAAAAGGAGATTCATTTATGTCTGAAAATCGAGAACGTTTACAAAAAGTAATTGCAAATAGTGGTTTTACATCAAGGAGAAAAGCTGAAGAGCTCATACAAGATGGTCAAGTGAAGGTGAACGGAAAGGTTGTCACGGAGCTTGGAACCAAGGTTGGTCCTAACGAAAAAGTAGTAGTAAATGGTATTCCAATTGAAAAAGAAGAGCCTGTCTATCATTTGCTCTATAAACCTCGTGGAGTTATTTCGAGTGTGGAAGACGACAAGGGTCGTAAAACCGTTACAGACTTTTTCCCACAAGTAACACAACGTATCTATCCTGTTGGCCGACTGGATTATGATACATCAGGACTCATTATTCTTACCAATGATGGTGAATTTGCACAATCTCTTATGCACCCGAAACATGGTATTGATAAAGTATATGTGGCGAAGTTAAAAGGTATTCCAACTAAAGAAGAACTACATGAATTGAAAAAAGGGATCGAAGTTGATGGGGAATTTCTGAAAGCTGTTCACACGAAAATTTTATCTACCGATCGAAAAAAAGGAACAGCGATCGTTCAAATGATCCTACATGAAGGAAAAAACCGTCAAATCCGCAGAATGTTTGAGGCAATGGGATATCCGGTTTCTAAATTAAAACGTGAACGATATGCCTTTTTAACGACTCAAGGGCTTCAGCCAGGAGAAAGTCGAGAGCTAACTCCATATGAAGTTAAGATGTTAAAAAAGGCTGCGAGTGAAAATGTTAACTAAACTTTCAAATTTTCAAACCGTTTTCAATGATATAATGACCAGGGGGAGTGACAAGCATGGCTAATAAAAACAAAAAGAAAAATAGGCTTATCTTCCGGGTTATTGTATTGATTGTACTTGCTGCTGCAACGGTCTTTGCATTGTACTCCACATTAACCAAGGATGATCAAGAAGTCATTCAAGAAGGAGATCAAGCACCTAACTTTCAATTGAAAACAGTAAATATGGAACAAGAGACTATGTCACTGGGGGAATTAGAAGGTAAAGGTGTTATGTTAAACTTCTGGGGTACTTGGTGTCCGCCTTGTAAAAAAGAGATGCCATATATGCAAGAGTTGTACCCTGAGTATAAAGAAAAAGGTGTGGAGATCGTTGCGGTTAGTTTAGATGATAGTCGACTAGTTATAGAAGATTTCTTAAACGAGTATGGACTGACATTTCCAATTCTTCATGATAAAACGTATCAAGTGAATGACGCCTATGGAGTGGGATACTTACCAGCTACATTTTTCATTAATGAGGATGGCGAAGTTGTCAAAAAAGTCGTTGGTGGCTTGACACTTGATAAATTAGAAGGTCATTTAAAAGAGATCGTACCAGAATCTTAAGCGCACCTAGAAGATTGAGAGGGTAACGCAATGAACAAAATTAAGTGTGAATGCGGACACATAAATCCTGAGGGTACTGTGCTGTGTGAATCATGCGGGAAGCCTGTGGAACAAAACCAACATATCGATGGTAATAAACATAATAAGCTTCTAAACATGCGTTATGATGGAAGTGCCCGCCGTTCGCAAACCTATAATAAATCGTTCGTAGATAAAATATGGAATTTCTTTTCATCCGTTAAAGTGGGCGTATGGTTGATTGCCATAACATTATTGGCTTCGTCTTTAGGAACCATTTTCCCTCAAGAGATGAATAACCAATCTTCTCTGCCTGCCGATGAGTATTACGAAGTGAACTATGGATTAGCTGGGAAAATCTATTACCAACTTGGATTCCATGATCTATATGGTTCCTGGTGGTATATGTTGCTAATTGCTTCAATTGGAATTTCTCTAGTTATTTGTAGTATTGATCGAGTAGTCCCTTTATATAGAGCTTTGAAGAAACAGAAACCAGTAAGACACGAGTCCTTTCTAAAGCGTCAACGCGTCTTTGGAGAAGCTGAACATGTTACAGATGAAGAGAAAGAAACTCTTTTAAAGCAGCTTAAGGAACGTCGGTTTAAAGTAATGGAACAAGACGGCCACCTATTAGCAGAAAAAGGACGGTTTTCAAGGTGGGGACCTTATGTAAATCACATTGGTCTTATCATCTTCTTAATCGGAGCCCTTCTTCGATTTGTACCTGCAATGTACGTAGATGAACAATTGTGGGTTCGTGAAGGGGAAACAGAAGTGATTCCAGGTACAGAAGGAGAATACTACATAAAGAATGAGGATTTCTTTGTAGAAATGTATGATGAAAACGATGAACGATATAAAGAAGCCATTCAAAAAGAAGGTGGCAGTGTACCGAAAAATTATCAAACGAATGCCGTTCTCTATCAACGTACCGATGATTCGCTTCCAGGTGCACAACCTGAGCTAGAAAAGGTGAAAGAAGGATCTATTCAAGTAAACCGACCATTAAAGATCGATGGATTCGCTCTCTATCAAACAACTTATCAATTAAATGAATTTAAATCGATGTCATTTAAGTTACACGAAAAAGACGATCCAAACGAAGAGTCACTTGGTGAGATCACAGTGGATCTCATTGATCCTAAACAAGAATATAAGCTTGATAATGGCTATCGAGTTGTTCTAGATAAATATTATCCTGAATTTAAAATGGAGAATGGTGAACCGATTACAGAGTCGAAGTATCCTAGAAATCCAGCTTTAGTATTTAATATTTATACACCTGAAAATCCAAATGATCCTGAAGTAAGCATGTTAGGAGTAGGGTTTAACATTGATCCATCTGAGTCAAATGACTATAAGCTTGGGATAACAAATGTTGAAATGCGAGATGTTACAGGTTTAACCATTACTAAAGACCTCACTCTACCGATACTTGGTATAGGTGGGTTCATCTTTATGATTGGTGTGATTCAAGGAATGTATTGGAATCATCGACGTATTTGGGTGCAACCTCGTGAAAATGGCTTATGGATAGCAGGACACACGAACAAAAACTGGTATGGATTAAAACGAGATATCCAACAAGTTATTGCTGGGACAAATATTCCTGAGCCTAATGATCAGCTTGAACGTAAAGAATAACCGACTTGATAAAGGAGGTTAAGGAGGAATAGGAATGGAACTAAGTACAATAAGCAGTTATTTGTTATACACTGCCTTTGTCCTTTATTTAATTGCAACGGTCTTTTTTGCCGCAACAATTAAAGAACAAGAAAAAGCCACTAAGCAATCAAAGGCCGGTAACATCGGTATTGCGATTACCATTATAGGCTTTATCTCACAGGTAGGATATTTTATTACAAGGTGGATTGCAAGCCAACACGCACCTGTAAGTAACTTATTTGAGTTTACTACCTTCTTCGGTATGATGTTTGTATTTGCGTTTATTGTCATTTACTTTATCTACCGGTTTAACTTGCTAGGGCTATTCACATTGCCTGTGGCATTATTAATTATTGCATATGCATCGATGTTTCCAAGAGAAATTTCACCTTTAATACCAGCGCTTAAAACACATTGGCTATACATTCACGTTACAACAGCAGCGATAGGTGAAGCGATTTTAGCTGTCAGCTTTGCTGCAGGTCTTATTTACTTAATACGCACAATTGATCAATCCTCACTGAATAAGAAAACGTTTTGGTTAGAATTCATTATTTATACACTTTATGCGACGATAGGATTTGTTCTTATTACGATGGCCTTTCGTGCAGGTGGATATGAAAATGTGTTTGAATTTCAAGCTACTGATAATAATGGTAAGGAAATTACAGTACAATCGGAATACACTTTACCTCCTTTATTCGGACCTCATGACAATAAGCAACTTACCGAAGGGGCAATGAAACCATTGGTAGAGGTTCCGAGTTGGTTGAAAGGTGAGCAAGCAGCTAGAAAGTTAAACACACTTGTTTGGTCAATCGTGACAGGCTTAGCGCTGTATGGTCTCACATTACTTATTTTACGTAAGAGAGTAGCGGCTTGGATTCAACCTGCCCTACATCGTGTTAATCCAGACCTTGTTGATGAAGTATCTTACCGTGCAGTTGCAATTGGTTTCCCAGTATTTACGCTTGGTGCTCTAATCTTTGCGATGATCTGGGCTCAACAAGCTTGGAACCGGTTTTGGGGTTGGGATCCTAAAGAAGTCTGGGCTTTAATTACTTGGTTGTTTTATGCCTGGTTTTTACACTTGCGACTTTCCAACGGTTGGCATGGAGAGCGATCAGCCTGGTTGGCCGTGATTGGGTTTGCAATCATTATGTTTAACCTGATTGCAGTAAATCTAATTATTGCAGGATTACACTCTTATGCCTAGAATTACAATAAAGAGGCTGCGAATCGTTAGATTTGTAGCCTTTTTTACACATTAAGAATGAATAAGCAAAAGGGGGAGCTCTGACATGGAACAGGGATCAAAAATTTTAGTAGTTGATGATGAGGAACGTATTCGCCGATTAATTAAAATGTATCTTGAAAGAGAAGCATTTGAAGTAACAGAGGCGGAAGATGGAGAAGAAGCTTTAAAAATCGCATTAGAAGAAGATTTTGATGTAATTTTATTAGATTTAATGTTACCTGGTATAGATGGAATTGAGGTTTGTAAAGAGTTACGTGAAAAGAAGGCTACTCCAGTTATTATGCTTACGGCTAAAGGAGAAGAATCTAACCGTGTCCAAGGGTTTGAGGTTGGTACAGATGACTATATCGTTAAGCCATTTAGTCCAAGAGAAGTCGTACTACGTGTGAAAGCACTCCTACGTCGTTCTTCCTCAACGAAATTCTTACAAACAGAAACAGCAGCTAAAGATGTTATTGAGTTTGAACATCTTACAATAGACAATGATGCCCATCGTGTTTTAGCAGATGGTAAGAATGTAAGTTTGACACCAAAGGAATATGAATTATTACTATTCTTGGCACAATCTCCTGATAAAGTCTTTGACCGTGAGGAACTTCTTAAGGAAGTATGGCAATATGAATTTTTCGGAGATCTACGTACAGTCGATACACACGTAAAACGTTTACGGGAAAAGTTAAGCAAGGTATCAAAAGATGCAGCGAAAATGATCGTAACTGTATGGGGTGTTGGATATAAATTTGAGGTTGTGGGTGACTAATGTTTTGGCGGAGTGTCGTTGGTAAGCTATGGTTTACCATTTTACTTCTAGTATCCTTTGTTTTATTTATATTAACTGTACTGTTACTTGAGTTCTTTGAAAATTACCATGTCTTTCAAGCTGAACAAGAGTTAATGCAGTCAGCTAAAAAGATTTCCACTATTGTAGAAGAACATGAAGACCGTGAGTTAGCTCAGTCCATCGCGGAGCAAGTTATTGATCCATCTAGTCGTGTAGTCATTGCCTTTGATCAGGATGATTATTGGGAATCGGACAGATTTAATGATTCGATTCCAAATGTACCAGTGAAATGGATATTTCATCATGAATTATTATCGCAAGTGTTAACACAACGTGAATCAATTAAACAGGAAGAAGTTGTACCTACTACGAATACCAACATCATGATTGTGGGTCACCCTCTTCAGCGAGACGGTGGAGCTGTGTATGTTTACCAATCATTGAAGTTTGTTGAAAAAACCACTTCACAGACGACTAAGATTATATTATTAGGTGCTGGCATAGCTATTATTTTAACTACTATATTTGCTTTCTTCTTATCAACTAGGATTACTGCGCCACTTCGTAAGATGAGAGAAGGGGCATTTGAGTTAGCAAGGGGCGAATTTAATACAAAAGTTCCGATTTTAACTCATGATGAAATCGGAGAATTAGCTATGGCATTTAATCGTATGGGTCGACAATTAAAGTTCCATATTAATGCACTTAATCAAGAGAAAGAGCAGTTATCGGGTATTTTGCGATCTATGGCAGATGGCGTTATTACATTGAACCGAAATGGTAATATGCTTGTTACCAATCCGCCTGCTGAACAATTCATTGAGGCATGGCATTACGAAAATTATGGTTATTCTCAAGGAAAAGAATTACCTGAGGAACTGCAGAAAATGTTGCAAGAGGTCATTTCTTTAGAAAAAGAAGTAATGACTGAACTAAATATTCAAGGGCGTAGTTGGGTTGTTATTATGACCCCGCTTTACGACCGCTCTTTTGTTCGTGGTGCAGTTGCTGTGCTTAGGGATATGACAGAGGAGCGAAGATTGGACAAGCTTCGTAAAGACTTCATAGCCAATGTATCTCATGAATTACGTACACCCATTTCTATGTTACAAGGGTATAGTGAAGCGATTGTAGATGATGTAGCAGAAAGTCCAGAAGATAAAAATGAACTTGCTCAGATCATTTATGATGAATCCCTAAGAATGGGACGATTGGTTAATGAGTTGTTGGACCTTGCTCGAATGGAAGCAGGACATATTCAATTAAATCAAGAATCGGTTTATATACCAGACTTTGTCGAAAGGATCACAAAGAAGTTTCAAGGTATGGCTGACCAACATGATGTAAATTTGTCTCTAAACATTGCAGATAATGTCGAATCTACGCTTATGGATCCAGATCGAATTGAACAAGTCCTTACAAATTTAATTGATAATGGAATTCGACATACAGAATCAAACGGAGATGTATCCGTTTCAATTGAGAGTCTTGAAGAGTATATTCAGTTTGCTGTTACAGACTTCGGAGCTGGAATTGCAGAAGAAGATCTTCCTTTTGTTTTTGAGCGTTTTTATAAAGGTGACAAATCTAGAAAAAGAGAAGAAGGTAAATCGGGAACAGGCCTTGGGTTAGCTATTGCGAAAAATATTGTAGAAGCACACAAAGGGATTATCTCCGTTCACAGTAAAGTGGATGAAGGGACGACTTTCATGTTTAAAATCCCAAAATATAGCGAAAGATAGCCGGATTTGGCGAACAATCTTGTTCCCTATGAAACAAATTTGCACAAATGTACCTTTGCTTCGATGGTAAGGTATGCTAATATATTTAATGAAAACACAATATGTAGGATGAAGGTGCTCAGACGATATTTGAGCTTAAAAGGGAATCTGGTTAAAAGCCAGAACTGTCCTCGCAACTGTAAGTGTGTACGAAAGGGAGTTCCACTGTGCGGCAAGCCGTATGGGAAGGGCCCGGAGTAGGGTGATACACAAGTCAGTAGACCTGCCTGAATCTAGCGTTTCAAAGCTTCGAGGATTGAGCGTTTGAGACGACCGGGATATAACATGAATATTTTAATATAAATGATCATGGAATAACTGTCGTACTCAAAAAGCTTTTCTCCATAGCGGGAAAAGCTTTTTCTTTTAGGATTCCTGGACGTCCAACGTCTGATCCTCTCCAATAGGCAATGAAACCACTAAATTTTATAGGAGAGGTTGGATGAAGATGAAACAAATGTTACGTGTGTTGATCGTGAGTTTATTTATGCTAGGAGCACTAGTAGCGTGTGGTGGAGAAGAGTCACCGACAACAAGTAATGAGAACAACAATGAAGCGAAACAAGAAGAAAATCAGGAAGTTGTTCAAGTAACTGTATCTCAAAACAATGGAGAAAAAGTTATTGCTGAAAAGGAAGTCGAAATTAAAGAAGGTACTTCTGTTATGGAGGTTATGAAAAATAACTTCGACATTAAAGCAGCAAGTGGTGGAGGATTTATCACCACAATTGAAGGTGTAAAAGCTGAACAAAGCGAGAAAATGGCTTGGTTTTACACTGTAAATGGAAAAGAAGCACAAGTAGGAGCGAAGGAATACGAACTAGAGCCAGGTGATAAAGTAGTGTGGGATATGCACAGCTGGGAGTGATCGTGTGAAAACGCAAAAACTAACTTTACTGGCTATGCTAGCCGCTCTGGCTACAGTAGGAAGGATATTATTTTCTAGTCTATTCTATCTACCAAATGTTCAACCAGTAAGCACCTTAGTCATCATTTGTGGAATATGGTTAGGGCCAGTTGAAGGGGTTATTTTAGCTGTTTTATCTACAATATTATCTAACCTAGTACTAGGAATGGGAATATGGACACTACCTCAAATACTATGTTGGGGGATCATTGGATTGATTAGTGGTCTTATTGGTAAGTATCGTAAATCAATTCCTATTTGGGTTTTAGCATTGTTCAGTGCTTTTGCAGGGTATGGTTACGGTTTAGTTATGTCACTAACCTATGGGACAATTGGAAACCATTTCTGGGCTTATTACTTAAGTGGTCTTATGTATGATACGTATCATGCAGTTGGAAATATCATCTTTATGGTTACTTTATATCCAGTACTTTCGAAATTATTTGTTCGTTTTTTGGAGAAAGACAATTTAACATCTTTTAAATCGTTAAAAGAAGTAAACCATTTTTAATGTAATATAAGGATTTCTATAAGGCGTTGAATCCCATAGCGATTCAACGCCTATATTATTCCCAAAGTGGTGAAATTAGGTGTATAAAGTTACCAAATGGTGATTTTTCCCTATTCAAATAAAGGAAAATATTTTATAGTAATTAAGTGTGAAACTTTTTGGATACATAAACGACTATATCATATGAACGGGAGGTTCATGAATGAAATCGGTCTTTCAAGAGCTCTATGAGAATTACCATAAAGACGTCTTTCAATTTTTATTTTATATGGTAAAAAACCGGGAACAAGCTGAGGATCTCGTTCAAGAAGTATATATTAAAGTGATGAATTCTTATGATCGCTTTAAAGGGGACAGCAGTGAAAAAACATGGCTTTTTTCTATTGCACGTCATGTAGCGATTGATCACTTTAGGAAGCAAAAGCGTAAGCGTAATCGTGTGCTTGAATTCTTTGACTGGGGTGAGAAGGGACATCTTATTCAGGATGACCAACCGGAACCTGAAGAAGTAGCTCTTCAAAATGAAGAAATCCAGAAGATATATAGGTGCTTAGACCATTGTTCCGTAGATCAAAAAAGTGTGATTATATTACGATATATTCAATCCATGTCAATTCAAGAAACCGCTGATATATTAGGTATGAGCGTGAGTAAGGTGAAAACAACACAACATCGAGGAATGAAGACACTTCAAAAACTCATGCAAGAGGATCAAAAGGAGGGGATAAACAGTGAAGCAAAATAAGAACTACACCGAAGATGACTTGCAAAACCTCCTGCAAAAAATGCCAGAAGTTGAAGATAGTCAAACACCAGATGAACTGTATAATAAAATATCCTCTCGTTTGAATTCGGCAAAACCGGATAAAACACCATTTTATAAACAACCTTGGGTAGTAACTACCATATCAGCGGCTGCAGTCTTGCTGTTTCTTATAACGACAATGTCTTGGTTGTTTGATGGGACATATAATACAGCAAATGATGGTGCGGAATCTAAGGATTCCTCAAGTGAAGCGAACATGGAAAGGTTCCAAGAAGAAAGTGAGTCTTCTGCATCAGAAGGTGGCGATAATTCCGCTAATGGTGATAGCGCAGGCTCTCAAGATCAGGGAAAAACATTTGACAGTAAGGCAGATGATGGTGCTCAACAGAATGGTGACCAAAATAATAAAGATGCAAATATCAACTCTATAGCTCCTTCAGAAGGAGATGAGTCAAATAGTACAGAGTCATCTGAAGGAAATATCACTAGTGAAGAGAACAAAAAGCAGGAAATAGGTGGACACTCTAAGCTTGAGCAATCCTATGTATTTCCTAAACGACCTCATGACAAGTTCGCAACAATAGCATTGATGGGTACTAATTCAGATGTGGTTATCCCAATTACCATTATTGCACCTCCTAATTGGGGTTCTGTAAATGAAGTATATAATTCAATTGCGAGATCTGTAAAAGCCGACGAGTGGGGTATTCAAGAGTATGCCTTTAAAGATGTAACATTTAATTTGAAAAAAGATCAGAATCTTGTTGAAGCTAATTTCCCGAAAAGTTATTCATTGCCACAAGAGGAGATTAAGGAACAAAACCTTCTTTATGCACTAAAGGAAATGTTCCGACCACATGGTATTCAAAAGATTCAATTACAACGGGATGGAAACGCTGGCGTGAACTTCCCGAATATGGGGGTTAAGAAAGAAATTCAAATTGAAGCATTGAGTGGTAGAGCCTATATGTTGTACCAAAATGGTGAGAATAGACCAGGCTTCTTAGCACCTGTTTCAATAAAAGATCAAACCATTGCTAATGCTTTGAACCATATGAAAAAAGGTTTACCAGCTAAGAATGTTAAGCCCGTTATTCCTCAAAATGCAACGTTCAAGTCAATTAAGGGTCAAGGGGAAACATTACAGATCACCTTAACGAATGATTCTAGCTTTGGTGATAAACCACTTGCTATGATAGAAGCGATTCTATTGACAGCTAAATCATATGGGTATAAAGAAGTAAAGTTTAATAATGCACCACAACAAGAATACGGATATGGTGCTTACAATCTAAATGAAGCCATTCAAGTTCCTGATTTATTAAATCCAAAGCCTTTTAATTTTCCACCAGGAACAGCACCTTGATGAATAACTAAACAGTTCTGTTTTGTAGTACAAATGAGTTTTGTGCTACTTAATGGAACTGTTTTTTCTTATTCCGTTATATGGAAGGATTGTTGAAGACTTGATTTCGAGACTTTGGTTGGGAGAAGTCCGTTGCTTGTATAAGAGTAAGGGGGTCAGTGAAACGGCAATACTCCTGCTGCCCCACACGACGTGGGGTAGGTCGACGTTGCCACACGATGTGGCGGTCTTAGTCGATCTTCATTGTTTACTTGCAGCCTCCTCATCCGCAGGCTCCTTGCGGAGTCTCATCTGCCCTTTCTACTGCGGGAGTTTGCCGTTTTCCTTCCCCCCTTTGCTTTTGTGGAAATTAACGGACCCTGGTTGGTGTGTTCTAAACCTTACGGACATCTGTTCCTTTATTTTGAACTTTAAAGGTGTTTTAAGAGTCATTACGGACATATGGTACCTTATTTGTGAAAATCAGTCTTTTTTAAGGTGATTTGAAGCAAATAACGGAATGAATGTCCGTAAGCTCTTAAAAAAGATCATTTAAAAGCAAATTAGTGGAACAAATGTCCGTAAGCACCGACCTCTCTACATCGCTGCGGTTCCGTTAGTCACCATTCGGCTAAGGTGGGCTGGGAAACGGGCTGACTCCTCCGGAAAAACGGGCGAGCGAGACCCCGCAAGAAGCGTAGCGTATGAGGAGGCTCGATCGTTCGTCCGGGGAAAGCAGCCCGTTTCCCAGACCGCCGCACTCTACTAAAGCAACGGAACCATACGCACATTATCTCGATTCCAAGTCTTCAACAATAGGGGGCTTTAATAGAATAAGTAAAATAAAAAAAAGCAGTGCACTCATGCACTGCTTTTCCCATTAAAGTTATTCACTTTTATACCGATCTAGGCAATCGTCGATAAGCTTGTTTGCTGCTTCAACGCCTTCCCATTCACCGATTTCTGTGATCTTACCTTGAAGATCTTTATACGTCTTGAAGAAATGAGAAATCTCTTCAAGCTTGTGTTGAGGTACATCATCTAGTGTGTGTACATCCTTGAAGCGAGGATCTTCTGTTGGTACAGCTAGAAGCTTCTGGTCTTCTTCACCATCATCAATCATGTTTAAGAATCCGATAACTCGAGATTCAATAACACAGCCAGGGAATGTTGGATTTGTTACTAGAACTAATGCATCTAGTGGGTCATCATCCAATGCAAGTGTTTCATCTATATACCCATATTCAGCTGGATAGAATTGAGAAGAGAATAGTACACGGTCTAGCTTAAAGACACCTTGTTCTTTATCATATTCATATTTGTTTTGACTTCCTGTAGGTATTTCAATAAATACGTCTAATACTTTATTTTCAGCCATACGACATCCTCCTATTGATACAAAATTTATGTATGTGCCTACGGTTTCATATTATATCAACATTTTAGTAGGAAGGAAAGTAGAGAACATGTTAAAATATTGTTATCGAAATAAGATTGGAATGGTGACACAAATGGATCAACAAATGATCGTTGAACAACTATCGTCAAAACTAAAGCTTGTACGTGTTGAAAAAGGGTACACACAAGATCGAATGGCAGTGATATTAGGAATTTCTAAAAAAACACTTGTCCAAATTGAAAAGGGTCGTACTGAAGCAGGGTGGACGACTATGGTTGCAATGTGTGCACTATTTCGAGATAGCGAAGTCATACAAAATACACTTGGAGCTGACCCAATTGAGGTTGTGGAAACAGTAGCTCATGAGCATGTTGATCGTCCTAGACAACGAACTATGGGTGGTAAAGTATGGTGGGCAAAAGTAGAAGAACGAGGTGGCTTTACACTTCAGCAAAACGTAATTAGCCAACATTATCGAATAATCGATGACCAATTCTACCGATATTTTAGTACTTTCGATCAAGGAGAAGCGCAAGAAAAATTAAAAGAACTTTCAAATTCATAATATAAAAATCCCTCCACTTACTAGTGAAGGGATCAAATCATTTATTCAAACTTCGTTGCATCTCCGTCAAATGGTTCATCTGCAATTTTGATGGAATCTGTTGGACAACCATCAAAGGCATCTTCCATGTCTTCATGAAGAACTTCTGGAATTTCAACGATTCCTTGGTTATCGTCAAGTGTCACGTATGCAATACCTTCATCATCGTAATCATAGATATCTGGAGCCGCCGCACCACATGCACCGCAAGCAATGCAGGTCTCTTTGTCAACAATTGTGTACTTAGCCATGTCTCATACCCTCCTATAAAATCATGATCCGAAAAGGATCTATTAATACATATATAAGTATCCTGATTTGGAAACATTCGCCTCAATCTTATTGTAAAGCTACTTTTTAAACTTTTCAACATTAAATCGTCTATAGGGCGGGACCATATCAGGATATAAAATTTCGCTTAAAAAAAGTGAGGTCGCTACATTGTTTCAATATTTAATCATACATAGTATTTCCGCATTTAAAGGTGAACGGACAGAAGCTGCCATCTATCATATGCTTGTAGGTAAACGATCTTCCCAAACGTTCCAGGATATTCACGCTTATAACCTCACTTCTTTTTTTGGAATTTGCCGCTCACTCAAGAGAGAAGAGCTACACCAAGAACTTATGGATCTTCAAGCTAAAGGGTTTATTCAAGAGGAGCAGGGGCAATACCTCGTTACATCGCTTGGGTTATCTGAAATACAACGTGACGCTGTCGAGGAACTTCAATGGCTAAATGGTTTACAATACCATCAAATGGACCAACTGTTTTGGTCGCGATTTTTATTATTTGTTCAGACAGCCTCAAATATTGAACAAGGTCAAAATCAATTTATTCCAATCGATGAACGAAAAGAGATTTTACAATGGGTGAAAGCAAAGTATCAACATGAAAAACATGATTTACAAAATCTCCTCGATCACCTATACAATGAACTGTACAACTTGTTTTCTCAGTTCCCTTCATGGCTTGCAGAACTTTTGACTCAACGAATGACAGGTGGACATCGATATGGATTGAGTAAAGAGCAGCTCGCTTTTCATTTTAATTTAAAAAAGCTAGATGTAGATGTTTATATAACATCAGCCATACACTTTCTGCTTCAGAATGTTTTGAACGCTCCTCAATCTTATCCATTTCTTTTTGGCTTTTGTAATGACTTGGTTCAAGAATTGCCTATAACTCAATCGGCTAAAAAAACGTTAGAGTTACTACGAAAAGGTCACACTTTTGAAACCATTACGAGAATTAGACGATTAAAAACCAGTACAATACAAGATCATATCGTTGAAATTGCCTTGGTGGACCCTTCTTTCTCAGTTGAACAATTTGTTTCAACCGATGCGGTACAAAACATTTCCCGTGTGGCAAATCACTTAAACACCAACAAATTAAAGGTTATTAAAGAAAACTTAGAAGAAGAATATAGTTATTTTCAGATCCGTTTAGTATTAGCATCACAGTAGAGGTGGATGATTTATGGAAAAATTACGATTAGAAGATCATTTACAACGAGCTTTTGGCTTTACTTCTTTTCGTGAAGGGCAAAAAGAAATTATTGAAGACTTAATGAAAGGAGAGGACGTACTAGGTATTCTACCAACAGGAACTGGTAAGTCCATGTGCTATCAACTACCTTCTATACTTATGGAAGGGACAGTCCTGGTCGTATCACCTCTTATTTCATTAATGGTTGACCAAGTAAAGCAACTCAAACAGCAAGGTTATAAACGGGTCACAGCTATTAACAGTTTTCTTGATTTTCAACAAAAAAAAGATATCATGACAAGACTGAACGCTTATCAATTAATTTATTGTTCACCTGAGATGCTTCAGAATAATCACTTCTTACAACAGCTTGAGGACCAAGTAAATGTTTCTCTTTTTGTCATTGACGAAGCTCATTGTATTTCACAATGGGGGCATGAGTTTCGACCAGATTATTTAAAGCTAGATCGAGTGTTACGACGTTTAGGGGAACCTCGAGTTCTTGCATTAAGTGCAACAGCTCCTATGGTCGTTCAACAGGATATTATGGCGCAAATCGGCCGACCAAATATGAAAAAGCACATTTATCCAATGGATCGTGAAAATATTGCTTTTGTTATAGAGCACTTAGAGGGCATGCAAGATAAACTGGATCGAATGAAACAGGTGTTATCTGAAGGCCGTGTACCAGCTATGATTTACTTTACCAGTCGGCAATGGACAGAAAAGGCTGCTTATGAGTTATCCCATGCTTTAAGTGATTTAAGGGTTGCCTTTTATCATGGAGGTATGGAACAAACAGACCGTTTATTGATACAACAACAATTTATGAACAATCAATTGGATGTAATATGCTGTACAAGTGCCTTTGGTATGGGGGTGAACAAGCCGGATATTCGATTGATTATTCATGCACATATTCCTTCTCAAGTAGAATCATTTTTACAAGAAATAGGACGAGCGGGACGAGATGGGAAGCAAAGTGTTAGTTTAACGTTGTATGCACCGGGAGATAGTGAAATTCCTCGAAAGTTATTTGAAAGTGAGCTACCAGATGAATACACAATTCATAAAGTCATGAACTATTTAGCTAATCTTGCCAATGAAAACAAGCTCCTCCCACTTCAAGATAGTGAAGTAGAATCATTTTTAGAAATTAATGAAATTCATTGGAGGTTTTTAAAATATCAATTTGAGAAACATGATATGATAGATGGAAGAAGTATTCTTTATGATAAATATGAATGGAATAAAACGTTTCAACATATTCAAGCTTTTATTGTAGAAAGAATGAATCTGAAACAGCAGAAACTATCATGGTTGCTTCATTGGATCCATCAAAATGAATGTAGACGAACATTTTTGTATGAGCCCTTTCAATCTTCTCTAAAAGAGCCAACGGGGTTCTGTTGTGATCATTGCGATTTCCGTTTTGATGAATGGGTTGTAGAACATCAACAACCTGCCCCAAAAACATCGGATTGGGAAATGGAGCTAAAAAGGATTTTTGTACAAGGGGATTATAATGAAGTGGACAAATCAAGCTGAAATCATCAAACAATTATCTGATCGGCAAGTGGTCAATCATCTATATTTAACTCAAGGAATTATCCTTGCGATTACTATGATTGCAAGTATATTTTTATTTCCTTCATTGACGAAATGGCTTGATTTATGGAAGTATGATGTTAATGAAATCTTAATTTATGGTGTTTCAGCAGGGTTCTTAGTTATTATTATTGATGTATTATTAATGATTTGTCTACCTAAACGATTTTATGATGATGGAGGAATTAATGAAAAAGTATTCCGAAGTCGTCCGGTTTTCGAAATATTATGGATTGCTTTCCTTGTTGCTTTTGCAGAGGAACTCTTGTTTAGAGGTATACTGCATACAACATTTGGCTATATTACGGCAAGCATTGCTTTTGCTTTCATTCATCTTCGCTATTTAACAAAACCAGTTTTACTCATCTCTGTTCTTTTAATTAGCTTCTATTTAGGCTGGATGTTTGAAGTTACAAACAATTTACTTGTCACCATTACAGCACATTTTATAATTGATTTTATCTTAGGACTTATGATTCGTTTTAAAATAATGGGGTGATCGGATGTCGAATTCGTCTGAACAGTTTGAAGATCAAGCTCAAGTGCTTAGACAAAGAATGCATCATACGAATGAAGAAAGTATGGAAGAAAAAGCAGGTGACCATAAGTACGCAGATGCAAATGAAGAGGAGTTGAATGTTTTAAATCTCCCACCAAGAAGTGAAACACATAAAGATAAAAAAACAGGGTATAAGTGGAAAGTTCGTTATCCGCTTATTCGCCTTTTAATTGTGTTATTTATTATACTTGTATTATTAATTCCGATATACAACTTATGGGGAAAGCAGGATGAATCAGGGGGATCACTTGGATCTGTTCAATCTGCTAAAGCTTCAGATGCGAGTTATATGATGGAGTTAACGCGACAGAAAAAATCACCAGAAACTGGATTGGGCTTAAAAAATGAAGAGGAAAAAGGAACAAGTGTAAAAACATCAGATACTTCTGAAAGAAATAGCGAAAAGGGAAATAAGGATGACGTTGCTTCCACTAAAGATGGTGCAACCATTACATATCAGGAATATGTTGTAAAGGAAGGGGACACCTTATTCTCCATCTCAATGAAATTTTATAATAGTAAAGATGGAGAAAAACGTATTATAAGAGCAAACCATTTAGAAGCAGAAGAAATCTATGTTGGTCAGACGCTTCTTATCCCTAAATAGTTACATAATGAAAGGACTGCCTCCATTTATTTAGGAGAACAGTCCTTTTTTCTTTTAGAAGTAAATCTGCTTATCTCTTTCTTCTTTTAATATCTCAACAGCCTCCCGGAAGCGTTGAGAGTGTATAATTTCTCTTTCTCTTAGGAATTTTAGTCCATCATTTAAGTCAGGATCATCTGACATATTGATGATCCATTGATAGGTGGCTCTTGCTTTTTCTTCAGCAGCAATGTCTTCGTAGAGGTCAGCGATCGGGTCTCCTTTTGCCTGAATGTATGATGCTGTCCAAGGAACTCCGGCAGCATTATGATAAAACAATGCTTTATCATGAGTTGCATAATGTGCACCAAGTCCTGCTTCTTTCATTTGCTCTGGAGTTGCATCCTTAGTCAATTTATACACCATTGTTGCAATCATTTCCAAATGAGCAAATTCTTCAGTACCGATATCTGTTAGCAAGCCAATTACTTTATCAGGAATTGAATATCTCTGGTTTAAGTATCGTAGTGCTGCTGCTAACTCTCCATCAGCACCACCGTATTGTTCAATTAAAAATTTTGCTAAACGAGGATTACAAGTGCTTACACGCACTGGGTACTGGAGCTTTTTTTCGTAATTCCACAAAAGAAATGACCTCCTTTTCTATATCTCATCATTAAACCTCTAAACTTGCCAAGGCCATGGGGCATCATCCCAGTTCCATGGATAGCCAGAGTAACTTTTACCATATTGCATTAACGGTCCATACAGTTCCTCATATTGTTTCCTTAATTGTTTACTCTGTTTGGCAAAATGATTGAATTGCTGAATGGCGTTGTAATCGTTAGGATGTGTATCTAAATACAATGTTAGTTCCACTAAAACAAAATCCACTGCTTGAAGCTCTTCTAGCAATTCATAATATTCTGGAGGTAATGTTCTACTCATTCTTCTTCCCTCCCATCACTTGGATACGGGCTATAAAATGCAGGCCATAGCGTGCCGCAATGTAATGCTTGGCGAGGTGAATACTGTTCCATATTTGGTGGTTGGAAGCCTATATAAAGGTTAGGTGGAGTTTGGTAACTTTTAACGCGCATAGGAGGGCAAGGATCAAATGGACCTATATATGGATTCCAATACTTCACTTGTGTAAACACATTAGTCGCTCCTTTCTATACGTAGTCAAATGTACATTCACCTCATGTTTATGGCTTGATAACTTGTCTCATTCGAAAAGAAATAATTGATTAAGGGAGGGATTTTTTAATCTCTATCGAAATATAAGTTACATGTAATGATTATTTGTCATAAGAGGTGAAGGCTATGTTCGTAAAAAGTATGATGAAACCAGCACACAAAACATTAGTTACGAATGGTGATGCAACATTAGGAGAGGTTTTGGATAGGTTGAATGAGAAGGATTTCCAGGGGATGCCAGTAATTGAAGACGGTAAATTCCTAGGCTTAATTTCAAGACAAATGATTTATCAAGCATTCTTTAAAAGTGATTTAGACAGAGATACATTCTTAAAAGAGAAAAAAGTGCAGGAGTTTTATGGTCAATCGGATCTATATATTACAGAAGATGATGTCTTCGAGCATACATTAACTGCATTTAAAGGGTTTCCAATCATAGCTGTCATCGACAAAGATAAGAAGTTTCTAGGTATTGTAAGTCGCTATGATGTCATTGAACAATTTGAAAGTGCTTTCGGAATGAAGCGAGCAGGTGTTCGAATTGCATTTACTTCTGAGGAATCCGAGGGGAGAATTCTGCGACTATCTGAAATTGTAAAGCAATATCATGAAAATATTATTTCATTAGCTACCTTTGATGAGACGGATAAGTTAGCTCGTCGAATTGTACTTAAAATTGAAAAGAAAAATAATATTGATCGCTTTGTTAATCGACTTGAAAAAGCCGGTTTTCGTATATTAGATGTCAAAGAAGGTTAAGACAGTTTGACTATACACCTCCCTATAGACATATCTTGTCTTTAGGGAGGTGTTTTCATGATGATCATGCTATTTTGGGGAGGAATCGCTCTAACAGGGTGTTTTTTCTCCATTTTAGTAATTCCTTTTGCACAAGTCCCTTTAACTATGGATTCAATTATGCTTTGTGTTTTATATCCTGTAGATTTCTTCTTAGGAAGTGTGGCTTTTTTTATTAGTTTTATTAGTCATGCTCTTCTTTTGCAGCAGATTTTTTTGATTGAAAAATCTTCTCCCGTCAAATCAATCATAGGACTAATCCTTTACGTAACTCCTATAACCTTAATCCAATATTCTGTTAAGATTGTTTTGTTTTTTTTCGTATTTTCATTTATGTATTCTCTTCTTACGTTATTGTCTTATAGAAAACAACATAAGAAAACAATTAAGGAGCGGGGTTAATTGTACATTATTGGTGGAATAATTGCTTTTGTGGTGATATTGTTAGTTCTTTATAGATATTGTTTTGTTCAACATGATCAAGTTGTTCGAACCCATTTTGTATGCCATGACTTTCCGAAGACCTTTGGAGAGGTGTGTATATTCTTTATTACGGATATTGGTTCAAGAAAAGTTTTGTCTGAAACAATAGAGAGCATCAATGAAAAGGTGGATATGGTGATTATTGGAGGCGACCTTTCCAATAAACGTGTACCTCATTCAAAAGTGCGTGATAATATTCAAACACTTCAAATGCTTCAAGTTCCTCTATTCTTTGTGTGGGGAGACCGTGACTATGAAGGGGATTATCGTGAGTTAGATGCCATGCTATTGGATTGTAATGTCACTATCTTGGCTAATTCTGGAGTTAACTTTGAATCTTCAAAAGGGGAAATGATTAGTTTAATTGGATTAGATGATTTAAATCACAGGAAAGTGAATGCAAAATATGCTTTCCAAGATGCTAAAGGATCCTTTAAAATACTAGCTACTCACAATATTAAGTCTTTCTTTACATTAGATCCTTCAGAAAGGGAGCAGGTCCAAGTTGTTTTAAGCAGCTCCTCTCATGGATCTATAGATCATGAGAGTTCCCAAACCCAGTTCTTGAGTAGTCGGAGTTATCAAGCTTCTCGTTTGTCATCTTTATTTAGTGGAAGTGGAAACTGTTATGTAGTAACGATGCAATCTACCTAATGCTCTGCAAAGGTTATTCAAATGTCGTACGTATTTTACACAAGGCTGAAATTGGCGTATAATAAAGGAAATAACGCTTTGGAGGACATACGTATGGGTAGCACGCAAGGGAAGTATAACATCAAAGCTGTATCAAACATGCTAGGAATCCAACCTGGTACATTACGTGCCTGGGAAAGACGGTATAAAATGATACGGCCTAACCGAAATGAAGCGGGGCATCGGTTGTATACTGATGAACACATAAAGATATTAAAGTGGCTAATTGATAAAGTGAATCGTGGTTTTACAATATCTCAAGCTGTTTCCATATTAGAAAATAATCAGAACCATTTGGCTAGCACTGAGCAAAATGAATCTGTTCAACAAGATCAAATCGAATCTTTTTCAGAAGAAATTCTAGAAGCATTACTTTCATTTAATGAACAGGAAGCTCATAAAAAGTTGGATTATGTATTTAGTATTTTTTCACCGGAAAAAGTTGCGATCGAAATCATTGGCCCATCCTTAGTAAAGATAGGCCAATTGTGGGAAGAGAATCAAATAACAAGTGCTCATGAACATTTTGCAACCAATTTCTTGCGTTCTCGTATAGGAATGATGCTTATTTCTCTTCCTACAGATCAATTGCTCCCTAAAGCGATTTGTGTTTGTGGACCGAATGAAAAGCATGAGTTAGGATTGCTTATCTTCACCTTATTTCTGAAGCGTAAGGGATATGATGTGATCTATTTGGGACAAAGCATTGCACCTAGTGATGTGGATGTCATTATTGAAGAAGTTGAGCCTAAGTTTTTATTTATGTCATGCACGATGAAGAAAAATATTCCAGTAACCGTTGATTTAGCAAAGGCTTTACAGGATACATTTCCAAACCTCAAGATAGGTCTTGGTGGATATGCTTATGACATGTTACCAGAAGAAGAAAAGCAACGTATCGAACCATTTATCGTTGGGGGAAGTAAGGAAGAATGGGAGAAATGGCTTGCAAATGTTTTGTAAAAAAACTTGTCCCCCTGGCTTTTCCATCATATACTTTATTAAACAGCACCATTTTGCCAAAATAAACATATACTAAGATAAGAAATTGAAATGCATTCAGGGGGGATGAATGAATGCGTCTTGAGAAGCTTTCTCACAATAAATTCAAGATTTTTCTCACGTTTGATGATCTTGTAGAGCGTGGAATAACTCGGGATGATTTATGGTATGACTTACCTCGAGTACACCAGTTATTTCACGATATGATGTACGAAGCTACAGATGAATTAGGAATTGAGCTTTTTGGGATGTTGTCTGTTCAGGTTCATTTGCTACAAGCTCAGGGCATGTTAATAGTCGTTACCCAAAATGATCAATTAGATGATGACTTTGATGATGATTACATTGAAATGAAAGTAACATTGGATGAAAGTAAAGAAATGATTTTTGCTTTTGGTACTTTTGAGGATATTATACAAGTAAGTCAGCATTTACATCATTTAGGTTTAGATGGAGGAGAAGTCCACCATTTTGATGACTATTATTACATGCGGTTAGATGAGGAGGACCTGAAAGAACAAAATCGTGAACATATCATTGCGATTATGTCCGAGTTTGCATCACCCAGTACAATAACGAAACATCGATTGTTGGAATATGGAAAGCCAATTTTTAAAGAGTTAGCCATTCAACAAATAATTAAATATTTTTATTAAATGAGATCGATCGAAGTAGTGGTCGATCTTTTTTTGAAAAAGGGTTTAAAGTCGTCTCAAATAGCGGAACTTATACATATCAGCCGAAATTTTCACGAAAAAATTCTTCAATAAAGGATGTTTTGAGTACAATATTTCAATTGAACATGTTAGGATAATGAAGAATATAGTAATAGCACATATTAATAGTTGAAAAAGGTTATTGAAAGTTTACGAAAAGGAACTTATAATGAAATCGCTTACATGTTTATTGGATACAGTTACATGAAAATCTTCTTTTTCTTGTTTGCATAATCAATTAGAACATGTATACTATTCTCTGAAAGAAAAGGGAATGGACTTAGATTGAACTGAATTTTCATGGGAGGTTAGTTCATTGGTAGCCGATAAAGCAGCAGACTCTGGAAACGAAAATAATGACAAACTAGATGTATTAAAGTCTACACAAACCGTTGTAAGTAATGCCCTTGATAAGCTTGGGTATCCGAAAGAGGTATTTGATTTATTAAAAGAACCTGTTCGAATGATGACAGTTAGAATTCCTGTACGAATGGACGATGGCTCTATAAAGATTTTCACGGGCTACCGTGCTCAACATAATGACGCAGTTGGACCAACAAAGGGTGGTGTACGCTTTCACCCCAATGTAACTGAAAAAGAGGTAAAAGCTCTCTCAATTTGGATGAGTCTTAAAGCTGGAATTGTCGACTTACCTTATGGTGGGGGTAAAGGTGGTATCCTATGTGATCCACGTGAGATGTCATTCCGAGAGCTAGAAGGTTTGAGCCGAGGCTATGTTCGTGCTATTAGCCAAATTGTTGGACCAAACAAAGACATACCAGCTCCTGACGTGTTCACGAATTCTCAAATTATGGCTTGGATGATGGATGAGTATAGCCGAATTGATGAATTTAATAATCCAGGATTTATTACAGGAAAACCACTTGTTTTAGGAGGTTCTCACGGTAGAGAATCTGCTACAGCAAAAGGGGTTACCATTTGCATAGATGAAGCAGCAAAGAAAAAAGGTATTAACATTGAAGGAGCTCGCGTTGTCATTCAAGGGTTTGGTAATGCAGGAAGTTTCTTAGCTAAGTTTATGTATGATGCAGGAGCGAAAGTTATTGGTATTTCGGATGCGCAAGGTGCATTACATGATCCAGAAGGTTTAGATGTTGAATATTTACTTGATCGTAGAGATAGTTTTGGTACTGTGACCAACTTATTTAAAAACACGATTACAAATGAAGAATTGCTTGAATTAGATTGTGATATTCTAGTTCCGGCCGCAATTGAGAACCAGATTACAGAAGACAATGCTCATAATATAAAGGCTTCTATCGTAGTTGAAGCGGCAAACGGCCCTACTACTATGGAAGGGACACGCATTCTCTCTGAACGTGATATCTTACTTGTTCCGGATGTTTTAGCTTCAGCTGGTGGCGTAACCGTTTCGTATTTCGAATGGGTTCAGAATAACCAGGGTTATTACTGGAGCGAGGAAGAAGTAGAAGAGAAGCTTCATAAGGTTATGGTAAAAGGATTTAATACGGTTTATAACACAGCAGATACGAGACGTATTGATATGCGTTTGGCTGCTTATATGGTCGGTGTAAGAAAAATGGCTGAAGCGGCACGTTTCCGTGGATGGATTTAGGTTGAATCTTTTTAGAGCATCTCCTATCATTATATTGGTGGGAGATGTTTTTTTATTTTATTGGAATTTAATGCTTGTTAACTATAGAGGAGTGAACTTTTGTGCAAACCGAAGAAGTAATCATCATAGGAGCTGGGCCATGTGGAATGTCTACAGCAATCGAACTACAGGAGAGAGGGATTAACCCACTCCTTATTGAAAAAGGGAATGTTGTAAACTCTATTTATCATTATCCAACACACCAAACATTTTTTAGTTCAAGTGAGAAACTTGAAATTGGTAAGGTACCCTTCATTACAGAACATAAAAAACCAGTACGTAATCAAGCTTTAGCATATTATCGTTCTGTTTCTAGAAGAAAAGAACTACGTGTGAACACATATGAACGTGTGATGAAGGTTCATAATACAGGGGAAGGCTTTGAAGTTTGTACTGAAAAGCAATCTGGTGAACAGACATTTTACAAAGCCAATCAAGTAGTCATTGCTACAGGCTATTACGACCAACCGAACTACATGGGGATAGAAGGGGAAAACCTAGATAAAGTGAGTCACTACTTCAAAGAAGCTCACCCATACTTTGGGAAAAATGTAGCGATAATTGGTGGTAAAAACTCTGCTGTAGATGCAGCGCTAGAGCTAGTGAAAGCAGAAGCAAATGTAACGGTCTTGTATAGAGGATCCGATTATTCGAAAAGTGTTAAGCCATGGATCTTACCTGAGTTTACTGCACTAGTAGATAAAGATGTCGTGTCTATGGAATTTAATGCGAATGTTACTAAAATCGATACAGATCACATTTACTATCAAGTTGGAGGTAAAGAAAAAGTCATCGAAAATGATTTCGTTTTTGCTATGACAGGTTACCGTCCTGATCACGGATTTCTACAAAAAATGGGTGTAACCATTGATGAAGAAACTGGAAGACCAACCTTTAATGAAGATACGATGGAAACCAACGTACCTGGAATTTACATTTCAGGTGTTATTGCAGCTGGTTATAACAATAATGAGATTTTTATTGAAAATGGGCGTCACCATGGTGAACATATCGCGAAAGATATAACAGGAAAAGAATAAAAAAGTTCCGCTACCTAACCTTGAAGGATAGGATAGCGGAACTTTTATTGTTAAGGAGTAAGGAAAGTATAAGTTGGTAGCTCTACGATGTCTAGCTCCAGCGCCCAGCAACGAATGGACTTGGGCCCACACGACGTGGGTCAGATCGGTGTTGTCACAGGACGTGACGAACTTGGGCCTACAGGATGTAGGTCAGATCGGTGTTGTCACATGACGTGACGAACTTGGGCCTACAGGATGTAGGTCAGATCGGTGTTGTCACATGACGTGACGAACTTAACCGATCTTCCTTATTACTTTCTCCGTACGATAAGTCAACATCGATTCGCTAAGGCTCATCGTGTTTCCTTTACACATTTGATGACATGAAATTTTAGCAAAGAAGTAAATCGACGGAGTTAAAATTTCTAGGTTAAAGTACCACGGCAACTAAGCTTCTGTCTGCGCCTATCGGCTTGCCAATCAGCAAGTTTGGTTAATCGTACTACGGGCTCAGTCCAGTCCCTTCGTTGCTAAACGGGCACTTGCGCCTTTCTTAAGCAAACATCGCCATCAGTTCATTATGATTATCTGTCATTTCTAACGCAATCAGTAGTTTAATTCTCGCCTTCGGACCAGTTAAGCCGTTTGAGAAAATAACGCCCATGTCTTTTAATGAGCTACCCCCACCTTCATAGCTATAAACATCTTGTACGATGCCTTGGTAGCAACGGGAGACAAGAACTATAGGTACTCCTTGATCTAATAGTTGTTTTAAGGGTTCTACAATCGTTGGTGGAACATTTCCTTGCCCAAGTGCTTCTATTACCAGGCCATCTATACCAGCGTTCTCAAAGGCTTCGAAAATAGAGCCTTCCATACCAGCATAGGTTTTAACAAGGCCAACATGTTTGTTTAAATGTTGTACTGGATAGGATTCTCTTCTCGTTAATGAATGGTGGAATAAGATATTTCGCTTTGTAATAATTCCAATAGGACCATATTGTGGGCTTTGAAATGTAGCAATGTTACTTGTTGAAGTTTTTGTAACGTTTTTAGCTGTGTGAATCTCATCATTCATAACAACTAAAACCCCTTTATCCTGGGCTTCTTCAGAGCATGCTACTCTGACTGAAGTCATAAGGTTATATAGTCCATCAGAACCAACTTCATTAATTGACCTCATTGCACCCGTTACAATAACGGGTTTACGTGTTTGTAAGTAAATGTCGAGAAAAAAAGCAGTCTCTTCAAGTGTATCTGTTCCATGGGTCACCACAATTCCGTCAATATCTTCATTAGCAAGGCGTTCATGAATTCTTTTTCCTAGCGTAAGCATATGGTTAGGAGTCATATGTGGAGACGGAATATGGAATAAAACTTCATCTTGTATATCTGCTATCCCAGATAAAGAAGGTAACACTTCTAGAAGTGGATGCTCTCCTTCTGGAGCAACTTCTCCTGTTTGTTTGTTTTCCTTCATGGAGATCGTACCGCCAGTATGTATAATTAGAATTTTTTTCATTACCATCACCTACAGTTTTCTTTCAATATTTTCTTTCTACTACGTTCATGATACGATGAATGGGATAGAATTGGAAGGGGGGAGGAACGGTTGTGTTTACATTGTTATCAGCGGCTATTGCACCAGGTCTGTCGTTAATGTCATTCTTTTACTTAAAAGACCGTTTCGACCATGATCCTATTTCAATGATTATACGTACATTTATAATGGGAGCCCTTCTGGTGTTTCCGATTATGTTCATCCAATATGCATTTGAGACTGAAGGTGTTGCTCAAGCAGCATGGAGTCAATCTTTCCTCCTCTCGGGCTCTTTGGAAGAATTCTTTAAATGGTTTATATTTTTATATGTCGTTTATAAACATACATCGTTTAATGGTCATTATGATGGTATATTATATGGTGTTTCGATTAGTTTAGGGTTTGCAACGGTAGAGAATATTCTGTATTTGTTTGCAAATGGTATTGAAGTTGCCATGGGAAGAGCATTATTCCCCGTTTCTTCTCATGCGTTATTTGGAGTTCTTATGGGGTATTATATGGGTAAGGCCAAAACTTCAAATATTCAGTCGAAAAAGTCTAAACTACTCGTAGTATCGTTGTTTCTTCCTATAATTTTGCACGGATTTTATGACTTGATTTTAGAAATGTGGAGCACGTATTGGATTTATATTTTAACTCCATTTATGATTTTATTATGGTTACTTGCCCTTCGTAAGGTGAAAATAGCAAATGAGTATCGTATAAAAGTAGTTCCGATAGAAAAGAAAAAATGGAATGCGTAAAGCCTGCTTAATTGTAGGCTTTTTTGTTTGGATTTTTATACATTAAAGCCCCCTATTGTTGAAGACTTGGTTTCGAGATAAAGTGCGAGGCGGTAGTGCAGGGGGGCGAGGGAATTCGGCGTCTACCCGAGGGATTCTGTCGCCTACCCGAGGGATTCCGTCGCCTACCCGAGGGATTCCGTCGCTTACCCGAGCGATTCCGTCGTCTGAGCGAATCCGTCGCTTACCCGAGAGAATCTGTCGCTTACCCGAGCGAATCCATCGCCTACCCGAGGGATTCCGTCGCTTACCCGAGCGAATCCGTCGCTTACCCGAGCGATTCCGTCGCTTACCCGAGCGAATCCATCGCCTACCCAAGGGAATACTATTCCTTCCCACGAGAACATAGCCCCCAGCACTGCATAAATGCAACGGACTCCTCTCAGTTTCAAGTCTTCAACATAACTGCCATTTAACTGAATAATCTTTCTATCTATATCTCAACTGCTAAGCTTTCTTTTTTATGTATAAATCTACGTGAGTATCAGAAACTATTGTGGACAATACTGATTCTCAAATTGCAGGAGGAGCGGCAGGATGATATTAATAAAACGTGTATCTATGATCATGATTGTGGCTTTGCTAGCGATCTCGATTACATCTAGCGGAGACAATGAATCTCATGCATTTAGTCAGCGTATTTTACAAAAAGGCGCAACAGGTGATGATGTTATTGAACTCCAATCTAGACTCCAATATATCGGATTTTATGAAGGGAATATTGACGGTGTATTTGGATGGGGGACCTATTGGGCGTTACGAAACTTCCAAAAGGATTTCGGTTTAACTGTAGATGGATTAGCAGGGCCCACAACCAAGCAAAAATTGATTAGTGTTACGAACTATGATAAGCAATATGTGAAGCGGAAAATTGCAGCTGGTGAAGACGTGAACTATTACGGTGGAGCCCCAAGGGATGGACAAACCAATCAAGGAGGAACTCAGCAAGGAAATCAAGGTGGAGGAGGAAAAGAAGCAGCGCAACCTACCTCGGTTAATGTTCCTACTGGTTATTCCCAAAATGATATTAAACTGATGGCAAACGCTGTCCATGGAGAGGCCCGTGGAGAGCCATATGTCGGTAAAGTTGCAGTTGCTGCGGTTATTATTAACCGTGTTGTGAGCTCAACATTCCCAAATAGCGTATCTGGCGTTATTTTTGAACCGCGTGCATTTACCGCAGTAAGTGACGGTCAAATTTGGTTAACTCCAGATGAATCGGCTAAAAAAGCTGTTATGGACGCAATGAATGGGTGGGACCCATCTGGAAATGCACTTTATTATTTTAACCCGAACACTGCGACCTCTGATTGGATATGGAGTCGTCCTCAAATAAAAGAAATCGGAAAGCATATCTTCTGTAAATAAGTGAAAGGATGTGTCAAAATGATTCGTTGGCTGTTAATTGCCGTGTTAACGGTTGGGATAACAGGAACAGCTGTATGGGGCTATCAAGAGCATCAAGAAAAAAATGCTATTTTAATTCAAGCAGAAAACTCCTATCAACGTGCCTTTCATGATTTAACATACCAATTAAATTTACTGCACGATAAGATTGGAACCACATTAGCTATGAATTCTCAAAAGCAGCTTTCTCCTCAGCTTGCTGAAATATGGAGACTTACATCAGAAGCACATAATGATGTTGGGCAATTACCATTAGCTTTAATGCCATTTAATAAAACGGAAGAGTTTTTGGCCAATATTGGAGAATTCAGCTATCGAACGGCGATTCGTGATTTAAATAAGAACCCTTTAAAAGATGATGAAGTTAAATTGTTAGAGAAATTATATGAACAATCAGGAAGTATAAAAAAACAACTCCGCAAGGTTCAATATATGGTCTTGAATGATAACCTTCGTTGGATGGACGTCCAATTAGCATTAGCGACAAATGAAAAATCTGATAATAAAATTATTGATGGATTTAAAACGGTCGAGAAAAATGTAGAGGGATACACAGAAGGTGATTTAGGGCCAACCTTTACAGGGGCATCCAAAGATAATCACAAGTATAGAAATATTTCAGGAGAAGACATTTCTGAAAAGCAAGCTAAAGAGAAGGCAACAGATATCTTTGAAGTACCAAAAGACGCAAAAGTCAATATTACAAAGAGTGGAAAAGGTGCAGATATACCAACTTATTCTGTATCATACCGAAGTAAAGGCAAAAATGGGTATATGGATTTATCTGTTCAAGGTGGTCACCCTATAAACGTTTTAGTAGAGAGAAATCTAAAAGAACCTTCGATCAGTTTGTATCAAAGCCTAGAGAAAGCTAAATCGTTCTTGAAAAAGAATAAATTTGATAGCATGGAACCTTATCAAAGCAGTCAATACGAAAACATAGGAGTCTTTGGCTTTTTGTATGTACAAGATCAGGTTAGGATTTATCCTGATTCCTTACAGGTGAAAGTTGCCTTAGATAACGGAGATATTTTAGGTCTCTCTGCACGTAACTTTTTAAAGAATCATCAAAAGCGCGACATCCCAGAGCCTTCACTTAGTGAAGAAGAAGCTCAGGAAAAAGTAAATCCGAGTGTGAAAATTCAAGAAAGTCATTTAGCTATTATCGAAAATGACTTAAATGAGGAAGTACTTTGTTATGAGTTCCTTGGTACCTTAGGTGGAAGTACTTATAGAATTTTCATTAATGCTGAAGATGGCATGGAAGAAAAGGTAGAAAAGTTAAAAGAAGCAGAAATGAATTTCGCTACGTCCTAAAAGGAAGGTGTTTTTACACCTTTCTTTTTTCACGTTAAAAAAGCATAAAACTTTAACAAAGAAGTAATTCGATGTAGTAAAAATTTTGAAAGAATGGAGTATAAGGGAAACTAAGCCTCTTTCTGGTCCTTGAAAGGCTTGTCAATCGCCAAGTTTTCTTTAACTACTTTAATTAATAGATAAAGTAGCTTGCGTGTTTCTTACTTTCTTTGACATAATATAGTGTAAAGTGTTAGGTCATTCTGATCAGGGGGAGAGGGAGTATTTTGTTAAAGATAGGTATGCCTATAACATTAGAACTAAAACATTCCGATCAGGAGGAGCCGGAAGTCTTTCGGTGTAAGTTAGTTGAGTACCACGATGATGTCTTGTACATAGATTATCCTGTGAATCAGACTACAGGTAAAACAGGTTTTTTCTTTGAAGGAACCCAATTTAAAGCGACATTTGTGGGGAAAGACGAATCGGTTTATGTATTTGAAACAGAAGTAAGAGGAAGAAAGAAACTAAACATTCCGGTTTTAGCATTGCATTTTCCAGGCAAAGAGCAAATTCTTCGGATTCAGCGTAGACAATATGTAAGGGTTGAAACAGCTGTAGATGTGTCTGTCCATCCTTCTACAGGATCTGGACCATCATTCACAAGTACTACAGTAGATATAAGTGGCGGTGGGGCAGCTGTCATTTCGTCTCCGAACTTAGAGGTTGAAGAGGAAGATCGAATAGAAGTATGGTTTGTGATTCCGTTAGCATCAGGTGAAACGCAGTATATTCAAACCTTATCTCGGGTTGTTCGTGTCTGGAAGGGGAATGCTAAGGAAAGAGATAAACTATCGCTTGAATTTGATGAGATTGACGAAAATGATCGTCAAATCATTATCCGTTTTTGTTTTGAGCGTCAGCTTGCTAATCGTAGACGAAGCGTTCTGTAAATCGAATAGATATAAAAGATCGGGGTAACACTATCCCTAAAAAGGTTGTTTTAGGGAATGAAACGAATTGAACGCTGGGTTCTTGTTCTCGTATTTTTTCATGCTGTGTTACTCATTATTGTGCAATGGATGATTCTTAAAACAGATATGGCACTATACATTAATCCTGTCTATGAATATTTTGGAGTAAACAAAATTCAAGATGGTAAAGTCATTGAAACAATAGACCAGTTCTTTCAAAATGTGTTATCATTTTGAGGAATACTCGGGTGCGTACACATGAACAAACAAGCAGGACCATCCTGCTTGTTTGTTTTATCCTTAGGGTTTTAAACTCAATTTGTAGAGTTACATATATAAAAAGAGAATAATTAGCAATGTGAAAGAGGGATTTTTATGGAGAAACCAATTGCAATTGCCATTGATGGACCAGCAGCTGCCGGTAAAAGTACAGTGGCCAAAATCGTCGCAAGCAAACTATCTTATGTCTATATTGACACTGGGGCAATGTATCGAGCATTAACTTATAAAGCCCTACAACAAGATCAATCTTTAGAAGATGAAAAAGCCATGTACCAATTACTTCAAAATACCATCATAGACTTGGTCCAAACGGAAGCTGGGCAGCTTGTTAAGTTAGATGGAGCCGATGTATCCTTGGAAATTCGAAACCAGGAAGTCACATCAAATGTATCCATAGTAGCTCAGCATGGTTCTGTGCGTGAGGAAATGGTAAACCGTCAAAGACAACTTGCTAAAAAAAGAGGCGTTGTAATGGATGGGAGAGACATCGGCACACACGTTATTCCAGATGCCGAGTTGAAAATCTTTTTAATAGCTTCCGTAGAAGAACGTGCAGAAAGAAGACATAAAGAAAATCAAGAAAAAGGATTTTCTTCTGATCTAGAAAAACTTAAAGATGAGATTCGAAAAAGGGATCAATTAGATTCAGAGCGAGAAGTATCGCCTTTATTGAAAGCTGATGATGCAATCGAAATTGATACAACTTCTTTAAGTATAGATGAAGTTGCTGGTAAAATATTAAGTAAGGTCGATGCGAAAAAAGACTAAGGGGAATGGGTTATGAGTTTATACACATTTGCAAAAAATGTTTGTGCTGCTATCTTTTATCCGAAATATAAAATAAAAGTAGAAGGGAAAGAAAACGTTCCTGATCAAGGTCCAGTTTTAATATGTTCGAATCATATTTCGAATTATGACCCTATTGTTGTAGGGATTACAGCCCCTCGAGACATTTATTTCATGGCGAAAGAAGAGCTTTTTGAGAAGAAAGCATTAGGTTGGTTGCTTCGTAAAATTCATGCTTTTCCAGTGAAAAGAGGAATGAAAGATCGAGAGGCGCTTCGAAAAGCACTAGGTGTTTTGAAAGATCAGAACGTTTTAGGTTTGTTTCCTGAGGGTACTCGAAGTAAAACCGGTGAACTCAAGAAAGGGTTGGCTGGAGCTGGGTTCTTCGCGCTTCGTTCTGAAGCGACTGTAATCCCTTGCGCTATTATCGGATCCTATAAAAGCAAAGAACCTCTTAGAGTCGTTTATGGAAAGCCTGTTCCGATGGCAGAATTAAGAGAGCGTAAAGCTTCCTCACAAGAGGTTACAGATGTCATAATGGGTGACATTCAGAAGCTTTTAGATCATAATAGATAATAGGATTTTTTGCTTGACAAAAAGCCATAAATGTTAGAAGTTAGAACAAAGAATAAAATTATGGCTGGTGGTGGCGGAACTAAGGAGGATTTTAAATGGACGAAATGAATCAAGGAATGGAAAACATGCCAAACCTAACTGTTGGAGATGTTGTGACAGGAAAGGTTGTTAAAGTTGAGGACAAGCAGGTTCTAGTTGATGTGGGTTATAAGGTAGATGGAATTATTCCAATCAGCGAGATCTCAAGCCTTCATGTAGAAAAGGCAGCAGATGTTGTCTCTGAGGGCGATGAATTAACGCTTAAAGTGAAAAAGGTTGAAGATGATGAAGTTGTATTATCTAAACGTGCTGTTGATGCAGATGCAGCATGGGAAGACCTTGAGTCAAAGCTTGAAACAGGCGAAGTATTTGAAGCTGAAGTGAAGGATATCGTAAAAGGTGGTCTAGTTGTAGATGTAGGTTTACGAGGATTCATCCCAGCTTCACTTGTTGAAACTTACTATGTTGAAGACTTTAATGAATATAAAGGACAAACACTAAAACTAAAAGTTATCGAACTTGATCGTGAGCAAAATCGTGTCATTCTTTCTCACAGCGCTGTTGTAGAAGATGAGAATGAATCGAGAAAGCAAGCGTTAATGCAATCTTTAGAAGAGGGCAAAGTTCTTGAAGGTACTGTACAGCGCCTTACAGACTTTGGTGCGTTTGTAGACATTGGTGGCATGGACGGCCTTGTGCATATTTCTCAGCTAGCTCATGAGCATGTTGATAAGGCTTCTGATGTAGTTGAAGAGGGCCAAAAAATCCGTGTGAAGGTTCTTTCAGTAGACCGTGACAATGATCGTATTTCACTGTCACTAAAAGATACGTTACCAGGACCATGGGATCAAGTAGAAGACAAAGTGCGCCCAGGTGATGTACTAGATGGTACTGTACGCCGTTTAGTGAACTTTGGTGCATTCGTAGAACTTCTACCTGGTGTTGAAGGTCTCGTTCACATTTCTCAAATTGCAAACCGCCATATCGGTACACCTCAAGAAGTTCTTGAAGAAGGACAAGAAGTGAAAGTGAAAGTTCTAGATGTAAATGAGGACGAAAAACGTATTTCTCTAAGCATCAAGGAACTTGAAGAAGACCAATCTCGTGCTGAAGTAGAGCAATACCAAAAAGATGATGATTCTGGTTTCCAACTAGGAGACTTCATTGGAGACGAACTAAACAAATTAAAATAATATTTGGTGATACTATTGAGTCGATCAAGAAGAAAATTAGAGCACATTAGACATGCGCTAAACCGCGAAGACATGGGTGTTAATAGCTTTGATGAAGTTGAAATCATTCATCAAAGCTTAACCGATATACATTGGGATGATATTTCTCTTCAGACTCAATTAGGCGAACTTTCTCTAAGTTCGCCTCTTTTTGTCAATGCCATGACTGGTGGCGGTGGTGAAAAAACTGAAGCCATTAATCGGGACTTAGCAATAGCAGCTCGAGAGACGGGGATTGCTCTTGCTGTAGGTTCTCAAATGTCTGCATTAAAAGATGAGAAAGAAAGGCAAACCTATCAAGTCGTTAGACGTGAGAACCCGGATGGGATTGTTTTTGCAAATATCGGTAGTGAAGCAACTCTAGAACAGGCTAAAATTGCAGTAGATATGTTAGAGGCTAATGCCTTACAAATTCACCTTAATGTCTTGCAAGAACTAATTATGCCTGAGGGAGATCGTGATTTTTCTGAACGACTCCGACAAATTGAAGAAATAGTCAAGGGTGTCGATGTTCCTGTTATTATAAAGGAAGTTGGCTTTGGAATTTCGATGGAATCTACAAGGCAATTGAAGGATATAGGTGTATCTTATATTGATGTGGGTGGAAAAGGTGGAACAAACTTTTCAAAAGTGGAGAATAAGCGTAGGAAGCAACCATTTGAATCCTTTAATCAATGGGGGATTCCAACTGCGATTTCCGTTAAAGAGGTTAAAAGCGTTTATCCTGAATGTAATGTGGTTGCATCAGGAGGTATGCGTAACGGCCTAGACGGTGCAAAAGCTTTTGTTTTAGGTGCTAATGCTTTTGGAATGGCAGGCCACCTACTTCGCATCTTAATTAAAGATGATCTCGAAACGTTAGTTGAAGAGATCAACCACATTCATCATGAATTTAAAATTGCAATGATGGTTTTAGGTGCAAAAGATACGTACATGTTAGACGGAAAACCACACATTTTTACAGGCCGTACAAAAGCATGGCTTGAGCAGCGTTCAACAGGTTTGTAAGTCTATATACTTTACATTATAAGAAGCTCAGAGTGTTCACTCTGAGCTTCGTTTTTGTGCTTTGAGAAAATTTAACTGTTGAAGAGGGTTAAAGTTTAAGGAAAAACATCGGTTTCGCCATTTTTGACGATAACCGTGTTTTTCTAATAATTAAAGGCTATTCAATAAAAGTCCTAGCGTTTTTGATCTTCACGAGCTTGTTCAGGTGTATCCATGTACGTGCTTCCTTTTGGATGTGATTTTGGATCGCGGTCGCTTTCAACACGACGTTCTTGTTTTAAGCGTTTTTCTTGTCTATCCTTTCCCATTAGAAAACCTCCCTTACCTTCCCTTATTGTGTATAGATTGAGAAGCTTTATACATGATTAGAATGGCGGCTTTTGTCCATAATGAGGAGTGAGATGGAGGAAATAATTATGGACGGCATATATTTTATTTATATCAATTGGCTTTTATGGGTTACAGTGTATTTCTTTATGCCTAAATCCCAAAAGCGTACAGGGATTTCAATCAGTTTGTTACTGCTTATCATTACCTTCTCTTTTGAGATTAAAATTAGTTTTATTCTAATCAATGTAGCTAATGTATGTATTACGATCATTTCAATAGTCGTAATAGCCATGCATGCAAAACAAATCAGAACCACTTGTTTAGCGTTATCGGTTTGTATAGGGTATGTTGGAGCCTTATTGTGGGAAATGGTGAGCCCGGTTTGGATATTTGCTCCACGCCTTCTCGTGTACTCATTGTTAGCTTTTCTGCTAATGCTGTTTATAAGCCATTCTATGTGGCTGAGAATGGCTATTTGGGGGCTTGGCGCTTCAGTAGGAGAAATCATCTATTCATTCATTCTTATGGATTATGGTTTCCAAGATGCTGCAGGTGACAAAGGCTTTTTGGATATCTATAGCGTTGTCATTGTACTGATTGTGATCACAAGTTTAGTTGGTAAGTTTACAACTTGGATGGAAAACACTATAACAGAAATTGTGAAACGAAAAGCTGGAATAAAGACGTAAATGAGATTCAACATTCCCTTTGATTGGGTATGGATAAAGAAAGCTCATGAAATATCACAGAACTTGGTATGATAAGAAAAACATTGTTACTTATCAAACCTTTTGCTAAAATAAAAAAGTTAAGTGTTCATGTAGAATGAACAAAAGAAACAAAAATATGAATAACGAAATTGAAAAGAAAGGGTGAACCTTTCATGAGAAAATCTGTAGTTGCAGTGGTAGGTCGTCCAAACGTAGGGAAATCAACAATCTTTAACAGACTTGTAGGTGAGCGTATTTCCATTGTGGAAGACACACCAGGAGTAACAAGAGACCGTATTTACTCTGAAGCAGAATGGTTAAATACCACTTTTAATATAATCGATACAGGTGGAATTGAATTAGGTGATGAACCTCTTCTTGTGCAAATGCGTGGACAAGCAGAGGTAGCAATTGATGAAGCGGACGTCATCCTCTTTATGGTAAACGGACGTGATGGAATTACAGGCGCAGATGAGGAAGTTGCCCGTCTGTTGTATAAATCAAACAAGCCTGTTGTTTTAGCTGTAAACAAAATTGATAATCCAGAAATGCAAGAAAAAATTTATGAGTTTTATGCACTTGGCTTCGGTGAGCCGTTCCCAATCTCGGGTACGCATGGGCTAGGTCTTGGAGACATGCTTGATGAAGTGGTTAAGCATTTTCCTGAGCGAGTTATGCCTGATGAAGACGATGATACCATTCATTTTAGCTTGATAGGTCGTCCGAACGTTGGAAAGTCTTCTCTTGTGAACTCAATTTTAGGTGAAGAGCGTGTCATTGTAAGTGAAATAGAAGGAACAACACGAGATGCTATTGATACATCATTCTCAAAAGATGATCGAGATTATGTCATTATTGATACCGCTGGTATGCGGAAAAAAGGGAAAGTGTATGAAACCACAGAAAAATATAGCGTACTCCGTGCGTTGAAAGCAATCGAACGTTCTGATGTCGTATTGGTTGTGCTTGATGCTGATACAGGTATTATTGAACAAGATAAAAAGATTGCTGGTTATGCCCATGAAGCAGGAAAAGGTGTCGTAATCGTTGTGAACAAATGGGATGCCATTGAAACTGACGATAAAACGATGAAAAAATTCGAAGATAAAGTTAGACAACAATTCCAGTTCCTTGATTATGCTCCAATTGTGTATCTATCAGCGAAAACGAAAAAACGTATGCACACTCTATTACCGAGCATTCTTCTAGCAAGTGAAAATCATACAAAACGTGTTCAAACGAATATATTAAACGAAGTAATCATGGATGCTTTAGCTTACAAACCAGTTCCATCCTTAAAGGGGCAGAAATTGAAAATCTTTTACGCAACACAGGTTTCCATACAACCACCAACCTTTGTTGTATTTGTAAATGATCCAGATCTTCTACACTTCTCCTATGAACGTTTCCTTGAAAACCGTATACGAGAAGCATTTGGATTCGAAGGAACACCGATTAAGATATACGCAAGACAAAGAAAATAGAGGAGGAATGTGCAAATGGCAAGTGTTGCAGTTCTTGGAGCAGGAAGCTGGGGAACAGCTTTATCCATTGTTTTAGCAGATAATCAACACGATGTTCGTTTATGGACTCATCGTAAAGAACAAGCAGATGAAATAAATACAAACAACAAGAATGAGCGATATTTAAAAGATGCAACGATTCCATCTTCAATAACAGCTTATACAGACCTCACTGAGGCAGTAAAAGATGTTACGGCCGTTGTTTTAGTGGTGCCAACAAAAGCAATACGAGAGGTATGTCAGCAGCTGAAAGAGGCACTTTCCAATAAGGTTACTCTTATTCATGCTACGAAAGGAATTGATCCCGATTCTCTAAAGCGTGTCTCCGAAATGATTGATGAAGAGTTGCCCGATAAATTATATGAAGATGTAGTCGTGCTAAGTGGTCCAAGCCATGCTGAAGAAGTAGGCTTACGTCAACCGACTACGGTTACGGTATCTTCCGCTACCATGTCTGAAGCAGAAAAGGCTCAAGACCTCTTTATCAATGAACACTTTCGTGTGTACACAAACCCTGATGTAATTGGTGTTGAACTTGGCGGTGCTCTCAAGAATATCATTGCTTTAGGTGCTGGTATTTCCGACGGATTGGGTTATGGAGATAATGCTAAATCTGCACTGATCACAAGAGGCTTGGCTGAAATTGCTAGACTTGGATCTTCAATGGGAGCAAAACCTCTCACATTTGCTGGTCTTACAGGCGTAGGAGACCTTATAGTAACTTGTACAAGTCCTCATAGTCGAAATTACCGTGCTGGACATATGCTCGGTAAGGGACAGCCTTTAGAAGAGGTTTTAGAGCATATGGGAATGGTGGTAGAAGGTGTTCGTACGACAAATGCCGCTTACCAATTATCTAAACAACAACAAGTTGAAATGCCAATAACAGCAGGTATTGAGGAAATTTTATTTAATCATGCGCATCCGAAAGATGTCGTTGACCAGCTTATGACAAGAGGACGTCGTCATGAAATGGAAGATCTTTCAAACATTTTATAAATAATACTTGTTTTTTGAAAGACCAATTATGAATCCGGTTTTCATCCAGGTGGATGAAAATCGGATTTTTTATTGTCTAGGAAATTATAAAATTTGTGACTTGTGCATAACTTTTTTAACGGGAGCGGGGCAACATCCAGCTCCAGCGCCCAGCAACAAATGGACTTCCCTCGCCTCCGTACGATAAGTCAACATCGATTCACCAAGGTTCATCGTGTTTCCTTTACACGTTTGTGACATGAAATTTTAACAAGGAAGAAAATCGACGTAGTTAAAATTTCTAGGTGAAAGTACCACGGCAA
>NZ_AULJ01000040.1 GCF_000425225.1 Pontibacillus marinus BH030004 = DSM 16465 | reverse complement strand
GTAGTTCTAGGATGAGGTGTTCTAATTCCAAGGTAGTATAATCCTATCATGACAAGGGTCTAAGCAACTTCTGTGAATATGTTTTCCAATCAATATGTGGTGGGAAAGTCAAAATAATGGTCCGTTAGTCTCCATAATCGCGTGGAGGGAAGGAAACGGGAAACTGTCGTGGTAACAAAGGGAAGACGAGACCCCGCAGGCACGAGGAGGCTCGGCTTTTCTTCCACAACAGGCTTGCCGTTTCACTGACCGCAACAAATTACTCAACAGCAACGGACTCCTCACATTATTATCTCGAAACCATGTCTTCCACATAAGGGGGGCTAATCTTGAATAAAACAATCAAAAAAGCCTAAGGCACCCCCCTAGGCTTTTTGTATTATGGATTCATAGAAATGTTGCTTAACGTCCATTTCCCTTGTTGATTCTTACTGTATGTTAAGTACAGGTAATAATCTCCTTCAGGATTTTCCTTCGTACTACGTACAGCGTATGTCATATTAAAGTGATTATAGTTCTCTGAATGAGAGAATTGCTTTAGAACAATCACGCTATCTTTTGTAAATGATCCGCTTTGAAAAGTATCTAAAGAGAAGTCCAGTTTTTTGCCCTCAGGGTTTGCGATGGTTAGTTTATTAGATGCAACTTCAATATTATCGCCTGTATTTGACTTTAAAGCTGCAACATCACCTTGGATCATGGCCTGAAAAATCACCTGGCTGGTTGTATTGAATTGATATAGCTCATGATTATAAGCTGCATTTCGTTGCTTTTCATATTCTTTCGTAAAGGAGTTGAATTTTTCATTCAATTCCTCATTCTTGCTTTTCAATTCATTCAATTGAGTTTGCAGGTCTTCTTTTTCTTGCTCCAATTGCTTAACTTTTTCTTCTTTTGTATTAGCTCCTGCTGTATTACTACACCCTGCAAAAACCAATATGGAAAGAGAAAGCAAAAGAAGTTTCGTGATCCTCATGTCATCCACCCTTTGTGTTTATTTTTGCTCTCATAGAAAAACCGTCACCGACGAAAAAAGAAGTCTTTTTTCCTAAAAGCTATCTATTACTAGAGTACCAAATATTATAGTTAATTTGAAGGAATATTCAGAATTTAATAGAGAAACTTATTGATAAAATTCGACGGTATTTCCTAGGAAATATGCTGAAGATGTTAGAAAAACTCTAATTTTGGGTATTGTGATAGTAGAACTAGGAGGTAATGGAAAATGATTAAAGCAACAAACTTACAGTCAGATGTAGCTATATTAAAACTGATATCGAAAGCTAAAGTAGAGAATGACTATCAAACAGAAAATGTATTACGAGAATTTAGAAATAAAGAAAAGATTGAGTGTCCGGATTGCTTATTTGAATTACGGAACGGATTTTTTGTAGGGTCAGGAGATCATATTCTAAATCAAAATGGAGCATTTTTCTTTTGTTCCGTAAATGGAAGTCGTAAAGAAGTAGATGCAGAATTTATTTACGAATTTTGTAGAGGTTGTGCAATGCTACATTCTTAAAATATACACAAGAGATATTGGTTACATAAATCTTAGGACTTCCAATAATTTGATGAGGGTGATGGAGTTCTTCTAAATAACTAAACTGTGTTGGTAAAGGAGCTATGAACCTAGGAGGATAAACTAAGTGAAGAATAAAGCTCGGCATTTGATCGTGTATGGTCTAATGATTTTACCTGTACTGACATTTGTGTTTACTGAAACCCAAGAATGGATTCTAGAAAATCGTGTGAAGAGTTATTTGATTGAAGAACGAGGATACGAAAGTGAAGATATTCAACAAATCACCACTAAAACAAGAAAGAATGTAACCGAAGCCATCGTTGTTTTTGTAAGCGAGCCCGAAGTTCAATACCGCTATCATTTCTTAAGTGGGGACATAAGGCAAATGGGGTATGGACTCGTACAAGGATTTTCGAAACAACTTAATCACCAAAATCTTGAACACTTAGAATAACGTATGGTTAAGATCTCATTTAATTAAAAAAGCACTGTTGCTAGTTAGGGTGGACTAGCAACAGTGCTTTTTATTATTGAGGAGGGCGCCCCCCGATATACTGAACGGTTTTTGCAGCTTGAGCATTTGCGTATTGGGCTGCTTCCTTTAGGTTAGATGACTTGGAGTAATGTGAGAGAAACGAACCTATAAATGAATCGCCAGCGCCAGTTGTGTCCACCACTTGAACGCCATGTCCTTTTATATGAAGAAGACGATCTTCATGGAACACCATGCACCCATCTTGTCCTAATGTAAGTACAGGATTTTTAACAAAGATCTTAAGCTTTCTCATAATATCTTCAGGCCTTTGTTTTCCAGTAAGTATGATTCCTTCTTCATAATTAGGGAATAAAAAGTCCGTTCCACGAATGAACTCACTTACATAATCATGGTGTTTGTCTAGGAAATAGGTTGAGCTTGGATCGATGGCGATAGGCGTATGGTGTTTTTCTGCTATTTCTTTTGCTTTCTCCACTGCTTTTCTTGTCAGAGGATCAAATAAGCTATAACCGGAAATATATAAAAGTGTGCTATTTTGTATAATGGATTCGATTTCCTCAATTTGCTCTACAGTCAGACGTTTGTTTGCTCCACGGTCATTAAACATAGAACGCTCGCCATTATTCTCATCTACCAATATGACGATCTTTCCAGTTTCTACACTTTGATCAATTTCTAATGCCAGTCTTATACCTAATTGTTTAGCTTCTCTTCTGAGAAATTCTCCATGTACATCATCACCTATACGACCAATCAGTGTGCTTTCTTCTCCAGTTGAGGAAATCCCTGCAGCAACATGATTCCCCTGACCGCCAGCTTTTGTCGTAATAGTAGATTCTGTGTCAGTGGCATAATGATTACCAGATTTCTGAACAAATAAATCGACGACTATATCTCCAATAACCGTAATCATTTGGAGTGATACTTCACAGCGGTTTGGGCTGCGATCCTAGCATTATTTTTAACGAGTTCAATGTTTGCTTTCAAGCTGTCGCCGTCTGTTTTTTCCTTTATAGATGACAATAAAAATGGAGTGATTTGTTTCCCTGTTATTCCTTGTTCATCAGCTTCAGTAAGTGATTCGTTGATTATTTTTTGAATATGAGATTTGGATAAAGCGTATTGCTCTGGTGCTGGAACGGCTATATGAACAGATTGATTGAGAACTAAGTGATCTTTTGTTTTCATCAATTCGGCAATCTCAGCTTGGGTGATTGATTCAACATTAATCCCACTTTCTCTTGTATAGAATCCTGGGTATTCTGTTGTTTCATAACCATAAACGGGTACACCTAACGTTTCAAGCATTTCTAATGTTTTCGGAACATCGAGAATAGATTTGACACCAGCTGAGAAAACGCACATATTGCTCTGAGCTAAGGTGACTAAGTCATTCGAAATGTCGAGGTGTTCAGCCACTCCACGGTGTACACCTCCAAGTCCTCCTGTAGCAAAAAAACGGATTCCAGCTTGTTTCGCGGCATATGAGGTTGTAGCGACAGTGGTAGCACCTGTCTGATGTTTAGTTAACACACCTGGTAGGTCTCTAATACTTGTTTTTACTACATGTTCTTCTTTAGAGAGTCTTTCGATTTCCTCATGGGATAAACCTACTTTTATATAACCATCCAAAACAGCGATAGTAGCAGGTACTGCTCCTTCTTCTCGAATGATCTCTTCAACAGAATGGGCCATTTCAACGTTCTCTGGATAAGGCATGCCATGTGAAATGATGGTTGATTCGAGCGCTACAATCGGCTTCTTTCCTATGATGGCTTCTTGAATCTCATCACTTAGTCGTAATAATTTCATTGTCGCTCAACCTCCTTTTTAATCATTGTAAGCGATTTTATAGGTCCTGTCAGTTTATATCATCTTCAGTTAAATTATCCTACTTTCTAAGCTATGAAACACCATATGGGTTATTGATTGTGATTATAGTAGTGAGGTTAACTTTTGGTGAAATTATACAGTCAAAAACGGTTTCAATATCATATTCTGTACCAATAGGAGTACTAAATTCCTATGAAAAACAGGGAGGAGGTTCATCATGAGCCGTTGGAGAAGCTATCGCTTATGGCTCGCCATCGCAGCTTTGATCGGAATGGTATTGCAGGATTTAGGCATCATTACGATGTTGGATCGTTTTGAAGGGTATGTAAATGTGATCCTAATGATTCTTATTCTATTAGGAATTATTCGTGCCCCTGCTGAAGTGCCACCTGTTGATCTTTCAAATCAGGAGAAGAAGGAGAATCAGGATAATGAAAATCAAGGAGATACCGAACGTAAAGGATCTGAGAGGGAAGACGGAGAGTGATGGAAAATATAAAGTCTACGATGTGAAATGTAAAACAGATATTGCAATCCATCACTCGTTGACTGATGAAGGAGACTCCGCATCATTTGCCCGTTATCATGTCAGACACCAACATTGGCCAGGCATAGCGTATCACTTTGTTATTTTGAAAGATGGAACGATTGAATGGAATCATGATTTGGGTGTGATGAGCTTTCATGTCGGTAAAGCTAATAAACAGGCAGTTGGAATTTGTTTGGTAGGAGATTTTCGTTATTATGAGCCAACCCGAGCTCAAAAACGATCACTCCGACGTCTTCACACAATCTTGAAAATGGAGATGACGGATTACAAGCGTACAAGAGGACATAATGAATTTCTCGGATATGAATGGAAATCGTGCCCTTGTTTTGATTATCGTACTGTTCTTGATGAAAAACGCCAGGAAGCTGATGTGCAGCGTTTTCGGTTAATGACGGGGATCTTCCAATCGGCTGAAGAGCTTATTCACGGTAAAAAAGCTCTTATGGAGAGATACAGTTGGACGCTTTATGAACGTGCTGATCACACTCATTTTAATCCCCCGTTTCGAATTGTGACGGGAACTTTTATTACACAGGAGGAAGCGGAGAAACATGCCAGAGACATCGAAGAACATCTTGGTTGGAAAGTATATGTTATTGATGCCTGAATTCTCTCTAGGCACAAATGAAAAAATGGTGCCAATCTTTATGATTGAGCACCATTAAATCTCTTCGCTAAATTGGAAGCTAGAGAGCGAGGTAGGAATTTAGCAGCGAATGCGCCTACCGCATTCATACGACCTGGAATCACGATTTGTTGACGTTTTATAAATCCTTCAAAACCTTCTTTAGCTACAGCCCCAGCACTCATCGTACTTTGTGCTAGTTTTGCATTCTCTGCTTTTGCGGTTTTGAAGAAGTTTGTTTCTGTAGCTCCTGGACATAGTGTTGTCATTTGAACATCCGTTCCTTTTAACTCACCAGCAATTCCTTCTGATAAGGATAATACATACGCTTTTGAAGCATAGTACACAGACATATATGGACCTGGCTGAAAAGCGGCGGTGCTCGCAACATTCAGGATGCCAGAGAAATGACCTGCATTTGCTTGCTTCTTGATTTCAGGTAGGAAACAATACGTTAAGTCTGTAAGAGAAGTCATGTTTACTTGAATCATTTCTTGTTGTTGCTTTAAGGATAGCTTGTCGAACTCACCGTTTAATCCGAAGCCAGCATTATTCACGAGTACATTAATGGAAACGTCCTGATCAAGAAGCTGCTGATAGAGCTCCTCACCAGAATGGGGTTGTGATAAATCTTTAGGTGCTACCATTACATCTACATGGGAAAGTTCCTCTTTGATTTGTTGGAGCTTCTCCTCATTTCGTGCAGTTAGGACTAAGTTATAGCCATTTGCAGCAAAAAGTTTAGCAAATTCGTAACCTAAACCACTTGAAGCGCCAGTAATTAGAACGGTTGGTTTCATTTCATCACCTCATCCAAAAAGTTTCCTGCTTAAATGTTTAATTATTTAAACCATACAATAGGGATATTAGAAAATCAAAGAATTATGGTTTACTTACGTAGTCGCCCAAAAATCAAAAATAGAATGACAGCTAACACAATAACAATTGAAGTCATGACTAGGTACATGTCTCACTAGCTCCTTTTTACTACGCCTCCCAAATTTCATTTAGATGGTCAGCATAAAATTCTAAAGCCTTTTGGTATGACAATATACCCTTATCAGCGCTAGTTTGAACAACTTTTTTAAGGAGGAGTTGAACAGCTTCTTCATGTTGATTTATATTGTGTAAGACCATCGCATAAAATACATCAAAAACATGTTCCTCAGGAAACGCCTCTTTTCCTTTTTCAAGAGTATCCTTTGCTTTTTGATAATCACCAAGTGTTCGATATGTACTTCCCAACTGAATGAAAGCTTTTTTATGTTCCTCTTGTGATAATGAATGTTCAAGAGCCCGGTTGTAATAGATAACAGCCATTTTCTCTTCACCAGTTGCATCGTACTTGCAGGCAAGTGTGAAGAGGGCGCTACCGTTTTGAGCGTCGTCCTTTAATATGGATTGGAGTAGAGTTTCTGCTTTTTGAAATTGTTGTTCTTTTAGTAGGGATTGGGCGTCTTTTAGCAGGTTAGACATGGTTTCTCTCCTTAAGTTGTTTTAGCCATTGAATGAGTATGGTTTTTACTCTATCTGGTTTTTCTAAATAAACGTCGTGGGATGCATGGATATCATGGACCATTAAATCAAGCATTTTCAGCAATCGATCTGTTGCAAGTTTTCTTATTTCGTTCATTTCTTCTGGTATTGTGCTTCTCAACAACAACACAGGGTTATCGATACTAGAAAGTGTGTTTAAAGTTGGATGTTCAAAATTAGCTTTAATGATAGCATGGGCTGTTGATTCACTAACAATTAGCCTCCACTTATCTCCATTATAAAAAAGAGACCTTTTTTGAGCTTCAATGTTTAATTCCGTTTTATTACTATTCAGTGAAGCGGTAAAAGCTTCTATTGATGGGAACTGATAACTTTGAAGGTGAGAGGTTGCTCCTTCAAGCTCTTCTTCTAATGAAGTCCCTGGTATGAGACTTGCATTGATGTATCCTCCATCAAGCAGAATGACTGATTTAGTCTTATACAGACTGCTATATACCAAGGCGATGTAAGCTCCCCATGAATGACCTGCAATATGACTGTTTGAAACACCAAGTTGTAAAAGTGCTTGGTGTAACCAAATTGCTAGCACCTCTAATGAAAATGACTCTTCTTGATGGAGGTCTGTTTCACCGTGGCCCGGAAGATCGATAGAGATGATATGGTAGGAGGCCTTAAGCTTGAAAGCTACTTCTGAAAAAGTATAGGCATTGGAACCTAAACCATGTAAAAATACAATGGTGGTATTTTGGTTGTTCCCCCATTCATAGTAGGTAATGTCTTGGTTTCTTAGAGTAATGGATCTTTTCATGGTTACCTCCTACAAAAAAAGTGCCTCTGCTAAGAGACACTGATTTCTTAATGTATTCTAGGTTTAGGCTGCAAGTTCCTTTTTTCGTAAGATAAACACACTAGCTACAAGAAGAATAACTGTCACGCCGATCGTTAAAAAAGCTGTTATCCATAAATCATCTGTGATTGAACCTGTTGAGAGGTAGCCTTTAATATATGCATTGATCTGTGGAGGTAGCCATTCGATTCGAGTTTTGAATACCGAGTTAATAGCGCTTGCTAGAAGTAAAGCTGCAATAGATAAGAAGCCGACTAAACCTGGTGTGCGAAATGCTGTGTTAAGGATAATCGAGATCGATACAATAAACATCAGCCATACACTATAGAAAGAGACCGAGCCGATGTAATAAGAAAAAGGAATCTCTCCAAATAATAGATTTACATAATACCAGCTTGCCAATAATCCGATAAAAGCACTGATAAGCGTCAGTAATAATGTGCTCACAAATTTAGCTGTAACATAAGAAGTGTAAGAAACAGGTTTAACAAGTACCATTTCGGACACACCACTTTTACGTTCTGCAGAAATTAACCCCATGGACATAAGCAAAACGACTAAGATCCCTAATACGTTCAACTGGCTAAAACTCATCCAAAAGACTTCTGGTGGAGGAGGAGTAGGGATGTTTATTTGAGCCCCTTCTGGTAGATTTCCAAAGTTATCAAGTAGAACGGGCATATAGTAAGTGGTTAATGGGTCCATAACCGAAAGTAATATAAAGACAAGAGGCACCCAAATCCATTTAAAGTTACGAGCATTTTCTAATAATTCTTTTTGAAAGATTGTAATCCACTGCATTACTGATTCACCACCTTCATGAATAAATCTTCGAGCGATGTTCGACTGACTTCAAATTTTGTCATTGGCCAGTCTTGTTCTGAAGCTAGCTTTAGAATTTCAGTGCGAGCATTTTCAATGTTTTTGGCGTAAATATGTAGCTGGTTTCCTTCTCGTTGAACGTTCTCAACCGAATCGATTTGGCTGATAGGGACTTCAAAAGCGTGGGCTTCTTTACTGAAAGAAAGGTCAATCCTAGTTGAATCGTGTTGGCTCTGAAGATCGTCCATTGTCCCGGATTCAACAATATGCCCATCATGTAATAGAAGGAGCTCATCACTTACTTCTTCGGCATCACTTAAGATATGAGTAGAAAATAAAACGGTAGTTTCTTGTTTTAACTCTTCTAATAATGTAAGAACTTCACGTCTCCCAACAGGATCCAGAGAAGAAACAGGTTCGTCGAGCATAATCAGTTTGGGTTTGTGAATCATGGCTTGAGCAATACCAAGGCGTTGCTTCATTCCTCCAGAGTATTTTCCGATGCGACGATTTTTTGCGTCCTCAATTCCTACTTGTTTTAATAGAGATTCAGCTCGAGTAGTAGCTTCTTTTTTTGATAGGTGAGCCAACCGTCCCACATAGACTAAAAATTCCTTCCCTGTCATCCAGTTGTGAAAGACTGGGTGTTGAGGAAGATAACCAATGAATGAACGAATATCTGAAGAGGGAGAAGCCCCATCAATGGAGATCGTTCCTTTTGTTGGTTTCATTAATCCCGACAACATACGTAATGTTGTGGTTTTGCCCGCACCATTCTGGCCAAGCAATGATACACACTTTCCCTTTTCTAACTGAAAAGATAAATCTTTAATGACAGCTGTTTTATCAAATGTCTTCGATAATTGATCGACGGAAACGAATGCCATTTAGTCTTGTCTCCTTCCTATAATGAAGTATAGAATTGGACCGATGATATTCATTAATATTATGATGAGTACCCATAACCACTTTGGACCATTTGGAGAATCATTCCGTGCAAGATCAATGAGTGCCACAATAAGTAGGATTGATTCGATTAATAAAATGGGAGCTATGATGACCCAAGGGACAGCTTGAAATATTTCTTGTATGTTCATAAAAGGACCTCCTTTTTCGTCTTTACTAGGTAATACGAATGAACAGGGAAAAAAGTTCAATAAATAGGTTGAGTTTTTTTGGAAACGATTATGATTATGCTTGGTGGAGGAGATTTATCCGTCTGAAAAGAGGGGCTTTATACAATCGTGAAGATATTGTATAATATGTGCAGAAATGAAATACGGGGCATTAGCTCAGTTGGGAGAGCGCCTGGCTGGCAGCCATGAGGTCGCCGGTTCGAGCCCGGCATGCTCCATCATAATGGAAGGGCATCAGATATGATCTGGTGTCCTTTTTTTGATTGAGTGTAGGAGCGCCGTGAGGTCTTGAGGACATTATTGGCTCTATTTTTACTTGTTAATAATTTCTATTAAATCAGGGCAAATATTGAAGTTCTCATGAATGACAAAGAATGTAAAGAGGAGTACAATGGATTAAGTGTGCTAAAAAATGAACTGATATTGTTACTATAATAAATAGATTATTAGAAAGAGTTAAAGCATCAAGGAGGATACAACATGCAACCTCAGAGTTACAATAGAGCATCGATCGTGGCGCTGCTTTTAGCTGGGACGTTTATTGCCATTCTTAATCAGACGTTAATGATTACTGCCATTCCTCCCATTATGGATGAGATGAATGTCAGTGAGAACTCAGCACAGTGGCTGACTACGGTATTTATGCTCGTAAACGGGATTATGATTCCGATTAGTGCGTTTTTACTTGAACGTTTTACAACCCGACAGTTATTTATGAGTGCGATGGGGATTTTCGTTGCAGGTACAGCAGTTGGCGCGGTGGCACCAAATTTTGAGTTTTTACTTGTAGCGCGTGTCATTCAATCAGCCGGAGCAGGGATTATGCTTCCACTTATGCAGACCGTGTTTCTTTTGATTTTTCCTGTAAATAAACGAGGATCTGCGATGGGCTTAGTCGGTCTTGTGATTTCATTTGCTCCAGCAATTGGCCCAACATTATCTGGTTGGGTATTAGAAAATTATTCATGGCGTATGCTATTTTATATCATTCTGCCGATTGCTATTATTGATATCATTGTTGCCTATTTTGCTATGAAAAACGTGACAGAGTTGAAGAATCCGAAAATTGATGTTCTATCAATCGCGCTGTCTACACTTGGTTTCGGTGGACTGTTATATGGATTCACTTCTGCAGGGAACAATGGCTGGGATAGTTCCATTACAATTGCTTCCTTAGTTTTAGGTGTCATTGCTTTAAGCTGGTTTATCATGAGGCAGTTACGATTAAAATATCCTATGCTTGAATTCAGAGTGTTCAAGTTCAATATATTCACGATTACAGTTATTATTGGCATGATCGGATTTATGGGGTTAATCGGAACCGAGACATTAATTCCGCTTTATATGCAAAATATGCGTAACTTTACACCAATGGAAACGGGACTTGTTATTTTGCCAGGAGCTTTAATTGCTGGTTTCATGTCTCCAATTACGGGTCGAATTTTTGACCGTGTTGGAGGTCGTTGGTTGTCTGTTGTAGGGCTAACGATTATCACCATTACAACGTTCTTCTTCACAAACTTGGATCCCACCACTTCATTCATCTTTATTACGGTGGTATATAGTATCAGAATGTTTGGTTTCTCTATGGTGATGATGCCTGTCACAACAGCTGGATTAAATCAGTTGCCAAACCGATTAATTCCGCACGGAGCAGCGGTAAGTAATACCATGCGCCAGGTTGCTGCATCTGTTGGTACTGCGATTATCGTTACGGTTATGACGAGCACAGAAAGTTTCGCTTCACAAAACTTATCCGTTGAACGACCAGATATCTATGGCGTTAATATTGCCTTTATCGTTGTAACGGCTCTCTCATTTATTGGACTAGTTCTTTCATTCTTTATTCGAAAAACTTCTCCTGAGGAAGAAAATGAAGAGCAACAACAAGAGAACTCATAAATATTTAAAAGCAGGCTGGGTATCCAGCCTGTTTTTTATGAGAAATTTATATAGAGGGAAGGAGGTTTGTGTAATAATATGGAATAATGAGTTGACCCAAATTTATGGAGGGGAAAAATGAGAAAGCAAAAAGTAATCAGATATATATTTTTATTCGTTTTAATTGGTTCGCTCGTTTTAAACTATTACCTTTACGAGGAAAATGGAGGTCTTAGAAAGAGTAAAGGATGGGAATACAAAAGTACAGTAGGGTTAGCATTGTTCAACATTAGACAGGATGATGTGGATTTTTGGATTGAAAGTTTGCAGGAGGAAGAAGATTATATTGGGTTCGGGAGATATCTAGGAGAGCTCGAGCGGTTCAGCCGTGAGATACATAGAATGAATGGCAAAATTTCAGTGATTGGAATGGCTATAGATGCCATGGAAAAAAAGTATTATGAATTAGCGAGTCGAATCAGAAATGGAGAGGATTATCAAGATCAGCGAGAGTATATTAAACACCATCTAACTTTTATTATAGAAACTTTAGAGTATGTGGAAGATGAATTAAACAATAGTAGTTCAAAGCATTGGTATAAGGAATTGCGTAATCATGATTCTCAATTATCACAAGACGTATGGGATCGCTTTAAAGAATTCGAAGAAAAATACCTATTAAAAAAAGCAGGTTGATTACTCAACCTGCTTGTCTGTTTGAAAAGGTGTTGTGCCTAAATATAAATTTGGGTTAACCGGAACATTGTGTACCCAAAAGGTGAAGTGCATATGGGGGCCAGTAGAGAAGCCGGTGCTTCCGACTTTTCCAATGATGTCACCCTTTTCGACTTTATCTCCTGCTTCCACATTGAGTTCAGACATGTGAATGTATTGAGAGAACATGTCCATGCCGTGATCGATATAGACTGAGTTACCTGTTAAATGAAGGTTGTCGGCAAGTGCCACTACGCCATCATTTGTTGCTTTTACTGGCGTTCCTGTTGGTGCAGCCCAATCAATAGCTGTATGGCTGCCAGAGTATTCGCCATTTATATAGCGTGTGTAACCGAATGGTGTTGTTACAGGACCCTCAATAGGTTTAATGAATGCCGAATCTGCAGGGAATAGAAATTCATCAGCTGATTGACTTCGGGCTTTATCAATTTTAGCTTGGTCTTTCATGATTTGTTCCGTGTCCCGGGCAATGTTTTGATTTTCTTCTGATACTTGAATGTATTGCTTTTCGAATGTTTTAGGTTGAATCGTTAAGGTTTTATTGCCAATTGAATAACTTCCAGAGTCTAAATTGATAGGAATGGGAAGGTAGGTGTAATATCCAGTGCCAAATGAGGTTAATGTGTATTCTTTTCCTTGCCAGCTTACCTTTCCAGGCTTATTGTGTCTTACTAAAACGACATCGCCTCTTGATGCCACCTCAGGCATAATCGCCCATTCAGAATTCATAATACTTTCTGCGGTTTGATCAGTAGAAAAGTAGGCTGCTTCCATATTCGCTTTTTTTCGTTCTTGTAAAAGTCTGATCTCTTCTTGCTTTTGTTTCAGCGTAATTTCACGAATAACACCTGGGGCGAATGTTCCAAGAGAGGTTTCTCCATACTTTCCTGGAATTGTCGTTTTCGCTCCAGTCTGTGAAATAAATACAAAACCGATTAGTCCCATAAACAATAGGGTGGTGAATACAACAAAGGATTTCTTCCCCGTCTTATTTTTCTGCCTTCTCTTATGAGTTTTCAAAAGGGTTATGCCTCCTTAAAATATTCCCAAAAAGTACAAGTTCTTACATACTATTATCGCCAAAACATTTCCAGATGTAAACAAAACGGGCATGCTACTTAATGACTAAAATCAACAAAAAATGATTTTCTCAGTCAATCTGATATAGTAGAGACAACGATTAATAAAAGGATGAACGATATGAATCATAAATCTATTCATGAAAAGCTAAAGGCAGCTACACCTAAGCTTATTGGTCAGGATCATATTAAAAGGTACTCTCTTTTACTGCCACTTATAGAAAAAGAGGATGGCATGCATCTATTGTTTGAAGTTCGTTCTTTAAATATGCGGCGTCAGCCAGGTGAGGTTTGTTTTCCTGGAGGAAAAGTGGATGAGGAAGATGAGGATACGCAATTTACAGCTATCCGTGAAGCAGTTGAAGAGCTAGGTGTGCGAAGAGATAGAATAAAGGATATTTACTCTTTCGGTTATATGGTGTCGCCATTTGGAATGAAAGTAGATGCGTATGTGGGGTTCTTAGATTGTGATGAACAAGATTTAACCTTAAATCCAAAAGAGGTAGGGGAAGTATTCACAGTTCCTTTGGATTTTCTTCTAAACACAGAGCCTGATATTCATTATATTCAGATGGAGGTTCAGCCTGAAGGGGAATTTCCTTATCATTTAATACCTAATGGTGAAAACTATAAGTGGTCCAGGAGACGTTATGCGGAGCATTTTTATTACTATGGGGACCAGGTGATTTGGGGGTTAACAGCTCGTATTTTACATGACTTTATTAAAGAAATAAGGAAGCATTAAAATAAAGGTTGCCATTCATCTAAGAATAGCAACCTTTTGTGATCTTATTCATATTAGGAAGTAACGAGTTCTTTTTCTTCCACAACTTCTTGAACAGCAGCTTCAATGATTTCAAAACCTTCTTCAAGGGCTTTTTCATCAATGTTAATAGGTGGGAAAAGCTTAAATACTTCATCATTTGCTCCAGCTGTTTCCATAATAAGCCCTTTTTCAAATGCTAATGCAGCAACTTTTTCAGAAAAACCTTCTTTGCTTACTGATATTCCTTGCATGATACCTCGGCCTTTACGTAGCCCTTTCATATCAGGGTACTTAGAAATCATTCCATTTAAGAAGTGGGTGATTTTTTTAGCATTTTCTTGAACATTCTTTTCAAAGGAAGGGTCTTTCCAATAATTCAGTGCCTCTGTTGCTGTAACAAACGCCATATTGTTTCCACGGAATGTACCGTTATGTTCGCCGGGTAGCCATTTGTCGTGCTCAGGCTTAATCAATGTGATGGCAAACGGTAGACCATATCCACTAAGGGATTTAGACATACATACAATATCCGGTTTAATTTGCGCTGGCTCAAAGCTGAAGAATGTTCCGGTTCTTCCTACTCCAGCCTGAACATCATCAATGATTAGAAAGATCCCCCAACGTTCACATAAGTTCTCGAGTTTTTTCAACCATTCAAAGCGAGCTGTGTTCAGGCCGCCTTCTCCTTGAACGGTTTCTAAAATAACAGCTGCAGGAATTTCTACACCACTACCACTATCGTTTAAATAGTGCTCAAGATAATCAATGGTGTCAAATTCATGGTCCATGTAGTTGTCAAAAGGCATGGTAACTGCGTTTTGAAGGGGGATCCCTGCACCTTTTCGTTTCATTGCATTACCTGTTACAGATAATGATCCTATCGTCATGCCATGAAAACCGTTCGTAAAGCTAACCACTTCAGTACGTCCCGTTACTTTTCGTGCAAGCTTTAGCGCACTTTCAACAGTGTTTGTACCAGTTGGTCCAGGGAACATGACTTTATAATCCAAGTTGCGGGGTTTCAGGATTGTTTCATTAAAGGTAGTTAGGAATTTCTCTTTAGTAGTAGAAGCCATATCTAAGCTGTGGGTAATGCCGTCATCCGTAATGTATTCGATTAGTTTTTCCTTCATGTTTGGGTCGTTATGACCGTAGTTTAATGCTCCAGCACCACTAAAGAAGTCTAAGTATTCTTTTTGGTTAACATCCCACAACTTATGTCCTTTTGCTTTCGTGAACTTAGTTGGGAAGCTTCTGCAATAGGAACGTACATTGGATTCAAGTTCTTCAAATACTTTTAAGCTATTATTCATTTAAGATCGTCCTCCTTGAATTTTTTCGTCCTTCTTGTGCTTTTATGAAAAGGGGCCAATTCTAAAGGTGAGTTCTTCTTCATGGCCTTCTTCAGGGAACAATTCCTCAGGAAAGCCGGTTGTCACTTCACACGTTGTGTCATGGTCGCGAGCGAAGCGTTTAAATAATGATTGAGATGCTTCGTTCGATGGCGTGACTGTGGCTTCCATGTAGCAAACAAATTTACAGCTCTCACGTTCCACTAAAGTATTTAACATTTTCGATGCAATGCCATTGCCACGGTACGAAGAGTCGATCCCAATTTGCCAAATAAAAATAACATTACTACGTTGGGGTGGGATAAAAGCGGTTATAAACCCAACTAGTTTATCTTTTTCCTTTGCAACCACACAGGTTTCGGAAAAGTATTCACACATCATTAGGTATTTATAGGGAGAGTTTTGATCGAGGGATGAATTGTTAACAAGCTCCCACATGGATGTTCCATCTTTAACACTTGGTATATCAAATGTTACTTGATCAACAATTGGGGATTCAGTTTTTGAGGTCATATTGAATCACCTTCAATGATTTCAAAGAATTTAATAGTGTTTTCCTCCTTTAATGTTTATAGGTACACATTGAACAAGGAAGGGTGGCTTGAGGTATGATGAACCAAATTATTCCTTGTCAATGTTTATATAATAGTGTGATGGAGTAAGATTATCAAACTAGTTATATCGTGATTATGTGACTTAATAGCGAATGAACCATGATGCATTCATTCTCATGTTGGGTTTAGTTTAAATATCAAGGAGTACGTTAAGAATTCATTGAATTCATTCATTTTTGACATAATTGCATATATTTTTTTAAAGGGATGGGGGAGATTGGTTCTTCTTTTAAAAAGATACAGTTGGATTCCATTGGGTTATTAAAGGTCCTCATTTCATTCCAATTTTATATTGTGTAAACGTCAGAAAATTTTTAAAATAAAGAGGCAAGCAAATATGTTGGAATTAATTATTTTTTAAAAATGGAAATGTAAAGATTGGGGTGAAACATTGCGAGATCTCATATACTCGAAGTTAACAAAGCGTTACTTAATCGTTGCAATCATTGTTGCTACTGTTTCTTTAACGGCAATCTATTACTTTACTACCCAATTACTTTTCCATTCAATGAGAGAGGAAATTGAGTATCGAAATGATTTGATGGCAAAATCCATCAGTAAAAAAACTAGCTTTATGTTTGAGAAAATGGTCAATGATGCGCGAGTGATTTCTGAGTTTTATCGTATAAATGATAATCAGGACTTATATAGAGAAGAAATGGAACGAATTATTGTCAACAATCCACTCTATCTATATATGAATATTGTTAATAAATCAGGAACTCCAGTTTCAACGATTCCAAATGTTCATTCCAGTTCTACTTCCTATAAGAAAATTGTGGAGCGATTAGAATGGAGTAAAACTTACTATATTTCAAACCTTATTGAATTAGATGATGGTAGAAGGACTATTGCTTTAGGTTATCCCATCCTTAACGAAAAAGGGGATTATAATGGTGCGGTAATTGGATATGTAAACTTACATGTCTTGTCTGAGTACTTAAGACAGGTAAAGTTAGGTAAGGAAGGTGTTAACGCCTTAGTTGATCAAAATGGTACCATTCTTGCACATACGAATGACTACTATTTAGGAAAGACATTAAGGAATTCAACCTTAAAAAATTATTTGTATAAGAGTCGATTCGGAATTTGGCGTGGAGAATTATTCGGAAGTGAAATGCTCTTAGCATATCGTCCTATTGAGTCAGGAGGATTTGGACTCATTGTAGGTGAGTCTATAGACCAAGCTTTGATGCCTGCTAATAATGTTCAATCTGTACTTCTGCGTGGATTTATCATAGCATTACTGGTTACCATTTTATTCACATTTGTTGGGGTCTCAAAGGTGGTTAAACCTATTACCAAATTAACAAATCAAGCACATCAATATAAGGAGGGAAGTCGGTCAAGTTTCGATCTTATTGAAACAGGAGATGAGATTGAAAACTTATCCTTCACCATGAATGAAATGGCTAGTGATTTGAAGGATAAAGAGAGAAGACTCTTTTATATTTTGGAATCCGTCCCTTATGGAGTGATCACAACTGACCAAGATGGACGCATTATGACTTTTAATAAAGGGGCAGAACAGCTCACTTTATTTGAAAGAGAAGAAGCATTAGGAAAATATATTATTGATTTGCCCTTGAAGGCAGCAAAACATGAGTTTATTTCGTGGAAAACGTTAAAAGAGGGAAAGCAATTTGATGAACTCGAAAGTTACATATATGACAAAGAAGGAAAAAAGCATGACGTTCGAATGTATTCTTCCTTATTCACTGGTGATGAGGATCAAATTATTGGAGCGATTCTTGTCATACGTGATGTGGGAGAGATCAAAAAGTTAGAAGAGTTTTTAAGACAAAGCGAACGCTTAGCCTCACTTGGACAATTAACTGCTGGGATTGCTCATGAGATTAAAAACCCAATTAGCATTATTCAAGCTGCAACAGAAGCGATACAAATCGATTTATCTGAAGATGAAATTGATGAAAATCTAATTAAAGAGATGACTGATGATATCCTTGAAACCTCTGAAAGGTTAAATGATTTACTTGCTGATTTCTTAAAAATGTCTAGAGGTGATATGACTGAGCACAGAGAAAAGGTGAATCTTGTCGTATTATTAAATGAGTTACTCACATTATTACGGAACCAATTTGAAGACCGTAGAATTCAGTTGGTAAAGAATTATGGAGTAGAAGAAGCTTATGTACTTGGAGATTCTAGTCATCTTTCACAGGTATTCTTAAATGTGATCTTAAATGGGATACAAGCTATTGAAAGTCAGGGCACCTTTAAAGTGGAAATATCAGATCAAGAAGATGGTTGGAATATTATATTAGAGGACAATGGTGGAGGAATACCTGAATCTCATTTAAATTGGATTTTTACACCTTTTTATACAACGAAGAACGAGGGAACAGGCTTAGGACTAGCCATAGCACATGAAATTGTAACCCAACATGGTGGAAAAGTAACAGCTTCCTCAGAAGGGGGCCATACAACTATGGAAATTCAGTTGCCGAAAATCACGCACCAAAGTGAAGGGGAGGATGAGTTATGAAGCGCATTTTACTAGTAGATGATGAACCGAAGATCCTGAAAATTTTTCACTCGTCCTTAACGAAAAAAGGTTATGATGTTCAAACAGCAGCGAATGGACAAGAGGCTAGAAATAAAATATTAGAACATGATCCTGAGTTAGTCTTCCTTGATCTCAAGCTTCCTGACACAAGTGGATTAGAACTGCTGGAAGAATTCAGGGGAATGTATCCTAACAAAATTTATATAATGATGACAGCTTATGGCAATGTTGAAAATGCTGTTGCTGCAATGAAGGTAGGAGCTTTCGATTATATTATTAAGCCAATTCAATTAAATGAGTTATTGATTATCATTCAGAAAGCCTTGGATTGGCTTTCAGTGAATCAAGAAAACCAAAGCTTAAAGGAAAAATTACATAGAATGGAGACTTCAAATGAGTTACTTGGCATTAGCAGTATAATGAAACGAATTTATCAGCTAGTGCAACGAGTTGCTCCAACTGACGCAAGTGTTTTATTGCAGGGAGAAAGTGGGACAGGAAAAAGCAAAGTAGCTCAGATGATACACGAACAAAGTGAAAGAAGGAATGCTCCCTTTGTTCCGGTCAATTGTGCATCCATACCTGAACAGCTTTTAGAAAGCGAATTATTTGGACATGAAAAAGGATCATTTACAGGAGCAACCTCTACACGTAAGGGGAAATTTGAAGCGGCCAATGGAGGGACGATTTTTTTAGATGAGATAGGGGAAATTTCTACAGCATTTCAGGCAAAGTTACTTCAAGTTACCCAAGATAAATCCTTTATGCGCGTTGGAAGTGACAAGTTACAGACTGTTGATGTGAGGATTATAACAGCAACTAATAAAAACCTTAAAGAATTAGTAAATCTTAAAGAGTTTCGTGAAGACTTGTTTTATCGTCTAAATATTGTAGACATTTATATTCCGCCACTTAGAGAACGTAGTGATGATATACCAATGCTTGTAGAGAGTTTTTTAGAATATCATAGGCAGAAGCACGGTAAAGATTTTCAGGCTTCAACGAAACTAATAAATCTACTTATGGATTATCATTGGCCCGGTAATGTACGTGAGCTTCAAAATGCGATAGAGAGAGCTGTTGTTCTTTGTCCTGGAGATCAATTGTCAATAGATGATTTCCCACAAGAGATTAGCGAAAGAAAAGAGTCCTCAACAGTATCGAAAAGCTCGTCATTACCAGAACGAATCGCAGATGTAGAAAAGAAAATGATTTTAGAAGCTCTTGATGAAGGACTTGGCCAACCAGCAGCTGCAGCCAAAAGGTTAGGGATTTCACGACAAAGCCTTCTTTACAAAATGAACAAGCACTTCTCAGAAAATAGGTGAAACAAAAGCTACTAACATCCAAGTTAGTAGCTTTTGTTATGAATTTTTTTACTAACGTACTTTTGTCAAAAAATTTTTACAAAGCTGCATAATGTTTTTACGTAATAATTTTAAAAATTCTGATAAAAAAGGGTTTTATGTTGGCATGAAATTTGCATTATTAATTTGTAATAGGATAGAGGGGGTGAAACGATGGAGATTCTAGAATTTATTCAATCTAATTGGATTGAATTGCTCAACTTAACCTTAGAGCACATCAAGTTGGTAGGACTAGCAGTCGGAATTTCAGTTTTAACAGGAGTCCCTTTTGGGATTTATATTTCTCAACATGAGTCTTTAGCGAACTTAGTTTTGGCTATTGCAGGAATTATTATGACAATTCCAAGTATAGCCTTATTTGGACTCATGATTCCTCTTTTTTCATTAATTAATCAAGGTATTGGATTTGTGCCAGCGATTGTAGCTTTAATTCTATATTCTCAACTGCCTATAATCCGTAATACGTATATTGCGATTAAAAATGTTGATCCAAATACGAAGGATGCAGCAGTTGGAATGGGGATGACAACGAAGCAACGTCTCTTCAAGGTGGAAATTCCATTAGCCCTCCCGGTAATTATGGCAGGTGTAAGAATGGCTATTGTGTTGACGATCGGGATTTGTGCCATTGCTGCTTACATAGGGGCTGGAGGATTAGGGATGTACATCGCAAGAGGTATTTCTACAAGTTATACAACAATGATTCAGGTTGGGGCGATTTCTGTTGCTTTGTTAGCGATATCCGTAGATTTTGCCTTAGGTGTATTACAAAAAAAGCTTTCATACAAGGGAGTAAAATCATAACAGGTGGTGAGTAAAGGTTGATTCAATTTAAAGATGTATCGAAAGTTTATAAAACTGGTGATAAAGAAGTTACAGCTGTTAACCATATTAATTTACATGTAGATGAAGGAGAAACTTGTGTCTTCTTAGGTCCTTCAGGTTGCGGGAAAACCACACTCCTAAGAATGGTAAATCGACTTATTTCAATAACTGATGGAACAATTGAAGTGAATGGGAAAGACATTAAAGATATGGACACCATCAAGCTTAGACGGTCAATTGGATATGTCATCCAACAAAATGGTTTATTTCCTAATATGACAATTGAAGATAACATCTGTGTTGTTCCAAAAATGTTAGGCTGGGATCAGTCTAAAATAAAAACAAGATACAATGAGTTAATGGAGATGATGGGACTTAATCCAGATGAATTTAGAAAGCGCTTCCCTTTTGAACTGTCAGGTGGTCAGCAACAGAGGATAGGTGTAGCTCGTGCATTAGCTGGCGATCCACCTGTAATGTTAATGGATGAACCATTCGGGGCATTGGATCCAGTTATTCGTGAGCATCTTCAGAATGAATTTAAACGAATTCAAAAGGAATTAAAGAAAACGATCTTGTTTGTAAGTCATGATGTAGATGAGGCTTTAAGGCTTGGAGATAAAATAGCGATCTTTGATTCTGGAAACCTTATGCAACATGATACCCCTGATCAAATATTATCTAATCCTAAAAATGATAAGGTAGTAGAATTCATTGGTCAGGATCGCATGCTGAAGCGTTTAACTTTATTGAAAGTTGAAGATCTTGTATCACATATTGTAGGTTTTCAAACCAGACAAGTTAGAGAAATAAGCAATAATACGCCAGAAGTATCTAATCAAGATACGCTAAAAACTGCACTATCTCTTTTACTGGCTAGTCCAGTTGGTGAAGGAAAAGTTGTAGATGAATTTCAAAATGTTTTAGGGGTTATAAAGGTTTCTGATTTTGATCAGTTGACGAATGTTCATCCTGATCAGTTATTAGCTGCGAGGTAAGGAGGGATAAAGTTGTCGAATCGTAGAATGGTAGGTGTTATTAAAGTTTCACTTTATGTGGTTATAGTTGCAATTTTACTTTGGGCTTATTTTGCTGGAGCCTTTCAGTTTATTGTTGATAACCCTGGTGATCTACTCTATTTAACTAAACAACACATTAAGCTTGTAAGTATCTCTTCTATTTTAGCAATTTTGGTAGCGGTTTCATTAGGTGTGTTTATTACAAGACCAAAATTTAAAAAGTTTGAAGGAGTAGTGATGAACTTTGCAAATGTTGGGCAAACCGTGCCGAGTTTAGCTATATTAGCATTGGTTATGAGTTACTTGGGTCTTGGTTGGCAGACTGCTGTCTTTGCACTTTGGTTTAACTCATTATTACCTATCCTCCGTAATACACTTGCAGGCATCAACAATGTAGATTCTTCTATTATAGATGCAGGTAGAGGGATGGGGATGAAAGAAGGACAAATTTTATGGAAATTAGAATTACCAAATGCGATGTATGCCATTATGGGTGGAATCCGAACTGCGGTGGTAATAAATGTTGGGTCAGCTGCACTAGCTTTTCTTATAGGAGGAGGAGGACTAGGTGACTTGATCTTTACTGGAATCTCCTTATACGATACTGGAATTATGTTAGCTGGAACAGTACCCGTTATCATTCTAGCAATCTCCATCGACTTTTTACTCGGTGGATTTGAGAAGCTTGTTATATCGAAAGGGTTAAAAAGAGATTTAGATATGGCTTAAAAAGGAGGAAATAAAAATGAAAAAGTTTTCTTTAATTGGAACTATGGTTCTGTTATTAGTTTTTAGTCTTGTTGCTTGTAGTAACGCATCAGGTGGAAGCTCAGGGAATTCCGAAGGGACAATTAAGGTAGGGGGTAAAGGATTTACCGAACAACAGATTCTTTCCACAATGACGTCTATCTACCTTAAGGAAAAAGGCTATGATGTTGAAGAAGCCAGTAATATGGGAAGCACTGTGGTTAGGAAAGCACTAGAGAATGGGCAGGTTGATATGTATTGGGAGTACACAGGAACAGCTTTAGTTATTTTTCAGAAACAAGATCCACTAGCTGATTCAGAAAAAGCTTATCAAAAAGTAAAAGAAACAGATGAAAAAGATGGCCTTATGTGGTTAGAAAAAGCTGATTTAAATAACACATACTCCATATTAATGAAGGAGGAAAAGGCAAAGAATCTAGGGATTAAATCCATATCCGATTTAGCTAATTACGTTGATAAAAATCCGAATAAATTAAAATTCGCATCAAACGCAGAATTTTATGCTCGTGAGGACGGCATGAAAGGACTGCAAGAACATTATGGATTCGAATTTCCATCTAAAAATGTAGTAAAGATGGATTCAGGATTACTTTATAATGCTTTAAAAGATGGACAAGTTGATGTCTCGGTTGGTTTTGCAACAGATGGAAGAATTAAAGGGTTTAATTTATTAGCATTAGAAGATGACAAAAATTTCTTCCCTGCATATAATGTCGCTCCAGTTGTAAGGGAGAAAGTATTAAATAAATATCCTGAGTTAAACGATTTAATGAACAAGGTCTCTGGTAATTTAAACACAGAAGCCATGATGCAATTAAATTATAAGGTTGATGTAGAGCATAAAGAAGTTTCAAAGGTAGCACGAAATTGGTTAAAAGAACAAGGCTTAATTGAATAGGATCATCTCTAGGGAATATAGGAATTAAGGTGAGGATGAAATTTATTACACAATTACAAGATAGGTTACATGAGTACATTTTAGAAGAATCTATCACCACAATCCCTGAAGAGGTTATGGAATCTCTAAAGGATGCTTTGGCTGATATAGTGGCTAGCTCAATAGCAGGTTCAAACACACCAGTAGTTGAACATGCTAAACGCTTTGCTCAGAGCCAATGGAAAGAGGGAGCAAGTTCAATATTGCTCACATCAGGTCAATTAAGTGCTACTGGAGCTTCCTTTGTCAATGCAACTATGGCAAATGCACTGGATATTGATGATGGCCACCGACTTGTAAAAGGACATCCTGGCGCAGTCTTATTCCCTGCTATATTAGCAGTCGGGGAAGAAAAGCAAATTACAGGAGAGGAATTCCTTTCAACTCTTCTTATGTCATATGAGGTCGGGATACGAGCTGGCATAATAGCACATGAATTAAGACCTGAATATCATTGTACCGGATCATGGGGGGCTATAGGAGCAGCTGCAGGAGTGAGTAGAATTTTAAATCTATCTGTAGATAAAATCTATCACGCTTTAGGAGTTGCTGAATATCATTCTACTTATTCCCCCATGCTCAGGGGCATCGATCATCCCTCTATGTTGAAAGATGGGATCTCATGGGGATGCATGACAGGAGTTAGTTCAGCAATATTAGCGCAAGAAGGGTTTACAGGTATCCCCTCTTTATTTAATACAGAGAATTCTAGAGGATTGATTAATGATCTAAAGCAAAGATACAGAATAGAAGAGCTTTATTATAAACCTTATGCGTGTTGTAGATGGGCGCAACCACCTATTGAAGCAATAAAGGAACTCATGGAGAAGAACAAGATTTTATACAAAGATGTAAATAGTGTGAAGGTTTATACATTTAAAGAGGCTGCTAGTCTCTCTAAAAAGCCACCAAACAATACTGAAGAGGCACAATACAATCTTCCTTACCCAATGGCTTGTTATTTTGTTTTTCAAAATGTAGGTCCAAATGAAGTGACTAAGAAATTGAGCAATCAAGACGTAGTAGATTTAATGAAGAAGGTAGAGGTTTATGTTGATGAAGAACTTGATAAGGAATTTCCGAAAAAAGCATTATGTTGGATAGAAGTGTATATGAATGATGGAAAGGTACATTCTTCTGCAGTTCAACAAGCTCAAGGGGATTGGGATTATCCTTTAAGTAAGGTAGATAAACAAGAGAAATTTTATCGATTAGTCGTTCCGCATTTAGGTCAAGAAAGAAGCAATGAACTCTATAAAATGATTCATTCAATAGAACAACTACTGAATATTAAGGAATTAACAAGATTAATTAATTTCCCTTTTTATAAACCATAAGTAATGAGAGGCAAGGCATAAAGGACCTGGGAGTAATAAGAATTAGTGCTCGAAACTAGTAATTGGAGTGTTTTGTATGAGAGTCACTATGGCTCAAACCAATCCAGTATTTGGAGATGTCCAAGAAAACTTAGAAAACATGATCACGTTAATCTATCAATACAAAAACGAGACAGACTTGATTGTTTTTCCTGAATTGTCTCTAACAGGGTATTTATTGAAGGAAAAAGTGTACGATTTAGCCATTACCTTAGGGTCTCATGAAATAAAGCAAATTTGTGAAGTTTCAAGAGAGACAGGAATTAATGTAATGTTTGGATTTATAGAAAATGGAAAAGGGACACGTGTTTATAATTCTTCTGTTTTTATTAAAGATGGTGAAGTAAGTTCTATTCAACGAAAAATCTACCCTACAACATATGGCATTTTCGAAGAGGGAAAATATTTCGCCAGAGGGAAGAAGGTGAAAGTTGATGAGATACAAGATTTCACATCCTCTATGCTCATTTGTAACGACCTTTGGCATCCATCACTCCCTCACATCGCGGCACACAAACATTGTTCCTTATTAGTTTGTTTGATAAACAGTCCTGAAGGAGGGCTTGGAAGTACATATTCAAGTTCCATAGGCTGGGAGAGACTTGGACAATTCTATGCAGGGATTTATGGATGTTATGTCATTATCGTAAACCGTGTAGGGGAAGAAGAGGATAAATCATTTTACGGGAATTCAAAAGTTATTGATCCGTATGGTCAAGTGGTCGATCAATGTCCATTTAATGATGAATCTACTCAGACATGTGAAATCGATTATTCTAAAGTGAAAGAAATTCGAAAGATTTTGCCGATCATGAGAGATGAAGATGTGGACTTAACCATTCGACATTACCAAGAGATTGCTAGCCAAGAAAATGCTGATTGAATAAAAATTAATTTTTAGTATGCCAGAAGGGAGATTTTTATATGATCGAGAAAGCAATTCAATTTTACAGTGATGGACTAAAATTAGAGGGTACTTTTTATTATCCAGATTCCTATAACCCAAATAAACAATATCCAGCCATTATCATAAACTCAGGTTACCAGGGAGTAAATGAATTTTATCCAAAGATGTTTGCTAAATTCCTAACAGAGAAGGGATATATCTGTATGGGCTTTGACTATCGTGGGTTTGCTGATAGTGAAGGAGATCCGACTCGTGTACTGCTAGAAGAACAAGTGGAGGATATTCACAATGCGCTAACCTTTTTACGCTTCCAAAATGAAGTGGATGAAGATCGAATAGGCTTAATCGGCTGGGGCATGGGTGGTTCTAATGTAGTCCGGGTTGCTGAACAGAATGATGTTGCAGGTGTAGCTGCATTAAATGGCTTTTATCATGGAGAGCGCTGGCTAAAAACAGTTCATTCTTATGAGAGCTGGTCCAAGGTTTTAGAAGCTGTGCGTGAAGACCGTATTAAACGTGTGACCACAGGTAAATCGAAGCTAGAAGACCCATTTTTCCATTATCCATTAGACCCAGCTACTAAGGATTATGTACAGAAGGAACTCGCTTCGAAGAAAGGTTTTGGTGGCCAGACCCAGCTTCAATTCACAGAGTCTGTCATTGACTTAGATGCAGAAAAATCCGCTAAAAATCTTGTGGAAACACCGCTTTTTGTCGCACATGGAAAGAAAAATCTTCTACATCCAATTGAAGAATCCATAGCACTTTATCGATCTGCGACAGGTCCAAAAACGTTTTATGAAATCGATGGAAAACATAATGACTTTATGTACAGCGAACATGAAGAGTTTACAGCATTGGTAGAAGAACTCGATACCTTTTTCCAAGAGGCGTTGTAGTTATGACAACTTATCACCCATTACTAAAGGGAGCTTATGATCTTCATGTTCATAGCTCCCCTAGCGCATTTCCGAGAAAGCAAACAGATTGGGAATTGGTTGAAGAGGCTAGGCGAGCAGGTATGGGAGGCCTATTACTGAAAGCACATGAAGGTACTACACATGATCGTGCTACGCTAATTCGTGACAAGGTGCCCGATATGAATATCTATGGTGGTTTGGTGTGTAATTTGTATACAGGCGGACTCTCATCTTATGCAGTAGACATGGCACTTCGAATGGGAGCAAAAGTGATTTGGATGCCCACTATTTCAGCAAAACAGCATGCAAAATATTTTGCTGAGCATAAACAAGGTCGTTTTTTTAATAGTAAAAAGGAGCTCGATGATTCAGCTTCAACCTTAACTGTCCTGAATAATGACGGAAGTATCAAAGATGAAGTTAAACGCATTTTAGAGGGGATCGCTTCTTATGATGCGATTTTAGCAACAGGGCATCTTGCACCTGATGAGGTGGATGTCTTAGTAGATGAAGCTCAAAAAATAGGCGTGAAACGAATTTTGATACAACATGCAGATTTAGGCATTGCTCAAGTTCCAATGGATCTTCAAAAGAAATTAGCGGCTCAAGGGTGTCTTATTGAAAAGTGTTACTTAGCTTGCGGGGAAGATTTCCAAAATTGTACGATCCAACAAATGGCTGATAGTATCAAGGAAGTTGGGGTGGATGCTTGTGTTTTAGTCACAGACTATGGACAGCCCCATAACATTACACCAGTCCAGGGGTTACAAGAATTCGTCGTTCGTTTATTAGAGTGTGGAATTAGGGAAGAAGAGATAAAAAGGATGATCGTTCAAAATCCAGAAACATTATTGTTTTGATTCAATGAAAGGAGCACGTTTATATGGAACAGTGGAAGGAAGCTTTACAAAAGCATATACAGGAAGAGCGCATTTTAACGAGTTTAGCAGATCGATATAGTTATAGCTTTGATGCTTCCTTTGGCGAGCACCTTCCGGAAGTAGTCGTTCAACCAAGTAATCGAGATGAAGTCGTTGGGATCTTGAAAGTGGCCAACGAGTATAAAGTTCCAGTATATCCGAGAGGGCAGGGGACTTGTTTGAGTGGTGGTCCATTACCTGTTCATGGTGGGATTGTTCTTGATATGTCCCAGTGGCCAGAAAGCATTGACTTAAGAGTAGATGATTTAACAGTCACTGTATCCCCGAGTGTGTTAACCGCTCGTATTAATGAAGAAGCGATGAAGCATGGACTGATGTATGCACCCGATCCAAGTAGCGCACATGTAGCGACAATCGGAGGTAACTTAGCTGAAAACTCAGGTGGTCCCCGTGGCTTGAAATATGGAGTTACCAAGGACTTTGTTTTAGGTCTTGAGGTCGTTACTCCTGAAGGGGAGGTCATCCGCACTGGTGGACAAACGATTAAAAACGTCACAGGCTTTGACTTAACTAAATTGTTAGTAGGGTCTGAAGGAACTTTGGGTGTTATTACAGAAGCAACTTTAAAGCTTGTTCCAAAGCCTCCAGCTGTCCAAACTCTTATGGTGACATTTGATAATGTACATACGGCAGGGAAAGCAATATCTAAAACGCTTACCTCAGGAGTTTTACCTTCCAAGCTAGAGTTTATGGATCAGGCTTGTATTCAAGCTGTTGAAAACTTCAACCCAATCGGTCTACCAACTCATGCGGCAGCGATTGTCATAGTTGAATTGGACGGGCATCCTGAAGCGCTAAAAGTTGAAAAAGAAATCGTTCAAGAGATCATGGAGTCGATTGGCGCTACAGATGTTGTCGTACCAGGAAACCAAGAAGAGGCAGATCAAATATGGCATGCACGAAAACAAGTATCTCCTGCTATAGCGAAAATCAAGCCAACAAAAGTTTCAGAGGATGCAACGGTACCACGTAGTAAAATACCTGATATGATGGCGCGTCTTGAAGACATTAAGCAAAAGTACAATGTCGAGGTCGTTTGTTTTGGTCATGCTGGCGATGGAAATCTGCATCCCAATATCTTATGCGACAAACGTGATCAGGAAGAGATGAAACGAGCAGAACAAGCTGTAGAAGAACTTTTCCAAGCTGCGATTGACCTGGGTGGGACCCTTTCTGGGGAGCATGGAATTGGAACAATGAAAGCTCCGTTCATGGAGAGTGAGCTTGGGGCTACTGGGGTAGGTATGATGCGCCGTATCAAAGACGCATGGGATCCAAATGGGATTATGAATCCTGGTAAGATTTTTGCCGAGAAGGGACAGAAGTTGGTGTTACGCGATGAGTAATCTACAAGAGTTACAGAAGACCATCAACTATGACAAAACATTTGATTGCGTCCAGTGCGGGTATTGTCTGCCAGCCTGCCCAACCTATGAAACGATGGAAAAGGAAACCCATTCTCCTCGGGGACGCATTAACCTCGTGAAAATGGTGGCAGAAGGAAAAGCATCTGTTGAAGACTTACGTGATCCGATCGAAAAATGCCTAGGCTGTATGGCTTGTACCACGGTTTGTCCTACAGATGTTCAATATGGCCAAATCCTTGAGGGAGCTAAAGAAGTGATTGAAGATCATGAAGTGAAATCCCAAGCTCAAAAGCGAACGGAGGACTTCTTATTTGGATCATTTTTCCCTTCCAAAGGGTGGATGAAGACACTAGGGAATATGACGTGGTTTTATCAAAAATCGGGCCTCCAGTCTTTTGCGAATCTAACGTCAGTATCCAAGATGGCACCTCTTCATTTAGGATACTTTGAACAGATTATACCGAAACAGCCATCTCCGAGAAAAAGAGCTAAACGGACGAAGCGGTACTTACCAAAGCGAAAAGCTTCTGCTAAAGTAGCCTTTTTTACAGGGTGTGTGATGGACAGTGTGTTTTTTGAAACGAATCAGAACACAATTGATTTAATGGTACGAAGCGGGCTGGAGATTGTGATCCCTGAACAGCAAACCTGTTGCGGTGCGTTACATGCTCATGCGGGAAAAGTGCAAAACTCCGTTGAACTGGCGAAGCGAAACATTCGTGCGTTTGAAGAAGAAGAGATTGATTATATTGTGAATAATGCTGGAGGTTGTGGGGCTCGTTTGATTGAGTATCATCACCTGTTTGAAGAAGGAACAAAATGGAGAGAACGTGCTGAACAGTTTGTATCTCGAGTGAAAGACATTTCACAAATTTTAGTTGATGTAGAAGGATTGCATTTCACTAAGCCTGTTGATAAAACCATCACTTATCAACCTTCTTGCCATATGTCGAATGTCCAAGGTGTCAAAACGCCGCCATTAGAACTGTTGAAAAAAGTACCCGGATTAGAGTTGAAAGAATTAGAACGCCCAGAGTTTTGCTGTGGCTCAGCCGGAATCTATAATATTGTAAATTATGAAGAGTCTATGGAGATTCTAGATGTGAAAATGAAAGATGTATGTTCTGTACATCCTGAGCGGGTTGTGACGACAAATCCAGGATGCCTATTGCAAATGAAGCTAGGTATTGAGCGAGAAGGACAGTCAGAGCAAATGGATGCTGTCCATTTAGTAGATTTATTATTAGAAGCAGGACCACAAGTTTAAAAGATTAGTGAGACTCAGGAGAAGTGCTTCTGGGTCTTTTTGTTTGAATTAGTGAGATGATCGGTTCTAAAGCCAATAATAAAACCTCCTGATAGATTCAGGAGGTTTTACTCATGTTAAGGGTTTTATTTTACTGTGACATCATTCAGCATATAAATACCTGCTGGATGCATCCAGAAACCATTTACGTTGTTGCCTACAGCTACCAGATCTTCATCGTTACGAAGGAAAATCATTGGAGCTTCTTCCATTTCAATTTTTTGTGCTTCATTGTAGATTTTTTGGCGTTTAGCTGGATCGGATTCTTCACGGCCTTTATCAATTAACTCATCAACTCGGTCATTTTGGAAGAATGTACGGTTACCAGGTGTACCCATTGCTTCGGAGTGGAATAAGAAATACTGGTTATAATCAGCATCACCCGTCATGTTAGACCAACCAAGTACGAACATGTCGTGCTCACCTTTAGCAGTTGCGTCTAGGTAAGCGCCCCATTCCATTACTTTGATCTCAACGTCAATTCCAACGCCTTTTAATTGAGACTGAACAACTTCTGCTACGTCTACACGAGCTTTGTTGTCATTTGTCCAGATAGAAGTTTTGAAGCCATCTTCATAACCGGCTTCTTTTAGAAGTTGCTTAGCTTTTTCAACATCATATCCCCAACCATCTAGGTTTTCGTTATGTCCCCAAACGCCAGGTCCCATAGGTGCAGTTGCTTCTGTACCAACGTTGTTATAAACACCTTTAAGAATAGCGTCAGTATCTACAGCAAGGTTAATAGCTTGACGTACCTTTTTGTTATCAAAAGGTTCTTTCTGAAGATTAAATCCAAGGTAGTCGATACCTAAGCCTTCGCTACGATTTAGTTTCATATCTTGATTTTGTTCAACTCGTTTGACTTGGTTAACAGGGACAGGGTTAGCAAGGTGAGCTTGTCCAGTCTCAACCATAGCAATACGTGTAGAGTCTTCAGGGATTACTTCAAATACCACACTATCAACTTTGGCATTATCGCCCCAATAATTTTCATTTTTCGTTAGCTTGATTTGAGAACCCGGTGTCCAACTATCAAACTTGAAAGGACCTGTACCTACAGGGTTTTGTCCAAGGTCAGCTCCATGTTTTTCGATAGCTTTAGGGCTGATGATTCCTGCTGAGTAGTGAGCAAGGTTAGAGAGTAACGGTGCAAAAGGATATTCTGTTTTTAATTGAACTGTGTACTGATCTACTACTTTAATTTCTGTAATCATCTCAAAAAGCTTTTTACGTGGTGAAGCAGTTTCTGGATCTAAGATACGTTCGAAAGTCTTCTTTACAGCTTCTGCTGTGAATTCTGTACCATCATGGAATTTAACGCCTTCACGCAATTTGAATTCCCATGTCTTATCGTTGATCTGCTCCCATTCTGTAGCAAGGGCAGGTTGTACTTTCATGTTTTTATCTTGTTTTACTAGACCTTCATAGATTTTGCCATGATAAACATTGGCAGAAGGGATGTCTGTTCCTTTATGTGGGTCTAATTTTGTTGCATCAGATAGCACTGCTAGCTTCAGTTCACCACCTGCTTCACCTGATTTTTTAGTTTCATCGTTATTTCCTTGGCCATCAGCCGAATTAGAAGGTTCGCTAGCACAACCAACTAGTGTAAGCATAAGTGTAAGTAGTCCGGCGAAAAGTAGCGCTCCAAATCGGTTTCTTCTCATATTAGATTCTCTCCCTTTTTCTAATTGTTGTATGAATTCCTGCTTATGCAGGGATGATGATGAGATCTTTCGTTGCTTGTGTAAGGTTCATGTGACCCTTCTCAGTAATCACAACTAAATCTTCAATCCTTACACCGCCAAACCCTTGAATATAAATTCCGGGCTCTACAGTAATAACCATGCCAGGCTCTAATTTTGTTTCGTCTGTAGAACGCATAACAGGTTTTTCGTGGAGGGCCAATCCAATAGAATGCCCTAAACTATGTCCGAAGTTTTCTCCATAACCATATGATTCTATAATACCTCGTCCAACTTTATCTACTTCAGAACAAGTTTTACCTGGACCTACGGATTCGAGCGATTTCTCTTGGGCTTCTTTCACAATGGAGTATATTTCCTTTTGCTTATCAGAAGGTTCACCAAGAATGACGGTTCTGGTGAAATCAGAATAATACCCATTTACACGTGCACCAATGTCCATTTTGATGAAGTCTCCTTTTTGAACCACACGGTCAGTAGCTTGGCCATGCGGAAGGGAAGATCGTTCACCTGAAGCAATGACATGATTCGTTTTAATGGATTCAGCGCCAGCTCTTCTCATAAAGGTTTCTAGTTCTAGTCCAATTTCTTTTTCAGTTAGACCAGGTTTAATGAATGTTGTGATATGTTCAAAAGCTTGATCGCAAATCTTAACTGCCTTTTGGAGAGACTGAATTTCACTATCGTCTTTTAACATTCGAACATCACTTAACTGTTGATCGATTCCTAGAAACTCTTTGTTTGTCGTTTGTTCATTCAATTGCAGGTATTGCTGAGCTGAAATGTGATCAAGCTCAATCCCTAAATTTGAAAAACTATAATCCTCCATAAGCCTTACGATCTCAGTTATTTCTTCTCGTTTGTGGTCTACAACTGAGTATGAAGGAGCTTCATTTTTCGCCTGATCTACATAGCGAAAATCAGTTAATAGGTAGGTGTTTTCTTTTGTTATAAAAAGTGACCCACTAGAACCTTTAAAGTTTGAGAAATAGTAACGGTTTTCTGGAGAAGTGATCCATACAGCTGGGATCCCGACGGTATGCATCTTATTCCGTAATTTTTCTATTCGGCTTTTATGCACTTATGATTTCACCACCTTAACAATTTTTTAGGTCATTGTAATCTTAGGGTACTTCTCTCAACATCGATTTCTTGTTAATGACTTGGACTAATTATATGAAAATTTTGAATAGTGTGTTTGTAATATATTGACCCAAGTTTTCGTTTTCTTTACGAAAGATTAAAAATATGACAAATGTTATCTATTTTCTGATAATTTTATGTACAACATCAAAACGAGGAGGGAGCAATATGAGTCAGTCAGCGGTACAAGTTAAAGGGGAGGCCAAAAAAGGAGTATTGAAAAGAAGTTCCAAAGTAGAACGATGGCTTCATGTATATAAACAATTGAAGAAAAACAAAATGGCGGTAGTTGGAGCTTGGATAGTTGCCTTTTATTTTTTGGTTGCCTTATTAGCACCAATCATTGCCCCTTATGATCCATTACAGATTGACTTAGTTAACAAACTGCAAGGTCCATCTTGGGAGCATTGGATGGGCACAGACGATAAAGGAAGAGATATTTTAAGTCGTGTGATTTATGGTTCACAGCTTTCACTAGCAGTAGGAAGCGTTTCAGTTCTCATTGGGGCTGTATTAGGCGTTATGCTCGGGTTGATTGCTGGATACTACGGAAAATTAATAGATACCGTAATTATGAGGTTCATAGATATCCTGTTAGCTTTTCCAGGTATATTACTTGCTTTAGCCATCATTAGTGCACTAGGTCCAAGTTTAATCAATGTCATGATTGCTGTTGGAATATTCTCAGTTCCAACCTTCGCAAGAATTGTCAGAGGTTCAATGTTAAGTGAGAAAAAGAAGGAATATGTAGATGCGATTCGAGCGTTAGGGGCTTCAGATTTTCATATTATTGTAGTCCATATTCTTCCTAATATTTTCTCTCCTATTATTGTTCAGGGGACCCTTCGCCTGGCAACAGCCATTTTAACGGCAGCGGGATTATCCTTCCTTGGTATGGGAGCTCAACCTCCTTCACCAGAATGGGGAGCTATGTTAAGTGACGGGAGAAACTTCTTATGGACTGCACCACACATTGCAACGTTCCCGGGACTTGCGATTGCATTTATTGTACTTGGACTGAACTTATTCGGAGACGGTCTGCGCGATGCGTTAGACCCACGTAGTAAAAAATAAAATTTGCTATAAGGATGTGAGCGCGATGTTTGTTTTTATTATAAGAAGAATGCTTCAAATGATCCCAGTCGTTCTAGGGGTCATCCTTGTAGTATTTTTAATTATGCAGATGGTTCCTGGTGATCCAGCCGTGTTACTTGCTGGCGAAAGTGCAACCAAAGAACAGGTTGCTCAATTAAGAGAGCAGTTAGGGTTAAATCAACCACTTTATATGCAATACTTTGAATATGTGAAAAACGTAGCTACTGGTGACCTTGGAACATCTGTCCGTTCAGGAAGACCAGTTGCAGAAGAAATTTTCACCCGTTTACCTGTAACGGTTGAGCTTGCTTTCTGGAGTATTATTGTCACTACAGTTTTAGGTTTATTAGCAGGTATTATATCTGCTACAAAACAGTATTCTATTTCGGATATTTCAATCATGATTGTAGCTCTATTAGGAGTCTCTCTACCCAACTTTTGGCTGGGATTGATGCTGATCCTAGGATTTGCCGTTAACTTTCAAATCTTCCCTGTTTCAGGGTGGGGAAGTTTCATGCATGTCGTATTACCAGCAATTACGTTGGGGACTGCCGGAGCTGCCATCGTGGCGAGAATGACTCGTTCAAGTATGCTTGAAGTGATTAGTCAGGATTATATTCGTACGGCAAAAGCAAAAGGTGTAAAACAAACTTATATTGTGTACAAGCATGCATTAAAGAATGCTTTAATCCCAGTAATTACAGTCGTGGGCTTACAATTTGGAGCGCTGTTAGGTGGAACGGTTCTAACGGAAAGTGTATTTGCTATAAATGGGCTTGGAAGACTCATTATTGATGCTATTCGTATGAGAGATTTACCGGTTGTACAGGGATCGATCCTAGTTGTCTCTATTCTTTTCGTTATTGTAAATATGTTTGTAGACATAGCGTACCGACTACTGAATAAACGTGTAGATCTTAACTAGAACGGAGTGGTGACATGACTGAACAAGAAAAGATATTAGATGTAAAAGATTTAAAAACCTATTTCTATGTAGATGATGAAGAAATTCCTGCTGTCGATGGTGTGGATTTTAGTATAAATAAAGGAGAAACACTGGGAATAGTAGGGGAATCAGGATGTGGAAAGAGTATTACCTCCTTATCTGTTATGCAATTGGTTCCAAATCCTCCTGGCAAAATCGTAGGTGGAGAAATTAATTTTAAAGGTGAAAACCTTTTGCAAAAGACAGAAGATGAATTACGAAAAATCCGTGGTAATGAAATTTCTATGATCTTTCAGGAGCCGATGACATCTTTGAACCCTGTCTATACGGTTGGCGAGCAGATAGCTGAAGCCATTCGCATTCACCAGAAAAAGGGACGCAAAGAGGCTTTTAAACAAGCTGTTAAAATGCTTGAATTAGTAGGGATTCCTTCTCCTGAAGAACGAGCTAAACAAGAGCCTCACCAGTTAAGTGGAGGTATGAGACAGCGTGTGGTTATTGCCATGGCTCTTGCATGTAACCCAGAGTTACTTATTGCCGACGAACCGACAACTGCATTAGATGTAACCATACAAGCACAGATCTTAGATTTATTAAAAGAATTACAAAAGGAATTTAACTCCGCTATTATGTTCATTACACATGATCTGGGTGTTGTAGCTGACACATGCGATAAGGTTGTTGTTATGTACGCTGGAAAAGTAGTAGAACATACGGATGTTGATTCTCTTTTTGAATCACCTAAACACCCATACACAAGAGGGTTATTAAACTCAATTCCTCGTATAGACGAGGACCAGGAAGAGTTAGAAGCGATAGACGGGAACGTTCCGAGTCCGACAAACAGACCAAAAGGATGTGCTTTTGCACCTCGTTGTCCATTTGCACAAGAGATTTGCCATGAAAAAACACCAGACCTTGAAGAAGTGGATCAGGTTAAAGCTAGATGTTGGATTTATACGGATCAATGGCAAGGCGAGAACCCAATTGAAGAGGGAGGAGAGGTAGCAAATGTCGGTAGCTGAGCTTGAACAACCTTTATTGGATGTACGAAACTTAAGGCAGTATTTTGATATAAAAGGCGGAGTTTTAGGACGTACAGTGAATCATGTGAAGGCAGTAGATGGCGTAGATTTTCAGATTTATGAAGGTGAGACGGTTAGTATTGTTGGAGAATCTGGTTGTGGGAAATCGACAACAGGTCGAGCAATTCTTAGGTTGGATGATCCGACATCTGGAGAAATCCATTTTAATGGCCGTGATTTAGCAGGTTTAAGTAAGCGACAAATGCGTGATGTGCGTAAAGATTTACAAGTTATCTTTCAAGATCCATTTGCTTCTTTAAATCCTAGACAAACTGTAGGACGTATTATTGAAGAAGGGATGAGTATTTTAAACTCTGTCCCAAAAGAGAAACGTAAAGAACGCACGATAGAATTATTAGAACAAGTAGGGTTAAATGCTGATGTAGTGGATCGTTACCCTCATGAATTTAGTGGGGGACAAAGGCAACGAATCGGTATTGCTAGAACGCTTGCCATTAATCCGAAGCTTATTGTATGTGACGAAGCTGTATCTGCTTTGGATGTTTCTGTTCAAGCTCAAGTGTTGAATCTATTAAAAAGACTGCAAAGGGAATACAACTTAACATATTTATTTATTTCACATGACTTAGGTGTTGTTCGTCATATTTCTGATCGGATCATTGTGATGTACCTAGGTAAAATTGTAGAGGTAGCAGATAAGAAAACGTTATTTGAAAATCCAAAGCATCCTTATACCAAAGCATTATTATCAGCAATTCCTGAACCAACAAGGAAAAAGCAGAAAGAGCGGATTGTACTTCAAGGGGATGTTCCTTCACCTATTTCTCCTCCATCGGGGTGCCGTTTTCACACACGTTGCCCGTTAGCTCAGGAATCATGTAAAGTGAAGGAACCTGAGTTAAGGAGAGGCGAGGATGGACAACTTTATGCTTGTGACGTCGTCTGATTTATATGGTCGAAAGGTTCTATAACGAATGAACCTTTCGATTTTTTTATATTAAGATATAATTTTCAAAAACTTCCACTGACACATTGGTATATAAAAGTGTTAAAGTGTATAGAAAGAATTTATAAAGTGAGTGGTTTTCCGTGATTACACTTAACTTACTAACGACAATGATTGTTTTCTCGATTATAGCTCCTATTGCTGCAGCTATAACCCTTTTTATGGTTTTGGCATTTGATCGAGAGCTCGACTTTTTAAAAAGCCAAAACTTACAAATAAAAATGGAAAAAGAACTGCAATATAGTGAATACATGCAGTTAAACCAACAAATCCAGCCTCACTTTTTATTTAATACTATGAATTTATTATTAGGTCTAGCGCGTCTAAAGAGAATTGATCAATTAATTGAGGTCATGGAACATTTTTCGAAATTTCTACAATTTAAATATCATGTCAAAGATCAACTGATCCCTTTTTCAACTGAGCATGCTTACACAAAACATTATCTTGCTATTCAACAGTCTCGTTTTGGCGAACGACTTCGTGTAGAAGAAGACGTGAGAGATACGGACCAAGAAGTTCCTCCCTACTTGTTACAAACTTTAGTTGAGAATGCTTTTAAACACGGGTTAGAGAAAAAGTCTGGAGATGTGATTCTCATCATCCGTTTTAGAAGAAATGAGGACTTGGTTACGCTTGAAGTGCTGGATAATGGTTTAGGTATAACAGAAGAGCATTTGGAAGCATCAGCTACTGATAAAAGTGGACATGGATTAGACAATCTTAGAAGAAGATTGCATTTACTTTTTGATGAACGTGCGGAAGTCCGACTTGAACCTATTGGTAGCGGAGGGGTTAGAGCTATAGCTTCATGGCGTACGGGAGAAAAACATAATGTGTGAGGGGTGTTAAATGTGAATGTATTATTAGTAGATGATGAACCTATGATGCTTGAACAATTGAAAGTGATGATAAAGCCTTTATGCCCTCTGTGGAACCTTTACCCTGCAGTTGATGGCAGTCAAGCTATGCATATAATAGAAGATTTACCTATACATTTAGCATTTTTAGATATAGAAATGCCTGGGAAATCAGGCCTTGAATTAGCTGCGGAATTAAAGCAGAGATATCCGAATATAGAAATTGTTATTATTACAGCTCATCAAGATTTTGATTATGCTAAGCAATCTATAAAGGTAGGGGTAGCTGAATATTTAACTAAGCCTTTGATTGAAAGCGAGTTAAAAGAAGTCGTAAAACGTTTTGCGAATGATGTTGATTTTATGAACTATTCACAAATTGTACTTCGTGCATTAAATATCGTTCATGACAAATATGACGAGAGTCTAAACCTATCGAATGTAGCTTCTATGATTCATGTGAATTCTTCTTATTTAAGTCGTAGGTTTAGTGATGAAGTTGGGTTATCTTTTTCAGAATATGTTACGAATTATCGTATTGAGATGGCTAAAAATCTCCTTCGTTCAAACAAGGAACTGAGTGTTTCAGATGTTGCTGAACAAGTGGGTTTTAATCGTCTTCATTACTTTAGTACAACCTTTAAAAAGAAATTAGGGATGTCACCCAAGGAATTTCGTGAAAAGGGGGACTAGCTATTGAATGCTATAAAACCACCAAGACAAGGTTTAGGTATTGGTGTAACGACAACCTATCTCCTGGAGAGATGGATCACGCCGTTCGCCCTTTTTGTTGGTGCAGAATCCATGCTTAATTATGGGGTTTTAGCAGGTTTTTTGTTTGCTTTAACTGGATTTTTGGTATTTTTATGTTTTTCCTTTTTTATATTAAGAGTTAAAAAACAATCACCGAATCTAAAATCTATGTCAGAATGGCTATCGTTTAAAATGGATGATTTAGAGAGTGAGTATTTTCAGAGAATATTAAGAGGTCTTTACAGTTTAGATATTTTTATACTAGGGGTAGGGGGTGGAGCTTTATGGTATGCCGCTGTGCGCCTACCAATGGTAGTTGGAACAGGAATATCACTTGTTATACTTGGCTTAATATCTTGGATTTTTGATAAAACAGAATGGGGCCGAAACTATCGTATATACATTTTGGGTATCTTTTTTGCTCTGTTAGTGTTTTTCATTGTTTATCCATTTCTTGTGAATCCTATTCAAGCCATATATGATGGCATAAGGCTATACCATCCTTACTTATTAGTGATCCAAGAAAAAGAACTTGCTTTGTATATCATGGCTGTGTTTTCTATTTTTATGGGGCGAATCTTGATTTCCCCTTCAGCATGGAAGTTAGTAGAGTATAAAAGTAAAATGAAAATTCGATCTTCCTTATTACTAGCAGGTGCCATTTGGGCTACTTTACCGATTGCTTTTTCAGCTCTTCTTTACCCTGTGATCTCTCAGGGAACGATTGGGCCTATAGAAGAAGTCTTTTATTTTGTTTCGCGTTCAACACCTTCGCCAATAATAAAGTTTGTGTTTTTATTTATGATAGGGCTAATCTTCTTAAGAGCTGGTCGTCATATTGTTCGATCCATTCGTTCTAATGAGACTGATATTAAGTTTAAAAACCATATCATATATTTGTATATCGTTCCTATAGCTTACGTGTTATATAGTATATTTCAGCCAACACTACTCGATCTATTTTTCATGATAGGAATCCTATACGCTTCTATACTAATCCCAATGGTGTTTATGGTGATATTTGAAAAACATGGTGGATGGGTTATCCCTTTTACCTTTTTAATAAGTATCCTATTCGGGGGAGCTACTTATGTAATTGAAGGTAGATTTATGGCTATTTTAGGGGCTGTATCTATATCCCTTTTCATTATGTTGTTGTATAAAGCTTCGATGTTTTTTATAAACCAGATTAAGCTTTAATTTAAAGAGATGTATTGAAAACTTACATATGAGTAAGTTTTCTTTATTTTTACTCAAGTTTATTGTTTCATGAGTAATTGTTTAAAAATATAGAAAATTCACAACTAAGTACTCTATAATGTAGGGAGATTAGTCATTTCGAAAATAAACAATGATCTCTGTAAAGGTGGTAAAAACATGAATCAAGATTTCAACTCTTATCCATACTCATCTCAACGTATGACAACATTTGCCCAAAATGGGATGGTAGCAACCTCTCAACCTTTAGCTGCACAAGCTGGACTAGATATTATGAAACAAGGTGGAAATGCGATTGATGCAGCGATTGCAACGGCTGCTTGTTTAACTGTAGTTGAGCCAACGTCAAATGGCATTGGTGGAGATAACTTTGCTTTAGTTTGGACGAAAGGGAAATTACATGGCTTAAACTCAAGCGGACCTTCTCCAGCTACTATTTCAATCGATGCAGTAAAAGAAAAAGGTCACGAGGAGATCCCGGCTTTCGGTTGGATGCCCGTGACAGTACCAGGTGTACCTGCTGGCTGGGCTGAGCTTTCAAAGGAATTCGGTAAACTTCCTTTTAAAGATGTACTTCAGCCTGCTATCGACTATGCAGAAAAAGGTTATCCCATCTCCCCAGTTCTAGGTAAGTTTTGGAAATCAGCTTATAATAAATTCAAAGACACCTTAACGGATGAACAGTTCACCTCTTGGTTTGAGACGTTTGCTCCGAATGGAAGAGCACCTGAAATTGGTGAGGTATGGCGTTCACCAGGCCATGCTGAAACACTTCGCTCTATTGCCGAAACGAATGCTGAGAGCTTTTACAAAGGTGATATTGCAGATAAGATTGATGCTTTTTCAAAACAATATGATGGATTCTTAACAAAGGAAGATTTGGCACAATATAAACCCGAATGGGTGGATCCTATTCATACGAATTACAGAGGGTATGATGTATGGGAGATCCCTCCAAATGGTCAAGGGTTAGCTGCTCTAATGGCATTAAACACATTAGAAGGCTATGAATTTCCTGAGAAAGAATCGACGGAAAGCTATCACAAAATGATAGAAGCCATGAAGCTCGCTTTCGTGGATGGACAAACATACATAACGGAAGAGTCTCATATGTCTGTTGATGTCAAAGACTTGCTATCAAAAGAATATGCAGATGATCGAAGGAAATTGATTGGTGAAAACGCGATTACTCCTGAACCAGGAACGCCTCCAAAAGGCGGAACGGTTTACTTATCTACTGCTGATGGTGAAGGGAATATGGTTTCCTTTATTCAGAGTAACTATATGGGCTTCGGCTCAGGACTAGTAGTACCTGGGACAGGCATTGCTTTACAGAACCGCGGGCATAATTTTTCCATGGATCCTAGTCATGATAACTCTCTTGAAGGTGGAAAACGTACCTATCACACGATTATCCCAGGCTTTTTAACAAAGGATAATCAACCTGTAGGACCTTTCGGCGTAATGGGAGGTTTTATGCAACCACAGGGCCATGTACAAGTCGTAATGAATACTGTAGATTTTCTTCTTAATCCTCAGGCTGCTTTAGATGCTCCGCGTTGGCAGTGGATGGGAGACAAAACCGTTACGGTAGAACCACATTTTCCAAATCATATTGCTCAAGCCCTTGCTAGAAAAGGACACAATATCAGGGTTACATTAGATGGCTCTGGATTTGGAAGAGGTCAGATTATATGGCGTAATCCAGAAACAGGCGTATTGTACGGGGGTACAGAATCTCGTACTGATGGATCAATCGCTGCGTGGTAATAAAGGGGAGGGGCGACCTTGCCCCTTTTCATATTTAATAGAAAGGATAACTCAACATGAAAGCATTACATATATTTTTAGCCTTTTTCCGAGTAGGGATGCTCGGTTATGGAGGAGGTCCTGCGTCCATTCCGCTCGTTCACAAAGAGGTTGTAGAAAAATATAAGTGGATGAGTGAGGATGATTTTTCTGATGTACTCGCTTTAGCGAATACGCTACCTGGACCAATAGCTACGAAAATGGCAGGATATATTGGATATCGAGTTCAAGGGTTCATGGGGATGCTCAATGCAGTTTTAGCTACGATTATTCCTACTATCATTCTTATGATCATCTTACTCACATCTCTTGCTTCCCTCAAAGATCAACCTTGGGTTCAAGGCATGACACAAGCCGTCGTACCGGTGGTTGGAGTGATGCTAGCTGTACTGACTTGGCAATTTGTGAAGAAATCGAAACAAGGGTTAGGGTGGATGCCTACTATTATTCTAGCTATTGTTACAGGACTTCTTATGCAATGGCTAAATATTCATCCTGGGATCATCATTGCCTTGTTACTTATATCAGCTCTTCTGAAAAAAGATAAAAACGTTGAGGGGGCATCTTCATGATTTTATGGAAGATCTTTTTAGCTTTCTTCATCCCCGGGATACTAGGGTATGGAGGTGGGCCAGCGTCCATCCCTCTTGTTGAAAATGAGGTTGTGAAACGGTATGAATGGTTATCGGTCAATGAGTTCAGTGAGGTATTAGCGATGGGAAATGCGTTGCCAGGTCCGATTGCGACGAAAATGGCAGGGTACATTGGCTTTCAACAAGCAGGTATAGCGGGGGCTGCTGTCGGGATTTTTGCTACCGTTGCCCCATCTTTGATTTTGATGATTGCATTATTAAGTATCTTATACAAATATAAAGACTCACCTAAAGTCAAACGAATGACCATGTACATAAGACCAACGATCGCAGTGTTATTAGGACTCATTGCCTTTCGTTTCTTCTTTAGTTCTTATGAAGGTGGAGGGTTTTGGCATACGAGCTTTCTGATTGCCACGAGTTTCATTCTGCTTGAGAAAGTAAAACTACATCCAGCTTTTGTTATAGTTGGAGCACTGGGGTATGGTGCGCTTTTCATGAGTTAACATTAGATATTTAAAAGAGCTTGGATTATTTAAATCCAAGCTCTTTCTTATGGTTCACCTTTTATAACTTATCTATATTCGAAGTTAAATTTTGAAAAGAAGAATGTACGACATTTTGTTTGCGTTTAGGAAGTTGAAGTAACCGTAGTAGTTCTTCAGTAAACTCTTCGTTCATATACAAGTAATTGATGATCCTCACCATATCATGTTGGCTAATGTTAGCTTGCTCTTCAGCTTGATATACTTGTTCAAACTCTCGTAACAAGGCATCTTTTGGTAGAGGGAGGCCAACAAGCTGATCGAGGGTCGTATCAAATACCTCACTGATCCTTTTAAGCGTGTTTAAATCAGGGATTTGACGGCCACTTTCATATTTTGAAACCGTGGATCTTGATATATTTAGTTTTTCAGCTAATTGAGTTTGAGACCAGTCATATTTTTGACGGAAGTATGTAATGTTCTCAGAGATATTAAAATCCACAACTCTCACAACCATTCTAAATCCTTGTTTCAATAAATCGTACCATGATTTAGAGGGATAAAATGGCGTTTGGTTGTTCTTTACACGAACATATTTCCATATGTTCCAAATGAGAACAAAATGAGATAAAAAAAGCGACTGAGTGAACAGTCGCTAACAGTTGATTGCCCTTACTTCCTTGCACGATAAAAGGGGAGGAATCTGTGCACATCATATTAATGATGCTAGAAGTGGAACAATCTCTTATTCACAGTTTTATCCACATTCTCAACAGTTTATACATCCATAATTAAAGTTTTTATTCACATTATCCACATAAAGAAAGAAAGTTATCCACACAACCTTATGCACAAAACCACCATATGTGTAACAGGGGGTCGACATGGTTGTTCACATTGTGCACAATGCTGTGGATAACTTTCTTCAACAGGGGGGAGTAGGATTATGACAAATCCTTTAGTATCTATGTACCCTTTTTTGATAATTTTAATCCTACGATTTTTTTGTGTTTCTTTGGATTTTACTAGCACGATCAAACTGTTTAGAATAAAGAACCTCTTGGGTTTTAGAAAGCTTACTTTTCTCTTCGCGTACTGCTCTTGCTTTGGATTTCATATCAAAACCTCCTCATATATTGTTCACAGTATTGCCTGTTAAGGTGGGAAATATACGAAAAGGGTGCATCTCCATAGAGTAGAGAGGCACCCTTTTAAAAACTATTATGCTTCTTGTGCGTGTTCATCTGCATCTGCTGTGCGATAGTAGTGGAACTCATACTGATTCTTTGTAATAACATAAAGGTCAAAAACATCTTCTTTCTCGTTAATATAGTTGTAAACATCCTCGTATAACTCGTTAGCTTTTATGCAGTAGGATAGTTTCTCTGCAGCTTTTTGAGAACGAATATTTGTTTTACGAATCTTCATAAATACCGCCTCGATATTTAGTTCAAAAAATAACTCTAAGAAGAAGGCGTCTTTTGCTACTTGATTGTAACCTTTTCCGTGATACGGTTTACCAATCCATGTTGCTAAAAACCCAGTGTTGTCTTGGATGTCGAATAGATTAATTGTGCCAATGGGTTGATGCCATTCATCCAAAATCGTACGGGAGATAAGTTCTCCACTTTCTTCAGCTTCCAATGTTTGTCTTGTTAGGAAGTAGAACTCATCTGATGAGTAGCACTTGTGTCGTACGTAAGGGAAAACATCAGGGTGTGACATTAAATCAAATAACACTGGGGACTCCAACAAATCTCGCTTTTTTAACATAAAAAAAACCCTCCTGGTATCAAGAGGGCAGAAAAAGACAGGGGAGTCCCCAGTGGTGTCGATTCCACCCTCGAATTTTTATCAGTTGCTCACAAAAATCCGGGGTGGGAATCGAACCCACTAGAACCAGCCTGAGCCGGTGACGCACCATTTGCCTTCCCTGGGAAATTGTATTGTAAAAACGTATGATTTCTCATCATAATTTCTAGATTAATCATAATCGATTTTCTCCAAAAAGGGAATAGGTTTTTTGTTGATTTTTTGTAAACTTTTCAAATGGGCTTATCCCTTGGTGCTAAAGGGATAGAGTATTAATTCATGATCACAAAAAAAGACGGCATTCCAAAAGAATGCCGTTCTAGTTTTATACAATATCACCATTAATCATGGTCCATATAGGTTTCGCTAAAAAATCAAAAGGATGGCCGTTCCAAAGAACCAAATCAGCATCCTTGCCAACTTCAATGCTTCCGATTCGGTTATCCACACCTAGATTACGAGCAGGTAGAATCGTGATGCCTTCCATTGCTTTATCAAGGGATAACCCTTCTCTGGCAGCGAGAGCAGCACAAACATTCAAATATTGAATAGGTGTGTAAGGGTGGTCAGTTGTAATGGAGACATTAATCCCGTGATCCGTTAACGTTTGATACGTTTGCCAAGATTTATTTTTAACTTCGATTTTTGATTTTCGAGTAAGGGTAGGACCTACGCAGACTTGTAGATCACGTCCTGCAAGTTCCTCTGCTATAAAATGACCTTCTGTACAATGTTCAATACGCAAATCAAGATTGAATTCATCGGCAAAGCGAACTGCACTTAATATATCATCTGCTCTGTGAGCATGAACTCGTATTGGGATTTCGCGCTTAAGAGCTTGAATGATAGGGGCATTACGAGGATCCTCAGGGTGCTCGCACCATTGAGCTCTAGTGAATGTTTCTCGCAACATCCCCATAATTCCCATTCGTGTGATTGAATCGTTTGTGGATTGCGAGTGGATCCGCTTTGGATTTTCACCAAGTGCAAGTTTTAATCCAGCTGTTTCTCTCACAAGCATGTTACTTATATTTTTTCCAGTTGTTTTAATGACCGAGGTTGTTCCACCAATGATATTTTGACTCCCAGGCATTATATGAGCAGAGGTGATCCCGTATTTACGAGCGTCATGAAAAGCAGTATCAAGAGGATGACAGCTATCTAGAGCTCGTATATGTGGCGCTAACGGATCGATCGTTTCATTTGCATCGTTTCCTGCCCATCCTGTGCCTTCATCATATAAGCCAAGATGTGTGTGAACATCAATAAATCCAGGGAAAAGATGTTGCCCTTCGCCATCAAGGATGTCAGCTTCGTTTTCATGCTCAACACTCTTACCGAAGGCAACTATCTTACCATTCTCAATCAAAACTTCCCCTCTTTCTATTACTTCTGAAGTAATAGGATGAATCTGTACATTTTTAATGATCGTTTGCATTTTGTATCGGTTTTTCCTCTCTTTATAGAAGGATATCTCTCAAAGCTGGCTCAAGGTGTGGATAATTGAATTCGTATCCGTGATCAAGAGCTTTTTGTGGATATACATATTGACCTTGTAATAACAACATACTCATTTCACCGAGCATTAACTTTAAAGCAGGTGAAGGAGCTGGTAACCAGTGCGGTTTATTTAGAACTTTGGCTATGGTTTTACCTAAGTCTTTGTTTCGTTTAGGGTTAGGTGCCGTAGCATTCACGGGGCCAATGATATCGGAATTGTGGATGGAAAAAAGGATTAACCCAACAATATCTTGAATATGTACCCAAGACATCCATTGCTCACCATCTCCAACAGGGCCACCTGCCATCATCTTATAGGGCATAGCCATTTTCTGCAGTGCGCCTTCCTCACCTAAAATAACTCCAAACCGCATATAGACCGTACGCACTTTAAATTGCTGAGCTTTGTGAGCGCGTCGTTCCCATTCGGTTACAACATCAGCTAAAAAATCATCGCCAGGTGTTGTTGTTTTTTCTGTAAAGGTTTCGGTTTGGGATGTCCCATAATACCCAACGGCAGATGCATTTACAAGTACATCTGGTTTTTGCTCCAATTTCTCAATAAGATCCAGCACAGCATCTGTTGCCTCTATGCGGCTATTCATGATACGTTTTTTCATGTCTTCAGTCCAACGACCACTATTTAAATTTTCTCCTGCTAAGTTCACGATGGCATCAAGACTCTGAATTTCTTTTTCAGGTTCCATCCCTTCCTTTAACCAGCCGACATATTTAATCTGATCTGTATTGTAATGCTTTTCCGGACTTCTCGTTAATATGATAATTTCATGTCCTTCATGGGCGAGCTGGCGTGTTAAGTGTGTTCCTACAAAACCTGTTCCTCCAGTCACAGCAATACGCATGAGAAAACCTCCTATTTCATTACATTTAGTTTATATTAGTTTTGCTTAAAAAGCGATATAAGTTTCATTGTCTGAAATTTTCTATTAAATTTTGCTAAAATATAATTGAGGTGAAGAACCGTGCCAAAGATTTCGCGAATCACGACTCAAAAAAAGAATAAACAACGATATAATATTTTTGTTGATGATCAGTATGCCTTTAGTGTTGATGAGGATATACTTGTTCAGCATACCCTTCGAAAAGGGATGGAAATTGATCAGGAAACGATCGATGATTTGGTCCGTAAAGATGGGTTCCATAAAGCATTTACCCTTGCTATTAACTATTTAAGCTATCGGATGCGCTCAGAAAAGGAAATTCGTATATATTTAGATGAGAAAGAAATTGATGAAGAGAAAATAGAATATGTAGTCAATCGACTCAAGCAAGAGAATTACATAGACGATGGAGAATTTGCAGCTGCATTGGTTCGTACACGTATCCATACATCAAGTAAAGGCCCTATGCTAGTGAAAAAGGAATTAATCGAAAAGGGTGTCTCGCCTCATGTAGCCGAGGATGCCATGCAACATTATGCGTTTGATGTCCAGGTAGAAAAAGCAACAAAATGGGTAGAGAAAAAGCTTCGATTAGACGGAAAAAAATCCTTCCGTGAACAAATTCAAAAGGTTCAACAGACACTCATGCAAAAAGGGTTTCCTAAAGACGTTATTACAGAAGCAATGGCAAATGTCGAAGATGAAAATGATGAGGACGCGGAATGGGAAGCAGTCGTTTATCAGGGTGAAAAAGCGTTAAGAAAATATGCTCAAAAGGCTGAAGGCTTTGAATTAAAGCATAAGTTGAAAGGTGCTCTTTATCGGAAAGGCTTTTCATTTGAGTTGATAGAGCGTTTTATTGAAGAATATGTGGATGGTGGAGAATAAGGAAAACGCCCTGGAGAATTTTCAGGGCGCTTTTGCTTTTCTTATTTACTTACATGAATTTCATTACGTCCATCATCATGCTCGATAATGTACTGAGCAACATTCATTGGAGATGTTAGCTTGGAAGGGTTGTCGACATGGTCGGAGTCCTCCCAGAATGGTGTGTTCATTCCTCCCATATAAACTGCTGTTACATCAACGTTTGTATCCTCAAATTCCTTTTGAAGACTTTCTGTAAAACCACGTTGAGCAAATTTACTTGCACAATAAGCAGACTCGTTCACTTTACCACGCAAGCCAGCTGTAGAGATAATATTTAGAATACGCCCTCCATTTGGCTGGATTAATGGTAGAGCAGCCTGAGTCATATAAATCGTACCTTTGATATTGGTGTTCATCATAAGTGTGATATCTGTACTATCTAATTCCTGAACAGGACCGAACACCCCAATACCCGCATTGTTAATCAGAACATCAAGGTGTTCCATTTTATTGACCGCTTCTTTGACAGAAGCAGGTTCAGTAACATCGCATAAAATCACTTCTGACTTTCCACCTGCATCCTCAATGTTACGTTGAACGATGGATAAGTTATCTTCTGTTCTTCCTAATAAGTAAATGTAGTTGTCTTTTTTGGCATATTCTTCTGCAAGCGCAGCACCAAGTCCTGTACCCGCTCCGGTTATTGCAATATAAGCCATCATGTAAGCTCCTTTCTCATGTTGGGATCATTGTTGTTGAAATTATTCATTTTCTATTGTGTACAAACGTTGCTAAAATGTAAAACAAAGGGGTGTTCAGAAAATGGAAAGAAGATATAGTGATATGACAATAGAGGAACTTCGTGATTCAGTGGCGCAGCTTACAGAACAAGCAAGAAAAGCTGAACAAATGGGCATGGTCAATGAGTATGCGGTTTATCAACGTAAAATTATTATGGCCAAATCCTATATGATGAATCCAGGAGATTTCAAATCAGGTGAAGTATATGAAATAGATGGTGACCCAGGCATGTTTTTTGAAATTGATTATATGAATGGTGTTTTTGCATGGGGGACACGCAAGGATCAAAATGGCGCAATTCATGGTGAACAAGGTGAAGAAGCACTGCCGATTTCAATGTTTGGACCGAAAGTGAATTAAAGTATTCTTCCAGCAGTCTTTGGTAACAAAGGCTGCTTGTGTATTATAAATAATTAATCATTTATATGGCAGGATTGTTGAAGACTTGAAACTGAGAGGAGTCCGTTGCTGATGAGTAATTTGTTCCGGTCAGTGAAACGGCAAGCCTGTTGTTGCCCCACACGACGTGGGGTAGTTCTACGTTGCCACATGATGTGGCGGTTTTAGTAGAACCTCCATAGTATAGCCGAGCCTCCTCGTGCCTGCGGGGTCTCGTCTTCCCTTTGTTACCACGACAGTTTGCCGTTTCCTTCCCTCCACGCGATTATGGAGGCTAACGGACCATAATTTGGACTTTCCCACCTCATATGTATTGGAAATCATAGTCATAGAAGCTGCTCAGACCTTTGCATGATAGAATTATACTACCTGGAATCAGAACATCCTCTCCCAGAACTACGGCGGTTCCGTTAGTCACCATTCGGTAAAGGTGGGCTGTGGAACGGGTTGACTCCAGCGGAAGAACGGAGTGACGAGACCCCGCAGAGAGCTTGCGAATGAGGAGGCTTTAAAGTTAACAATGAAGTTCGGTTAAAACCGCTACTTTCTGTAGCAACACCGAACTACCCCACGTCGTGTGGGGCAGCAGGAAAGCAACCCGTTCCACAGCCCGCCGCTCTGCACAAAAGCAACGGAACCATACGCACTTTATCTCGAAACCAAGTCTTCAAGATAAGGGGGCTATAATGAAGTAAGAATAGAAGCTTTTTTGTGAAGAATTTTTGAAGTCGGTTGCATTTTCTTCATGGGTATTTTATAATTTTTTAGTGTTTTGACACACTAAAGACAGAAAGGGAATCGTTTCCATATACATATTTAAGTATGGATCATTCCTCCAATACATTCGATAAAGCGCATATTTATTGTTGGTAAAAACATTACACAATAATAACTTCTTTATCGGTTACCCTAATAGGGTAGAAGCTATAATAGGAAGTTCATGCATAACATTTTTATAAAGGAGAGATTTTTCATGGCACAACAAACGGTTAAAATTACAGCGAACGACGGTGTTCACGCACGTCCAGCAACAGTACTTGTTCAAGAAGCAGGGAAATACAAAGCAGACATCAATCTTGAGTACAATGGTAAAGATGTAAACTTAAAATCCATCATGGGAATCATGTCTCTAGGTATCCCATCTGGTGCAGAGGTTACATTCAAAGCTGAAGGTAGCGACGAAGACGAAGCACTTGAAGCAATTATCAACGTTGTTAAAGACCAAGGTCTAGGTGAATAATAAGTTTATGGTAGCAGCTCTTTTTATAGGGGCTGCTTTTTTTATTTCATTCATGGAATAAGTATCTACATTTTTCTCCTTACCTAATTTTGTTATGATAAACATAGTTCCGAAATAAGGAGTGGGGGCAATGGGGATTGGTTTTAAAAGTACTAAAGAAAAGCAAAGAGAGGTTATCTTAAGTGCTGCTAAGCCGTTATTTATAAATCAAGGATTCGAGGAAACTTCTCTTGATCAAATTGCACAAGAAACGGATCTTAAAGAAAGCGAAATTCTTAAGGTTTTTGAATCAAAGAGTGATTTGTTTATTGAAGTGCTGGCAAATGAGTTTCAGTTAGATCAAGATCCCAAAGAAATAACTTTTGCCAAGACGGATTTGAATAAAGCTGCATCAGAGATTGTTTATGACTACATTATGAATCGTTTAAACAGTTATCGTTTGTTTGGAAAGAAAATGATGAAAGAAGTAATGTCACTTGGGTTATCTTTAGCTAAATCGAAGCCCGAAATGATAAAAAAGTTCATCCAACTAGATTTTTTATTTGTAGATGATTTGATTGAATTTCTTGATGATTTAAAAGGGAAGCGTGTCTTAGATGACTCATTTGATTCGGTCCAGGCAGCGGAAACGATTTATAGCACGCTTGCCTTTGAATTCCTCATTTATATTTATCAGGAAAGTCATACAGAAGAGCAGTTTCGACAAGGTATAAAAAAGAAAATCAATTTTATCATGAAATAAAAAAGGAGAGGTAAAAGACCTCCCCTTTTTCAGCCCAGTAGATGTTACGTTTTAATTTAAATTCGACAAAGCGGTGGACGAGCTAAGAACGTTTACGCATTTGAACCTGCGTAATATACTCAGCTTGCGTTTGTTGTGTCTCACCATTCACTTGATCGAATGCATGTTTTGGGTTAGCGCGTGGTGATTGGAAAGGGTCGCTGTATAAATTCTTGAAAAACTTCTTATCTGGTCGTTTTTCCGGTTTATTATTGGCCATAACAGGATCCCTCCTAAGAATCTGTACGTTGGGAAGATTTACGCATGCGTTCCTGAGGACGGGTGTTGATCGTTCCGTTCGCTCGTTTGGAAGCGTATGCGGGTTTTGCTTGAGGTTCACCATTAGGTTTCTCCTCTGGGAAATGCACAGTTTTATTTCGTACCATACAAAATACCTCCAGCCTATAACTGTTCGCATGTACACCTTTTTTGAGGTGTATGATTAGTATGTTCATCAACTGCAGGACATATGTGATACAATGGGAGAGGAAAGTTGGAAACAATAGAGGTGATTGACATGGAAGATATTTTTGAACGATTAGCCAATCGTCTTTGCGATATGAATAATGAATTGTCTATGACGCAAGCGCGTATTTGGGTTGAATATTTGTGGGAAGATTTTGAAACGACACGTGCAAAAGCTGGTCGTGAATATGAAGGGAAAGAAGTTACAGAGCGTATTGTAACGCAATGGATTAATAGCTATGGCCCGCGCCTTCATGACTTTGTTTCAAATAACCCAAGATATGAGCATTTATTGCAAGATGAGGACCGCAGATTGCATTAAAAAAACGAAAAAATCCTACCGCTCTATTTCAGAGCGGTAGGATTTTATATTGCAGATCAATCTTTTCAGGTCGGTACAGCATCCAATTTTTTCTGCAGTTTCTCTTCAGAGAAAATCCATCCAGTGTAAGAAGATAGGATGTTATGGTCATCATCGAGTGTAACAACGGCTACGAAAGGATATCTCCCTTTTGAACGGTAACGTAAGTCGATAAAGCGAACTTCTGTATAGTCATCAAATTCATCGACCTCCCAACGATAAACAGGCGAAAATGACAAAAAGGCAGCAAGGTTTTCGTCCTGAATCGCTTTATCCATGAGTGGGATGTCAGGTAACGGCTTACGATAAAATTGGTCAATAATCTCAATGTGACCATTTTCAGCACGACCTACATAAAAATGATCTCTTGTGGTGATGGCAATGCGCCAAATGTTATGACGGATTGTTGGGGAAGTAACAATTTGTTCCACATTTGTATAATAGTTTTGGATCTCTTTTACCATTTGGCGCTTGTCAAAGTAACGCTTCAAGTAATACAGTATGATCACAAAATACAAAATGAGAAACGTATAACCAGGGTTTGCTCCTAATAACCAAGCGATAATTCCAACTACATGAAGAAGGAAGATGTATGGGTCAAACGTATTGATAAACCCATATGCTACCCATCGTTTGGTAAATGGGCGATAAGCCTGTGTACCATAAGCATTAAACACATCAACCAATACGTGTAAAATGACAGCTAAGAAAGTCCACAGCCATAAATGGAAAAAGTCTACTTGAGGGTAAAAAGCAAAAATACCTCCTGAAAGTCCGATTCCCCATAATAAAATAGCAGGAATAGAATGGGTTATTCCGCGGTGATTTCGAATATAGACGGCATTATTTCTTAGTTTTAATACAGTATCTAAGTCTGGAGCTTGGGATCCAATCATGGTGCCTACAAAAACAGCATTAAATAGCATTGGGTCTTGTTGAACAGCTGGATCTAATGTTGCTAAGCCACCAAGGGCAACCCCCATTACAGTATGGGTACCTGTATCCATTTATAGGTTTCCTCCTTTGAGGTATGTGGGATGGTATATAAAAGTAATAAAGCCATATAATCATTTGAATGTTCTAATTGTAACAAAAAGGGTGAACGTAGTGAAAAATGAACAAACTGTAAAAATCCTTGAAGGTTTTGATAAACAACAATTTCAACAAGACCTTATCCATTGGTTTAAACAAGAGCAAAGAGAGCTTCCTTGGAGACAAGATCAAGACCCTTATAAAGTATGGGTATCCGAAATTATGCTTCAGCAAACTCGTGTTGATACGGTTATTCCTTATTTTAATCATTTTATGGAGAAATTCCCTACACCAAATGCGCTAGCTGAAGCGGACGAGCAAGATGTATTAAAAGCATGGGAGGGCTTAGGGTACTATTCCCGTGCACGGAATTTACAAACGGCTGTCCGTGAAGTTGTTCACTCTTATGACAGCAAAGTCCCTGATAATGAGAAAGAGCTAGGTGCTTTAAAAGGCGTAGGTCCTTATACAAGGGGAGCCATTTTAAGCATAGCGTATAATATTCCCTCTCCAGCTGTTGATGGAAATGTGATGCGAGTCCTTTCTCGAATATTAATGATTGAAGATGATATTGCAAAACCTGCAACAAGGAAGATTTTTGAGTCGATTATTAGGGAAACTATTTCAGAAGAGAATCCCTCAGCATTTAATCAGGGTTTGATGGAGTTAGGAGCTATTGTATGTACACCGAAAAATCCATCATGTATGTTATGCCCAGTTCAAGAACATTGCCGAGCTTTTCATGAAGGGAAGGAAAAGGAATTGCCTATTAAATCATCTCAAAAGAAACAAAAACGTGTTCCTTACATTGTTGTACTAGTCCAAGATGGAATGGGACGTTATGTTGTACAAAAACGATCAGATGAAGGTTTACTAGCAAATATGTGGCAGTTCCCAATGATGCCATTGCATGAGTATGATCGAAACAAAATTCAGCAATGGTTCCATCATGAATATGGAATTGATGTTGCATTTGGCACAACAATGGATACGTTAAAACACACATTCTCCCATGTTATTTGGGATTTAGAAGTTGTCACAGGAGTAGCCCAAAACGGGACACTTGAACATGAAGACGCCCGTTTTGTTACAAAAGAAGAACTGCAACAACTTCCATTCCCAGTATCTCATCAGAAAATCATGAAGCACATTCTGTAAACGGTAAACTAATCGCTGATTGGTCGTGTGCCTGAGGTCCAAGTTGCTTCTTTACGACTAAGGCCTCCGCGACTTTCGATTTCATGATTAATTTCTCGTAAGATGGTGGTACCTTCTGAATTCAAATAAGGCACCATTTGACTTAAAGCATGTTGAAAGTAGGTAAGTTCAGAGTCGCTCCAGTCATCCTTTTTGGTCATGGTTAGCTCTGTCATATCGCGGCCTACATACATGTTGCACCCCTCCTTACCTATATGTTTTGTCGATGGTAAGGGTTCTATTCAATCATGGAACGGTTTATCTTTATTGGTTATAAATGGGTTTTAATTTTTTTGGATAACCTCTGCGATTTTGCACAATCTAATTGTTGCGGAGGTGATTAAGATGGCTAAAAAACAACAACAGCAACAACAGCAACAACAAAACCAAACAGCTGCTGGTACTAACGTTCAACACGTGAAACAACAGAACCAACAAGCTCAGCAAGGTCAAGGCCAATACGGTGCTGAATTTGCTCAGAGCAAAACTGATGTGCAACGTGTTAAGCAACAGAACCAACAGTCTGCACAAAAGAAAAACCAACAGTAACACGATAAACGGAAAGTCGTTACCCCCGAATTCTCTACGACCTTCCTAAAAGAGAGCACTCCTTAAGTGGAGTGCTCTTTTATTTTATTTCTTCTTCCAGAAAAGCCCCCTTATCTTGAAGACTTGGTTTCGAGATAAAGTGCGTATGGTTCCGTTGCTTTTTTGCAGATCGGCGGGCTGTGGAACGGGTTGCTTTCCTGCGGACGAAGCGCCGAGCCTCCTCATTCGCAAGCTCTCTGCGGGGTCTCGTCACTCCGTTCTTCCGCTGGAGTCAACCCGTTCCACAGCCCACCTT
>NZ_AULJ01000039.1 GCF_000425225.1 Pontibacillus marinus BH030004 = DSM 16465 | reverse complement strand
ATGGTGCGGGTGGAGGGACTTGAACCCCCACGTCAAGAGACACTAGATCCTAAGTCTAGCGCGTCTGCCAATTCCGCCACACCCGCTTAGTGTGAAAAGTGGTGAGCCATGGAGGATTCGAACCTCCGACCCTCTGATTAAAAGTCAGATGCTCTACCAACTGAGCTAATGGCTCACAATTTAATGTGTAAATCAATGTTCTATAATAATGAATCTTGGCTGGGCCAGCTGGATTCGAACCAGCGCATGACGGTACCAAAAACCGTTGCCTTACCGCTTGGCTATGGCCCAAAAAAGATGGCGGTCCGGACGGGACTCGAACCCGCGACCTCCTGCGTGACAGGCAGGCATTCTAACCAACTGAACTACCGGACCTTCCATGGTGACCCGTACGGGATTCGAACCCGTGTTACCGCCGTGAAAGGGCGGTGTCTTAACCACTTGACCAACGGGCCATGAAATGGCGGAGAAGGAGGGATTTGAACCCTCGCGCCGCTTACGCGACCTACACCCTTAGCAGGGGCGCCTCTTCAGCCACTTGAGTACTTCTCCATTGGCTCCAACGGCAGGATTCGAACCTGCGACCGATCGGTTAACAGCCGATAGCTCTACCACTGAGCTACGTTGGAATAATATTAAATGTGCACCAGCTTTTTTTGAGATTCAGGTGCTTACTCTCGAAGTTATTCCTTTTGTGCTCGTTACGACCCAAGATTACTCTACTAGTTGATGGGCTGCTCCTCGCAGATCCTACGTTGATGTGTGAACACCGTTGTTTACGGATCCTCTACCACTGAGCTACGTTGGAATAATATTAAATGTTAAAGGTCCTTTTCCTGCTTGTTCAAAAGCTTCCCCTTCAATCAAGCACAGTTAATAACTTTAACATCTCTTCTTGTTTAATGCAAGAATTGATTTAAGTTTTTTGTTTCAATGTGCTGTTCGCTGTCGCTTGTTTAACTTGCGACGATAAATATCTTACAACAGCTTTCGTGCTGTGTCAAATGGTTTTTAATAAAAAATCATTCGCGATTACTGTTGTGTTTTGTCCGTTTTTTCGACGGCTTATATAATTTAACACGGACGGAGGGTCCCGTCAATAAGTTAATGAATCTTTTTTAATTTCCCCTTACACTTCCCACAACGATAGCGTTTAACATCCACTCTCCTTACCCTTTTATAAGTCATAGAACAAGACTCACATTGATACTCATGCTTTCTATCCTGCGCTTTCGATGGGAGAGGTTTACAATGTCTCGGCGAATTTGTTTCTCGCATTAGTTCCTTAAATTCACGATCTCGATGCTGGTACCCCTTCCCTTCCACATGCAAATGATAATGGCACAACTCATGTTTAATAATGCCTATGAATTCCTCCTCGCCTTGTTCTTCCAAATATTTAGGGTTGAGCTCAATCCGTCTATACTTGGGGATATACCTCCCTCCTGTTGTACGCAATCGTGCATTCATCACCACTTCATCTGGATATGGCTTACCAAACCAATGCTCTGATATTTCATTTACCCATTCTTTTAACACTGTTTGATTCATAATATCTCCTCATTCACATCTAGGCTATTGCATGCATATTCTAAGTTAACTTTAATTCCATCCAAATTCAATATCACCCAAGCAAAAGGTCAGCTCACCATAATGTATAGATTAATAACGATTAATACAAGGTCATTGTCTAACGATTTCTTCTTTACATTAAGAGAGAAAGGCGGTTAAACCAATGCCTAGTTGGTTAAAAAATCAACTCATGCGAGCTTATTTAAATAAAGATTTATATCAAATCCGAATACTAAACCAATGTTGGTACTTCTATAGAAAAAAACATTGTTCTTAATCCTTAAGTATTTTCTTATAAAACGAAATTTTCTAAATATTTATTGACTCTAATTAATTAACGCTTTATAATGCTAAACAAGCTTTTAAAAAAACATATTTTCTTACATTCTTATCAAGAGTGGCTGAGGGATTAGGCCCTACGACGCCCGGCAACCATTCAAACAGAAACGGTTTGAATAAGGTGCCAATTCCTACAGGTCTTTAATGATCTGAGAGATAAGGAGAGGACTCTACTCATACATTTAATGAACCCTCTTCTTATGAAGAGGGTTTTTCTATGTCTATTATTTCTGATCCTCTTCTCACTAATTCGATTTTTCATAGGAGGTTTCGTATGACAACTCAACAATATAACCATGAAACTTTAAGTCTACATGGCGGCCAAACCTCAGATCCTACAACCGGGGCGCTAGCTGTTCCTATTTACCAAACAACATCTTATGCATTTGAAAACACCCAACACGCTCAAGATGTATTTGCTTTAGAGCAGCCTGGTAATACGTACTCGCGCACAGGCAATCCAACTGTGGCTGCATTCGAACAACGTGTTTCACTTTTAGAAGATGGAGCTGCTGCAGTAGCAACATCATCAGGTATGTCTGCGATATTGTTAGCTATTTTAAACGTGGCCGAGGCCGGTGACGAAATTATAACCTCGAATGATTTATACGGTGGTACTTACAATCTTTTCAGACACACATTACCTAAGTATGGCATTTCAGTTAAATTTGTCGACACCAACCAGGCTAGTGAATTACGTGAAGCTATCACCCCTAATACAAAGGCAGTCTTTAGTGAGATCATTGGTAATCCAAGCTTACAGGTCCTCGACATTGAACTCGTTGCTGATATTGCACATGAATTTCAAGTACCACTCATCGTTGATAACACATTTGCCAGTCCTATTATTTGCCAGCCTCTCAGGTGGGGAGCAGATATCGTAATTCATTCAGCAACTAAATGGATCGGAGGACACGGCACTACAATTGGAGGAATAGTTGTAGATGGTGGACGTTTTAACTGGGACAACTCCAAGTTTCCTTCATTTACCACCATAGATGAAACGTACAACTTACGCTTCGCAGATCTTGGACCAGTTGCGTACGCAACAAGGTTACGAACAAGACTTTTAAGTGACCTGGGCGCTTGTTTAAGTCCACACAGTGCCTTTTTATTCTTACAAGGCTTAGAAACATTACCTATTCGAATAAAAAAGCATAGTGAAAACGCTGAATCCATTGCACGCCATTTGAATGAACACCCTCAGGTTGATTGGGTCCAATACACTGGGTTAGAAGATCACGCTACACACCATTTAGCACAAAAGTATTTTAAAGAAGGATTTGGATCCATCATAGTTTTCGGGCTAAAAGGCGGACGAGAAGAAGGAAAACAACTGATTGATCATGTCTCTCTATGGTCACACGTTGCAAATGTAGGAGATGCAAAATCTCTAATCATACACCCCGCTACTACAACGCACCAACAGTTAAGTGCTGAAGACTTACAAAGGGCAGGAGTTTCAGAACAATTAATTCGCCTATCAGTTGGACTAGAGGACATCGATGACCTGATTTCTGATTTAGACCAAGCCATCGCACAAGCAACCGGAACATTGAGCCAGGATCATTCAAAGAAAGAAACTCAAGCACTCGCTTCTTCCATCCATAGATCTAGTGATGGAAGTGTTCGACGCAAAACAATCGCTACTATTGAATCATCTCAACATTCATTACCTGACCTTACAAAATTAAGGCGATTAGGATTTGAAGTTATACAAGCAGCAGGTTTAGATAATCAAGAGCCAATTGATATATTATACGCTTTTAGTGAGGAAGAGTTAGAACAATATTCAACAACTGTTGCAAGACTACAACCGACAAATATTTACCTTTACACCGAGGGACAGGGTTCTAGTAACGTAGGTCTGAAAACGAAGACGAATGTTATAGGTGACCTTTATCAGGAGGCAGTACGTCTTCGAAAAGAAGTCTAATTCCCATAGGTGACTTACAAGGAATCGTTCCCAATGTGTATTTGAGCCTTAAACGATAGATAGATCGTAGACATTTATGAACTCACAATAAAGGAGAGAGCAAAATGACAAAGAAAAGAAGTTTACAAGAACGCCTACAAGATGGACCCGTAGTTTGTGGAGAGGGATATTTATTTGAATTAGAGCGTAGAGGTTACTTACAAGCTGGTACTTTTGTGCCTGAGGTAGCACTTGAAAATCCGGAAGCTTTAAAGCAAGCCTATAGAGATTTTATGAATGCTGGTTCTGATGTCGTATTAGCTTTCACCTATAACGCTCACCGTGAAAAAATGCGAATCATTGAAAAAGAACATCTGTTAGAGCCTTTAAATCGTAATGCTATTCGCTTAGCAAAAGAAGTTGCTCAAGAACATCCTGACGAAGAAGCACTAGTTGCAGGAAACATCTCCAACACAAACATTTTTGACCCAGAGGATCCAGAGTCAAAAGAGACGGTTCGAACAATGTTTGCTGAAATGGTGAGCTGGTGTAAAGAAGAAGGGGTAGACTTTGTTAACGGAGAGACCTTCTATTATTATGAGGAAGCTAAAATTGCATTAGAGGAAATTCAAAAGCAAGACCTCCCTGCCGTTATTACACTTGGATTAATGGGAGAAAACATTTTACGTGATGGTTATTCAGTTGAAGAAGCTTGCAGACTCTTACAAGAACACGGTGCATTGGTTGTCGGAATGAATTGCTTCCGCGGACCTGAAACAATGCAGCCCTTTGTCGAGAAAATCCGTGAAGCTTGTGATGGCTATGTAGCTGCCCTGCCTGTTCCGTATCGAACAACCGAAGAACACCCAACCTTTTTCAACTTGCCTGACGGAGGATGCTCTTGTCACTTACCAACAGAGACAACATTCCCTACATCCTTAGATCCTCTCTACTGTAATCGTTATGAGATTGCAAGTTGGGCTAAGGAAGCAAGAGATATTGGCGTCAATTACTTTGGTTTATGTTGCGGTGCATCACCTGCTATGCTAAGAGAGGTGGCTGAAGCTGTAGGACAAAAAGCGCTTAACTCTAAATACTCTCCAGACATGCAAAAGCATTTCCTTTTTGGAGATGACGAATCATTAAAGCAGCACAATCTAGAATATCGTAATAAAGCCTAAACTTCCTATGAAAAGTTAACCAAAAAGCCGTTTGACTGGAGTTCGCACTCCGATCAAACGGCTTTTTATATGAGCTAAATTTATTCAGCTGGATTTAACATGGATAAAGCAATACGTTCTTTATTTACGTCTACTTCTTCAACCCATATTGTTACAATGTCTCCCACAGCAACCACATCAAGCGGATGCTTAACAAATCGCTTGGCTAGTTTAGAAATATGAACAAGACCATCTTGTTTTACACCAATATCTACAAACACACCAAAATCAACAACATTTCGCACTGTACCTTGAAGTTCCATCCCTTGTCTCAGGTCCTCCATGGATAGTACATCTTGTTTTAGTAAAGGTTTAGGCAGATCATCACGAGGATCTCGTCCAGGTTGAGCAAGTGCATTCATGATGTCTTGTAACGTTGGGAGTCCTACATCCAATTGTTCAGCTACCGCTGATTTATCAAACTCGGATAAACGTTGGGATAACTGATCAGATCCAATATCTTCAGATGTACAATCAGCCATTTCCAATAAACTTTTAGCTACATCATAGCTTTCTGGGTGAATTGGAGTACGATCTAAAGGCTGTTTCCCATCTTGAATTCGTAGAAAGCCAATACTTTGTTCATATGTTTTAGCTCCTAAACGAGGAATCTTCTTTAATTGCTTGCGATCTGTGAACTTTCCATTCTCCTCACGAGTTTTCACAATATTATTCGCAACAGTCTTACTGAGCCCAGATACATATTGAAGCAATGAAGGTGATGCAGTATTTGCGTTAACCCCTACTTGGTTTACAACTGTTTCTACGACAAACGTTAATGATTCGTTTAGTTTCTTTTGACTCACATCGTGTTGATATTGACCAACCCCAATAGATTTCGGATCAATCTTCACAAGTTCAGCTAGTGGATCCTGAACACGTCTGGCAATCGAAACCGCACTTCTTTCTTCTACTTGCAAGTCAGGGAACTCTTCACGAGCCAAAGGTGACGCAGAATAAACACTCGCCCCCGCCTCATTTACAATCATATATGCAATATCTAACTGATGGTTTTTGATCATATCAGCGATAAATTGTTCTGTCTCACGAGAGGCTGTCCCATTCCCGATCGCTACTAATTCAATCGGAAACTTATTCGTCATTTCCAGAATCACTTTCTCTGCACCTTGTTTATCATTTTTAGGTGGCGTCGGATACACAACTTTTATATCTTGAACCTTACCCGTCTCATCAATCACAGATAATTTACACCCTGTACGATATGCCGGGTCCACCCCTAAAACCACCTTCCCTTTTAAAGGCGGCTGTAATAATAAGTTTCGGAGGTTCTTGGAAAAGACATCAATGGCTTGGTCTTCAGCAATTTCAGATAAAGAATTTCGAATTTCACGTTCAATAGAAGGTTGAATTAATCGCTTGTAACTATCCTCAATTGCTCCCACTAGAATGCTTGAGGTTGGATGGGACTGGTTAGAGATCACATGTTTCTTTAAGTAATCCATCACCAATTCAACTGGGGGTTCAATAGACACCTTTAATACCTCTTCTTTTTCACCACGGTTTAAAGCAAGTACTCGATGGGAAGCAATAGAACGAACAGCTTCGGAGTAATCGTAATACATTTCAAAAATGGCTTTCTCATCTTTTTCTTGATCTTTCTCTTTAGCTTTTGATTGAATGCTACCTTTTTGCATCGTTTGCTTTCGAATATCTTCACGATAAGCAGGGTCATCGGAAATCCACTCAGCTAGAATGTCTGTCACTCCAGCCCAAACATCTTCAACGTTATGTAACTCATGTTCCTCTGATAGGTACTGTTCTGCTTCAGACTGGAGATTAAAGTCTTCTTGATTCCAGACTTTAAGCGCCAAAGGCTCTAGACCCTTTTCTTTTGCTTTCGTCGCTCTTGTTCTACGTTTTTGCTTGTACGGACGGTAAAGATCCTCGACCTTCTGCAGTTTTTCAGCTTTTAATATGTTTTGTTTTAACTCATCTGTTAGTTTACCTTGTTCATCAATAAGACGGATTACCTCATCCTTACGCTTGGATAGGTTTTGGCCATACTCCCATTTTTCTTGGATTGTATTGATTTGAACTTCATCTAAGCCACCTGTTTGTTCCTTTCGGTAACGAGCGATGAACGGTACTGTGTTTCCTTCCTCTAGCAACGAAATAACTTTATCGATAAGCGAGGACTTGATTTCCGTTTCCTTCGCTACCCATTGAACAATTTGCGTTTCATCAGTCATAGTGTTCCTCCTTGATCTGCATCATGTCCTTATTTTATCAAAAGGACTACAAAAATCCTACTCGGTACAAATAACAAAGGGGAGCTAATATACCATAAGGGTCTCAGTAAAATAAATTAGACCTTGATCCTTTTATTTAAAAGAACCAAGGTCTTATCCGTATCGCATAGCTATAAATGTTGTATCATCATCAATTACTTTTTCTTGCTGCAATTTAAAGTCTTCCATTATTTGATTTAGGTTTGGTGATACGAATGTTTTTGAGGATAACGTTCGTTCATTTACTCCATCTGAAAACATAAAAAATAGCATACCGTGGGATAATGCATCACGAGTCACCCTGTAAGGTTTATGATAACCCGTTAAATAACCAGCTGAGGGGATGTTTCGTTTACGCTTACCTTTAGGAGGGATTACAATTATACCGATATTACCAATAGAAGTGAAAGAATACCATTCTTCTTGAAAATTAATTCTTAAAAGACCTAATACTGCTCCTCGTTTATTGGATAACGTATTGTTACACTCTTTAATGATCTTTTCAATTGGCTCATCAACGTGTTCATCAATAACATCCATGACGGCCTGAGAGAATTCTTTGGCAAATTCACCGCTACCTAAACCATCCGCAAGTGCGCAGACAAACTCTTTGTCTGTTTCCTTGTAAAAGTAGCTGTCACCACAATAATAGTTCCCTTTTTTAGGTTTCTGGTAGACTGAAACCTCTACCTTATTCCCTTCGCTTTCCACTAGTAAGCCTCCGTTTGATCCGATTGTAAGGCTTCTCGCAACTTACGAAGAGCACGGCGCTGTAATCTAGAAACATGCATTTGTGAAATGCCTAAGTGTTCCCCAGTATCCTTTTGACTCATATTTTCAAAATAAGTACATTTAAGGATTTCCTGCTCTCTCTCTGAAAGGATTGGTAATATTTTTTCCAATAGCATTTGCTGGTCAATTTGGTCATAGCCTTTTTCCGAATTCCCAATTAGATCTAAGATTGTGACAGTACTTCCATCTGAATCCGCCTCAATTTTACGATCAACAGACAACGCTTTATAACTTTTGCCCATTTCCATCGTCTCTAAGACATCTTCTTCAGATACATTTAGATACTCAGCAATCTCTTGAACGGATGGTGACCGTTGCATATCCACTGTTAATTCTTCGGCAGCTTTTTTGATTTTAGGCCCAAGTTCTTTAATGCGTCGAGGCACATGGACACTCCATGTTTTATCTCGTATAAATCGTTTAATTTCACCGATTATGGTCGGAATAGCGAACGATTCAAATGATTTTCCATAAGAAGGATCATAACGTCTAATCGCTGCTAAAAGCCCAAGCATCCCAACTTGTACTAGATCTTCATGGATTGAACTGTTTTTGGAATACTTTTTTGCAATGGATTGAACGAGATCCTCATATTGATGAACGATCTTCTCTTGAACGACCTCATCATCAGGAGTTTCTTGAAGATGTTTGATCCATTCGTAAACCTCACCCTCACGGTTATTGTGTGGTTGAGATTTGGTCGCCATTGAGCCCCACCTCATTTTCATGGAGGTATTTCGTCATTAGAACGATCACACCATATTTATTATTGATTTCGACTTTGTCCATCAGGGCATCGATTAAGAAGAGTCCAAAACCACCTTCACGTAAGTCTTCCACAGAATCTTCTTCTTGATAAGGTCCAATATCTTCTTTAACTTTCTTCAGATCAAAGCTACCACCGTGGTCGGCTACCATCACTTCAATACGGTTTTCATAAACACCAAAACCAATTGTGATCTCGCCTTCACCAGTTTCATTGTAAGCATGTTTAACTGCGTTCGTTATCGCTTCAGAAATGGCAACTTTCAGATCTTCAATATCGTCATACGCAAAGCCCATACGATTAGCAATTCCAGAGGTACTTAGGCGAACTACACCAACATATTCTGGTTTGGCAGGTACCTTTACCTCTATAAAATCAAATGTTTCTGACATTACATTCCACCCCGAACTGTAGAATCAGTTTCAATCGCAATGATTTCTGTTAATCCTGTGATTTTGAATAATCGATACACTCGATCTTGAAGGTTCACTAACTTCAATGTGTTGTTATATTCTTTTGTAGACTTAAGAGCACTAATAAATACTCCTAAACCTGTACTGTCCATGTAAGTGATTTGTTGTAAATCCACAATGACCGTTGCTTCACTTTCCTGTGTTAGAGGAAGTAGAGTCTCTTTTAATTTTGGTGCTGTATAAGCATCAATTTCACCTGATAATGAAACAATTTTTTCTGCTCCATTATGTTCAACATCAATCGTTAAATTCATGAAAACACTCCTCCTGCTCATCTTATTTAAGTCTCATCATAATGAAAGTACCCGATCTATTTAGTTATTAAACTTCTCGACGTAAAATAACCAAGGTAAAATCATCACGAAGTTGAAAATCCTGCAACCGTTCAAAATGTGAATAAACTTGATCGGTTATCTCCTGAGCAGGTAAATGTTTATAATGTCTAATTACTTCTGCGATTTCCTCACGTTCAATAAAGTCGTCACCAGAACGACATTCTGTAACACCATCTGTAAGCAATACGATCATGTCACCTGGATCCACCTGTTGTTCAAACTGTTTGTAACTCGTATCTCGATCCACACCTAAGACTAAGCCTTCAGCCTCGATATCTTTAAATGTATCTTCTTTAGCTGAATAATAAAAACCTGGCTCATGACCTGCTGAGGAATAGAAGAAACGATTATCTTTTGTGTCATAAAGACCATAGAACATTGTAATGAACATGCTTGGATCCACGTTTCTTTCGACAACTCGATTCATACCTTCTAAGACGATGCTTGGTTCCATACGTTTTTCAGGGAAACTATCCATTGAGTACTTGATCATCGACATACAAAGAGCTGCAGGAACACCTTTACCGATCACATCAGCTATCGCTATGCCTAATGATCCCTCTTGGTCTTCAACAAAGTGATAATAATCCCCGTTCATTTGTTTGGCAGGATGACTCGTAGCCCCAACATCTAATTGGTTATATTCAGGCTTAACGGTCGAAAGAAGGGTTTGTTGCATCTTGGCTGCAACAGATAATTCCGATTGAAGTTCTAGTTGTTTCTCTCGTAAAGCTTGATATTCCTGGTAGGCCAGCCCATAAGAGATCATAGTCTCCAATAGGAAGTTCATAGAATTTCGTATATCATCTGGTACATCCGGATACAATTCCATTAAAGCTTGAAAATGAACATTAATAATTTCATCTGGTGAAATATTTTGTTGTATAGAATGCTTACTGAATTGTTCAGCATTATACAATGCTTGTTCATTTTGTGTTTCAATATACTGTTTCATTAAGTCCTTATAAGTTTGTAAGTCAAGCTTTAAGGTACTCATAAGACTTCCTCCTTTAACGGAGCCATTTCACAACTTTAATTTCGGTCCCTTCCCCCTGCCTTGATATTACATCAAATTCGTCCATAAGACGTTTAACTCCTGGAAGACCGGCTCCTAATCCACCTGAAGTAGAGAATCCATCCTCCATAACTTGACTAACATCTTGAATACCAGGTCCTTCATCAATCGCTACAATTCGAAGACCTTTTTCATTCAGTTCATCAATGGCATCGAAGCACACTTTACCACTACCGGCATACAAATAGATGTTTCTGGCAAGTTCTGAGATGGCTGTAGCAATTCTAGCTTGGTCTACGTTACCAAACCCTACTTTCTTGGCTATGTCCCTGCCAAGTTGCCTTGCACCTACAATGTCCCATTCCTTTTTGATATTTACGCAGGATTGAAAGTCCATGTTCCTACTCCTCCAATTCCTGTCGAAGCTTAATCAACCCTTGTTCTAAGTCTAGTGCAGTTGGGACTTCCTGCAAGTGGATTCCCAGGTCAATTAATGTCATTGCAACAGCCGGCTGTATGCCTGTTAGAACTACTTTTGCACCCATTAAATCTGACATGGATACAACATCGCCTAATACTTTAGCAATAAATGAGTCAATAATATCTACAGATGTTAGATCGATCACCACTCCAGTAGCACCGCTCTCATGGATCTTATTTAATAAATCTTCTTGGAACTGAATAGCGGTTTGATCATCTAAGTCAATTTGAATGGATATTAATAGGTAGTTATGAAGTTTTAAAATTGGTATTCTCATTTGCTTCACTCCCTATCCAAAGAGTCTACAAGCTCTTCTATATCTTTATTTGTGTTTTCAATTCCGACAATTTTTCGATTGGTTAGTTCAAGTGCAGATTCGAACCCTTTTTTCAGTGAACTCTTTGTTGGGAACTTACTCAAATCAATTCCGAGATTCACAATTGTTTGGGCAATTTCAGGTCTAATACCGACAAGAATACAAGTAGAGCCAACCAGGCGAACGGCTTCAGCTGCTTGTATAATATGATGAGCAACCATTGTGTCTACGACCGGAACACCTGTAATATCAATTAGAACAACCTCAGCGTGGTGTTTGATCACACCATCAAGGAGATTTTCCATAATTAGTTTAGCGCGTTCCGTATCAATGGTTCCTATGAGCGGCATCACTGTGATGTTTTCCATAACAGGAATCAGAGGTGCTGATAATTCTTGGAGGGCCACTTTCTGAAGGGAGACAATATTTTCCCAACTACCAGAATATTCGTTTACAAGTTGGTTAATTATGGGGTCGACCCATTCATCAACTTTAGACAACACGGTGGAGAAATACGTTGTATCAACTTTGTTAGACTGGCTTAAGATATAATTGATCGTCACTCTTCGAAATGCTTGCATACCGTCCGTTAAGTAACTCAAAGGCCAACCTAGATTAATTAAACGTTCAGCAAATCCTTCTATGTCATTCGTTAGCCCTTCCTTTTCAAGACTTGAAAAAATGACATTTACAAACTCACGGTTTGTACTCTCAAATAACTCGTCAGAAATAGTTGATGTATAGTCGTGTTTCCTATTTCTCTCTATTTCCTCTAACCACATTTTTACGATTTCATTACTATTGTTAAGAACGATTTCCTTCAAGTTCGCTTCCATATCGAACCCCCCTGTTACTGATCACGAAACAACGTTCGAATTACGTCCATTGTCACACTTTTGTACAAGCTAAGCAAACATATAATCTGCTAACTCTAAAATTATTTTTGAAAAGTGTTGTTTTACTAACCTTAACACCAAACGACATTTTCTGCTACTTTCAATATTCTCCTACTTTATTACACCTTAATATCAGTAGCTTCAATTCATAAAATGCCCAGTAAAAAAATAAAGCTACCTTTAAAAGGTAGCTTTTTGGTTAAAAATCAATAAGACCTAGACTAATTTGCAACGCTTCATCAACTTTAGTCATCATTGAGTCATCCAAGTTCGTAATCTTATCTGTTAGTCGTTGTTTATCAATTGTTCGTATTTGCTCTAATAGAATAACTGAATCTCGTTCAAAGCCGTAACGTTCGGCATCAATTTCAACGTGTGTAGGTAGTTTGGCTTTTTGTATTTGCGCAGTAATGGCTGCCACAATAACTGTGGGACTGAATCGGTTACCGATATCATTTTGAAGGATTAAAACTGGGCGTACGCCTCCTTGCTCGGAACCAACGACCGGTGAAAGGTCCGCAAAGTACACGTCGCCTCTTTTAACGATCAAAGGATTACACCCCGCTCACAAGACGTTCACAGGTAGTTTCTGCCTCCTCTTCAGCTTGAAAAGCTTCTGAAGCAATGTTTAGATTAATTTTCGCCATTTCCATGTACCCTTCACGCATGGATTCACGAATGTGACGCTTTTTGCGTTCACGCAAATACATTTTTGTTGCCTGGTAAATAAAGTCGTTCCGATCCACGTTATCCTCCTCAACCATGCCATCTAATTCATTTAATAAATTTTGTGGCAATTTGATTTTGATCTCCTGTGAATTTTCGGACACAAACATGCACCTCCACCATCGACTATACACCTAAATATCGATCGAATTCTTATTCAATAATACCATTCAAAATAAGTCATTGCAAAGGTTCTTCCAAGATTTTATACCAATTTTCGTTTTATTATTCCAAAATTAGGGGATTCGTATGATAAACTCTCCAATATTTCTACAAAATCAGTCCTCAACCGACAAAGAATTATCAACTTCAATAATGTTTTTATCTTTCACATAGATACGTGGAACGCGATAACTGATCATGCATGGAATTTCGTAGTTGATGGTATCAAGGTAATCAGCTATCTCATCTATTGTAATCTCTTGATCCATTTGCTTACCTATTAAAGTTACTTTGGTACCGACAGGGTAAGGTTGATCTAAACGAACCATAAATTGGTCCATACATATCCGACCCACAATAGGCATACGCTTCCCCTCTACAAGCACTTCCATACCTTGCAACTTTCGTATCCAACCGTCAGCATAACCTAGAGGAACGGTTCCAATCCATTCCTCAGAAGACGTCGTATAGGTTGCTCCGTAACTTATTGACTCTCCTTTAGGTAATTTCTTCACATGAATAAGTTTGCTGTGCAAAGAGAATGCCGGCTGAAGAGGGATGGGCTCTAAGGCTTTCACATCTGTTGAAGGATACAACCCATACATACTTATGCCAAAACGTACAACGTGATGCATTTTTTCTGGAAACCTCATACTCGCAGCACTATTCCCTGTATGGATTTCGACATCCTCATTCCAGTGACGGTTGAATTCTTCGAGTAGTATCTCAAAACGTTCTTGCTGTTTATGAAAATAAGATAAGTCCAGCTCATCTGCTGTTGCAAAATGAGTAAATATCCCATCTATTTGAATCTTCTCATCCTGGCATGACAGAAGCAGTTCATGTAACTCTTCTTTAGTACGTACGCCTATTCTTCCCATGCCTGAATCCCATTTTAAATGTAGGGACAGTGCACCTTCATAGGATTGATTTTTCACAGATTCAACCCATTCAGTTTGAAATGCTGTTAGTGTTATATTGTATTTCACAGCTACAGGAGCATCTTCCGGACGCACCCAACCCATGACTAGAATAGGTGCCTCCACTCCTGCTTCACGTAGAATCAATGCTTCATCTAACAAGGAGACCGCTAAACCATATGCACCTGACTCCAAAGCAGCTTGGGCTACTTGAACATCCCCATGCCCGTAAGCATTAGCCTTAACCACTGCATAGATACCCGTTTTATCATCTAAAGTCTTTTGTAATTGTTTCATATTTTCTTTTATCGCATCTAATCGAATTTCTACCCATGAATCCCTGTAAAACGTTTCAATAGACAACAAAGGTCCCCTCTCACATGCTTTTTATAGTTCTCATTATTGACTGTGGTGCAAAGCATGTCAAATGATCTTTTACCTATAACCAGGGATTTAGATCACAAAAATAAAAGCAGACTCAAAAAGAAATTGTGCTGAGTCTGCTGCATGATATCAGGCTACTATTTGACTGCGGTACCTTGAACCGATTGTGCAATGTGGATCATCTCTTCTTTAGTTAACTGGTCACTAGCTAAATAAAAATTCATTCCGTTATGGGACCACTCTAGCGTGGAATTCGACCATGCTCCCATTGTATAACCAAGGTTTACAGGCTCACCAGAAACCTCAACTGGGACTGTTGCACTTGCTGGTACCGCACTTAGTGATTCTTGAATGAGCGTATAGGACTTGTCACCTTTGAAAGTCATAATCACTCGTTTACCGTTTGCTAAGTCCACTTCCTTCTTAGCTTCAAGCTCTGCATTTCCAATAGATGACTGAGGATATAACACAGTGAACGGCTTAGGTTGGTCCTCTTGTGCCATCACAGGAACACCTAAAACGCCACTAGACATGTTCTTCTCAGTAGTGAATGCATCATCACTAAATTGAGGATTTAATTCGAATGATGAGAAATTCACTTCAACTAAAGGATTTCGTTCTTGATCCATCACTTTCACCATTACAGGTGTAAGATCTTTTTTACTAAAATAGATTTCTTGAGTCGGTAGGTTTTTACTATTTTGATAGTTTGTTTTTGTTTCAAAGACATAATAATCTTCTTCTGAAGTGAACTTAGCCTCTTTATCTTTCTTAACGTCCATCACAAGGGAACCATACAAGTATGGTTGACTACTATTACGCGGCCATTCACTTTGAAACTTAAAACTCTTATTTAAAGCAGGTGTTAAAACAAAAACACCTTCCTCATTTCGTAGAATGATTTGACTTTCTTGTTTTTCTTGAGCGTTGTTAAGAAGAACACGATAGTAATCCTTCTTCTTGTGCCAAACATCAATATTATACTTTTGAGGTTCTTGCCCTGTTTTCAAGGTCATTGTAGCTTTTGCTTTATACCCATTCATCTGCTCAAGCTTTTTCTCAAGTGCACTAACCACATCTTCCTTAGATTTCTCTCCACAGGCTGATAAAACAAGGACCAATGATGCTAGGATCCAAAGCCATGCTAATTTTTTCATGATCACAACTCCTTTGTCTCATTTCAAAGGACAAAGGGAACATTTCACCTATAAAGATAATGTACGATACGTTTGCGCAAGACCTTCGATAATGTCATTAGCAAGAAGGTCATGTTCGGAGTGACGTTCAGCTGTTAACAGCTCGGCCGTGTACCCATGAATCCATGTACCGTTACAAAGCGCATCACCAATCGTTTGGTCTTGCATGATATATGCAAGCAAGATACCAGAGAGAGCATCTCCACTTCCGCCTTTGGCTAACCCTGGGTTACCCGTGTCGGTTACCCACTGTTCACCTTCAGGATTTGTAATGATGGTAAAAGCTCCTTTCAGCACGATGAAAACATGGTGCTTTTCCGCAAAGCTTCTCGTATATGCGAAAGGCTTAGAAAGGAGTTCAGGTATAGAAACACCTAATAAATGAGCCATCTCTCCTGGGTGAGGTGTCAAGATGCTAGGACCGTCTCGATCATCCAATATTGAAGTGTCCTTTTCTAGGGCATATAAACCATCCGCATCAATCACAACTGGGCAGGATGCTTTTTGTAAAACTTTTTGAAGCACCTGAACCGCTTCTTCATGCCTTCCCATACCCATGCCAATCGCAATCCCATCATAGGAAAGGTCCAACCCTTTCACATCCAAGATATACCCATTCAGGTCTTGGAGGGATATATACGTAGCTTCTAAAGTTGAAGAAGCCAGAGCTTGGATGACACTAGGTACAGTGGCTAAGGTTAGTAGCCCCGCTCCACCTCTTAATGCTGCTCGAGACGTAAGACCAACAGATCCTGGCATAGTTGAAGCCCCACCAATTACGAGCCCTTTCCCATGTTTTCCTTTATGAGAAAATGAGTTGCGTGTCGGAAATGTTGATTGGACTTGCGCCTTTCCATAGAAGGACCGCTTATGCTGTGATGGTGCTGGCAATCCGATATCCACGGTCTTCCACTCCCCATAAAAAGTAGCAGTATATTGAAAATAGGCGGAAAGCTTCGGATATTGAATGACCACAGTACGATCGGCTTTAACAGCTTGATTCACTTCCACTCCTTCATCAGCAGGGACACCACTTGGTAGATCAACAGAAATTGTATGGGTTGGTGATGCGTTAACTGTCTGAATCGCTTCTCGATATGGAGAACGAATTTCTCCTTTCACACCGATACCAAGCATTGCATCAACAATAATAGAATTCTGATCACAAAGCTTTTCTAAGGATTCTTGTCCATCATATTGAACGAAAGAATAACCCATGCTCAGAAGAAGCTTACGGTGATAGGCTGCATCCCCTTCAATTTTTGAAGAAGGAACCATCTGGACCGCTGTAACATCGTACCCACGTTGCAACAGCGTTCTTGCAATAACAAATCCATCACCACCGTTATTTCCTTTACCAATTAAAACGAGAATCCCATCTGATAAAGAAAGCTCAGATTCAATCTGATCTGCAACAGCCCGTCCGGCATTTTCCATTAGCAAACGTCCGTCTAGCCCTATTTCATCCATGGCATAACGGTCTAAATCGTACATTTCTTTTGCGGTGACAATATACACCTTGTTCCCTCCTACCCGCACTAGAATATATGAGACAAACTTTGTGATTATGCAGACTAGCCTTCGAAAGAAAAGTATAAGGTCCGTTTTGCCTGTATCCTCATAGAAAAAATTCATCACCTTGTTTATAAGAAACTAATCCTCTAACACAACCTGCGCAATGGCATGAGACTGACTATGAGAGATTGAAACCCATACTTTGTAAGGACAATTCTCCACCTTCATCATAGGGGAACCTTTATCTGATTTCGTAATAGAAATATCTTGGAATGAAAACTCTTTCCCTATTCCTGTCCCCATCGCTTTAGCTAGTGCTTCTTTAGCCGCAAAACGCCCTGCCACAAATTCAGCTTTTCTATGGTCTGCTTTTAGTGCGTTATATAAGTTTTTTTCATTTTCAGTTAATATACGTTCAATAAACTTTTGATTAGACTGAATACCCCTTTCAATCCGATCAATTTCTATTAAATCTATCCCAATTCCTTTAATCACAGTACCACCATCTTTCTATGACTATTCGTATTTATGTAGGTTTATAATTTTGTGAGCGGTTCATAACATGAATAAGCTTTTTTCATTGTATAATGAGAGTAATAAGAACTAAAGAGAACTATTACTTAAAGTAAGGAGAACTCACTATGTTTCGTCGTTCAGAATCATTTCAGGATTTTATTCGATTTTATCCTATTGTTTCCTTTTTAGTTGGACTTCATTTCTTTTTATGGTTAACAACTGATTTCTTAATGCTCTCACCCTTTGTAGCATTAGAAAACTCAGCTGAATTAAACAACTATTATGTTGCCAACGGGGAATACTGGCGTCTCGTAACCCCAATATTCTTCCACTATGGATTCGGTCACGCCTTGTTTAATTCCTTTTCTCTTGTATTATTTGGCCCTGCATTAGAGCAAATGCTTGGTAAGCCAAAATTTATTTTTGCCTACTTAGCAACAGGTATTATTGGAAACCTTGGCTCTTTCTTCTTCGGACCCATGCATGTTGTATCCGTAGGTGCATCAGGCGCTATCTTCGGACTATTTGGGATCTACTTATATATGATTTATGCACGTAGAGAGCTTATTGACCAAGCGAACACTCAAATCATATTAACCATCTCGGTGATTGCCTTGGTTATGACATTCCTCCGTTCAAACATTAATATTTATGGCCACATTTTTGGGCTTGTTGGGGGTCTAGTGGTCGCACCACTCGTTTTAAGGAATGCTCAACCATTTTCACAATGGCGAAATGTAAGACGCAGCCGGAAAGGTTCAGATGGGGACATTACTTTTGATCCAAACCGCTGGAAGAAAAGACGCTTTCCTATGAAGAAGTTTTTACCGAAGCTTTTATGGGGGATCCTCATTCTGCTTGTTGTATTTGGATTAATTTCAAGATTTCTATAAAGCAAGCGCGCACCGCAATCGGTGCGCGCTTTTGGTTATTCCTCTTTATTCTTCCCTTTTGCTAAAAGTGATTTTCTCAATTGCTGCAAGTCATGTTTAAACCGTTCTACTTCTTGGTCAGTCAATGTAGTTTCATCACCATAACGGACTTTTTGATAGACTTCTACATTCGCATCTTTCACACCTAATCGTTCGAACCAATCCTCAATGGTTTCATAGTTTTTCCTTCCAAAACCTTTCTTTTGAGCAAAGCGTTCGAAATCAAAAAACAGCTGTCGTATAGGATTTTCAGGCTTGCGGCCGAAGAACTTAGAGATTTTGTCCTTGAGGGAACTTTTCTCCTGAGTTGTCCATTTCGATGTCATACTCGCCTCATCGGACTCAGGATCTTTTCTTTTCTCCAAGACTTTTTTGCGAATAAGGATAATCGCTACAATAATAGCGACCACTATAATGATCGATAAGAAACTCCAATAAATGGTTTCACCTGCATTTTCAGCACCGGCAGTGTTTTTTGTCTGATCTTTAAAAGGTGATTCAAGCTTTTCCATAGTCACATCACTTTGTTGACTTTCTTTTATTCTTTCTTCTAATTGTCCTATTGCAGCGAGATCAACGCCAAGAAAGTCCAGAAAGTTCACAATCCCCAACATACCATATGAAAAAATGTTAGCTAGTAAAGTAAGCGTACCACTCCACATTCTTTCCAACCCATTATAAGCTGAGTAGGAGATTCCTGTAATCAGGAGAAAGGCTCCCGCAATTACTCCAATTTGAGTGAATGGCTTTTGATTAGAGTTTGAGATTTTAATACTCACAACATGACTGAGCATATGACCAAATATCAAAACGGAAACCTGCAACCCTACCATGAGATACATCGCAAAATCTGTAATGAGCAATGACTCAATTAAGACAAGAAACAAACCAAGCGTAATTAAACGATATTCATGGTCCATTCCTTCTTCTTGAAGATGGCGAATAAAACGCCAACTAAAGAATGCAGCCATCGTAATCGCAATAAGCAATGAGTAACCCATGACCACAAATAACATCACCGCTACTGGTACATAGATCAAAAATGGTATGTACGTGTCCGTAACACGGGTGAATAAAACCAAGATGATCGTTGTTCCCACAACAGCGATAATATAACTCATCATTGGTAAAGGAAGATCTCTAAAGTAATAGAAAGGGACTAACAATAGATAAAACAGAAATGCTTCTCCTAAGAACTGATAGATTCGAACGATCGTGAGGTTAGCTGTGATCATTGCGCAGCCACCCCCTTCACTACGTCTCCTACATAAGCCCCTTCTTCATATTCCTTAATGTGATAAACGTTCATTCGTTTCTTTTCCCAAGTTCTTGCATACATCTCAGCTTCTGGAGTTACTTCTCCAAACAAGAAAAGTGTCTTCGGCTTATATAAGTCTTTATCCACATGATATAACAGATTTTCATAAGGAAGAATTAACTCTTCTGTGTTTACCCTCGCTAAAAATTCAAGAGCATAGCGTAAATGCTCATTCCCGAGTCCTTCATGAAGATAAAAGTAAGGAGGAGACCCTGCTTTCCGTGCATTAATATGGATTTCATAAGCATAGCCTTTTTCAGCAGCAAACTGGCACATATATGTGACATAGGAAAGAATATTTTCGATGTTATGACTAACATATGTGTTTCGCATTCTAGTTGATTCAGAGATGTTTACGACAAACACCCATGTGATATCATGAACACGTTCGTACACCTTCGTTTGTAATGACTGTGTTCTGGCTGATGCCTTCCAATTAATGCGGTGGAACGGATCAGACGGCAAATAATCTCGAGTTCCCATTGGGCTCAGCTGATCTTCAAAGGGAGAGAATGTTGTTCTTTGTGAACCAATCGTTACATGAAAACGTTCCTCTAACCCTTTCACAGGTATTGGTGTCGGATAAATGATAAATTCCGTTCGATAAAAATCCCGAAAAAACAACGTGATATTTTCGAAACTCATTAAGTGAGGAAAGTGATACTCTATATCACTCAGCCTGGTCACACCACGTTTTTGAGCTTTCATATTTACCGAAACAACAGCATCACCTTTATCAATAATAGATAAAGGAATTTCATATAAGTTGGTTTTCTTATGTCCAACTGTTAAAAAGCGTTCATTTTGAACAACATTATTCGCGTAAAACTGGAACTTCCCGTTGATGATTGGAAGTCTCGATGAGTTTTGTAATCGAAGATCCATTTCTACTTCGTCCCCAGGAAACAACCTATATGTTGTTCTTTTATTAACGAGAGTAATTCCATGCCCTACATACTTATCATACATTTTACTCAAGAAAACAAAAGCAAACACAACACCTACGACCAAGTACACATTTGGTTTATTAGTAAAAAGAGCTAATACAGCTATCGTCACACAAAGGGTCACGAGCATGTCATATGTGGCTTCTAGATTCCCCCCAAATTCTTTCTTCCACTGCCTCACTTTCCTTCGCCTACTTCCACTGGAACTTCAATGGAATTTAAGATCTCCTCTACCACCTCTTCAGGTTTCTTTCTAATCGAACCTTCCATAGAAAGAATTAGACGATGTTCGAACACATATGGAGCTAACTCTTTTACATCTTCAGGCGTTACATACTGACGCCCTCTGATATAAGCTCTCGCTTGTGCAGCTCGCATTAAAGCTAAAGCCCCACGAGTACTAATCCCTAAATCAATATCGGGACTATTACGTGTCTCTGTCACAAGGGCTAACAAGTAATCGTGTACAGCTTCAGAAACCTTTACCTCTTTCACTTGTTCCTGCATAGATAGAATCATCTCTGGAGTTAATGTGGCTTGAAGTTCATCTAATGGTTCGTTCATCTGATATTCTATAAGGATGTTTTTCTCTTCTTCTCTCGTTGGGTACCCCATGTCCACTTTAAACAGGAAACGGTCAAGTTGGGCTTCCGGAAGTGGGAATGTTCCATAGTTACTTTCGACGGGGTTTTGTGTTGCAATAACGAAAAACGGTGGATTAATCGAAATCGTTTCCCCATCGATTGTAGTTTGATGTTCTTCCATCACCTCTAATAACGAAGATTGTGTTTTTGGTGTTGCACGGTTAATCTCATCCGCTAATAACACATTGGTCATAACTGGACCCATACGCAATTCGAACTCCTGTGTCTTCGGGTTAAAGAACTGGATTCCAGTTACATCGCTCGGTAAAACATCTGGAGTGAACTGAATACGGCGGAACTCTCCGTGAATGACCTTAGCAAAACTTTTTGCTAATTTTGTTTTTCCAGAACCAGGTACACTCTCTAATAAAACTTGTCCCTTTGCTAGCAATGATGTAAACAATAATTCTACGACATCACTTTTTCCTAAAATTACTTTTCCTATGTTTTCAATACCCTCTTGTATTTGTTTGTTTTGTTGAACCATATGTAAATTTCCCCCTTATTTCTCATTATTTCATTGTAACAACAATTGTCGAAAAATTCCTTTATTTTTTAATTATTTTAAATGAACCGTGTCCTAAATAATGCATTAAAATGCTTTCTAATACACTTCCAATTTTTTATTCACTTTAAAACGTCTACATTTATTTTTATCGTTTTTCAAAAGGGTGGATTCAGTATTGTTATCCTCTTCCTTGCCTTAATGATGATCACATCGTTCTTTATGAACAGCTCAAAATCTAGTCAAAAACAAAAGTGATTCAAGCTTACTAAATGAATACAAAAATTCACCATAAGAAAAACGACTCTCGATATGAGAGTCGTTTTTTTACTGCCTTTAAGATTCGTGTCCTTGATTACGACGACGGTTACGGCCTCCACCTTTGTAGTTGCCATTACCTTTGTATCCGCCTTTACCTTTGTAACCATTTCCACCTTTGTTATAGCCACCTTTTCCTTTATAACCACCTTTTCCGTTTCGGTCGTTACGATGGCCACGTCCTTTACCCTTACCTTTATACTTATCATTTTTAGCTTGCTTCACGCTAATTGGTGATAAGGAAGTAAGCTTAACAGGGACATCTTTTCTTTCTTTTGTAAGCATCTTCAACGCTGCAGAAAGAACTGTAACGGAATCATACTCTTCAAGAAGTTCAGCGGCAGTTGATTGGTAAGTCTCTAAATTATTAGATTCGATTGTCTGTCTTAAATTATCAATCGTTACTTGCTGCTGTCCTTTATTCGCTTCGTCATATGAAGGAATAGGGCGACGTTCAATTTTACGTCCTGTTGTCTTTTCGATTAAGTGTAGGTGAGCCATTTCTCTTGGTGTGATGAATGAAACAGCATACCCTTCTTTTCCGGCACGTCCTGTACGGCCGATTCGGTGTACATAGCTTTCTGGATCTTGAGGGATATCAAAGTTAAATACGTGAGTAACGCCAGAGATATCAAGACCACGTGCAGCCACATCTGTCGCAACAAGAACATCAATTTTTCCATTCTTGAATTTCTTCAGTACGTCCATACGTTTCTTCTGAGTTAAGTCACCATGAATACCTTCAGCACGGAATCCGCGAGCATTCAATCCGTCTGCAACTTCGTCTACACGTTTTTTCGTACGCCCAAACACGATTGAAAGTTCAGGTACATGAATGTCAAGAAGACGTGTTAGTGTATCGAACTTCTTAGCTTCATTTACTTCGACAAAGTATTGATCAATCTTCTCAACCGTCATTTGCTTCGCTTTTAGCTTAACGGTTTCTGGTTTTTTCATCATTTTGGTTGCAATTTCATGAATTTCTTTCGGCATTGTTGCAGAGAACAATAGCGTTTGACGCTGTTCAGGAACAGCTTTCAAAATATCTTTAATGTCTTCAATGAAGCCCATGTTTAACATTTCATCTGCTTCATCTAGAACAGTTGTATGAATGTTATTTAATGAAATCGTTTTGCGACGAATATGGTCTAATAAACGCCCAGGTGTTGCTACTACAATTTGAGGTCCTTGCTTCAAGGAACGAATTTGGCGTCCCATATCAGAACCACCATAAACAGGTAGTACCTGAATCCCTTTATAACGACCATATCGATTTAATTCTGTAGCCACTTGCATAGCAAGCTCGCGGGTAGGTGCAATCACAAGTCCTTGAGTCTTCTTTAGATCATGATTGATTTTTTCAATCAATGGAATCCCGAAGGCTGCTGTTTTACCAGTTCCCGTTTGGGCTTGTCCTATGACATCTCTTCCATCCATCGCAAGAGGAATCGTTTGTTCCTGTACTGGAGTTGTTTCTTCAAAACCCAGCTCTTCGACGGCCTTTAAAACTGATTTGGATAAACCTAATTGATTAAATGTTGTTGTCACTTTATTATTTCTACTCCTTTATTGTCTTCTTTACAACCAAAGAAAACCACGTAAAAAAGCCATCCTCACAGTTGGAAGAGGGCTTTCGGTACGAGAATGATTTAATACCATCTTACCACATCATAGTAAGTTCGGCAATTCACCCTAGTTTAAAGTACATTTTCTTTTCTATCAATGATAAAATGAAAAAAAGTGTAGTCTACACCTTGGTAAATAGAGGATATAATGATCTTATATTACCATTTATCATTGAAGAATTTGCTAAAGTTTGGAGTTGGTCTCTAGTGGAAAAACCGCCATTCAACCCTTATGTTGCTGTAGTTATTGGGGTGCTTTCCGTATCCACTGCTGCCGTACTTGTTAAACTAGCCGAATCTGCACCAGCCTCTATCATTGCAAATTATCGTTTACTTTTTGCTGTTCTTATTATGGCTCCTTATGTGCTGACTAAACACTTGCATGAGTTTAAGTCCATTTCAAAGCGAGACTGGATGCTCGCCTCAATATCAGGGGTTTTTCTCGCCTTCCACTTTATTTTGTGGTTCGAGTCACTAAACTATACATCTGTCGCAAGCTCAGTTGTCTTAGTTACATTGCAACCCATCTTCGCATTTCTAGGAACATTTATTTTCTTTAAGGAGAAATTTACAATTGGAGCCGTACTAAGTATGACAATCGCTTTAACAGGAAGTGTCATCATCAGTTGGGGTGACTTTCAAATAAGCGGGTTAGCTTTATGGGGGGATATTTTAGCTCTATTCGGTGCTATAATGGTAACAGGTTATTTTTTATTGGGACAAAATGTTCGAAAACGACTCCATTTAATGACTTATACATTTGTAGTTTATGGGATCAGCTCCCTAACATTAATATTGTATAATCTCGTTCTGCAACAGCCTTTTATAGGGTATCCAGCTGATCATTGGTGGGTATTTTTAGCACTTGCCATCATACCAACATTTTTTGGACATACATTATTTAACTGGGCCTTAAAATGGGTAAGTACATCCACCATATCCATGAGTATTGTATTTGAGCCAGTTGGAGCTTCTATCTTGGCCTATTTTGTTTTAGGGGAAATGATTACTTGGTCCCAATGGCTCGGAGGCTCGATCGTTATATTAGGTTTAAGCCTATTTATCATAAGTACTACAAAAAAACAAAAGCCTAAAATTACGCATTCTACTGAAACGTAAAGCAGCTTTAGGCTATTATCTAATTTAATAAAAAGCAGGTGATGATCAATGCAGATTAAAATCATGACAGACAGTGGCGCTGACCTTACTAAAGACCTTGTCGAACGCTATAATATTAAGATTGTTCCTTTAAATGTTCACTTCGGAGACGAGCAATTTCAAAGCGGTGTGGATATCGACATTCCTACATTTTACGAAAAAATGAAAGGTTCTGAAGAGCTCCCTACAACATCCGCTCCAGCTCCATATGCCTTTTACGAGGCTTATAAAGAAGTGGACCCAGAAGTTCCTATTCTAATGCTTTCTCTTTCCCAAGAGCTAAGTACAACTCATGATAATGCTGTTGCTGGAAAGAATATGCTTCTAGAAGAAGAACCATCAAGAAATATTGTGGTTCTAAATACGAAGACAGCTACTTCTGGTATGACGCTCTTAGTGAATGAAGCAGGTAGATGTGTTGAAGAAGGTATGGAGTTTGATGCTCTTGTTAATCACATGGAAGAGCGCATCGAGCAAACAGCAACTCTTATTTTCTTAAGAACGGTTGAAAACCTTATCAAAGGTGGACGTCTTGATCGTTTTAAAGGGACTATTGCTAAGACGTTAAACATTAAGATTCTGATGAAAAAGAGTGATATTGGGACAATTGAAGTTGCTGAAAAAGTTCGAGGAAACAAAAAAGCACTGCGCCGTTTCTTAGAGCAGATCGGTGAATACACGAAAAATTTCGAGGACAAAGTTATTGCGGTTTCCTATAGTACTACTGAAGAAAAAGCAAAAAGCTTCATCCATGAAATCAAAGATCGTTATGCCTTTAAAGATTCCATTTTAACCGAAATGGGCCCACTAATCGCAACACACGCCGGCGAAGGTGGTTATGTGATTTCGTTCTTTAGAGACTAATCAAAAGCTCAGACCTAGGTCTGAGCTTTTTTAGTGCTATTTTGCAGTATAAGACGGCTTAGGTGATAGCAATTAAAATACTGCGGCGATTAATGGGAATATAATCATGACCCAAAGGATTTCTTGGTCCCCCCCCCGAACCAAGGCGTAGACAGAGGCTTAGTTGCACTTATACTTCATTCTCTCAAAATTTTCACTACGTCGAATTTCTCCATTGCTAAAATTTTATACTTCTTAACGTGTAAATAAAGATCCAAGACTCTTCACAAGTGGACTGAATTGGTTAGCTGTATTGGCCATTTGCCCCATAGTAGAGAGCATTTTATCAAGATCTAACTGACCGTTCTTATCCTGAAAGTAGTGCATAAACCCTTTTGGGCCTTGCATTTGTCCATACTGAGGGAATTGCTGTTCTAATGAATAATAAGGGTTCCATTGATTCGGCTGCGGGGGCTTTGCAAATTGTTCATAGGGACTTTGAAAGATCGGTGGCTTCATATCTTGTTGTTCAGCAGGTTGAGGTTGCATCATATTCATTTGGTTTGGAACACTTTGAAATCCTGGAAATGGGTTTTGATTTGGATAAGTGGCTTGCATCGGCCGCGGCCCAAACGGTGGTTGCGGATATTGATTATACATATCCATAGGCACCTCCTAGCGATTAATGGTTATCTACCTATAGAATATGTAAATGTGTATGAGAAAGTGAAATAAGAAGCAATAAAAAAAAAGGAGGTTGTCCTCCTCCTTTTACTAATAACTTAAATTTCGTTGTCTAATATAAGTTGACACTTCATCAATACCTAATAACTTTTTGAACTTACGTTTCTGGAACCCTAATAACTTTTCACCATCTATAAAGGTTACCGGTGTTCCATAAACTCTATTTTCACGCATTTCCTTGTAATAAGCATCATTCTGAGAGATATTTTTTTCTGTATAGTCAATGTCCCACTCATTTAGATGATTTAATACACGTTCACAATAATGGCATCCATCACTTGTGTACACGACTACATTTGGTTTACTCATAGATGAATCCCCCAAACTTTTTAGTTCTTTACCCTTAAATTTTCACATATCCTAAAAACGTTCATAAATGTATTTTTCTCTTACCCTTGAAATATACATGTTAAACATATTCTTTTAAAAATTATTCAAAACTTAAGAAGGGTTGAGAAAAAAGAACTAGATCCGACCGGCTACTTTTAAAGAGCTTGATCAATTTTAGTGCTTCCACTTACCAAATCATAGCTTTGTTTAACCGTCTGGGGTGATTGTAACGTTTGGACAAGTACTTGTGCAACATCTTCCCTAGGGATTGAACCGAATTCATTTAAGTGTTCATTGATCTTAATATTTCCAGTCCCTTTGTCATTCGTTAAACCACCAGGTCTTACGATTGTATAATCAAGTGTTGTACCACGTAGATATGCGTCAGCTCTACCCTTAGCATATAGATAATGCCTCAATGTTTCTGGACCAATTTCTGGTCGGTTAGCTGCCATTGAACTAAGCATCACAAACCGTTTAATACCAAAGTTCTCAGCAATTTTCATTGATTTGATAGCACCCTCTTGGTCGATCATAATGGTTTTATCAGCACTAGTATGCGGACCTGATCCGGCTGCGAAAATAACAGCATCCACTCCATAAAAAGCATGCTTAAAATCCTTTTCCAAATCAGCAATTACCGTACTGGCACCTCGTTCTTCAAAATATGGAATTTGATCTGTATTTCTAATCATCGCAATCGCTTCATGATTGTTATCTATTAATTTATCAATGACATGTTTACCAACTTGTCCATTTGCTCCAATAACAAGTACTTTCATTATCCAGATTCCTCCTTTATTGCAATCATTGTTCCCGATTTAGCAATACCTAAACGAGAGAAACATTTCGTTCCACTAAAAATTCTTTTATTAAAAGAAGGATTCTGGAAAAAAGTAGCGAAAAACTACACATTAAGAATTCTTCCAAAGGGGTTACGTTTACATGAGTCATGTTTACTTTTTTACTGGATTCCCTGGATTTTTAACAAGTCACCTAATCAAGCAAATTGTTCATGAAGAATTTCCAATAGAAAAAATTTATTTATTCATCCTTCCATCCACCCGCACAATGGCCCAATGTAAGATCCATGAACTATGTGAAGAACTCGATATTTCAAACCACCTATTTGAGCTCATTGAAGGTGATATCACTAAGGAAAACTTAAACTTAGCGGATTCGACTTCTGAAACATTGCTAAATTCCATTACACACGCCTATCATTTAGCTGCAATCTATGACCTTTCCGTACCATATGAACCTGCATACAACGTTAATGTCCTTGGAACAAAACATGTAAATGAATGGCTATTGAAGGCTAAGTATTTAGAACGATATACGTACTTTAGTACGGCGTATGTATCAGGAAAACGTACTGGAACCATTAAAGAAACAGACTTGAAACATGGCCAAGGATTTAAAAACCATTATGAGTCAACAAAATACAAAGCTGAGCTTCTAGTTCATGACCTTAAAGGAAAATTACCAGTTACAATTATCCGACCTGGCATCGTGGTAGGGGATTCCCAAACTGGGAAAACATCGAAGTTTGATGGACCCTATTTTATATTGAATCTATTTGATCGCCTACATTTTCTACCCACTATCCCTTACTTCGGCAAAGGGTATGCAGAAGCAAACTTTGTTCCAGTTGATTATGTCATTCGCGCATCTGTCTTTTTGAGTCATCACACGAATTCCATTGGACAAACTTATCATCTGACTGACCCTAACCCGTATCAAAGTCATGAAGTCTATCGTATGTTAATGGAAGCATTGTTAGGGAAAACACCTTCTTACAGAATCCCTCTCCATGCAGCTAAACTTCCTTTAAACCTTCTTCCAGTTCGAAGATGGTTAAATATCCAAAAACAAACGATCCCATACTTCATATATAATTCTCACTATGATACCAGTCTAGCTACAAGTGCATTAAGAGGCACCGAAATTGAATGCCCTGATTTTGAAACAGTGATTCCACAACTCATTCATTTCTATAGATCGCATAAGCATGATGAGGATAAGAAGGTTACGATTTCTTAAAATTTATTAAAAAAGGCTGCCTTTTGTTGGGCAGCCTTTTGCAAATGACACTTATTCATCCTTTTCTGCAATCCATGCATCATAATAACTTTCAAGTTCCGCTTCTGCTTTCTCCTTTGCTTGTTGAAGCTCTATTAACTCCTCTGTAGTATCGGCTTTTTCCATTTCCTCCTCTATCTTTTGTAACTGTTGTTCTTTTTCTTCAATCTCTTTTTCTAAGTGAACATTGCCCTTATTTGATTGTGATATGTTGCTCACCGGCTTTTTAGATTTCATTACATGTTCTTCTTTCGTTTTCATGGCATCTAACTGATCTTGCCATTTTAGACGAGCTTCTTCATATCTTCTTGGGTAGCGATGTAGCACTCCCTCATGCAAAAAGGCTGTTTCTGTAAAGCAACTATTAAGGAAGTAACGGTCGTGGGATACCCCTAACACAGTCCCATTAAAGTTTTCAATCGCTTCCTCTAAGACTTCCTGGGAATCAATATCTAAGTGATTGGTTGGTTCATCAAGAATCAGTAGATTTATATTCTGATGCATAAAGACCGCTAGTTTCAGGCGCATTTGTTCACCACCACTAAGCATTCCGATTCTTTGAAAAACAGCATATCCAAAAAACATAAATCGAGCTAGTATCTGTCTTGCTTGACCTTCTGTTACTCGTACATGTTCTCGGAAGTATTCAATCATTTGCATGTCCGGGTCTTCGTGCTTCAAGGGTTCTTGGGGAAGATAACCGATAGACACCTGCGCTCCAAGAGATATTTCTCCACCATCTGGCTGTTCACTGCCAATAATGAGTTTAAGAAAGGTTGATTTCCCGCTCCCATTTCTACCAACAATGGCAAGTCTCTCTTGATAACGAAGATGAAGTTCAAGCCCTTGTAAGACAGGAGTATCACCATAAGATTTTGTAACATTTTCTGCTACGATGACATCTTTCCCTGTACGATCTTCAGCATCAAAAGATAACCCCATTTTTTGAGGATCAAGATTCGGTTTATCAAGCTTTTCCATTCGTTCTAGTGCTCTTTCCATGTTTCTGGCACGTTTATGCAGCTTTTCGCTTGGTGGATTTGCCTGATTTGCCCATATTTTAAGGCGCTTGATGGCTTCTTTCATTTTCTTGATCTTTTTTTGTTGTTCTTGATAAGCCTTAAATTCAGCAAGCAACCTCTCTTCTTTCTCTTTAACATACGAAGTGAAATTACCTATATAGACATTAATTTCTCCTTGGTCCAAGTCATAAATTTTTTCAACAGTTTGATCGAGAAACTGACGATCATGGGAAATAATGCAAACGGCTCCATCGTATTGTTGAATATAACTCTCTAACCATTCAATAGCATGTAAATCTAAATGGTTCGTTGGCTCATCCAAAAGCAATACATCAGGTTGTTCTAATAAAATTCTTGCAAGGCCTGCTTTCGTTTTTTCTCCGCCACTTAAATTTTGAAAAGGAGAGAAAAGAAGACCTTCTAAATGAAGTCCATGAGCTACTTTTTCGATTTGTGACTCAATTTCATATCCTCCAAGTCGCATAAACTCATCTTGAAGCTTCCCATACTCCTCTATAGCACGCTCCATTTTGTTTTCATCCTGCATATCTGTTTCTAATCTTTTCATTTTTTCCTGAATGGTCATTAAGCTTGAAAAACCCGATTTCAGATAATCATGCACAGTTCCGGCAACGCCTTCTGGAATTTGGCTTAAATATCCTACGTTGGCCTGCTTCTTTATAAATACTTGTCCATCGTCAGGGGTTTCAATTTGATTAATGAGCTTGAATATCGTTGTTTTTCCACTACCGTTTCTACCTACCAATCCGATTTTCTCACCAGGTTGTATTTCAAAATTTAGATTTTCAAATAATAGATCGCCACCAAGTATTTTCTTTATATCTTTTAATGTAATTAACATATATCGTTACCTCCGTTATGAAAAAACTAAAGCGGAAGCGCCCGGGTAGCAACGTATATGCTGGACTGAGCCGCAGTAAGATAAAGGAAACACGAAGAGCAAAGCGATTCGATGTTGACTTATCTTACGGAGGTGAGGGAAGCATACTAGTTGCTGGGCGCTGGAGCTGGACTTGGCCCCACGCTTATTAAAAAGCTATACACAAGGCACAAATTCCATAATTTCCTAGTTCATAAAAAAAGCCTGAGAATCTCTTAGATTTCTCAGGCTTCAAAAGGAAGAACACAACACCCCAATAAAAAACCACACATGTATTGAGATGTGTGGGGACAAATGTCGCTATTCTTCCTTGCACTTTAAGATGGAATAAGAGATCCACACAGTCATGATTTAGTTGCTAAAATTGGGCATACGTGTCCCGTTAGCAACAAATTCATGAGTTTGCGCACGGTAAAAATATAGTGATTTACTAACAATCATGCGCTTATCTGTGTGTAGCATCTCTTTTTCCACCTCCTTTTTCATAACGTGTAATTTCTTATAGATTATCATAATACGCACTTAGGCTGCAAGATTAACCCAATTGATCGGCATACTGTCCAAGCTTTTTGAGTAAAGGAATAAGCTCCTCTTTTTCCTCATTAGAAAGACCACCTGTAATCTCTTCGATTTTCTTCCAATGATCCGGAAAAATGGATTGTAATAGCTTACACCCTTCGTCTGAAATAGCAGCATAAGTAATACGACGGTCATTCGGACATGGCTTTCGCTCAAGCAAACCTTTCTGTTGAAGCTTGTCCACCACATAGGTAATGCTTCCACTTGCTAAAAGAATTTTATCCCCGATTTTTTGTAGAGGTTGTTCTCCTTGATGATAAAGCATTTCAAGGACACCAAATTCAGTTGGGTTAAGTCCTTGCTCTTGTATATCTCTTTTCACTTGATCTGTGATGGAACGATAAGCTTTGGATAACACAACAAATAATCTTAAGGATGGATCTTCTTTCTTTTGTTGATAATGTTGATCTTGATCCATATTAATCAGCCTTTCTATTCTATTCAATTAGAGTATAGCTACCGTTTCAATTTATTGTCAAACGGGTTTCACTCCGTTAACACGTCCTCTTGGAAAGTTTATGAGTCCCTATAGATAAATCTACAGCAAACGTTCATCGTATTACAAGAGGAAAGGTACACCCTTCTTTTGAAAGATCTTATAGTATGGCATAATATAATGAAAAGCGCTTGCAAAATCTTTTTAATCTAGGCATGTATTCTTCTGTAGTTTTATGGTCTATTAACAGTACTATAACACAAATGAAAGAAAGCGGTGGAGAGAACTTGGTAGAAGATACTGGAGAACGTGTGATACCCGAATATATGAAGCCATCAAATGGATTATTGTTGGAGCATATGGCTCGCTATCAATTTGCTCTTCCTTACGTAACAGGTCGAGTACTTGATCTTTCTTGCGGTTCTGGATACGGGACGCATATGATGGCTAAAAACCGAAAAGATGAAATAGATGAAGTAATGGGTGTGGATATTGATCAAGATATCATCAACTATGCAAAAGCTCACTATTATCATCCTAAATCCTTTTTCCAACAGGAAAATGCCGTTGATCCAATCCTACCAGAAAAACTCGGAACTTTTGATACGATTATTAGCTTTGAAACCTATGAACATATTGAAAATGAACAACAACTACTTAACAACTATTATGAATTATTAAAACCTGGAGGCATGTTAATTGTTTCAACTCCATTTGGCCAAGGACGAGGAATTGAGTGTGGTTCCCCTTTCCACGTACATCAAATTACACCAGAAGAATTTAAAGAGCTTTTTCGTAATTATTCAGCCTCCGAATTTTATTATCAAAAAGGTGTTTTAATCGAGCCTCCAAGGGATGGTGTGCATTATCCATTAGGCATAGCAGTTTGTAAAAAGTGATTGAAAAGCCACCTCATTTCTTTGAGAGTGGCTTTTTTGCAAGCTATTATTTTATTTCAATCTCTTTTTTCTGATGGCCATGAAGCTCACCTTTTTCATAATGAACATTTACCTTGTATGTTCCTGTGGAATCAGCCTTGAATTCAGCAGCATACTCACCTTGCTTACCTTCTTTAGCATCAATATACTTGTGCTTTCCATCATTTTTCCACACTTCAAATCGAACTTTTGCCTCTGCTAAAGGCTTTTCTCCTTTTTGAAGGTGCACCATTAATTTGCCCTCTTTCTTCATAAGGTGGACGGCTACACCATCTGAACGATCTCCATGACTATGTTCTTCTTTATTCTCACTTCCATTATGATCATGACCCTCTGACTTTTCGTCACTTTCAGATACATTTCCAACATTCAATTTCTTTTGAGGCATGTTATGCATATCGCGAGCCGTTACGTGAGCTATTACATAATAAATGCCTTTTTCATCAAATGTGTGCTGAATGGAATAAAGACCTTTTCCCTGTTTTTCTGCCATCATCTTTTCATGGTCTTCGGAACCTTTTTTCCATATCTCAAATTCTACCTCTTGAGCATCATTTACATTCTCAGAACCTTGTGTAACTTTAGCCTGAATCGTTGTAACCTCTTCTGGTTTTAACGTTTCAGGAACCGTTTTAATCTTCACCTCAATAGCTTGTAGTTCTTGGTTTTCTTCTGAATTCTGTTGGTCATCGTTATTGCTGGCATTATTTCCCTCTTCAGATCCACATGCTGATAATACTACAAAAATAGTTGAGATAAGTAATAGAAATCCTAGTTTTCTCATCTTTTATTCTCCTTGTTCTTTAATCTCTTATTTAGTGTCATATTATCATGAAAGGTTTTTATATAACCCTCGTAACCATGACAATTTCATGAAGACTATTTAGAAATCTTGCATGATCATACGAAGATAGTTTGGTAAAACCTTAATGCTCCCAGGAGTCTTCAAATAAATTTCTCCATCGGTATCGACATCCATTTCTTCATCTGTTTCAATCTCAATTTCTTTACCTTGTGTGTGGAACAACTCCTGAAACGATTCAGAATCGGTCCTAGGCTGATTAAGAGAAAGAAGCTCCCTAAATGTTTTTAAATTCGAATTCTTTATAACTAAAACATCTAAATTACCGTCATTTACATAAAGTGACGGAACAGGTATTTGTCTTGTGCCAATGAACCTTCCATTAAGCACGAGAATCATAACCCCTTCTTCTTCATACTCCACTCCATCTACCCTCAATTTATATCTAAAAGTATTGGCTTCATTCATTGTTTTAAACGCACTAATAAAGTAACTTAACACCCCAAATCGATTCTTTTGATCGGGATCAATGTTAATAGAGGTCTCTGTAACAAGGCCAATACCCCAGAAGTTTAAGAAATATCTATCTCCAACCTGTCCCAGATCTACTGGAGCCACGCGCCCATTCACTAATGCATGAGCAGCTTGACCCACATTTTGAGGAATTCCTAACATTCTAGTGAAATCATTACAGGTCCCACCAGGTAATATCCCCAATACGGGTTGGTTCTCGACATCTGCAACCGCATTTATACAATCGTGAACAGTCCCATCTCCCCCAAGTATGTAGAGGACTTCAACGCCTTCTCCATAATGTCTTACTTTCTCAATAAGGTCATCACGGCTTGTCGTTTGCACCACAGAAAGTTTTTCAACATTTTGTGAAAGAACAGGTAATGCTGCAGCTAATTTATCGTTTAACTGATCAGGCCCTGCACTACCATTATATAAAAAAGCACCCGTTTGATACTGTGACACCTTCCATACCCCCTAAATTTTCCGTCCAAGTTCGAATTTATATCATAGTACCATTTCCGTTATGGATATAAGTGAAACCTCACACCATTTTCCTAGAACTTTTTGCATACTTTCGTTTGACTAAGTTATGTATTAGGAATATATTATTATATGGAACTTATTTCCTATATACGTATTTTTGTTTGATAAGGGAGGCAAGAACAAATGCTTATCACACTTTCCGAAGCATATAATGGAAATCATTTTTACATTAAACATATTGAAGCAACAGGTAAGGATAAACAAAGATTATATCGATTAGGGATCGACACAAACATTACTTTAGTACTACTTCATAAAATTAATGCCGGTCGAATGATAGCTGTACAGATTGGTGAAAAATCTGTAGCCCTTCAGAAAGAAGAAACAGATCAAATATATGGAGAAGTTTTAGTTTAATCCTCCATTTACACAGTCGTTTGTAACCACATAAAAGATAAAAAAAACATTATGAGTTCTCCACCTTAAAATAACCCCGTTTCACATCAATTATTAACGAAAAACTCCTTCTGCTATATAGCAAAAGGAGCATCCTTTACATTGCATCCTTAATTCCTTTTTTAACAAGCCACCAGTTTGCTGGGTAACTTGTGATAAATCCTAGTATCATCGCAATTTGCATCATGAACCAATACGTTATTTCATTTGGCTTCGGCGGGTGTGTAAACAGAATAAAGTGAACAATAGCCATCCACCCAAACATACCAACTTCAAATGCGATTAATGACCATGTGTCTGCTTTAACAGCGGATTTAAAAGAACCAAATATACCTTTATCTTTATTCATAGGGTAAATCGCTAGTACTTGGAATAACAAACCAAAGGCATAAGCTGCAATAAATTCAACAGTGTAATGTGCTAAAAGTTTAGAACCTAAAATTGCCATTCCAGCAAAGAATACAATTGGAACACCTATGGCATCCCCAAGTGTACAACCCGCTGAACAGTGAGTTGTGGAAACAAAGGTCTTAGCTGGGCGTTTACGGTTGTCATCTTTATTAAGATCTTTTGCTTTAATACGCCCCCATTTGAAATATGTCCAAAGAGCAACAGGGCCCATAAACCAGCCATTAATAGGCCAAACCACATTCATGATCGTCATCATTTGTGGATGGCGAATTACATCTATTAAAATAATTAAGGAGGATAAAAGTCCAATAGCAAGTGCTAACCAAGCTACGATTTGTAATGTATCCATTCATTATCACCTCAATTTTAAGTTTAGAATTTACATACCCTAGTCAGGTGTTTATCTAAACGAAAAAATACCAAGTAGTGATCAAAGGTTGTCTAAAGAAGTCTGACAAACTTCGGATGATACTTGGTATCGCCGTTACTGATTAATAAAATTTTTCTTAAGAGCTTGCTTATCTATTTTTCCTACGTGTGTTTTAGGGAGTTCCTCTAAAAAGTGAAAATGTTTCGGGTTTTTGTAACGTGTAAGTTTTTTTCTACTGTACTCTTGGAGCTCTTCCTTCGTTAATGAAAAGCCCTGATTCAAGGATATAAAAGCTGTTACGATTTCCCCCCACTTCTCATCCGGAATGCCCACAACAGCGACTTCACTAATGCCTTCATGAGCTTCTAACCAATGCTCAACCTCTAGAGGGTAAACATTCTCTCCCCCCGTAATGATCATCTCTTTTTTCCGTCCAACGATATAAACATATCCATCATCATCCCGACGGGCTAAATCACCCGTGTGAAACCAACCATTTTCAATCGATTCAGAGGTAGCTTTAGGTTTATTCCAGTAGTATTCAAATGTATGGTTCCCTTTTAGCAATAGCTCGCCTACTTCGTTTACTTGAACATCTTTCCCCTCATCATCTACAACTCGAACCTCATTAAACATCATGGCCTTCCCAACAGAACCTTGTTTTTCTTTTGCCTCATAAGGGTCGATATAAAAATTGTTTGGACCTGCTTCCGTTAATCCATATCCCTCTTTGAATAAAAGACCTTTTCCAGCAAAAGCTTCATACACCGCTTTAGGGCATGGGGCTCCTCCTGAAAGAAATACTTTCATATTTTCGAAAGATGCTTCAGCAAAGCTCTTTGTACGTACAATCATATGATACATTGTTGGAACAAATAACACGATCGTACATTGATAATGAAGTAAATCCTCTACAGCCTTTTCTGGATCGAATGTAGAAGACAATATGACTTTTCCACCACACATTAGTAGAGGGACACTCAATGCATTTAGTCCTCCGGCATGGAACATAGGTAATGTTGTAAGGGTTGTATCTTCATTGGTCAAATTCCAACTCACAATCGTATTTAAGGCGTTCCATATAATTGAGTTATGAGATAAAACAACACCCTTTGGCTTACCTGTTGTTCCTCCTGTGTACATCATCGCCAGTGGCTCATCTAATGATTGCGGCATGCTTTCAGAATTCAGACCAAGAATAGGAAGCTTACGAATATACTCATTGTCATGAATATCTAACACAGAGTACTCGAACTTCACCCATTCACAATCCCCTGCGAAATGTTGGTGCACACCGATCAACTTAGGCTTTGAATCCCCTAGTACATACTCCTGTTCACCCTTTGATAGTCTCCAGTTTAATGGGACAAAAATGGCACCAATTTTGGCACAGGAGAATAAGAAGTCAAAGTAGCTGACATGGTTGGGTGCAATTAGTGCAATTCGATCTCCTTTTTGAATCCCTTGAGATAAAAAATAGTTCGCTAGATTGATTGCACGTTCATTAAGTTCTTCATATGTAAAAGACTTACCCTGATCATCATCAATAACAGCAACTTGCTCGGGAAAAAGACGAGCACGTCCCTTGATCCAATCTAATTCACATCTCACAATCATCTCTCCCCGTTCTTGTAAGCTACCTTTATGCTACAAAATCGGAGTTACAAGGTAGTTACAAAGGGAAACCATCCTTATAAAAAATACCGTGCTCCCTCAAAGGTTTGTCGAAATACTTGTCGACAATCTTGAGTTAAGCACGGTATAGAGGAAATCACATCATGATGCCGCCATCAACATGAAGAGTATGACCATTCACATAATTTGATTCATCTGAAGCTAAGTATAGATAAGCCTGAGCAATGTCTGTAGTACGTCCTAAGCGTCCCATAGGAACTTGTTCTATCATTTGATCGATTACTTTTTCAGGAACTTCTTCTACCATAGCAGTCTCCGTGAATCCTGGAGCTACAGCATTTACATTGATCCCTTTTCTTCCAAGCTCTTTAGCCCATGTTTTCGTTAAACCGAGTAACCCAGATTTAGCCGCCGCATAGTTAGACTGACCAACATTTCCAAACGCACCTGATACAGAGGACGTGTTAATTATCTTCCCTTTTCCTTTTTCAACTAAATAAGGTAACACGGCCTGCGCACAATGGAACGCTCCTGTTAGGTTAACATTGATCACCTGTTGAAATTGTTCGGATGTCATTTTAGACAACATCGCATCACGTGTAATGCCAGCATTGTTTACGAGTATATCAATGCCCCCAAATTGAGAAGCTACACTTTCAACCATCGCATCAACACTCTCTCGTTCTGCTACGTTTACCTCCACAAAACTCACATCAAATCCTTCACTTTTTAACTCAATGGCTCGTTGCTCTCCAACCTCTCGATTGAAATCCGCAATCGCTACTTTCGCACCTTCACTAGCAAATAGCCTTGCCGCTTCAAATCCAATGCCATTTGCTCCACCTGTTATAATCGCTACTTTATCTTGTAATCTCACTGTTTATGATGCTCCTTTTCTTCTAAAAATTGTTCCAGCGTTTGTATCAATGACGATAAATCATCCACTAAAGGAGAGTGACCACATCCTGGTAAAGATACAAAAGTTGTATTCTCTCCTATATCTTCTAAGATCTCATTTGTCATCTTTTCTGTTATTACGTAGTCCATATCGCCGCGCATAACCAAAACAGGGATATTTATATCCTGTGCCTGCCCCGTCCCTTGGGCTACTTCGTTATCAACTGCACTAATATTAAATTGATTCAAAGCCTGATAGACTTCAGCAAGATTTCGTTGCGTTAAAATATCATCTACATATTCCTCACACTTTTCCTCATCAGGCTTATTATTCACATAAATCAGCATGTTCCACATCGACTTTAAAAACTCACGATCCTCTGTGTCATAAGCTTTCTGCACAGCAAGTGTTTTACCTGGATCAGCTTTGACCTCTTCATACGTTTTCAGACGGTGATTCGTATCAGGCAAACCATTCTCACCCGTTGCATAAAAAGGATAACCACGTGTGGACCCTGAAGCTAATAAGAGTAAGCGATTACAATAACTCGGATAATCTACACAGAATTGCTGACAAACGGCTCCACCCATAGACCAACCGACAAGTGCGACATCATCCAAGTCTAATGCATCTAAAAAAGATTTCAGATCATCTGAAAAATCTTTAATAGATGAAATAGGCTCTAGATATGTAGAAACACCAAACCCTCTCAAATCAATGGCGTATACTTTATACTTGGAATTCATATTTTCTAAAACAAGATCCCAATGCTTTGAAGACGTCATATTTCCATGGACCAAAACAACGACATCTTCCCCACCTTCACGTTCTCGGTATCCTAGTGATTCACCATTTGGGAGTTGTACTTTTTTCAGAGAAACGTCCATCATACTCATCACCCTCTCTTATGATTTCCCCACTTAATCGCTGTTGCGCCCCATGCATAGCCAATTCCGGCACTAACAAGTACAACAATGTCTCCATCAGTCAACTTCCCCTCTTGTTCAGCTAGCTCAAGAGAAAGGATTTGATCCATCTGGCCAATATGACCGTAATTCTCTAAATAGATGGATTGACTTAGGTCCAATCCAAGCTCCTTCAATACATATTCATGAGCTGATCGTTTCATATGAAGCATGGCTACATATGAAACATCTTCTTGGGTATAACCGCTTTTTTGCAAAGCTTCACGAATGACATGTAAAAAGTTGCTCATCGACTTTTCTTCAAGTCGCTTCTTCATCCCTTCTGGGTCCAACACATCTAACTGGTATTGGTCGAAGTTATCAGGTGTAAGAGGAACCTTCGTACCACCCGCAACAACGACAACATCCTCTGAAAACGATCCATCGCTTATTAATGAGCTATCCAAAACTCGATTCTTTTCATGACCACGCTGTAAGATCATCGCGCCTCCACCAGCACTCAAATTGTACATAAAACGTGTTCGAGGATTATCAAATCGAATAAAATCTCCATTTCTGTACCCACCAGCTAATAAAACCGTTTGAATGTCTGGATCAGCTATCATCATATTACGCGCAACTTTCATCGCCATAATTGTAGTCCCACATCGCATAGCCACATCAAAGGCCCATGCATTTGCAGCTCCAACCGCTTCTTGAAGTTTAATTCCAGCAGTCCATAGAGGATACTCTTTGTATTCCTCCCCTATATAGATGACAAGATCGATGTCACCAGGGTCTATGCCCCCTTTTTCCAAAGCCTTCTTCGCTGCACGTATCCCCATCTCACACGTATGGTCTTCCTCTCCTGGCACAGGCTTTTGTTTAATACCCATTTTCTGTTCGACAACTTCAATCGGCAATCCTGCCTGTTCTGCAATCTCTTGAGACGTCATCACGTCTTCAGGTATATAAACGCCTGTGGATACAATTCCGACTGATTCCATGGTCATAACTCCTTTATCTCCACTCCATCAAGGGAATTCTTCATATAATTCATCGCTTGATCAAAGCTCTCAAATGTCATTTCTACTTCATTTTGAACATGGGTTACTTTAATCCGATATCGTTGATCCTCTTCCCCTTCTTCTAACGATGCATGAAAGCGAACGACAAATGATGCAATTGGTTGACTCACACCACTTCCCCCTTTTTAACTAGCAACTTTCTTTTGTTCATTTTTCGTTTGATTGTGCTTTTTGTATCGTTTCTTACCCCACATGTGCATAAGACTTCCCACAATACCACGAGGAAAGAAAATCACAGCCAAGATATAGATAATGCCAAACAGAATGATCCACCGTTCAAAAATCCAATGCACATCAGACAGCTCTGAAAGCCAATGGTGAGCAAATTCAATAATTCCTGCTCCTATAATCGGACCTATTAATGTTCCGACCCCACCAATGATCGTCATTAGAAGTGCGTCGAGTGTTACTTCTGTTGCAAAAACGCTGGTATCTACAAATCGAAGTGAAAGAATGTACAAGACACCTGCGAAACTTGCCACAACCCCCGACACGACACTAGCAATGACTTTGTAATGCATAATGTCAAAGCCAATGGACTCCACACGCTGTTCATTTTCTCGAATCGCCATTAAAATACGTCCAAGCGGGGACTGTGTAAAACGTCTTACTAAAAAGAACAAAACAATCAATGAAATCAGACAGGTTAAGTATAAATTTGTTCGATCACGGAATAACTCTGGTATCTGTAATACAAAACCATCGTTACCTTTCGTGAGGGAACGCCATTTTTCTGCAGCAACTAAAAACAAGCCCGCTAATGCAAGAGTAAGCATGGCGTAAAAGTGACTCTTTAACCGAAGGGTCAAAATACCTGCAATAAAACTAACGAGTCCAGCTATAGCCATAGCCACAATGGCTCCAATCACTAAATAAAACATCGTTGGTTCATTTCGGTCTAAAATAATCGAAACACTATAAGCACCAATACCAAAAAACATGGCATGCCCAAATGAAACGATACCTGTGAACCCAAGCAACAAGTCATAGCTCATTGCAAAAATTCCAAAGATAAACACTTGAGTGATCAGAAATAGAATCGTTCTGTTATCATACCCAAAAGGAAGCGCGAGAAGTGCGATAGCACACAAAGTGTAGGCCATTGTACTTTTGTTCATTTGAAGGTTTGTCATTACGCTCCCCCCTTAAGTGAAAATAACCCTTGTGGACGAAATATGAGTACAGCTGCCATTAAAAGCATGTTTACAGCGAGAGATAACGACGGAACGTAGTAGGCCATAAAAGCTTGCGCAAGTCCCACAAGAATTGCAGCGAACAAGGAGCCAGTAAAGCTTCCCATGCCGCCAATGACAACCACAATAAAAGCTAAAATCGCAAACTCCATTCCCATCTCTGCATAGATTACACCAGAATAAGGAGCAAGCAGGATACCACCTAATGCAGCAAGCGCCGATCCAGCCATAAATACAAGCATAAAAACAAATCGAATGTTAATCCCAAGAGACTGGACCATCTCTTTATCCATAACACCCGCTCGAACAATCAACCCTACTCTTGTCTTCTTCAAAATAAAGAAGGTAATGGCATAAACGAGCGCACCAATTAAAATGATAAACAGACGATACTTTATTAATATGACATCACCAAGTTGAAAGCTTCCTTCTAGGCCTGCAGGAGGTTCAGCAGCAATTGGGTTCGGACCAAAGACAACTTTAAGCATTTCAGATAAAACCAACATAAACCCTAACGTGATCAAAATCTGTTGTACGTGATTCCCGTAAACTGGCTTAATAATGAGCCATTCTGTCAAAACACCAAGTAACAAGCCCGTTACAATAGCTCCAAGAACACCAATCGTAAAGCTTCCTGTAAGGTCATACACCCACACTCCACTAAAAGCTCCCCATGCAAATAAGCCACCATGGGCAAAGTTCAATACGTCCATCAGACCAAAAATGAGCGTAAGCCCCGAAGCTAGTAAGAATATGAGCATGCCTGTAGCAAGCCCATTAATGGCTAAGTTAAAAAACAAATCCATTGGCTAGTCCCCCTCCCTACGCAATTCCGAGATATTTCTTCTTCAATGATTCATCTTTTTCGAGCTCATTCATCTGTCCTTGATGAACCGTTTGACCGTCATCCAATATATAGAAACGATCCCCAATTCGACTTGCCATTAAGAAATTTTGTTCCACTAGAACGATCGTCGTTTTTTCTTTCATTTCCTGAATGGATTCCATCACTTTTTCGACCACAATCGGTGCCAAACCCTTACTTGGTTCATCTATAAGTAAAAGTTCACTCTCATTCATATAAGCTCTGGCAATAGCAAGCATCTGCTTTTGACCCCCACTTAGTTGTCCTCCAGGCTTGTTCCAAAACGTTTTTAAATCAGGGAAAAGGTTCAGCACCCATTCCATTCGTTCATGCGTGGAATCATCTTCTTTTTGCATGGCTACCCGCATGTTTTCACCCACCGTCAAATCGCCAAAAATTCCTTGATCTTCAGGAACATAACCAATACCTTCCTTTGCGACTTTGTAAGGGGGGAGTTTGGTAATGTCCTTTCCGTTAAATGTCACACTCCCTTGCGTGGCTGGATTCAGCCCCATAATGGTACGAAGCGTGGTCGTTTTCCCGGCACCATTTCGCCCTAACAAAACCGTCACTTCCCCTTTTGGCACTTCAAATCCCACGTCATGAAGGATGTGAAATTGATCAATATAGGTTTCGATTCCTTCTAACTTAAGCAGAGTTGTCATCATACAGTCCTCCTAAATATGCTGACTGAACTGTTTCATTGTCCATAATGTCTTCTGGTGTACCTTGAGCAAGAAGTTGCCCATTAAATAACACCAGCACTTGATCAGACAAGTCCAGAATCATATCCATTTTGTGCTCGATTAACACGATTGTTCGATCACCTTGTCTCTTAATGTTGTGAATGACCTCTAGAATCGCAGGAACCTCTTCAAGAGACATACCAGCGGTCGGTTCATCTAATAAGAGTATTTCTGTTTCTAGCGCTAAAAGCATAGCTATCTCTAACTTTCTTTTTTCACCATGCGCTAGATTACTAGCTAAAGAGTTTGCCTTATCTTTTAATAAAACTTCACCCAACAACTCTAGAGCTTTCTCTTCTTGATCTTTATAGGACTTAAAATGTTTCAGCATCTGAAAGCGCACCTGTTTTTTGGATTGTACAGCTAACCGTACATTCTCCAATACTGTTAAGTTTGGGAACACATTGGTTATTTGAAAAGATCTACCAATTCCTTTACGTGTTCGTTTAGTTGGCGAGAGTTTTGTTATAGACTCTCCTTTAAAGTAAATATCACCCTTTGTAGGACGAAGCTGCCCACTTAAAAGATTAAAAAAAGTTGTTTTCCCAGCACCATTGGGTCCGATCACAGATGTAAATTGTTTTTCAGGTATTTGAACGCTCACCTCATCAACCGCAACATGACCGCCAAAAGCGATCGTAATGTCTTTTGTTTCAAGAATAGTATCCATGTTTCTACCTCCCTCTGACGTTATGAAACAATGAACTCCGGCAAGGAGCGCCGAAGTTCATTGGTATCTACTTAGTTTTGGATTGGAGGAGCTGTTTCCTCTGGTGTTAGGACACGCTCTAATACTGGTACCGGATAGTCATATCCCTCTTTTTCCTTAAGTTTGATCTTATACAATGACTGTAATGCCTGATGGTCTTCTTTACGGAAGGTCATTTCACCCTTAGGTGTATTAAAACTCATACCTTCCATTACGGAGATCAACTCATCCGCATTGGCACTACCATTATTGTCTTTAATAGCTTTAACAATGGAAATCGCTGCACTCATACCACCTGGAGTGAATAAGTCTGGTACCTCACCATCATATTTTTCTTTATGTTTTTCTACTAACCAATCATTCACCTCATTATCAGGAAGATCATGATAATAAACTGTGAAACCTTCCATACCTACAAGAGGTTTCATGGTTTTTAAAGCTGCAATGTCAGGTGCACCTGTTGAGATCTTAATGCCTTTTTCTTGCAGTTTCATATCATTAATCTGATTCCAAGGCGTGTTCGCCCCTGCCCAAATAACGAACAGGTAATCAGGATCTGCTTCAATGACCTTTTGAATATTTGCTGTGAAGTCCGTCGCACTTGGATCCGCATATTCTTCATGAATAATTTCTGCCCCTAGATCTTCTGCCGCTGTTTTAAATGCAGCTACACCATCGCGACCAAATGAATAGTCTGGAGCGAGTGTTGCTATTTTAACCCCCTCGTCTGCAATCGCTGCCGCGCCTGCTGCAGCATCCTGAGATGAGTTACGAGCTGTACGGAAAATGTACTTGTTCCAGTCAGCTCCAGTAATACTGTCCGCTACTGCTGGCTCAACAACCATAATCTTTTTGTATTCTTCAGCTAATGGAAGAACAGCTTTTGTATCTCCTGAGCTAGATGAACCAACTAAGAAGTCTACTTGCTCTTCTTCTAAAAGACCTATCGCCTTCTGACGAGCTACTTTCGGATCTGTTTCTGTATCTTCATAGACCACTTCAACCTTTCGGCCTTCAACTTCCATCGTTCCATCAGTTGCATACTCTAAACCAAGTTCAAATCCTCGCTTCGTTTGTGTTCCATAAGCTTCTAGTGGACCAGATAGAGAAGCTAGCACCCCAATTTTAATGGGACTCTTATCTGCTGATTCACCACTATCTCCATTATTCGAGTTACTCTGCTCTTCCGTTTCTGTCTCACTTCCACCATTTTCTGATGAAGCTTCGTTATCGCCTGAACAAGCTACTGTGAAAATACTTAGAAGCATCACCATGAACAAACTACCTATAATTCGTTTCCATGACATTGAAAAACTCCCCCTTTAAATTTAAGTTCATCCAAGCGTCTACTGCTTTGACCTTATCGTACGAAAGAAGAGTTACACGGGAGTTACAAATGAAGTTATCATAAATACTTGAAGCGCATTATTTATTAATTAAATGGCAGTAATCTTGAATAAGCTGGTGCGGGGTGGTTCCGTTGCTTTTGTGGAGTGCGGTGGGCTGTGGAACGGGTTGCTTTCCCCGGAAGACCGATCGAGCTTCCTCGTCACTTCGTTCCTGCGGGATCTCGCTCGCCCTTTCTACCGGAGGAGTCAACCCGTTCCACAGCCCACCTTAGCCGAATGGTGAATAACGGAACCGCAGCTATCGTTAGGTTTTCTGGTTTTAAATAACGAGTTAAATCATATATCCCTCCCAGGTGATCTAAGGCCTTATATGTAGAGGGTTTTTAGGATCTAAAATACAGTTTCCTTAAGGATGAAAATAAATGATCTCACCCTGGGTCCGTTAACCTCCATAACAGCGAAGGGGTGAGGGAAACGGCAAACTCCCGCGGCAGAAAGGGCGGACGAGATCCCGCAGAGAGCTTGCGAACGAGGAAGCTCGGCCGGTCTTCCGCAGGAGTATTGCCGTTTCACCGATCCCCTTACTCTCACAAAAGCAACGGACCACCACCGCCCTTTATCTCGAATCCAAGTCTTCAACAAACGGGGACTTTTCTGGAATAACTCACAAGTAAAAGAGTATAAAAAAGAGCTTGGGACAAATTCCAAGCTCTTCTCTAGATACATTTATGCTAATTCTAAATGTTGCAGGTTATTCCGCTTCGAACGCTTAATATAACCCCTTGCTTCTAAATCTAATTTCACTGTCGTTAAATACCAAGATATCGAACCATTAAAGTTCCCCTTCAACTGATGAGTGACCTCTACACGCAATTGTTTAAACGAAATGATTTCATGCTCTTGAATCGTGTTCAATATACACCTTTTAATGGTTTCATACTTATCTCGATCGATTCTCGGGGCTTCTTTTCCTTCTGGGTGCATACATGCGATTTTATCTTCCATCAGATCACCCTCCATCTATAATTAAGCAAAAACTTCAACACCCTTATCACTTTTGATGATCTCAAACATTTCTTTCGTGGGCTTCATCGGTTCCACACCTAGCTCGTCTTCTAATACTCGGTAACATTTCTGATACCATTTAATCGCTTGAGGTCGGTTATTTTTTTGATAGTAACTATACATCATTAACCGATAAGCTTCCTCCCACGAGCGATCTATTCGTAAAATCGCTTCACACCATTGAATACAAGTGTCAAAATCCTGAAGACGAACCGATACCTGTGCTAACTTTTCGGCCCCTCGCAAGAATAATACTTGAACACGCTCACGTTCATTCAAACACCAATCTGCTAAGCGACGGTCCTCCAAATAGTTTCCCTCATACCGCTTTAAACCTCTCTCAAGCAAGTCTTTGGATCGGTTCGCATCTTTCTCTTCTAGTCCCGCTTCGATCCATTCTTCAAAAGAAGCAATATCGAGCTCATAACCAGCTTGAGGGTTCAGTCCATATGTTTGTCCATCTTTTTTTATAAAAAAGGATTCTGCTCGCGCTTTCCTTCCTGGCTCTAGGGTTTTCAAAAGAGCGTTCAGGGCCACTTTAAAGCTACGATTGGCACCAGATTCATCTTGATCGGGCCATAATGCTTGGTAGATTTCTTCTTTTGAAACTTGTTGATGGCGCTTTGTAACGAAAAACTCAAATAGTTCCTTTGCTTTCCCGCGCTGCCAATCCTTCTCCTCAACAAGTTGATTCCCCAACCATACCTTGAGTTGTCCTAAGGTTTGAATCCGAAGCGTATATCCTGGATGGTTTTTCATCTCATCATACCCAAGTTCGTGAATCATTTTAGATACAAAAGGCTCATGAATTTTAAGTTTCTGCGCTTTAAACAACAAGGGAATGATATTTTGAACATCCATCGGCCCGAAGGTTGTTCTTTCTTTCAAGAAAAATTCGTAACCTCCTGTCTGTATACGCTGCAGAAAGGCCCTCATTTCTCTTTCAAAAACTTCTTCCTCTTCTGTCTCACGAGCAGCGTAAGCCTTCCAAAATGAAGTCAGCATTATTCCGTATTCATCACCACAATGACCCATTTGTTGTTCTACTGTCATAAAAACTGAATTCGCTTCCTCATATTTCTTACAATATAAGGCGGTAATCCCCATACATAGTTGAATGAGAGAGGATAACCAGAGATCTTTCACCTGTTCTGTTTCATGAAGACCTTTTTCACCTGCGGCCATAGCCTTTTCATATTCACCTTGAACACCATATAATACGCTAAGTCCCATATACGGCTCTGCCTTCCCTCTTGAAACATTCATTTTCTCCATCATTTCCAATGAGGTTTGATAGCACTTTTCAGCTAGGTGAGGCTCATAGCGATTGATTAGTTGGACGGCATGCCCAATTCTCATCCATCCGCAAGCTTCTACAAAGGGTGACTGCACTTGAATCCCCTGATGTATTCCTTGTTCAGCATATTTCTTACTTTCATCACTTTTACCCATAAACGATGAAATAATCGATAATAATATGTCTGTTTCTCGAAAGGACTGAGGCAAATGCTGTGATTCATCAAATGGTTGTGCTTTTTTTCGTTCTAGAAGCACTTTTTCTGCTTGCTCCAGTCTTCCTGTTCTTAAATACAAACGGGCTTCTAAATTCCCATCTAATAAAGGCAGTTTTAGTTCTTTTGCACGTTCAAACCAAGCCTCTGCTTTCACAGCATTGCCCGCATTTAATAGATTTTCAGCTAAACGATGATAGAGTCTTGCCATCTCTTCTTTGGTTGCATTCGTTTTTTCCCGAATATCAATTGCTTTTTGTAATATACGTTCAGCTTGATCAGGCTGAATCGTATCCAGGTAGATTTGCGCTTTCCCTTCTAGTGACAGGCTAACTAAATAAGCATCATCTCGGTCATGTGCAATAGATTCTGCACGGTCATAACATGATTCCGCTTCTTTATAAGAAGACCAATAACGTAAAATCTCACCCTGGTAGTACCATAAAATTGGGAAATGACGTTTTTCCTGTGAAGGAATCGCAATCAGTCGATCGTAGAGACTCTGGAGCTTTCCATTTTTGAGCATCTCTTGACCAAACTCTTGAAGTAATTGCGACAAACGACCATGATCTCCCATATTTGCAAGGTGGGAAAGAGCCGTCTCCATATCTCCGTTTTGTTCATGGTAGCGGGCTGCTTTTTGGTGTAGTTGTTGGTACTCCTTTGGCTGTTCTTTTTTCATTCGGTTTTCCAAAAAAGCTTTAAACAAAGCGTGATAGCGATAGTGATCCTCACTTACTCTCTGAAGAAAGAGTTGTTGATCTGCTAACTGCTCAAGCATGGAGCCAGATCCTGTCATACCCAAGACGTAATCACATAGTTTGGGAGAAAGCACCTCCAAAATACTAGTTTGCATTAGAAATTGTTGCACCATTAGAGATTGTTTCGATAACACCTCTAAAGCTAAATAATCAAAAAGGTCTTGAAGCGTATTCGTACGGTTTTGGACAACACTCTCCACATCAATTCCAGCTTGAAGCTGCTGAATAACCATCTCAAAAGCAATCGCCCATCCTTCAGTTAACTGATGAAGCTTCTCTAGAGCTGAATCTGAAAGGTCAAATTCATATAGATCGATCAACAAATGCTCCATTTCTTCTTGAGAAAAGGTCACATCTTCTTGAGAGATTTCTAGCAGGTTCCCTTTCACCTTTAACGAGGTTAGAACATTCCAATGTGGCCTATTACGGCTAGAAATAACAACATGACAATTCTCCGGGATATGCTCCATAAAATGAATCATCCATTGTTCAATTGGCAAAGAATGTTCTATATGATGAAAGTCATCAAGGACAACATACAATTCATTTTCTAGCTGTTCGATTTCATTCACCATCATGGAAACAAGCGACCATATTTCCTGGTCTTGTACATATTGTTGGATGGTCTCAAGTTCTTGAAGAATGGCCTCACCAAAATCAGCATGCTGAATCCGAATAGCATGAATGAGCTTTGTTAAAAAAGGACCTAGGTCATCATCATTGGATGAAATAGAATACCAGCAAGCCTGCAACCCTGAATCCTGAATAAATAAAGTAAGAGCTGTACTTTTCCCATAACCCGCTCCCGAATGTAATAAGACAAGAGGATAGTGAGTCATAGAGGACAGCTTTTTATGTAACTTTGCACGACGAACAAAACGATCTTTTACAACAGGAGGTCGTAACTGTGTCTGAATGACGGGGATTCTTTCCACCCTCTCACACTCCTTGATATTTTTCGGACTTTTCTATCATTTTAACATAGACATTTAAGCGTACATTGTCAAAATTGGAAGAGAGAATGAAAAAAAGTACCGTTTCCCCCTCGAATAAAGTCGAAGCATGTTCAACCAAATCCGGAGTAAAACGGTACTTATATTAATCTATTTTTTTAAAATAAAATGGAATCTAGTGAGTAAGTGCCTGCTCCAATTAAAGCTACACCAACAGCGATCACAATAAGAATGAAATTATACTCGTAACCTTGAGCAGTATTCCAAAAACCATTTGGCCCATGAACTTTAACAATTGCCCCAAGCATAGTGATTACAATTAATATTGCCCCTAGTGGTGTTAGCAGCCCTAAAGCAAATAGACCTCCACCAACAAGCTCAGATAACCCTGCTAATAAAGCCATGGTGTATCCAGGCTTAATACCAATAGAGTCAAAAAAGCCACCTGTACCTTTTAATCCATGTCCCCCAAACATTCCAAACAACTTTTGAGCACCATGCCCTATAAACGTTACACCTACCGCTAAACGAATAATTAACAAACCTAAACTCATCATGATTATCTTCTCCTTTGAATATTATTTTATTTTGAATTCGAGATATATAACCAAAAAATAAATCCGATACAATTATTTCGAATTCGAGATTTATTATATGTGCTATTTATCTCGATGTCAAGATAATTTAAGCATGTTTTTTGCAATGTGCTTATGCCTATTCTAATAATGGAGAAAGAATTTTAATGTTAGGGTGAACGAATTGACCATTAAACTAAGTGTATTAGATCAATCTCCTATTTTAACGGGGATGTCTCCCATAGATGCTTTTCAACAAACGACTGAGCTTGTTCAACATGTAGACCTCCTTGGTTACCATCGTTACTGGGTTTCTGAACACCACAGTACAAAAAGCCTGGCTGGATCTGCGCCTGAAATATTAACCGCACATTTAGCAGCACATACAAAATCTATACGTGTTGGCACAGGAGGTGTGCTCCTCCCCCATTACAGTGCTTATAAAGTAGCAGAATCGTTCCGAGTTCTCGACACACTTTACCCCGGACGCATTGACCTTGGAGTTGGACGTGCTCCTGGAGGTATGCCAAATGTGAATCGAGCTCTTAATGATGGGGGTGCACCTAATGTTGAACATTACCCACAGCAAGTAAAAGAGCTAATGGCTTATCTGCATGGACATGATCCTTATGACATGAATGTCTATGCAACACCACTGGCTGAGACCACACCATCGATTTGGATGCTCGGTTCAAGCGGTACTAGTGCACGTCTTGCAGCAGATGTTGGTGCTTCCTATTCATTTGCGCATTTTATTAATGGTTACGGTGGAACCCGTGCAATGAGCCGCTATCAGGATCACTTCCAACCCTCTATGCAACAAGAGAAACCTCAGGGGAATGTTTCGATTTTTGTGGTATGCAGTGAAACAGAAGAAAAAGCTGAATATCTTGCATCAAGCTTAGATTTAGCTATTTTAAAAATTGAACAAGGTGGTAACCGCGATGGCTTCCCAACTCCGGATGAGGCGAGCCAATACCCTTATTCCATTTTTGAAAAAGAGCGTGTGCGTGAAAATAGAAGTCGAATGGTTGTAGGCGATCCTAAACAAGTAAAAGAGAAAATAGAACATCTTGCTCGCGCCTATAATGTCAATGAAGTAATCGTGAACACAATTGTGAGTCCATTTGAAGAACGATTAAAATCTTATGAATTATTGGCTAAAGAATTTGAATTAGATACACGATCATATGAAGCCTGAGTATAAAAACTCGGGCTTTCTTTTTTCGTCCATCTCCTCTCCTTACTGTTTATTTTTTAATAGAAAAAGGAATGATATCAATATCTAAAAATACTGGGAAGAAGGAGAGAAAAGACATGTCTGTTCAGGTACCAAAAGATAAAGGATTAGATCGAACACTAGGGATTTTTAAAGATGGATATGAGTTTATTTCTAAGCGAGTCCAGAATCATCACCTAGATGTCTATGAAACTCGACTGTTAGGTCAGAAAGTTGCATTACTTAGTGGTGAGGAAGGCGCCAAGGTATTTTATGATACCCATCGAATGAAACGAAATGGCGCAATGCCTACTCCTGTATTAAAAACCTTATTTGGTGAAGGCGGCGTTCAGACGATGGATGGGAAAGCACATGTTGAACGTAAGCATCTATTTATGTCGATCATGACGCCTGAAGCACTACGTGATTTGCACGCGATTACCACAAGCCATTGGGAAGCATACGCACAAACTTGGGAGAAGAAAAAGAAAGTTGTCCTTTTTGATGAAGTCTTAGAACTTCTCCTTCGTACAGCTTGTGATTGGACAGGAGTACCTCTTGGCCAAAAAGAAGTCAAAAAACGCGCAGATGATATGAATAAAATGATTGAAGGCGCTAGTAAAGTCGGACCACGTCATGTCGAAGGGCGTGCAGCTCGTAAACGTTCAGAGCAATGGATTGAGAACATCATCCAAAAAGTACGAAATGGAGAAATTATTGTACCGCAAGACAGTACGCTATATACCGTCGCAACTCACCAGGAAAACGGAGAACTTTTAAATGCTCGCATCGCTGCGGTAGAATTACTAAATGTTATTCGCCCTCTTGTAGCGATCTCGCGATATATCGTTTTTGGAGCAGTAGCTTTTCAAGAGTTCCCCGAAACGAAGGATCAAGTGATGCAAAGTGAAGATCATTTGCTTCGATTCACACAAGAAGTTCGTCGCTATTTTCCATTCTTCCCTTTCCTTGGGGCACTTGTAAAAGACGAATTCACTTGGCAGCAGTACCCTTTCCAAAAGGATCAATTAGTGCTCCTTGACCTTTATGGAACGAATCATGACCCACGCCTTTGGAATAACCCTGAACAATTTAATCCGGATCGCTTCCAAGATTGGAAGGGTGGTTTATTTGACCTTATTCCTCAAGGTGGTGGAGATTATCATACAGGACATCGTTGTCCAGGTGAATGGCCTACCATTGAAGTATTAAAGGCCAGTTTTACATTTCTATCTGCTCATTTGAAGTACCAAGTTCCCAAGCAAGATTATAGCTATAGCTTACGCAAAATCCCAGCGCTTCCTAAGAGCGGATTCATTATGAGGAAAGTACAAATGACTAACAAATGAATAGACTCCCGTGCTGCACTAGGAAGATAGCAGCACGTTTTTTATGAGTACTCCTATAATCAAAATCTAATTGATCCTCAAACAGTTCAATAGGTATCCATACCTCCACCATGATAGACTTACATTAAAATCATTTATAAAGGACGGTTTGATATGTACGGATTAGAAGAAAAAAGGAATCAAATTTTAGAATTTTTACAAAGTCTTACTGATGAGCAAGCTCGCACTAAACCATCAGAAGAAAGTTGGAGTATCCTTGAAGTCATTGAGCATTTATATTTAATTGAGGGCTTTGTTGTCCAACAAATGGAGAAAGCTCTTGAAAAAGGGTCCGACCAACAAGCAGAATTAAAACCAATCAACCGTACTCAAGGACGAGACTATAAAGTTGAAGCCCCAGAATATTTACAGCCAAAAGGTCAATTCAAATCTATTCAAGATGCTAAAGATCACTTAGAAAAATCCCGTGAGCAAACGCTTTTCCTTATTCATAATAAAGACCAAGAACTCCTCCAAAACAGAGTTATGCCCCACCCTGCATTTGGCGATATGAACTTAGAACAATGGGCTGAATTTATTGGATGGCACGAACTTCGTCACCTTGAACAGATGAAAGAAATAAAAGAAGTTCTATAATGTAATTAAGCAGCTCTCATTAAGGGCTGCTTTTTTTTTATTTCAAAAAATTTTATATTCCCTTGAACTTTTTCCATAACCAACCGTAAAAAGAGAATGAAAGGGGGCATGGACAGATGGAAGATGAGAAGTCATTAATTAACGCTTATCAAAATGGAAATGAATACGCTGCCGATATGCTCATACATAAGCATCAAACCATGTTGTATCGATTTTCATTACGACTCACAAAGTCACAAGTCGAAGCAGATGACCTCTTCCAAGAAACTTGGGTCCGTGTTTTTCGATCATTAAACCGTTATGACGGGGATCGCCCCTTCCAAACATGGTTATGTACCATTTGTATGAACTTATATCGCGATGAATATACAAAGAAGAAACGTTGGCTTAATGTTGTTAAGGATTTCTTCTCAAATGAGGATAAAGACATCCAACTGGCTCGTTTACCTTCACATTCAGCCACACCAGAAGACCTCACGATGAAGCAAGAGTCAGATGAACAGCTTTTAGAAACGCTTAATGCCCTCCCCGATAAATACCGTGTCCCTTTAATCCTTTTCTACTTTCAATCTTTTTCATATGAGGAGATGGCGGATGTATTAGATATTCCTGTTGGAACAGTAAGGTCGCGGTTATCTAATGGAAAAAAGAAGTTAAAAGAAACATGGAAAGAGGTGGAAGACGATGACAGAAGAACAGTTTGATCAAAAAATGCGAAATGCTATACAAAGCGGAAACCCGAGAGAAGTCGTCGTTGAGGAAACCATTCGAGAAGTTAAACAAACAAAACCATTGGATCGCTCCATGATATTATTCGGAATACTGCTTTTTGTAGCTTCATTTCTATTATGTTTCGAAGTTGCTTATTGGATCATTCAAGATTGGTCTTGGCTTATCGTAGGCATTGCACTTATAGGCAGTAACCTCATATCAGCTGTGGTGATGTTCTTCATCGTTTTAATCAAGCAAGAAAACCTATACCAAATGTTTATAAATGAAAAGGAGGTATAACATGACTGATGCTCAAATTATGACAATTACGTTCTCTAGTATTTTTTTGATTCATATTATACTGGCTATATTTGTTTATAGAGATGCAAAAAAACGCGGACTCAATACAAAGCTTTGGACCGTATTAACCTTGGTCGTTCCGAATTTCTTTGGTGTGATCATGTACTTCATCGTACGTACGCAAACCTCCTCAAAAAAGGTTTGCCATCAGTGTCAAAACAATATCAATCATGATGACCTCTACTGTCCCAAGTGTGGAGCAAACCAAATGGAAACTTGCAATCGCTGTGACCAGCCTTTACATGAAACGTGGATTGTTTGTCCGAAGTGTGCGAAGCCTGTGGGAGAATAATGAAAGTGAATCATTGTTTTCACTTCGTTTTCTACTTTAATAATAAGGGTATATTGAACAATGGATTCAAAAGCCAAAGGAGGCTTTCTTATGGATTTTGATCATCTAGTTGTTGCTGCTAAATTACCTGAGCAGGCAAAAAAGGATATGAATATGAAGCATGGTGTTGTCGGTGTAAAAGGTGGAGAGCATAATGCTTGGGGCACATATAACCATTTAGCTTTCTTCAATAACCAGGCTTACATTGAATGGCTAGGTGTCCAAGATTATGACACGGCATTAAATTCAGGTAACCCACTTATTCAACATCTTATGCACAATCATGAACAAGACGTGGAAGGTCCTATCACCTTTGCTTTAAGAACATCTGATATGGACTCGCTTATTGAATATTGGGATGAGGAGCGTATCGATTACGAAGGCCCCTTCGAAGGAAGTCGTACAAAACCAAGCGGCTCTACTTTATCTTGGCGAATGCTCTTTCCAAAATTTGATTTTGAATCAAAAGTGTTACCATTTGTAATTGAATGGGCAGATGGTATCAACTCTGCTGACAACCCAGAAGACACCAACTCTATTCCTTTCAATACGATTCATGTTGGTGTAGATGAACTCGAGAAAGCGAAGGAAGAATGGATGCACCTTTATCAACTTGGAGAACCAACACCTTCTACTGATTTAGCCGGCAATCCTTCTTATGATTGGAAGCTTGGAAATGGCACCCTTTCTCTTTCAAAAGGAGAAGGCATTAATGCGAAGTTTGGTAATATCAATATTTAACTCTTTCTAAGCATGACATCTTTACATCGATGTCATGCTTTTTTAGAATTCTTCTTCTGTTAAAGCCCCCTTATCTGGAAGACTTGAAATCGAGATATATTGTGGTGGAGGTCCGTTGCTTTTGCGAGAGTAAGGGGATCGGTGAAACGGCAATACTCCTGCGGAAGA